>NZ_JBQDCO010000029.1:0-46718 GCF_052091845.1 Marinobacter sp. | reverse complement strand
GGTTCTTCATTGAACACACCAAGCTGGGTTCGCGGCTAAGAGCCGGCGTTGAAAATCCGGATCTCACTCAGGCCTTTGGCCTCAACGTTCCGTTAATGGTCACCCTCACGTTCGCCTTCGGCGCTGGCCTTGCGGGTTTGGCGGGGGTGCTGGCCGCGCCCATTTACTCGGTTAGCCCATTGATGGGGGCTGATTTGATTATTGTAGTGTTCGCTGTGGTGGTGATCGGCGGTATGGGCTCGATTATGGGCGCCATTCTCTCCGGTCTTGCGCTGGGTCTTATTGAAGGTCTCACCAAAGTATTCTATCCACCCGCCGCCAGCACCGTGATTTTCTTTTTGATGGTGTTGGTACTGCTGTTCCGCCCGGCGGGACTGTTCGGTAAGGAGAGGTGAGCCACTCATGACCAACCGTATCCTGTTTATTCTGATGCTCATTCTCGGTCTGACGGCACCGTTTTTCGCCTACCCGGTGTTTGTGATGGATCTGCTGTGTTTTGCGCTGTTCGCCTGCGCGTTCAACCTGCTGCTGGGCTATGCCGGGCTGTTGTCGTTTGGCCATGCCGCCTTTTTTGGCGGGGCAGCCTATATCACCGGGTTTGTCACCAAGGAATGGGGCTTCCCACCACTGTTGGGTATATTGGCCGGAACCGGGTTCACGCTGATTCTCGGCGCGATCTTTGGTTTTCTGGCGATTCGTCGGCAAGGCATTTATTTCGCCATGGTCACTCTCGCACTGGCACAGATTATCTATTTTCTGGCGCTGCAAATGCCGTTTACCGGCGGTGAGAATGGGTTGCAAGGCATTCCCCGGGGCGAGCTGTTAGGGTTTATTGATCTCAACCACCCACTCACCATGTACTACTTTGTGTTCGCCATTTTCCTGATCGGGTTTGGCATTATCCACCGCACCATTCACTCACCCTTTGGCGAAGTGCTTCAAGCCATTCGAGAGAACGAACCCCGCGCCCTGTCCCTGGGGTACGACGTAGAACGTTTCAAACTGCTCGCCTTTGTGATTTCTGCCACTCTGGCCGGACTGGCCGGCGCCACCAAGGCCATCGTGTTCCAGTTTGCGGCACTTACCAACGCTCACTGGCAAACCTCTGGCGAAGTGATTTTAATGACTCTGGTAGGCGGGCTGGGCACGGTTTTTGGCCCGGTTATTGGCGCCATCACCGTTGGCGCCCTCAGTCATGAATTGTCGGCCTTTGGCTCCTGGGTGCAGGTCATTCTTGGCACTATCTTTGTCGTCTGTGTGATGGTGTTCAGGCGTGGCATAGTGGGCGAAGTTCAGCGACTGGTCAGCCGGAAAAAGGACTAAGTATTATGCGTGTTATTTCTGCACAAGAGGTTTCCGGCACACTGGCGTGGCCGGCACTGATCGAGCGTCTCGCCAATACATTCCGCCAGGGAGTAGAAGCACCACCAAGGCACCACCACGCCATGCACCGTAAGGATGGCGAGGCCACCATGCTGATCATGCCTGCCTGGGAACAGGCAGGGTATATCGGTATGAAAATGGTCAACGTATTTCCACAAAATGCCAACGCCGGGCTACCAGCCATTTCCGGCCTCTATATTTTGTGCGAAGGCCAGCACGGCACACCCCTGGCGTGCATCGACGGCGGCGCGCTTACCAGCTGGCGCACGGCAGCCGCGTCTGCTCTGGCAGCTCGAGAGCTGTCGCGGCAAAGTGCTTCATCCCTGTTGGTAGTCGGAACAGGTAAATTGGCGCCTATGCTAATCGAAGCCCATGCCACCGTGCGCCCTATAAATAAGGTCCGGATCTGGGGGCGTAATCCGGAAAAGTCAGCAGCGCTGGCAGAACGTTTTCGTGACCGTTTTGATTGTGAATCGGTGACAGATTTGGAAACCGCCGTTGCAGAGGCAGATATCATAAGCTGTGCAACGTTATCGACGGAGCCACTCATTCAGGGGAAATGGCTACAACCCGGCAGCCACCTGGATCTCGTCGGCGCGTTTCGTCCCAGCATGCGGGAAACCGATGGCCGTTGCCTTACTCGAAGCGAAGTATTCGTGGATACCTACGCCGGTGCCAAAGGCGAGGCCGGCGACTTGCTGCAGGCCATGGACGAGGGAGCACTCCAGGAATCCGATTTACGGGCAGAGCTGGCAGAATTGCTGACAGGCACAAAGCCTGGCCGCTCCAGTGACGAGGCGATCACGGTTTTCAAATCCGTGGGGGCATCTCTGGAGGACCTCGCGGCGGCTATCGAAGTATGGGAAGCCCGGGAAGACAAAGCATAGAGTCAGACCGTTTTCCCCCGAAGTCCTCCCGCAATCGCCTGGCTGACCAGCCAATGCCGTAATATCTGGATGCCAGGCTCCCGCCGGCGGCTGGTTTTCCAGGCAAAGTAGAATTTGTCGCCGGTCACCAGCGAATGGCAAGGCAACCGCACAAACTCTTCCGAATCCTCGCGGGTGCTGAGCATGTAGTCATTGGTTAGTGCGATGCCCTGGTGAAAACGCGCAGCCTCAAGCGCCAGCAACATGTGGCTGAAATGTTGTACGCGGGCGCCAGAGGGGATGGATTCTCCTATCGTGTGATACCAGGCCTCCCAATCGCCGGCAGCCTTGTCATAAATACTGTGGGTAGACAGCAAGGGGAATCTGGTTATTTCGGCTGTACTCATAGCGCTTTCGTAACCCCCTGTTGCGCCTCCTTCCCGCTCCAACTCATGACTGATACGTTGCCAGTAGCCCTGACTGCACACAGGGAAAAGCCGCTCGACATACAGCAGCTCGTAACTGTAAGCCGGCGAGTCCCGATGGATAGTGATAAAACAGTCTGCTACGCGGTCGGACAGCACCGGGTTCTCGCTAGTCATTTCCAGCGCCAGCTCTACTTGCGGGTGCAATCTCTGCAAATCCGGCAATCGCGGCACCAGCCAGCGCACGGCGAAAGAGCTGAACAGCGACAACCGCAATCGGGATTCCTCGTGCCCCAGCAATTGTTCACTAGCCCGCTCAATTTGCAGCAAGGCTGTACTGATCGCATCCAGGTAGTGCCGGCCTTCGTCGGTTAGAGTAAGGGTTCGTCCGCTGCGCCAGAACAGTTTTTCACCCAGGTAGGTTTCCAGCTGTTTGATCTGATGGCTCACGGCACTCTGGCTTACCGACAATTCCTGGGCGGCCAGAGAAAAACTGTTGAGGCGGGCAACGGCTTCAAATACGGGCAGGGCTCTAAGAGGCGGAAGCTTCATTATCTATTTATCTAATACCTTATCAATAAACATCATTTTATCGGATATTAAAGCGCAAGTAGACTAACGCTGCCACCTTCTTTGTGTGCGTTCTGTGCAACCCCGAATACCAGGTAAGAAAACATGTCAGGCAAAACCGTAAACAGCGCCATTCTTCTGCTTGTGCTCGGCAACGCCATGGCGTTGATATCCGACGTTTTTATCAAATTGATGGAACCGGGCGCGCCCATTCTCCAGTTCGCGTTTCTGCGTTGCCTGATCACACTTGTGTTTCTGTTGCCCCTGGCCCGGAAAATCGATCGCACAAACCTGTTTGCCGGCGTCAAGGTGCACGCCATACGCGCTCACGTTCATCTGGCGGGTCTGCTATGCATGATTGTGGCCCTGAGCAACCTGCCTCTGGCCACAGCCAACGCGGTATTTTATGCGGCACCGGTTCTGGTGATGGTGTTTTCGGTGATTATCTTCCGGGAGTCCCTGTCGCCTTTGAGCTTATTTGCCGTGTTCAGCGGCTTTGCCGGCATCATCGTTATCCTGCGCCCGGTGGAGTTCAACTGGGCGGCTATAGCAGCGCTGGGCTCGGCGATTACCCTGGCCATCAATGCGTTGATGGTGCGCAAGCTGCCCGAGGGCCAGACTACGGTGCACAAGTTGTTTCTTAACTACTTGCTGGTAATTCCCGCATCTGGATTGCTGGCAGTTTGGGAATGGCAACAGGGGGCCTCCTGGCACCCGGACATTCTTTTTACGGCAACCGCGTCAGCATTATTCATTCTGGGCTACAACATCACGGTTTTGTTGGCCTACCGTCAGGTTGATGCAAACCTGGTGACCAGCGCCGAATACACGGGCTTGATATGGGCAGTAGGTATCGGCTGGATCTGGTTTAACGAGGTGCCAGACTGGTGGTTCCTGTTGGGCAGCATGATGGTTGTGGTGCCGTTGGTGTTGATCGGCCTGAACCAACGTCGGAAATCGCCGCCCAGGGGGTTTAACCCCGCCACAAGGCAGGAAAAAAAGGAAGCTATGGCGGAGACTTGACGCAGCCGGGGGCTGCGTATCCAGCCTGAGAGTCCGCTTTCAGGAACGCTTCGATAGAGAACGTGTGGGTGCATTCGTCGCCCAGTGCTCGTAATGACTCTGCCAATCTGAAGAGATATTCAGTGTTCGGGCCGCTTGGGCCTGCCGCTGTGGCAATCTGACGGGCGATAACAGCTTCAGTGGCGTGGCCAAGAAACGCCTCATTGTCCTCAGTAGCAATATAAACCAACCCTTCCGCTTGGCCGCCATTTTCAAACGTCATGGTCGTGGAAAACCGCAGATACCCGTTCTTCTCCCGCACATCCAAATGCTCGAATACATTCGGTGATACCCGAAACGCCATGCCCTTGCATTCGGACCCCGGTTGTTCGATCAGGGTCGCTACCCTGCCCGGCGCTTCCGGAGTACCCCGGTGATCATGTGACCCCTGCCAGAATCTACGTGCCCAGCCCTGAATAGACGCGGGGCGCTGTTCCAGGAACGGGAAGTCCACCTTGTAAATCAGCGAGCCATAGCCAAACAACCAGATCGAATCGATGCCGGAGAAATCCTGTCGGTTGCGGTTGTGCTCTGTGGTGTCGGTGGACATCGCGGCTCCTTAAAGTCATGTGCTGGCCATCAGATATTGGCGATAAAGCCCGTAATACCAGTCAGGACAATTTCTGCTGCCATGGCAGAGAGAACAAGGCCACTGATTTTAGAAAGGATATTCAGGCCGGTTTTGCCCAGGGCTTTTTCCAGGTAGCCGGATAAGCGCAGCAGCACGGCTAAAATGAACAGGCCCGAAAGCAAACCAAACAGGCCGCCAGCCACTTCTGGTACCTGTTTGAGTTCCGCACCGTATACCAGAATGGCACCAATGGTGGCAGGGCCTATCATAACCGGTACTGCCAGTGGTACGACTGCTATATCGTCACGCTCTTCGTCAGGCAAGCCGGTGGCATGGTTGCGGGTGCCACTGGTGACCAGGCTGATAGCCGTGAGGAACAGCAGCGTGCCAGCACCTATGCGAAAAGAATTCAGCGTAATACCAATCGCACTGAAAAGCAGCGGGCCGCCAAAAAATAATATGACGCCCATAACGGAAGCGGCGACGCAGGCCCGGCGAATAATTGAGGCTTTTTCAGCAGCCGGCAACCCGCGAGTCAAGGCAATAAACATGGACACCGCAAAGAAAGGTGCCAGCAGGAACAGAAAGCGGATTGTACTGCTAATGTATGTGCTGAAAAACATCTCAAACATCGAAAAATTCCAGTCTGTGATAAGCAACAAAGCTTAGCTCTTAATCCGGTTTTTTGCCGTACGCAACAGAACCTATGATGCAAAAATATTGAATTTTCGCGGGCATATAGGTAGTTTTAACTACATCCTTTAGTCTAACCAAAGAGACCTCCCATCGTGAAGATTGGTATTCCGAAAGAGATATTTACAGATGAACGAAGGGTTGCAGCCACACCGCCTTCAGTACACAAACTGATTAATCTCGGCTACGACGTCACAGTTGAGACAGGCGCAGGCGAAGCGGCGCACTATCGCGACGAAGCCTACGAAGCCGTGGGCGCAACGATCGTTGCAGACACCGGCTCGTTATGGAGCGAGGCTGATTTCATTCTGAAAGTTCGTGCCCCTATGCAGAACCCTACACTGGGCAAGCATGAAGCTGAACTGATGAAGGAGGGAGCGCTTCTTGCCAGCTATATATGGCCGGCCCAGAACGCGGAGCTTTTAAAACAGTTAGCTGACCGCAAAATAACCACATTCGCCATCGACAGCCTGCCGCGCATCAGCCGGGCGCAGAAGATGGACGCGCTCAGCGCCATGGCCAACATCGCCGGCTACCGTGCCGTGGTGGAAGCGGCCAACCATTTCGGCCGCTTTTTTACCGGCCAGGTCACCGCCGCCGGCAAGGTACCGCCAGCCAAGGTGATGGTGATTGGTGCCGGTGTTGCTGGCCTGGCCGCCGTGGGTGCGGCCAACAGCCTGGGCGCCATAGTGCGGGCCTTCGATACCCGGCTGGAGGTGAAGGAGCAGATCGAGAGCATGGGCGCCGAGTTCCTGCAGCTGGACTTCGAGGAAGAGGAAGGCAGCGGCACCGGCGGCTATGCCAAACAGATGAGCGACGAGTTCATCAAGGCGGAAATGGCGCTGTTCGCGGAACAGGCGAAGGAGGTGGATATCATCATCACCACCGCGCTGATTCCCGGCAAGCCGGCCCCCAAGCTGATCACCGCCGAGATGGTGAAATCCATGAAACCCGGCAGTGTGATTGTCGATCTGGCCTCCGAGCGCGGCGGCAACTGCGAGCTCACCGAGCCCGGCAAGATTGCCCACCAGCATGAGGTCACGCTGATTGGCTACACGGATCTGCCCAGCCGCATGGCCAAGGTGGCCAGTGACCTGTACGCCACCAACCTGTTCCACCTGATGACCGAGTTGACCCCGGAGAAGGATGGCCAGCCCCGGGTGAACATGGAAGACGACGTGATCCGCGGCCTGACCGTGGTGCACCAGCAGGAAGTGACCTGGCCACCCCCCCAGCCCGAAACCCCGGTCAGCCCCAAACCGGCGCCGGGCACAGAAGAGCCTTCCGCAGAACAGAAAGCGGCGGCGCGCAAGGAATCGGAACGCCGCAGCCTGATTGGCAAAGCGGCCCTGCTGATTGTCACGGTAGCCGCCCTGTACGGTGTGGGTGCCCATGCGCCGGAGAGCTTCCTGCGCCACTTCACGGTGTTCGTGCTGGCCTGTTTTATTGGCTGGCAGGTGGTTTGGAATGTAACCGCATCCCTGCACACCCCCTTGATGAGCGTAACCAATGCCATTAGCGGCATCATTGTGATTGGTGCCATTTTGCATCTCGCCCAGGCGCAAAGCGTGGTGGTCGGGATTCTGGCGTTTGTAGCGGTGCTGATCGCCAGCATCAACGTGGGGGGTGGCTTTCGGGTTACTCACCGTATGCTCAAAATGTTTCGCAAATAAGGGGTGACCACCATGAGTACCGGACTCGTTACGGTGGCCTACGTGGTCGCCAGCATATTATTTATTCTCAGCCTCGGAGGCCTTAGCCACCAGGAATCTGCACGCAGGGGCAACCTTTACGGGGTTGTCGGTATTTTCATCGCACTGCTGGCCACCGTGGCCAGTGTCAGCGACAGCGGTATTGTCGCCATCATCATCGCCGTGCTGGCAGGGGCGGGCATTGGTATCGCCATTGCCAATCGTGTGGAAATGACCCAGATGCCGCAACTGGTGGCGCTACTGCACAGTTTTGTTGGTATGGCAGCGGTTCTGGTTGGTTTCTCCGGCTACATAGAGCCGCTGGCTGCCACCTCGGGGGCCGAACACACCATCAAACTGGTGGAAGTCTTTGTGGGTATCTTTATCGGTGCCGTCACCTTTACCGGCTCGCTGGTGGCCTGCGGCAAACTGGATGGCCGCATCGACAGCAAGGCGCTGACCCTGCCCGGCCGGCATCTGATGAACCTGGCCGCCATTGCGGTATCGGTGGTGCTGGGTTGCTGGTTCCTGAGTACCGATAGCCTGGCCCTGGGCCTGCTGGCCCTGGTACTGATGACGGTGATTGCCTCTGTGCTCGGTATTCACCTGATCATGGCCATTGGCGGCGCCGACATGCCGGTGGTGGTGTCCATGCTCAACAGCTACTCGGGCTGGGCCGCCGCCTCCATTGGCTTCATGCTGGGCAACGATCTGCTGATTGTCACCGGCGCCCTGGTGGGCAGCAGCGGTGCCATCCTCAGTTACATCATGTGCAAGGCTATGAACCGCTCGTTCATCAGCGTGATCCTGGGTGGCTTTGGCCAGACCAGCAGCAGTTCTGCCGCCGCTGGTGATGATGGCCAGGTAGCCCTGGAAACCAGTGCTGACGAAGTGTGCGAGGAACTGCGCAACGCCGATTCGGTGATTATTGTGCCCGGTTACGGCATGGCTGTAGCCCAGGCGCAGAATGGCGTCAGTGACATGACCAAGCTGCTGCGAGACCGCGGGGTGACTGTGCGTTTTGGCATCCACCCGGTCGCCGGCCGCTTGCCCGGCCACATGAACGTGCTGCTGGCAGAAGCCCATGTGCCTTACGACATCGTACTGGAAATGGACGAAATCAACGGCGATTTCCCCGAAACCGATGTGGTGCTGGTGATTGGCGCCAACGACACCGTCAACCCGGCGGCGGCCGAAGATCCGGGCAGCCCCATTGCCGGCATGCCGGTGCTGGAAGTGTGGAAATCCCGGCAGGTGGTGATTCTGAAGCGCGGCATGGCCACCGGTTACTCCGGCGTCGAAAACCCGCTGTTCTTCAAGGACAACTCCCGAATGCTGTTTGGCGATGCCAAGGACAGCATCGACAAGCTGGTGAGCGGCTTGCGGGATTGAAGCGCACCACCACCCAAAAAACACAGCCCCCATCATACGCAAGGTGATGGGGGCTGTGCTGTTACAGGGAGGAAATGCTCACCCGGTCTCAGTACAGTTTTGTAAGAGATTTGCGGGCAAAATCATCAACCTCGCTGATCCGGCCCTCCTTCACTTTGGTAAGCCATTGCGGGTCCTGCAGCAGTGCGCGGCCAACGGCAATCAGTTCAAATTCGTGGTTGTTCATACGCTCAACCAGCTCATCAATACCAGACTGCTCCACCGACTCCTGTTTGCTGGCCATGGTGCCGCTGATAAAATCTTCGGTCAGGCCAACACTGCCAACCGACATGGTGGGCTTGCCAGACAGCTTTTGAGTCCAGCCTGCCAGGTTAAGATTGGAGCCTTCAAACTCCGGCTCCCAGAAACGGCGGGTTGAAGCGTGAAAGATATCCACACCAGCTTCAACCAGCGGCTTGAGGAACTGCTCGAGTTCTTCCGGGCTATTCACCAGTTTTGCGCTGTAATCCTGCTGCTTCCACTGGGAGAAGCGCAGCATAATAGGGAACTCGGGGCCAACCCTGTGACGAACAGCTTCTACAATCTCAACCACAAAGCGCAGGCGGTTTTCCATGCTGCCGCCGTATTCGTCTTCACGCTGATTGGTGCCCTCCCACAAGAACTGGTCAAGCAGGTAACCGTGGGCTCCGTGAATCTCAATACCATCAAACCCAAGGGCTTTGGCGTCCTGGGCAGCATCGGCAAAGGCGGTAACCACGTCATCGATATCTTCTTTGCTCATTGCCTTGCCATTGGGCTTGCCGGGCGCAAACAGGCCAGACGGGCTGTAACCGGGAACCGACGTATCCGGCTCTATGCCCTTCTTGCGTACCGCACCTACGTGCCAAAGCTGCGGAAAGACAGCACCGCCAGCTTCGTGCACGGCATCCGCCACGTTTTTCCAGCCTTCCAGCGCCTCGATACCATGAAACGCAGGCACATTGGGATAACCATTGGCAGCAGTATGATTCACCGTAGTGCCTTCGGTAATGATAAGGCCCACACCCGCCTCTGCGCGGCGCCGGTAATAATCCACGACATTGTCACCGGGCACGCCTGCAGGTGAGAAGTTACGGGTCATGGGCGCCATGGCCACACGGTTGCGAAGGGTGAGGTTGTGCACATCGAACGGTTGAAACATGGGGCCCAGATTCATGGTCATCTCTCCTAATTTGGTCTCTTAAAGCAACTTAATTGAGTGGCGCAACTTTATTTAATATGGTTTTAAGATGCAACCCCATTATGTACACTTACGCACATGGCCAGAAAACGTTTTGATGATTCCAACTGCTCCGTCGCCCGCGCCCTGAACCAGGTGGGTGACTGGTGGTCGCTACTGATTGTGCTGCACGCCATGTACGGCACCCAGCGTTTTGTAGATTTTCAGCAGGGGTTGGGTATCGCCAAGAATATCCTGTGTGATCGGTTAGCACGGCTGGTAGATAACGGCGTACTGAAAAAAGTGGAGGTGGGTGAACACGGCTCGCGCTTCGAATACCGTCTTACTGAGAAAGGCCGGGACCTGTTCCCGGTGGTTGTTGCTTTACGCCAGTGGGGAGACAAATGGAACCCCGCACCAAACGACGCCCCGCTGGATTTGCGTGATCGGGCTACAGGGCAGGCTATCCAAGAGGTTCACGTACAGAACGCAGATGGTGACCCCATCAGCGTGCGGGATGTGTTTGTACCCGGCGCGCTATCAACCGGCACCCCAAAAAACTCCGCCTGACAACCAGCACATATACGTTCCCTGCGTATTTTTTGAGTTGCATCAAACTGGTGCTTCAACCCGCGCTACCAGTTCGGAATTATTGCGTTATATCAAGTTTCCCATCTCTGGAGCCATTAATCTGAGCGCAACAATGATTCAGGTTAAGGAGATGGTTATGTCCCGTTCTTTCAAACTCAGCATTATGGCAGCCGCCATTATGGCCGTAGCTCCCGCTGCCCAGGCATTCGAAGCTGGTGATTTTATTCTACGCGCCGGTGCCGTGCATGTGGCACCGGATGATTCCAGTGATTCAATAACAGTAGGTGGAGCACCGCTTTTGGGCCCCGCGGTAGACGCGAAAGTTTCTGTCGACGCTAATACTCAGCTCGGTCTCCGTGCCACTTACATGTTCACCAGCAACATCGGTATCGGAGTGCTCGGCGCGACACCTTTCAAACACAATATTAACGGGGGCGGTGATCTTCCAGGCGATTTAAAACTGGGCGAAACCAGGCACCTGCCACCGACGTTGACACTGCAGTATTTCCCCATGCGCAGCTCGTCTGCACTGCAGCCTTTCGTGGGCGTGGGCGTAAACTACACGACCTTCTTTGAAGAAAAGACAACAGCAGATCTGAACGGTGCCATTGGTGCTGGATCCAGTGAGCTTGAGCTGGACGACAGTGTCGGTGTTGCCTTTGAGGCTGGCATTGACTACATGTTGAGCGAAAACTTTGGTCTGAACGCTGCGATCTGGTGGGCGGACATCAATACTGATGCCAAGGTCAAAGTCTACGATGACGCGGGGAACTACCTAACACAGACTGACGAGTTCGAAGTCGAAATCGACCCCATGGTCTACATGGTCGGTTTTACCTACAAGTTCTGATAACTGAATGTCACTGCATTAACAGAGCCGGTTGGCGTTTGAAACCGGCAAAGAAAAACGGAGCCTGCATGGCTCCGTTTTTGCTTTTACTCTAAGCAGACAATATACCGGCTCAGGATCACGCGCTCTGGCTTCGACTCTGGCCTGAACGCCCACGCTGGCCATTACCATTCTGGTTACGGCCGCCACTACGCCCTCCTGGCTTGTCGCCGAAGCTGCGGGGCTTGCCAACAGGCCGACCATTCCCGCCCGGATTACCACCACTGCGATTACGGGCCTTGCTCGGATCCGCTTTGGCTTTGGGCTTTGCCGGTAAGTTATTCTTCGGCTCAAAGCCTTCCACTTCCTTGCGCGGCAACTGCTTTTTGATCAGCTTTTCAATCCCGGCCAGTTGCTTGCCCTCATCCGCACTCACCAGCGACAGCGCATGGCCACTCTCGCCAGCACGACCGGTGCGACCAATACGGTGCACATAGTCTTCCGGCACATTGGGCAACTCAAAATTGACCACTTGCGGCAACTGCTTGATATCCAGCCCGCGGGCAGCGATATCCGTAGCCACCAGAACCCGTACCTCGCCCTGCTTGAAGTTCGCCAGCGCCCGCGTACGTGCGCCCTGAGACTTGTTGCCGTGAATCGCCGCTGCCGTGATTCCGTCCCGCTCCAGCTTCTGGGTCAAACGATTAGCCCCGTGCTTGGTACGGGTAAAGACCAACACCTGCTCCCAGCTATTATCCCGCACCAGCTTGCTCAGCAGAGCGGTTTTCTGGCTCTGATCCACTTTGTACACGGACTGTTTTACGGTTTCGGCTGTGGTGTTTCTAACGGCCACATCAATCTGCACCGGGTTGTTCAGCAGGCCTTTGGCCAGGGAGCGAATCTCACCGGAGAAGGTCGCGGAAAACAGCAGGTTCTGCCGCTTGGCTGGCAACAGCGCGAGAATCTTTTTGATATCGCGGATAAAACCCATATCCAGCATGCGGTCGGCTTCGTCCAGCACCAGGATTTCAACCTCGTTGAATTTCACAGCATTCTGCTGATACAAATCCATCAGACGGCCGGGGGTGGCAACCAGTACGTCCAGGCCTTTGCGCAGCTTCATCATCTGCGGGTTAATTTTCACACCACCAAAAACCACAGCGGCCTTGGTGGGAACATATTTACTGTAAAGGTTAACGCTGTCGTGAACCTGCGCAGCCAGCTCCCGTGTTGGCGCCAAAATCAGCACGCGGGGGCCCTTGCCTGTGCGCGGCTTCTCAGCCAGGCGCTGCAACAAAGGCAGTGTGAAGCCCGCGGTTTTACCTGTGCCCGTCTGGGCTGCCGCCATGACATCCTTGCCGGAAAGTACGGCAGGAATAGCCTGTAGCTGAATAGGAGACGGGGTTTCGTAACCCTGGTCGGTGGTTGCACGGACCAGCTGCTCGGATAAACCGAGTGAAGAAAAACTCATATAAGATCAACTCTTGATTGTGCTGCCTCCACGAACACCTGTCTGGCGAATGCGGGCAGAAGCCATGAAAATTCATGGTATAAAAGACGACTACAGTCACGCGCCGGTATCGGGGTGACGTCCTCTGACAGGTCGTATGGATGGTTCGCAACGCGGCTGTGTATGCCGGTAAATGCAGAGTCCTTAGAGGCAGGATGGGCGCACACTAACAGAGGTTTTCGCAATTAGCTATAAGGATTTGTCGTCAGAGCCAGCATCTGCAGGTGCTTTAAACCAGCGCCAATCCGGCCACTATAAATACGGCTTTGGGCACACGCCGCATGTCCTGCCACCCCAGAATCACAGCCAAGCTTACCGCACTGGCACCAAGCCCGGCCATACCGGGAAGAAGCGCCAGAATAGCGGCAATGAGGGCAATATAAGCAAGAGCAGAACGTATCAACTGCAAGGGTGCATTTCCTAAACGACAGGGCCGGAAACCTTAAGGGTTCTGCGCTCTGCCGGATATCCGCAATTATGATGATACCCGTAGCTTCCTTATTTTATCTGTCAGTGGGTTGCCGCCTTGGCAAAACCCGCTAAAGCACCGCTTACTTTTTCCAGCCCGGCATCACAGCCTTCAATCGCATGCCTGGCCTTCAGATACTCTGGATTATTATAGCCAAACCAAACTTGGCCTTCTTCATCTTCCCAAATCAGTGCTTTCTGGGGCAGGTCCACCGCAACGCTCTGGGCACATTGCATCAGAGGTGTGCCTACCTCGGGGTTGCCAAAAATCACCAGCTCAGTTGGCCGCAGCTCCATTCCTGCCGATTCAGATCCCGTCGCATGATTGATCCGGTTCATGACTTTCATACCCTTTTCGTTCAAGACAGCTTCAAGTTTATCCGCCGTAGCCGCTACGCTATGATTACTTTTAACCGCGATTAATCCATCGGCAGCCATAACAACGCCTGAACAAAGTAATAAAATAAAGGGTAAGACAACAATCCTGAAAATGTTCATGGGTCGCGTTCTTTTTTGTGAAATGTGAGCCTGATAATAGACCACTTAGGCCGTGCGAAGGAACCAAACCACTAATCGGGCATTTGCTTTGATCCATCTACGTGCCATTACGTATGAATCATACGCTTAAGCTATTAACCAAAACCGCCAACAAGGAGCGCAGCCCTGCCGACAAGGCTGCAAAAAGCCATGCTTATACGAACTCTGACCTGTATTTTTCTTCTCTCGCTGAGTATTTCCAACCAGACATATGCTCAGGAGCCACCTCTGAAAGTCGGCATATCCACCGTCCCACCCTTTGTAATGGAAACCGATGATGGCCGCTGGGAAGGCATCAGCATTGATCTTTGGGAAGATATTGCATCCGGCATGGAGCGAGAATTTGAATGGGTTCCCATGAGCTTCAATGAGCTACTCGAAGCCGTTGAAAACGATGAAATAGATGTCGCCTTTGGAGCGCTAACCATGACGGCCGACCGGGAAGCCAGGTTTGATTTCAGCCACCCCTTCTATCAGACAGGCCTGTCTATTGCCGTGCCGCCGATACCTGAGCGGGGCCTGCTTAGCAGCCTGAAGGCCTTCATTAGCTGGCAGTTCCTCAGTGCTGTGCTTGCATTGGCTGCATCACTGTTGGTTGTCGGCTTTTTGCTATGGCTGGTTGAACGACGCCGCAACCCAGAGCAATTTGGCGGTTCCGCGGCCCAGGGTATTGGCTCCAGCTTCTGGTGGGCGGCGGTAACTATGACCACCGTTGGTTACGGCGATAAAGCGCCGGTATCGCTTGCCGGCCGGCTAATTGGCTTAGTCTGGATGTTTGCTGGATTGATTATGGTCGCTAGCTTTACCGCTGCTATTACTTCGTCTTTGACCGTAAGCAACCTGCGCACCGGCATTCAAGGTACCGGCGACCTGCCCGGCAAGGTGGTTGCAACCATTTCCAATACAGCAAGCCAGCGCTACCTGGAAGACGAGCACATTCGTTATCAAACCTACCCGGATCTGACTGCTGCGATGGAATCGGTCGTCAGCGGCGAAACCGACGCCATCGTGTACGACCGTGCGTTAATGCAGTATCGAAATCTGCAACTGGGCCCAAAGAAGCTGACGATTCTTCCCGGTGTGTTTGCAAAACAGTTGTACGCGCTGGCTCTGCCAGACGGCAGTCCGCTTAGGGCAGAAATCTCACAAGAAGTGTTAAGGGTAACAGAAGCTGATAGCTGGGCAGGTACCCGGGCGGCCTACCTGGGCAAAGAATAAGTATGCTGGGGCACAGCAATTGCTGTGCCCCAGCAGTACTCAAACGCCAAACAACGCCGAACGCAGAGGCCTTAAAAAGCCACGAGACTGTTGGTCTTGGGCTTTGGTTTTCTTACCATCAAACTCAATGTAACCGTCTTCAATCGGATCAAAACGCAGAATTTTTACGTCTTCCAGATAATTCTGGGACGACTTCCAGGGCCCGTGGGTGCCCTGGCGCGGCAGACGATCTGCAGCACGTTTAATGTAGCCGGCATTTAGCGAACCAAGCACAGTATCTTCACCCAGGCTGTTTTCAGTATCCCTGGCGACCGCCACACGCATCCCATGCCGATCCATGTGATTGATTAGGCGACACATGTATTCGCTGGCGGTATCCGCTTTCAGGGTCCAGGAAATATTGGTATATCCGAAGATCATGCCCGCGTTGGGTAAGCCCTCCACCATCACATTCTTGTAAACCATCTTGTCTTTCAGAACCACTTCCTGGCCGTCTAGTTTTGGTTTGATTCCCCCGAGCATCTGAATATCCAAGCCGGTAGCTGGAATAATAATATCCGCATCCAGTTGCTCCCCGGACTTCAGGCGGATGCCGGTATTGGTAAACCGCTCTATATAATCGGTTGCGATAGACGCAGTGCCGGCTCTCAGGGCTTCAAACAAATCACCGTCTTTCACTACGCACAGGCGTTGATCCCAAGGATCGTAGTCTGGCGTGAAGTGACGCATATCGGTTTGACCACCCACTTGGCGTTTGATAATGCCCAAGAACAAGCAGCGCATGGCTTTCGGGCTTTTGCGAGAGCGCTGATACAAAAACCGGGAAATCGAGATATTACGGGCACGGATTATCCGGTAAGCAAGCTTTGCAGGGAGCACTTTTTGCAGGCCGAGGGTCACCTTATCTGTGGACGGCAAAGGCATCAGATACGTAGGTGACCGTTGCAGCATGGTTACATGGCCGGCTTTCTCCGCCATGGTAGGCACTAGCGTAATCGCTGTCGCGCCACTGCCGATCACCACTACCTTCTTACCCGTGTAATCCAGATCTTCTGGCCAGTGCTGGGGGTGAACAACCTGGCCTTTGAAATCCGCTTCGCCGGGAAAATCCGGCTTATAGCCCTGATCGTAGTTGTAGTAGCCAGTGCAACCTATCAGAAAGCTTGAGGTGTAGATTTCTGTTTTACCGGTTTCCTCATTCTCGGCCATCAGCTTCCAGCACTTATCCACACTGCACCAGTCTGCTGTTTTTACCGCAAGGCCATACTGAATATGCCGTTCAACGTCGTTTTCCTTCGCGGTTTCATGTACATAATTCTTAATGGAGGCGCCATCTGCCAACACCTTGCCACCCGTCCACGGGCGGAAGTTATAGCCGAAGGTAAACATATCGGAATCTGAGCGGATGCCCGGGTAACGGAATAAATCCCATGTGCCGCCTAGCGACTGGCGCCGCTCCAGAATGGCAAATGTTTTGCCGGGACACTCACGCTTCAAATGGCAGGCCATACCAATGCCGGATACACCGGCGCCGATGATCAATAGGTCAAAATGCTGTTCGCTCATAGCCGGCCTCTCAATTCCATTGTCGTTATTCTGGTAATGATTTGAGAGTTACGATAGCGCAACGGGGTATCCGGGATGATTGGCCTGTAGGGTCTAAATGCGCTGATTTTAGGCCAGCCTGCGAATGGCGGCTGCAGAATGTGCCGCCCAAACCCGGTAGGCATCCTGGCCCGGGTGAAAGCCATCTGAGGCCATAAACCCGGGCTCCAAGGGAAAGGACACGCTGAGATACTCAAGGCTCTTTCCTCTGGACGCCCGGCTATTACAGAGGCCTTCCATCAACTCGTTCAGCTGCCTGGCACGCATGCCCAGATACCAGCGCAAGGGTTGCGGCAGCGCAGGAAAAAGATGCATCGGCGGAATAGCGGTAAACAGAACGCGCTTGGCGCCTATTGCGTTTATCAAGCGATCTGAAAGTTCATTCAGAAAAGCAAGCCACTGCCTGGAGCTGGTGCGACCTGTGACATCGTTAACGCCAACAGAGACCAGTACTACATCGTAGTGCTCTTCTGGCGCTGCATTGATCGCGGCTAGAACATCGGCGACCGTGCGACCGGTTTCTGCCAGCAAGCTCCAGTGCACGCAATGATCTGTGGCCAGTTCACGAACAAGTTGGCCCGCCAGCGCATCCTGCTGATTACTCACTCCCACACCAGCCGCAGCGGAATCACCAAGAATAAGTAGCCGCAGTTCCGGCCCTTCGCCAACGCTGCCCTGCCGCTCGCCTTCAGGTTCTGGCAAGCGTGGGGTTACCCGGCGCACATAGTGCCCCTGGCCCATAAGAACAGGAGCCAGCGCAAGCGTCGACAATGGGTACAACATAGCCTTTACGCTCGATTAGTCGTGATGACCAATAGGCCCTTCGGTAAACAGAAATTCCCGCAGGTGTTTATCCATGACCGGGTCTTTGCGACGAATCCACTCCAGCACCATGGCTGCGTGCTCTTTTTCCTCGTCACGGTTGTGCTCAAGAATCGCTTTCAGTTCAGAGTCCTTGCAGGCATCCACTCGCTGGTTGTACCAGTCTACCGCTTCAAACTCTTCCATCAGGGAGCTTACCGCGCGATGCATCTCGCGGGTTGCGTCGGTCAGTTCGCCAACGGGTTCGTGATAACTGTCGTTCGCCATATAAAAACCCTTTATTGGATATATTAATAAGGTATTTTTACCTTCTGGTACGCTTTGACGATAGCTTAAATTGCGCCGCTTAAACACCGGGTTTCATTTGAGCCGCTGCAAGGGCTGTGTCAGAGTCGAGAGTCCAGCTGACCCGGATAATGCCCCATGAAAACCGTTTTTTCACCCCTGCACAGCCGTCGCTCCGTTAAGACCGAGTTGGATGGTGGCGTGTTGATCGAACCCCATGAAAAGCCGTCACGGGCAGAGACCATTCTGGCTCGCGTGAAAGCCCAAACCCTGGGCGAAGTGCTTAAACCCGAAGAGTTTGGCCTGGAGCCAGTAAAGCGGGTACATAAAGCAGATTACGTAGCGTTTCTGGAACACTGCTGGTCCGACTGGGTGGCTGAAGGCAAGCCGGGCGAAGCCATCCCCGCCGTGTGGTGTGGCCGTGGCATGCGGCCACGAGTACCCAAAGATATAGACGGCCGCCTTGGCTATTACAGTTTTGCGGCAGAAAGTTCCATATCTGAGGGCACTTGGGAGGCAGCCTGTGCTTCGGCCAACGTGGCACTAACCGCCCAGAAACTGGTGGCCAACGGTGAACGTGCGGCCTTTGCCCTGTGCCGACCACCCGGCCATCATGCCCACGCCGATCTGTTCGGTGGCTACTGCTTCTTCAATAACGCGGCCATTGCGGCGCAAGCCTTTCGCGATCAGGGATATCAGCGGGTGGCAATTCTGGATGTGGATTTTCACCATGGCAACGGCACCCAGGCCATTTTCTACGATCGCAACGATGTACTGACCATCAGCCTGCATGGTGATCCAGACCTGGTATTTCCTCACTTCCTGGGCTTTGAGGATGAAACCGGAGAGGGTGACGGCAAAGGCTTCAATCTCAACCTCGTTTATCCCCCGGGAACACCCTACAGCATTTGGAGTCGGGGCCTGGAAACCGCGTGCGAGCAAATTGCAGCGTATCAGCCCAACGCACTGGTTATTGCGTTGGGCGTGGATACGTTTGAGGAGGACCCAATCTCGTTCTTCAAGCTGAAATCGGCGGATTACCTGTCGATGGGCAAACGCATTGAACAACTCGGGCTACCTACAGTATTTACGATGGAAGGCGGTTACGATGTGGATGCCATTGGCGTAAACGTTGTGAACGTGCTGAAGGGCTTCGAGAGTGAAAAACCGGAAGTACGGGTTAATAACTAATAAATGACTACTAGACGACCGGTCTAATGGTCATTATAATTTCGCCATGAATCGACATCAAGACACTCATCAACATCTTCTGGAAACGGGGCGCGACATTCTCGCGGTACGTGGTTTCAGCTCTGTGGGGCTGAGCGCCATTCTCCAACAGGCGGGTGTACCGAAAGGTTCCTTCTACCACTACTTCAAATCCAAAGAGAGCTTTGGGCAGGCGGTGCTGGAGGACTATTTTGTCGGTTACATGGAAAATCTGGACGCACGCCTCAGCGATACAAGCCAGTCAGCGCTGGGTCGACTAATGAGCTATTGGATTCAATGGCAGCATCAGTACTGCGGCCCGGCGGGCCTTAAAGATTGCCTGGTGGTAAAGCTGAGCGCCGAAGTAGCCGATCTTTCCGAGGCTATGCGCCTGACTCTCAGAGACGGCACAGAGCGGATTATTGGCGGCATCACCGAATGCCTTGAAGCCGCCATTGCTGAAGGGTCATTGCCCGATCAAAACGCCCAACAACTGGCCGCCGGCCTCTACCAGCTTTGGCTGGGTGCAAGCCTGCTGACCAAACTTCGCAGAGATAGCCAGCACATGGCACACGCCATGGTGATTACCCGGCAACTGCTTAAATCCTGAGCAAACCGCTTATAAACACAGGCTCGCGAGGTCTCATTTTTTCGCCCAAAATATAGACGACCGGTCTATTTCATAATTTACTAACGCAGCATCAGGGAGTACACATGAACAACTTCAACTTTTACAACCCAACCCGCATTGCCTTTGGAGACGGTAAAATTTCCGAGCTCGACCAGTTGGTGCCCCGCGATGCCAAGGTGCTCGTGCTTTTCGGTGGTGAGAGCGCTCGCCGAACCGGTACGCTGGAGGAGGTTAAATCGGCTCTTGGGAACCGCCAGGTGACAGAATTTGGCGGCATCGAGCCAAACCCAAGTTTTGAAACACTGATGAAAGCAGTTGTCCAAGTGCGTGAGCAGAACGCCGACTTTCTGCTCGCCGTAGGCGGCGGATCGGTTATTGATGGCACCAAGTTTGTCGCTGCTGCCGCCGTTTTCGAAGGCGACGAGTGGGACATTCTGCTCAAAAGCGGCAACAACATTGAGCGCGCCCTGCCCTTTGGTTCCGTGTTGACCCTGCCAGCCACAGGCTCGGAAATGAATAAGGGCGCCGTGGTCACCCGTAAATCGCTGCAGGCGAAGCTGCCTTTCCACAGTGATTTGGTGTTTCCGCAGTTCTCGGTGCTGGATCCCACAAAGACGTTCACCCTGCCACTACGCCAGGTAGGCAATGGGGTTGCAGACGCATTCGTACACGTAATTGAACAATACCTGACTTACCCGGCCCAAGCACCGGTTCAGGACCGGTTTGCTGAAGGTTTGCTACTGACACTCACCGAAATCGGCGAACAGGCCCTGGCCGAACCCGATAACTACCAGGTGCGGGCCAGTCTGATGTGGACAGCCACTCTGGCGCTGAACGGCCTGATTGGCAGCGGCGTGCCCCAGGATTGGGCAACCCATATGCTGGGCCACGAATTAACCGCTCTGCACAACCTTGACCATGCCCAGACCCTGGCGATTGTATTGCCATCCATGTTGCGCGAGCGCAAAGCCGCCAAACTCGACAAGCTGGTTCAATATGCCGAACGTGTCTGGAATATCCGTGAGGGCAGTGCTGAGGAAAAAACCGAAGCCGCCATTGCCAAAACCCAGGCGTTCTTCGAATCGCTCGGCGTTAAGACCCACCTTAGCGACTACAATCTTGGCGAAGAGCATATAGAACCACTGATCAAGAGCCTGGAAAGCCACGGCATGGTAGCTCTTGGCGAGCACGGCGATGTCACACCGGATATGTGCCGCCGGGTGCTTCAAGCAAGCCTGTAAGCCAAAACCCTGTCCTTTTGCGGGGCCCTGGAATTTGCAGGTGCCCCTTTTTTTTGCAGAAACGGCATGGGGATCAGCCCTTGAAACCCTTGCCAACAATGTACACTTCCCGGGAGCGAGCGCGGGACGAATCCGGCTTGCGCACCACCACTTTGTCGAACACGGCTCGGGCGGCTTTCAGATACTCATCGTAGCCTTCACCCTGAAACACCTTGGCCACAAAGCTGCCTTTGGGCTTGAGCACCTGGCTGGCCATATCCAGCGCCAGTTCCACCAAGTACATAGAAGATGCCTGATCGGCCACCGTTACCCCACTGATATTCGGAGCCATATCAGAAACCACTACATCTACACAGCTATCGCCCAGTGTTTCCATAATGGCATCAAACGCCGCATCTTCAGTGAAATCGCCCTGAACAAACTCTACGCCGGCAATGGCATCCATAGGCAAAATATCGGAGGCCAGCACCCTGCCCTTGTGGCCTACCAGATTTGCCGCTACCTGCGACCAGCCACCCGGCGCCGAGCCCAGATCCATCACCACCATGTTGGGGTGAATCAGCCTGTCCTTCTTGTTGATTTCAAGAAGTTTATAACTGGCCCGGGAGCGATAACCGTCTACCTGCGCCTGCTTCACGAAGGGATCGTTTACGTGCTCATCCAGCCAGCGGCCACTGCTTTTGGAACGTGCCATAGGGACTCTTTAAAGTAGACCAAATTAAAACGGATCAAAAAGAACATAAAAACGGAAGGCGTTGATCGGCCATTGTACGTGGCCCGCTCTCTCCCGGCAAAATCCTGACAACCGCCCCGGTCGCACGTACAATTGCCCCGCAACCCCGACAGTCAACGCGAATCACGCCATGAAACTGGATGACATCAAAAAGCTGCACCAGAAAAAGTACCGCCAAGCGCTGGGGCACTACCTTGTGGAAGGCGAACACCTGATTCTGGAATTACAAAAGGCCGCTGGCCGCCAGCCAGAGCTGCAATCTGCAGAGTTGTACGTAACCGAGGCCTACGCAAACTGGCAAGGCCAGTTTCGAACCCATGTGATTAACGATCGCCAGATGGCCCAGCTGGCTGATACCCGCGCGCCTCAAGGCATTTTGGCGGTTGTGCCGATGCCTGCGAACGGCGCCAGGGCTGTTGCAGTCGAGGGCGAAAAAGCCATTTACCTGCACGAAGTTCAAGACCCGGGTAACCTCGGAACTGTTTTGCGCACTCTGGCCTGGTTTGGCGGTTTTCGATGCCTGCTAAGCCCCGGCAGTGTTGATCCCTACAACCCGAAAGTGGTGCGTGCCAGCATGGGCGCTATTTTTCACGTGCCGCTGGAAACCGACGTGCCTCTCACCGACTTGGCCAGCCGATTCAATTCAATTGCCTGTCTCGACCTGAACGGCCACTCGCTGACAGCTGAGCCATTCCGCCAGCACGATTGCTATGTGTTCGGCAACGAAGCCCGGGGCGTACCGCAAGAAGCGCTAACACAGTTAGCTGCCAGGCCCTATACCATTCCCGGCAAAGACGAGATTGAATCTCTCAACCTGGCCTCAGCGGTTAATATGTGCGCGTACGAGTTGATGCGAAGCGTATAGTTCACATTTATTTTGGTGGTTTTCGTCATTGCCTGTAGCTTGCTAATCAGACATGCTCGAAAACCCAAGCCTTTACCGGATGCACAACAACAATGAAACGCTACCTTGAGCCTACTGCTTTTTTTGATTACAACCAGCCCGAACTGAAGGCCTGGATAGCCGCCCGGCTTGAAGGCGTGGCGGATAATCCGGTGGAGCAAACAAAAGCTCTGTATCTCGCAGCTCGAGATGAGGTGAGCTACAACCCCTACGTATTTCGCCCAGAACCGGAAACCTTCAGTGCCAGCTATGCCCTTAAAACCGGCGAGAGCTATTGCATCCCCAAAGCGGTTTTACTGGGTGCTGCAGCAAGGTCTATCGGCATTCCCAGCCGCTTGGGCCTCGCCGATGTGCGCAACCACCTCTCAAGCCCAAAACTGATTGAGTGGCTGCGTTCAGACATTTTTCGCATGCACGGGTTTATCGAACTCTATCTGAACGACCGCTGGGTGAAGGCCACCCCCGCCTTTGATAAACAGCTATGTGAGCTAATGAAGGTGGAACCGCTGGCATTTGATGGCGAAAGCGATTCCATTTTTCAGGAATATACCGAGTCCGGGGAAGCACACATGGAGTACGTAAACGATCACGGCGTTTTCGACGACGTGCCCCACGAATTTATTGTTACTGGCGTAAAAGCCGCCTACCCACACCTGTTTTCAGAACAAGGCGAGCCCGAATTCATTGACGGAAGCCTGACGCAAGATGTTTCCCAAGGCTGATACGAAAAAAGGCATTCGCCTGTAGAGCAAATGCCGCGTTCAGAATACAGCCGGGGCTTGCACCCCGGTTTTTTATTGCCTTGCCAGTGCCTTTACTCCACCGAGCTGCGAATCAAGTAATCAAACGCACTGAGGGCCGCTTTCGAACCCTCGCCCATGGAGATCACAATCTGCTTGTAAGGCACCGTAGTGGCATCCCCGGCGGCAAACACACCAGGAATAGAGGTCTCTGCGCGGTCGTTAACGATAATTTCACCATGCTGGCTCAGCTCAATATCCCCTTTCAACCATTCGGTGTTAGGCAATAGACCGATCTGCACGAATACGCCCTCCAGAGCCACGTGGTGACTCTCGCCAGTGTTGCGGTCGGTATAATTCAGCCCGCTCACCCGGCCATTTTCCCCAAGGATCTCGGTGGTCTGGCCCGAGGTGATAATGTCCACGTTGTTCAGGCTGCGCAGCTTTTTTTGCAGAACATCGTCGGCCCGCATTTCGGCACCAAACTCAATCAGGGTTACGTGGCCCACAATACCCGCCAGATCAATAGCCGCTTCCACGCCGGAGTTACCGCCACCAATCACTGCCACATGCTTGCCTTTAAACAGCGGACCGTCACAGTGCGGGCAGTAAGCCACGCCCTTGTTGCGGTATTCGGCTTCCCCCGGAACACCCAGCGGGCGCCAACGAGCACCGGTAGACAACACCACTGAGCGGGCCTTCAGGGAGGCGCCATTGGCCAGGCGAATCTCGTGTGGCATGCCGCGATTGGTCGCCGGAATCAGCTTTTCGGCTATCTGCATGTTCATGATATCTACATCGTATTCCTTAACGTGTTGCTCCATGGCAGCAACCAGCTTCGGGCCTTCGGTGTAGGGCACGGAAATCAGGTTTTCGATACCCATGGTGTCCGCCACCTGGCCACCAAAACGCTCGGCGGCGATACCCGTGGAGATACCCTTACGCGCCGCATAAATAGCCGCTGCGGAGCCTGCCGGGCCACCGCCAATCACCAACACCTCAAAGGTGTCTTTCTGGTTGATCTTTTCGGCTTCTTTCTCATCTGACTTTGTATCCAGCCGGGCAACAATCTCTTCCAGAGTCATTCGGCCCTGGCCCCAGGACTCACCGTTCAGGTAAACGCTGGGTACCGCCATCACTTCGCGTTTTTCCACTTCGTCCTGAAATAACGCGCCATCAATGGCCGTGTGACGCACCCCGGGGTTGAGAACGCTCATCAGGTTCAGGGCCTGAACCACGTCCGGGCAGTTCTGGCATGACAGGGAAAAATAGGTTTCAAACTCGAAATCACCCTCCAGCTGCTGGATCTGCTCGATGACATCCTGCGACGCCTTCGATGGGTGGCCGCCTACTTGCAGAAGGGCCAGCACCAGCGAGGTAAACTCGTGACCCATGGGAATGCCCGCGAAGCGAACGCCCATGTCACTACCCACGCGATTTATGGCGAAAGACGGACGACGTACATCCTCAGACTCTTCCGTGCGCAAGCTGATTTTGTCAGACATCGGCTCGAGCTCTTCCAGAAGCTCTCTCAGCTCCCTGGATTTATCGCCATCGTCATAGGCGGCAACCAGCTCAATCGGCTGCTGTAGCTTTTCCATGTAGGCTTGAAGTTGCTGCTTGATATTGGCATCCAACATGTTTCGTTTCCCCTTCAGGTTCTTTAAACGGATCTTTGAATCTTCAATCCGGAATGATCGTTGATTTGACTATGGATTAACGATACGGGCTGGCAACAAAATGCTCAAATTAATTGCAGCAAACCGATTGATAGGGAACTGCTATCAACGTGCCCGGTAAATGGCCAAATAGCGCATACCCATACACTCCTGACACCGGTACCATGGGGCAAGACGCTGTGGCGTTTCCCTTTGCACTCAGGACAAGCAGCACATGTTTCCAGACCGCTTTCATACTATCCAGAACGGATGCGTGCATATTTCCGCATCCCAGGCCAGCCAGTTCGCCAAGGAGGTGGCCGGCGATTTCAACCCGATTCACGATCCGGATGCCCGGCGCTTCTGTGTTCCCGGTGATCTGCTTTTTGCCGTCGTGGTGTCGCGCTTCGGGCTTTCCCGGCATATGACCTTCCAGTTCCGCGCCCTGCTGGGTGACGGCGTACCTCTGGAGTTTCGCGAAAGCGGTGATGAAACCATCGAAGTGTGCGACCAAAATGGCAAGGTGTACCTTGAGGTTACCCGCAGTGGCGAGAGAACCCACGATAAGCAGGTTGTTGAAGAATTTATCCGCTGCTACGTGGCCGCCTCTGGCAAGAACTTCCCCCACACCCTGAAGCCATTAATGGAATCCAAGGGTGTGATGTTCAACCCGGATCGCCCCATGGTGATGTATGCGAGCATGAGTGTGACCCTCGACAGGCTGGATGCAGCCTCGCCGGAGATGGATTTACATAGTGCCGACCTGGAAGCAACGGGCAAGCGCGGTAATGTCACGCTGGATTACCGCCTGATTTCTGACGGCAAAGCCGTGGGCGAAGTGGCAAAACATTTGGTACTGGGTGGGCTGAGACCTTATTGCCCAGACGCCATGGCTGGCGTAATTGAAGAGTTCTATCGCCTCAAGGCCCGCGGCTCGCAATACGGAGCCGGTACCGCAGAGTCGTAAACCACGAACACAAAAAAACCCCGGAAATCCGGGGTTTTTTGATCGTGACAGGCCCTCTGCGGGCCTGTTACCAAAGACGTCTTAGATCTTGCCCACCAGATCCAGTGAAGGAGACAGTGTCTCTTCGCCTTCTTTCCACTTGGCCGGGCATACTTCGCCTGGGTGCTTGCGCACGTACTGAGCGGCTTTCACCTTACGCATCAGATCGTCTGCATCACGGCCAATGCCTTCGGCGGTGATTTCCATCGCCTGAATGATGCCATCCGGATCGATCAGGAAGGTAGCACGGTCTGCAAGGCCCTGGCCTTCGCGCATCACACCAAAGTTGTTGGTAATGCTGCCGTTCTGGTCGCCAACCATGAAATAGCTGATCTTGCCAATGGTCTCGGAGCTATCGTGCCACGCCTTGTGGGTGAAGTGCGTGTCGGTAGACACAGAGAACACTTCCACGTCCATCTTCTGCAGCTCTTCGTAGTGATCTGCAACATCACCCAATTCGGTCGGGCAAACAAACGTAAAGTCTGCAGGGTAGAAGAAAAAGATCGACCACTTACCTTTTACGTCGGCTTCAGAAATATCGACAAACTCACCTTGCTTGAAGGCAGTTGCGTTAAACGGTTTAATTTCACTATTGATCACGCCCATGGAAAACTCCTGTTGGTTCGTTTGCGTGTTGATGAATCTACGGGTAATACTCTAGCCAAAAGGCCAGCTTCGGGAAAATTGATTATATCCAACCTCACGATAGCTGATACCTATTGAGCATTTACCTACCACGGCCCTACAACATAGCCGAGCTGTTCCGGAAGCCAAAGCGCGATTCCCGGTATCAGCATAACCAAAAGCAGGCTGACACTCATCGCGGCAATGAAAACCAGCGCCCAGCCAATGGTATGCTCCAGGCGAATATTAGCAATACGTGTTGTAACCATCAGGTTGACCGCCACCGGCGGTGTAAACTGGCCGATGGCAATATTTATGGCCAGCAAAATGCCAAACCATACCGGATTCCAGCCGAAATGGTTCATCAACGGCAATACAATGGGGATGAGAATCAGATAAATCGAAATCGCATCCAGCAGCATGCCGGCAATTAACACCAGCACCATCACCAGGCCCAGCAGCACCCAACCATTGTCAGACAGAGACAACAGCGCATTAGCCAGGTGCTGGAACGTGCCAAGTGTGGTGCCCGCCCAGGCGAAAATACCCGCCAGCGCAATAATCAGCATGACGACGCCCGAGGTCACCGCTGCATCCGTCATCAGCTCGAACAGACTGCGCAGCGTCAGGTTGCGGTACACCAGGCAGCCCACGATCACACCATAGGCCACGGCCACCACAGCAGCCTCGGTAGGGGTGAAAAGCCCGGAGCGCAGGCCACCCAGAATAATGATTGGCGCAAACAATGCCGGCAATGCGGCCTTGAAGCTGGGCCAGAACGGCGGACGTTCCGAGGTTTCCGGGCTCTCCCAGCCATACTTGCGAGCCAGATACAGCGCTGGCACCAACAAAGACAAGCCCGCCAGAATGCCGGGGAACAAACCTGCGGCGAACAACGCCCGCAAATCTACACCTGGCACCACAATGGAATACAGTATCAGCGCGATGGAAGGCGGAATCAAAATAGCAGTAGACGACGAGGCCGCAATCAACGCGGCAGAAAAAGGCTGCGGGTAACCAGCCTTGCGCATACTGGGCAGCATCACCATGGCCACGGCCGCCGCATCTGCTGGCCCCGAACCACTCATTCCGCCCATAATCAGGCATACCAGAACCGCTACAACCGTTAAACTGCCGTGCCGTGGCCCGATAATCGCCTGGGCAAAGCGCACCAAACTGGCCGCTACGCCAGCGCGTTCAAAAATAAGACCGGTGAGAATGAACAGTGGAATTGCGATTAGCGGATATTTCGCCACACTGTTGTAGGTATTGGTACCAAAGGTCGCAAGCATGTCTGGCGACAAGCCGGCGAGAATACCCACCAACCCCCCGAATCCAAGAGCAATAGCCACAGGCACGCCCAGCAGCAACGCCAGCAAAAAGCCGCCGATCATCAACAGATCAGGATTCACGGATGACCTCCTCGCTAGCCTTACCGCGCAAACGGTCGATAAGGTTTTGAGTCATCCGGATAATAATCGCCGCCGACATCACTGGCAGCCACATGACATAAATCCAGTTTGGTAATCCCAGCCCTGGCGATAGCGACTCCCAACTATACTCTTGCCACGCAAACACACAGCCATACCAGGTAGTCACACCCAAAACCGCCACACCCACCAACCACTGTAAAACAAACACAGTTTTCAGAGCAGGCGCCGGCAGGTAGTGCTCGATCAATTCAATGCGGATATGCTGATTATTGCGGGCTGCCACAGCCGCACCCGCGAAAGTAAGCACCACCAGCAAAAACACGGAAAGCTCTTCGGTGAATGCAAAGGAGGCATCGGTGGTATAGCGCACAATTACGTTGCCCAGGCTGATCACACAAATTGCGATCAAAGCCAGGGAGGCCAGCCAGGCTTCTGGCCGGGACTTCGGGGGTCGGGAGGACATGAATACTCCGGTTCAGGCGTCTGCACCCGCCAGAACCGGCGGGTGCTGGGGCAGAAGAGTGTTACTGCTTACGGTTGGCAACGGCGGATTGAGCCTGTTTAACCAGATCTTCACCAATGCGTGGCGCCCACTTCTCATAAACAGACTGAGTCGCTTCCACAAACGCGTCGTGCTGCGCCTGGGTTAATTCAGTGACTGTTACACCACGATCTTTGATGGCTTTCAGCGTGTCCGGTAGCTCGGCACGGGACTTTTCAATCTCCCACTTGCCTGCATCCACAGCTGCCTTTTTCAGCAGTGCCTGATCCTCTGCATTAAACTGGCTCCACACACGGTTACTGATCGCAAACACCAGCGGGTCGGCCATGTAATGCCACAGTGTCAGATGTTCCTGCCCCACCTGGTCAATGCGTGCCACATCAAACACCGACAGTGGGTTTTCCTGGCCATCGACCGCGCCCGTGGTCAGCGCTGGTTTGGCATCGGCCCAACTCATTTGTGTGGGGTTAGCGCCCAATTCGCTGAAGGTATCCTGGAACAACGGCGAGCCGACAACCCGAACTTTCAGGCCTTCCAGGTCCTCAGGCTCACTGATTGCGTGCTTGGAGTTGGACAACTCACGAAAACCATTTTCGCCCCAGGCCAGGGGTGTCACGCCACGCTTTTTAATGGCTTTGAACACGGCCTTGCCCGCTTCACCCTGGGTAATTGCATCAATGGCCGCGTTATCCGGCATCAGAAATGGCAGAGAGAAAAGGTTCAACTCCGGAACCTGGGGCGACCAGTTGATGGTCGACCCCACAGCCATATCAATCAGCCCTGAGCGCATGGCAGAAAACTCTTTGGTCTGATCGCCGGAAACCAGCTGGGAGTTGCTGTAAATCTTCATGTTTATTCGCCCTTCAGAGCGCTCTTCTACCAGTTCTACCCACTTATCTGCTGCCTGGCCCCAAGGGAATGCCGACGGCAGTACGGTAGATACCGTGTACTCATCTTTATATTGAGCGTTAGCCGCAGAACTAATCAGAAGCGCAGCCACAGCCGCGGCGATCAACGAGCGGGGTTTCAACATGTTGTCTTCCTTTTTTATTAGTGAGGGAGAATCGACGACGAGGCAACACACGCCGTGGCAATGGGGATTATAGGAGGGGGTGTTGCCGCGACGCAAAACAAAACAACGGTCGTGTGCCAGACAGGCTTCAGCTTTTAGGCTCCTGAGCTCTCACGGGACGCCAGCCAACGGCCAAAATCTGGTAACGCAAGCGGCTTGGCGTAAAGGTATCCCTGGGCCAGATCACAACCATGAACCCGAAGAAACTGTTCATCTCCCAGCGTTTCCACGCCTTCTGCCACTACCGTCATGCCCAACTCATGAGCCATGTTGATGGTTGAGCGAACAATCACCTGATTACCGGGCGACTGCTGAATATTCGACACAAACGATCGATCAATCTTAAGTACTGAAGCGCGCAGGTTTTGGAGATAAGCCAGGGAAGAATAGCCGGTGCCGAAATCATCAATGGCAAGCGTGGCGCCGCTATCCACCAACTCGCTGACCAGTGTCAGGGCCCGGTCTTCATTGCCCAGTAACGCGGTTTCTGTTATTTCACACTCTATAACGAAATAGCCGCTGCTTGAATCCAACAGGTCTTTGAGCCCGGCAATGAAGTTACGATCCTGAAACAGCCGCGCTGACAAATTCAGCGCCATGTGTCGCGGCCAGCCTTTTTTCTTCCACTCAGCCTCCTGGGCAAGAATCGTCTCTACTACCCAGCGCGTCAGCGGCACGATCTGGCGAGAGTTTTCAGCCACTTCAATAAGCTGAGTCACAGGGACGACCTCCCCGGCATTTTGTGGCCAGCGCAGGAGAGCCTCGCAGCCTGTTGGCGCCAGGGTGCTGAGCTCCAGTTTGGGCTGATACACCAGTTGGAAAGCATTATTATTGATGTGTGTGCGGATGGCTGGCACCAGCTCAAGCCTACGCATAGCGGCCTGACTATCGCGCTCGCGGTAGCACCTGAGGGCGACCCCCTCCTGTTTGCCCAGGCGCATGGCATCGGTTGCCTGACGCAGCAGAGTTTCAGCCTGTGTAGCCGGGCTGCTTTGGCGAGATTGATCGGCCGTATTGTCATAGCTGCCATACTCCGACGCGCCGGATGTTGCGGAAATCTGCAACGGAATATCTTCGGTAACCGTCAAGGTAAGTGGGCTTTCGATGTCTTCCAGTAGCTGTTCACAGAACTGACTGCCCCCCGCCGAAAAACGCAGGCCGGGCAGCCAAACTGCAAACCCGTCGCCTCCAATGCGCGCACATTGGCCAAGGTTACCCACATACACCGCAATACGCTGTGCAATGGTTTTGAGTAGTTGATCGCCCGCTGTATGGCCGTATGCGTCGTTTACTTCTTTGAAGTAATCAATGTCCAGGCAGATAAGACAGCCAAACCGGTGCCGCTCCAGAGTTTCATCAACCCGGTCAAAAAAGGCAGAACGGTTGAGCAAACCTGTAAGGCCATCGTAGGTCGCGCGGTATTCAAGTTCCTGCTCCCTGGCAACGCGCTCGCTCAAGTCGCGGAGCACCACGGTAAAGATAGCATCAACAGACGTGGCCACACGGCTGACCGTAGCCTGTACCGGTATGTGCTGGCCGCCCCGCGTAACAACATGAGTATCAAACGGTGTGCTTGGCATCCCCACCAAACCGTGCCGGGCATCCGGTAAGTAGTCGCTCAGCTGTGAGTTCTCCATATCACTTGCGGAACGGTCGCAAAGGGTTTGTATTGACTGGTTGGCTTTGGTTATCACTCCCTCCCGGTTCACACACAGAATATAGTCGTTAGTGGTGGCCACAATGCGATCAAGCAGTGCTTCGTTATCCCGGAGGCTAACCTGCAGCCAGAGTCGATCCAGGGTAGCGCTATCTAGCCGGGCCAGGTTGATGGCCATGTACACCAGTACACTCAAAAAAAGGGGTTTGAAAACATCAAGAATCAGATGAACCTGGAAATAAACCAGAATAAACGCACCCAGCCAGACAGCAATAATCAGGCCCAAAACCTGCAGGCCGCGATGCCAACCGCAACGACTGAAAACCACAGTGGCACCAAGCCAAAAAAGCGCGAAAATTACAAACCCTGCAAAGGGGGAGGCGGCGTACAGACCACCATTACGCAGAGTTTGGGCTCCCAGAGCCTGTACAACTGCTCCGGGAAGCACATGATGGATAGGGGTGGCTAAATTGTCGCCTAGCTCAATAGCGGTGGAGCCAATAATAACGTCACGACCACGCAAGAGTCGCTGCGGCACCCTTCCCTCAAGAAGATCTGTAACACTGAGGTAGTGAAAGGAATCCGGAGAAATAGTGTAGTCAATCCAAGTGCCTGTGTCCGCCTGCCCGGCCAGCGCATTCCAGGCGCCTCGGTAAAAATTGTCCTGCCAGCGAAAACCAATAGAGAGAGAGCGTACCAGGCCATCATTTGCCGGGTACATATTAACAGAGACCAGCTCAACGCTCTCTGTCAGACCCTGCAAAGGGCGCCGGATCATCAGAGCTGAATCTGTTTGACTAAGACGTTGAACGAAAACCGGGAGAAATACTGGCATTGTGTCAGCCACCGAACGGATGGCTTCTTCCAGTTCTGCGTCGCCACCAAGGCTTGATGCCGCACTAAAATCAACATCAATCATCAAGGAGCGAATATCGGCTTCGCCAAGTGCGCGGATTGCAGTTGCATATACACTTCTCGGCCAAGGCCACTGCCCTATTGATTCAATACTTTCAGAATCGATTTCAAGAATCACCAGGTTACTGGGCTGGGGCTTTACCAGTAAGCCAATAATCCGGTCACGGAGCCCCGTTTCCGGGCGCTCCAGCAAACCAGACCAGAGCAGGAGTGTAAAAACGACAACGGCCAGCAAGGCAGAAATAAAAACCTTACTGGCCGGGCCTGATTTAAGACAACGATCTGTTTTAGCAAACATACTCGTTAGTCATCATCGTCATCGTCATCATCATCGTCATAATCATCATCGTCGTGATCATGGCCATGCCCATGCCCATGCCCGTGCCCGTGCCCGTGCCCGTGCCCGGGGCCATTATGACCATTGTCATGACCGCCAGTGGAGCCATCGCCACCTGAGCCAGGCCCTATATCGTTATCGGCGGCATCGTCATCGGCTGCGCTGTTCGAATCCTGATCGACACCTGCCTCATCGGAAGCGATAACAGCCTGCTCGGAGGCGACCTCTGTCATTGCCTCCAAGGCACTTTCAAATCCACTTTGCGTCTCATCCATCGCCGGCTGAAAACTGCCGCCTTGCGAACCTGCCTGGGTAGTCGCTTTTTTAGGTGCCTGCTTGAACGTTTTAATGCCAGCTTGCTCCGCGCCTATACCTGCAATATCGCCAGGCTCGAGCATCTGAGTGTTGCCACTGGCAATATCGAGCACTTCCAGGGAGCCCTCGGTGAGAGTCACCATAGAGGACGACTGGGTAGACACAATAACGAAGCGAGTACCTTTTACCGTTGACACCAGAAACGGCGTCTCCACGCTGAACTGATCCGGCTGACGCTCTATTCGATAAAACACCGTACCGAACCACTGTTTGACCCTGGTAATCAGGCCATCAGGTTCTGCGGAGTTTGGCTGCAAAGTGACGTGGGAATCACTCTTTAGTTCAAATTCAGAACCTGCCTGCACCAACAACCCGTGACTGCCGGCCAGGGTTTGAAACTGAACAGGCGCTGATATAGACATACCTTTCTCGGCAATTTCCCACGCCTTGTCTGTGCCGGTACGAAACTGCACCGTACCGGATACCTCCTCAACGCGAATCTGCTCTGCAGCTATCAAGGTCGATGCCATCAACAGTGCAGAGAAGCCAATTAAAAAACGATAAACGCTGTTGATAGTAAAGCCACGCGATACGTGCATTATTTATCCTCGATTCTTCATTAATTGTACTTTTCGGAAAACCCTTTTCCTTTTTTTGCTGTTTAAAAACAATTTTTTACAACGTCCAGTGTACGAAAGCGCTAACCTCGCCTCATGTTAAACTGAATGGCGATTAACACTGTGCGTATAAACGTAATGAATTGTTTTATTTTATTACTCACGCTTACTCTGCCCGCTGTTTGCTCATCAGCACCCGAGCGGGCGATAGGTGCGGTGGTTTTCGAGGGCGTGTCTGCTTTTGGCGCCAAACAGTTGCTCTCTCTGTACGCCAGCAGCCTCGGTAAAGCTTCGGATACAGCGCAGAAAACACGGTTGCGTACACGAACACGAGACTACTACATTAACCAAGGTTATCTCCCCCCGGGGGTTAGTATTGCAACACTCCCAAACAACAAAAATATTCTTGTTGTGCACGTTGAGGAGCCTCGGATTGACGACATTCAGATCACCGGAGGGAGCGCCAAAGAAAGAGCATCCATACGTGAACGATTAGAACCTTTGCGGGAACGGTCGCCGATTTCAAAAACAGACGTTGAGCGCTTTTCCCGAGCCCTTGAACTAGCGGTGGGAGTAGGCCTGAAAGCAAGCCTTGAAGAAACATCTCCCGGCCGCCACCAGCTAATTTTTACCATTGCCCCACAGGTTCGAGGAGAACTCACATACAGTGCCGAAGGTGGCCAGCGCCTCGGGCAGCATATGGTCGGCGCCAGCGTAAGCGTTTATGGCCCGGGAGCAGGCCTTCGGGAAGTTTACGTTTCAGGCATACACACCATCGAATCAGCGGGCTACCGCAGTATTGGCACGGGGCTTTCTTTGTACATGTCCGATCGCAATACGTTTTATGCAGATATCAGCTCGTCCCGGGCTGTGCCGCAGGATGACGCAGTCAGCCCGAGCAAGGTATATCGACGCCTATGGTCAAGGCTTAAGTGGCGCCATGACCTGTTAGACTCGGGCACTTTCTCCTTAGCGGTTGATGGCAGTGTGACCCTGCGTGACTATACCCGGGACCGAAGCGACGAAACCGAAATTGATGAACAATTGCGCATGGCGAGTGCGGGTGCTCTGGCGTATGTAAAGGGTAAGGACAGCACCTCCCGATTTGACTTTTCCGGTCGCACGGGCATAGATGCCATGGGCGCAAGGCGCAGCGGAACCCGGGCCAACGATACCATCGACCTGGCGTTTCAGTTGGTCGGCGCCCGCTACACGCTCTGGCACTGGCTGCCCGCCGACTTTTCCCTGAAACTGGATATCGCGGGCCAATACTCTGGTGACAACCTGCCCTACTCTCAGCGCTTTTCCCTGGGTGGCAGCCGATATGCCCGCGCCTATGAGCCGGGTGAGTTCAGCGGCGATTCCGGAATTGGCACAAAGCTCGAACTACGCCGCGGGTTTAATAGTAATACAGTGGTTCCGGAGGCACGCTGGGTGCCGTACATCTATTACGGTATTGCACGCGCCCGCGAAAACCAAACGGATGACAGCGCTTCAGCGGCGGCCTCCGGCGTTGGGCTAAGGATGCTTACCCGAACGGTCTCGGGGTATATTGAATTGGGGAAACCATTAACTGCAGAATCTGAGTACAGACATAAAAGCCCCCGGCTGACGGGGCGGCTGACTGCCTATTTCTGACCACACTTCAAATTACCGCTATATTACGGCTTTGTTTTTTTGTTCCAACACTGCCAAAACGGTCTACACTAATAAGCATATAGCGCCGGCAAAGAAACTTAATGATCATGGAAAATAACGGGCACGGAGAACCCAGCAACACCTCGAGAGATGACAGCGCTGCGCCCAAAGCGCCACTGATCGAAGCAGTGAGCATTCGCAGCATGTCGCTGATTACACTCTCAAGCATCGCCACTCTCTTTTTTATTGACTGGGCCCAAGCTGTGCTGCTTCCATTAATGGTTGCCGTATTGATCAGTTACGCCCTGGACCCTCTGGTCTCGACGCTTGACCACATCAAAATTCCCCGGCCCCTGGGTGCGGCCATCGTCCTGCTTTTACTGGTGGGCGCCATTGCAGGCGCGAGTATTCCTTTACAAACGGAAGCCATCGCCATACTCGATAAGGTTCCTGTAGCGGTCAGTAAATTTCAACGTAATGAGGCCAACTCTCCGAAGCAAGAAGAAAGCCTCATGGAAAAAGCGCAGACTGCGGCCAAACACATTGAGGAGTCAGCCGCAGAAGGGAAAAAAGACACCCAGCCAGAGCAGCAGGGGATAACGCCTGTTCGGGTGATCGAGAAGCCAACAGACGTTCAGGACTATGCACTCAAAAGCGCGCCTACCCTGTTAGTTCTTGTTTCCCAGTTATTCTCCGTCTTGCTTCTGGTGTTTTTCATACTGGCAGTGGGGCCACTTTACAAGCGCAAGGTCGTTAAAATCTCCGGCCCCTCGTTCGGGCGAATGCGCAAAGCAGCTCGAATTATGAACGAGTTTCACCATCAGGTTCGGCGCTTTTTGTTCGTGATGCTGCTTGGTGGCCTGTTTGTGGGCATACTGACCTGGCTGGCATTCATAACGCTGGGCGTGGAGCAAGCCTTGTTCTGGGGTGTGGTTGCAGGGGTTGCAAGTGCGGTGCCCTACCTGGGGCCATTTCTGGTTTTGATCGGTACCGGCATTGCCGCCTTTATTCAGTTTGGCGAAGCAAACACAGCTCTTATTGTCGCGGGCACATCATTGGCGATTACCAGCATTCAGGGCTATCTGCTGACTCCCTGGCTAACCAGCCAGGTTTCAACTCTCAACCCGGTGGCAATATTTGTCGGGCTTCTGTTCTGGGGCTGGCTTTGGGGCCCTGTCGGTTTGATCATTGCCACCCCCATATTAATGATCGTCAAATCCTTGTGTGATCACGTTGTAAACCTGCGCCCTGTGGGTGAGCTACTGGGTAAGTAAAACTGCTGCAACAATCTAAAGAACAATAACGAAAACAGGAGACACGTCATGCCCGAGACAGAAATTCCTGCACTGGAAATGTTTATCCGGCTACTCGCGGCAGCCAGCTTTGCCATCATCCTGGGGCTGGAACGGGAATTAAGAGGCAAAGCCGCTGGCCTGCGCTCTCATATGCTTGTGTCACTGGGGGCTTCTGCCTTCATTATTATGGGCATGCATATTCTGTTTGCCACTGCCGAGGGGGATCCCTCAGCGCGCATAGACCCGACACGCATTGTGGAAGGCGTTATTGGCGGTATCGGTTTTCTCGGCGCGGGTAGCATTATCCAAAGCCGTGGAACTGTTCAGGGTATCACCACCGGCGCGTCGATCTGGATAGCCGGCTCAATTGGCGTAGCCTGCGGCCTCGGCCTTTTCGCTCTTGGGGGGATAGTGACAGCAATGGCGCTGATTATTATGGTCGTGCTCGGTCGGTTCGAACATGAAGTTATCAAGTAAGACAGTGTGCGTGCTAACGCTTGAGCGCCAACTCTTCGAATGACCTGTTTCGCTTACAGGGAAAAGCTCTTTAAGGCCGCAAGTGCCTGAGTACTTACGGCCTTTTTGGTTTAAGGCTATTTTTTCTGTTCTATCAGATACTGAGCAACAGCTTCATAGGCAGGCAAAGACGTTGGATCATTGGCACTGTTGGCTGCTACCGGGTGTGATGCAAAGCGGACGATAACCATTTCTGCTTCTGGATCAATATAAATAGTTTGCCCGTGCACGCCACGGGCCGCAAAAGCTCCGTGTTCGTTGCCCGTGTGCCACCACATATTCCGGTACGACCACCCGGACAACTCAGTATGATCAGACTTGGCAAAAGCAGCTTTGCTGCCACCCCCCGCAATATCTTCAATCGCCTTTGCGGGCAACACCTGCGTACCCTGCCAGCGACCCTTGTTGCGAATCAGTTCACCAAAACGGGCCATATCCCGAAGGGCAGCGTTAAAGCCGCCGCCTGCGAACAACGTGCCTCGCTCATCGATGGAATAGTAGCTGTCCTGTTCCATGCCGATCTTGCTCCACACCCGCTCAGACAGCAACTGGTCGACCGACTTGCCACTAGCACGGGCAATCAACCAACCTGCCACATCTGCGTTGGGGGTTTTATAGCCGAAAGCCTCCCCGTGGGGCCCCGCCTTTTCAATGGTTTGCAGAGCTTCATAATAGCCAACCGGCCCTTCGTAGCCCTCAGGTTTGGGCAGTGGGTTACCGGCACCCGAATACATCCAGATTTCTGCCTTGGGATTGGCATAATCTTCACTGAACTGCAGCGAGGTCGTCATGTCAAGCACCTGGCGCACTGTAGCATCGCCATAGCCCGACTCTTTAAGCTCGGGGATGTACTCGGTTACCAGGCTATCTTCATCGAGTTTGCCTTCTGCCACCAGAACCGCACCCAGGGTGCCGGTGAGCGACTTGGTGACAGACATAGCTGCATGCTTTGCGTTCGGTGTAAGCGCGCCCATATATCGTTCATAAACAATACGCCCCTGATGCAGAATAACAATGCCGTCGGTGTAGTTCCGCCACAGAGAGTCTTCCCATGTAATGTCCTCATCGGCATTCAGCGGGCGGAAGGTAATGCCATCAATATTCGCATCAAGATTTTCAGGTAGCGTATCTGGCGCTCCGGAACCACGGGGCACGTTCACGGTGGGCATCAGTTCACGCATATGCACCACACTCCAGCGCAGCGCTGGAAACTCAAAAAAAGACCCGTCGGCAAAGTTCAGCAGTTTGTCATCTGGCGGCGGAAAGCCCTGCATCCAACCCATTTTGAGCGGATCACTTTCCTGCGCTGACAGGTATTGGCTTTCGGCTTTCGCTGTAAAAGTACTCATACCAAACGATATAGAAGCACAAAGCATAAATCCGAAATGAAGTGGTTTAGCAGACGATAAAAGTACCCTTTGAAGCTGGTGAACCAGAAGTCTGTTAAAAATTAAGTTCTTACCGCGCTGTTTTCAAAGCTAACGCAATCATGACATAAGCCCAACCATGAAAAATCATTTCGATAGCGACCAAAAGGCCAATAATCCATAATGCCGACATCGGCCACTGAAAGAAAATCATCGCGCCAAGCACCAGCGAAACAAGGCCCGCAAACACAATCCAGCCCCAGCGCAGGCCGGTTCCTTTCAGGTGGAGCCCCATCATAATCCGCAGAAGCCCGGTCGCAACGAAAATACCACCCAAAAATGCCGTTAACACCAATGAGCCCGCGACTGGCTCGGTTATCATGCTGGCCCCAGCCACTACATAGAGCAACGCGATCAAAACGTGTGCCAGAATGCTTTTCCAGCCCCGGCACTTAAGTACTTCAATAGCCTGAAAAACACCGCCTATTGTTAGCAAAACGACAGAAATTTTGTTGTCAAACGTCGCAAGGCAGAAAACTGACTGTACCGTGGCCGATTCCAACATTGTTCAGGTAATGCGCCGGCATTTTCCGCATCTGGAAGTAGCTATGAACCTGACCCAGGGCAACAATCTTGGTTGGTACCTACCTGCAAACTCTGACGAGTTGGCGGGCACAACCCGTGAATGGATGAACAGCACCGAAGGCAATGATGCAATCGGTTACGTTGAAAGCCGCTACTACGCCTATATTGGCGAGTTCGATTTTGTCGACCTCAGAGCGCTCAACGCAGACCGCCATCGCCGATTGCCGGATACCATTCCGGAGCCAGACCGCACTTTTCTGGCACTGGCCAGCTACAACATCGGGCGTGGCAACTTACTAGATGCAACGCATCCGGAACTATCGCGATGTGATCAGATCAGCGTTCGACTGATTGTTCAATAGATTTTACCAGCTCCTTCGGGGCGGGATTTAAAGCGCTTATGCAGCCATAGATACTGATCAGGCTGTTCGCGAACCGTATCCTCAATGTATTGATTCCATACCTTGCTATCTTTCTGTTTATCAACCCCGAAACCTTCTTGTATCGGTGAAAAAACAACACGATAGCCTCCATCAGGCATCCGCAGGTGGCTTACACAGATCACCGAGGCGCCAGATATTTTTGCGATGTAACTCGGGGAGGTGATGCAGCCGGTTTCCACGCCAAAAAACGGCACAAACAATTCTGTTTTGCTACCAAAATCCTGATCACAGGCAAACCAGACCTCTCCACCCTTCTTCAAAAAAGACACCATCGGCCGCAGCCCGCGCTTGGTGAAAGGCTGAATCCCAAAATGACGACGACGGCCATTTTCGATCATGCGATCAATAACCGGGTTGTTGTTGGGTCGGTACACATACCCGGGCTTCTTCAGGTGGCAGGCAACCAGAGGTAACGCGAAGTCGAAAATGCTGTAGTGGCCGCCAATCAGCAGCACGCCCTTGCCCTTGTTTTGGGCTTCCCTGAGATGCTCCAACCCGTGTACCTCGGCCGCTTCGCAATAAGACGAGACATCGCGCCACCAAGCATGGGTGCTTTCCAGAAAACCACGAGTACACGCGATGAAGTTATCCAGCACCAGCTGCTTGCGGGCATGTTCATCCAGTTCAGGGAGGCAAATTTGAATATTACGGTCAGCAACGCGAGCACGAGATTTGAGTTTGCGGCTCAAAAAAGTGCCGAGTCGATTTCCTAGCCGCTGCTTGGCTGGCATAGGCAAAAAAGACAGTATATATAATGCAAACACTACCGCCCACGAGAGCCATAAACGTGGGCGCCAAAACTGTATTTTTTTGTTTTTGGACGGTCGGCGCATACATCACTGCCTGCTTAAATAGGTCAGTGAGCCTGACACAATTTTAGCAAACAGTGTAGATGAGATTATCAATAAATAGAAACTCCACTCTTTAGCAGCCTCAACCAAGCGACTCCCAGTTGGCCGCGGGCCCGAGACGAACCACTTTTTCAGTCACGGCCATATTGCTCAGTTTCAAAACCCCATGGAGACACTATGAAGGAAAAACGACCAATTCATCCCCCTCTTGCCACGGCTGAAACTTGGTCATTGCTTGCAGAAAAAATGGGTGCTCTAGCCAGTGTGTTAGCCACTGTTGTAGCTTCGGGTATGGCAGTTTGTAAAAAACATCGCGATCTACATGGGCGAACTGACGGACAAACGGCATAATGCCGATATCTGCAAGAGTTTCGTTATACCCCAGCAAGAATCGATTTTTAGCCAGCAGCTCTTCTAAAACCTGTAAAAAGCTCTCACCCCGCTGCCGATACTCTGCCTGGCTCATGTCGGGATGACGGTCGGCGTATTTATAGCGATCCAACCAATGTTTAAATTCGTTGTCGTTTTGCTCGATCAGAGCGTTAGCCTGCTGCAAAACCTTTGTATCCAACAGCTTTTGCGGATCTTGCTGCTCAAGCGCCCACACCATAATCTCCCGACTTTCTTCAATCACAACACCTTCAAAAAGCTGTAACACAGGCACGGTGCCTTTCGGGCTAATAGCTAGCATCTGAGCCGGTTTGTTTTTCAGAATTATCTCTCGTAGCTCTACCTGCAACTCAGCAAACAACAGACCGAGACGGGCGCGCATAGCGTAGGGACAGCGACGGAAAGAATACAAACAATGAAGTGCGGAAGTCATGGATTATCTACTATTACTCCTGTTCTTTGTTGAAGAGGTTACCTATCTGGTTCGTCATTATTTTTATTCGGTGGCGGGTCGCATCATTACCCAGCTTGATGTTGCCAGAACCGACGGCGTTGCCAAAACGGAAAAGCCGAACCCTTCATAGAATCCCACATTGATTAGCTTGTCTGTCTCCAGATAGAAGCTCTCGCCAGAACCCTTATTTAAGGCATGCTCCATCAATTGAGTGCCGACGCTTCGATGTTGCCAGGAGGGTTTCACCGCCAGTGGCCCCAGGTGCCAGTGCGGTGCCAATGGGTCTATCCTGGCCCAGGTACTGAGCCAGATTGCCAGGCGGAATGTACCAACAGGGCTATTCGATGTTAATAACGTTGGCATCAACCGTAACCAGTCACCCGGAGACGGTTTACATTTTTTTGGTGGTAGCATACCCAGTACGCCAATCAAGTCTCCATCGACCATGGCACCGTAGAGATCGCCTTTGTGATGGACATACGCGAGGAGTCCGCGAAACAAACGCCTGAGCCGGCGTTCGCGTAATGCGGGAGAAGCACCGAATACCTGAATGTGAATCGGGTTGTTGTTCATCGCACGAGCGCAAATTTCTGCAGCTGCCAACAGATCGCTTCGGCCCAGACAATAAATAGCATAACGTTTCGTAGTCACTGTGTCAGTTCTCTTGCAGGAATTAGAACATCGTGATTGCCCCTGGCCAGGGGCGCGTCAAAGACCACACGGCTGCTGAACTCAAGAAACTGAGTGCTGGCTTCTACTTTGAGTACGAAGGCATAAAAATCTCCGGTTATTATCTGGGGGGAATACACCGGGTAGAACACTATATAACTTCACCTTAAAACCATCCTTGGATATATAACGCTTGGCTTTGCGACGTGCCGAAACGCAGCGTAGGCGCGCCCGACACCTCTTGTTAAATGCACTTGCGTACGCACAACCATGCGCATACGCTATTGCTAAGTGTGTTACTGCAACTGGAGGCTAAAATGACCGATCTATACAACATAGCCGCACCAAAAAAAGCCGCAAATTTGTCCGTTAACAGCGACTTGCTAAAAAAGACACGCGCTCTGAACATTAACTTGTCTGCGACCCTTGAGCGAGCATTGAAAGAAGAATTAGCAAAGCGCAAGGCTGACCAATGGGTAGAGGAAAATCGGACGGCAATCAGAAGCTACAACGAGTTCGTTGAACAGCATGGCTGTTTCGGGGACGAATTTCGGGAGTTTTGATGGCTCAGTTCGACGTTTACCCAAACCCCAGCAAAACCAGCAGGGCACATTATCCGTACTTAGTGGATATCCAAAGCCCCCTTCTGACAGATCTCGTAACTCGTATTGTCATCCCACTGGGTAAGCGCGCGGCGTTTGGCGACCAAGCCATGCAAGGCCTCACACCAGAGATAACCTTTGCAGACCAGGAACTGCTGTTGCTGACACCTCAAATTTCTGCATTGCCTGAAAAACAGCTTAAAAATCCAATTGGCTCCCTATCGCATTTCAGGGATCAGATTGTTGGAGCTCTGGATCTTGCAGTCACTGGTATTTAACGCTGCCCACACGCGCAGCTTTGTAGTGAAGGCGAAGCCGCAACGAAAAAACTGTCGCTGTGCTTGGCCTTGTTAGGGTTATTGAGATATAGTTGTACGGAGTTTCCGTACGTAATGGTGAAGTCATGGATATCGTCAGTGTAAACAAATTCAGAGACAACCTGAAAAGCCTTGTAGAGCAGGTTGTCAGCAGACACGAACCCATTAAGGTGACACGTCGCGCTGGAGCAGCGTTCGTGGTTATGAGTGCTGAGGACTGGGAAAGAGAACAAGAAACACTGTATGTTCTTCAGAACCGAGATCTGATGCAACAAATTGCTGCTTCCCTTGATACTCACAGCCGTGGCCAAGGATACACACCTAATGATGAGCAAATGAATGAGATCACTGGTATTTGAGGGCAGCACATGGGAAACGTATGAAAAAATGCGGGAAAAAGATAAAAATCTGCACAAAGCTCTCCGCAAATTGCTGAAAGAAATGGTTCGCTCTGAAGACCCATCAACTGGCATGGGCAAACCAGAGCCGCTTAAACATAACCTGTCAGGTTTATGGTCCAAGCGCATTTCACAGAAAGATCGGCTCGTATACCGATTTGATGATAGGTACATTTATATTTTCGCCATTGGCGGGCACTACGACCAACGCTAACGCCAGCCAGCATGCGCGGCTGCGGAATGGAGGCGAAGCCGCAATGCAGTAGACGTCGCCGTGACTGGCCTTGTTACAAATTAACGGTCCCTAGACTCAAAAATTGAGTACAGCTCTTCTGGACCCAAAAAGTCACTATCAACTTTTATGATTTCGTCACTGGAAAGCACTCTGAATACAAAAGTTCCGGTATGCTCGGTAATGAAATAGTAATGATCTAGACCATTGATTCTCCAGTGTCCTGTACCTAAGCCAGAATTGAACGCATCCCTAAAAATTTCCAGCTTATCCTTATCGCAAGAGCCATGGATAGCGTCCTTTTGTATTACAGAACTAAAAAATTCTGAATAACTACAATCACCCTTCTCGATAGATTCAGAGTTGGAAAAAGCCAAATACCTTTTTCCTTTTTCTCGACTATATTTAAAAACTAGGAAATTTTCCCTGTCAGCTGTAGCTCCAAGCTCCTCAACGCCACTGGGAATATAGTACGATTCCCCCTCATATTTAAGGTGGATAGACTGGCCGCTAGCGCACCCTGAAATCAAAAATACCAACAAAATAAAATAAACTTTCATTTCATATACCTATCAATGCAAGTTTTACTTTTGATTTATACAAGGATGCAACTCTTGCGCGACAGGACTCATACACAGATGTATCGCCGACAGCTATATCTTTCCCGATTTTAGTTAATTGTTTGGCGATATATTTAAGGCCGGGCTTGCCAGTTGCAGGGGAAGGCACCATATCCATTGATGCTGAACAGGACTGTGCTTCTTGTAGCGCGAAGTAGACTACCTTGGCAGCTTCATCATTTACAGAGTGCGAAGCGGCTAGCCCATCACCCCAGAAATAGTTAATAACTACTGCAATGTACTCTCTTTCTTCTGAGTTCATCTGAACCTCCTTTTTCAATGTGTCGAGTCATCCAGACTCGGTTTTTCCGATAAGATACTACTTTTTCTCCGGCGTCATGGCAATTTGGAACGCCCGGCTCACGCGCCGGTTTGGAGCCGCGGAGCGGCGGAAAACCGGTCGCTGTGCAGCCGATTGTTATGTTCTCTTTGAGATGCTAGATTGTGTATAAAAGTCGAATACCATACACATAGGTGCATCATGAGAACTAACATAGTCATTGACGACCAGTTAATGACCGAAGCCCTCAAAGCCTCCGGTTACGAAACCAAAAAAGAGGCCGTCGAGCAAGGCCTGAAACTTCTGGTCCAGCTTAGCAAGCAGCAGGAAATTCGGAAGTTGCGCGGCAAGATCAAGTGGGAAGGCGATTTGGGCGAAATGCGAGCTGCCCGATGATCCTGGTAGACACTAGCGTCTGGATCGACTATTTCAATGGAGTCGACAACCCGCAAACTGATCTGCTGGATGCTTCTATAGTCCAGGGTTCGGTTGCTATTGGAGACCTCATATTTTTGGAAATCCTCCAAGGCATCCGCAACGACAAACAATATCGCCAAACCAAGCAAAGCCTGCTTGCTCTGGATCAGTATGAAATGTTTGGCAAAGAAATGGCAGCTAAGTGCGCCGACAACTATCGAGCGCTACGAAAAAAAGGCATCACGATCAGAAAAACTGCCGACGTGATCATCGCGACATTCTGCATAGAGAAAGAGCTGCCCCTGCTGTTTTTGGATCGCGACTTCCTCCCCTTTGTTGATCACCTTGGACTTGAGCCTGCTCTGAGAGAAACATAACGAGCCTGTAGAAAAACCCTTCACCGAGCCCGATCCACAGCCGCTTTTTTGTTTTGTCATCCCTTGCGGTCAACTGGCGCAAGTTTGCTTATTTCTCGGCAACACCGGAGCGTTAGTAATATTTAGCCCTAAACGCTGCCCATCTAGCCCTCCGAGGGCTGTTCATGGCTGTATCATAGCGCAGCTATCATGCCGCTAACTGTCCGTAATTCGCCAGTTTCTCAATATTGTGTACCACGCAATACAACTGCCACTGACCCTGCACCTTCTTCTTGCTCCGCAGACTGAAGCGATTCAGGCGTTTGTTACTGCCGATGTTGCCGAACACGGGCTCAACCACCGACATGCGATGACCGTAAATCGCTTTGCCTTGTTGGCTATCTACTCGGTGTTTCATCCAGTCGGTATACGTTGGGCCGCGCTTGAGCTCCAGGGTGTAGGAGACCTGCCTTCCTTTGCCCTTGCGGTGATCTGCCGAGCTAGGATTTTGCATGCATTGATGCTTTTTGGGGCAGTGGCGGCACTGCAATAACCGTCCCTGGAAGTGCGCTCTGGGTACGCCGTTTTGGTCAGTTCGGGTGCCCTCGTGACGCAGGGATTCTCCAGCGGGACAGATGCACGTCATCGCAACGGGATCGAACTGGAACTCACTGGCCGGAATCACCTGTTTCCAACCGGTCTTCGATAGGTCTTGCTGGCGCCTACCGTACTTGGTTTTCTGGTCTGCGAACTTCGGATCACGGCTGCGGAAACGGTTGTCCGGAATGTAGCCATTGATTTGTTGTTCATGCAGGTACTGCATATTGGCTTCGTTAGCGAAGCCGGTGTCGGCGGTGACAATCGCGCCGGTTTGATAGATGTTTTCGGCGATGCCCAGCTTTTTATAGCGCTGTTGAACCGTCTCCAGCACCGGCTTCAAGGTGTGGTGTTCCTGACCTTCACCGAAGGTTTGGGCATCGATAATGATCTGGCGCTTCTTGTCCACCGTGGCCACGCCGTTATAGCCCTGGATAGTGCCTTTACTGGTAGTCATCTTGCCGCTTTCGTTATCGGTGATGTTGCTTTTCACTTCCTTGGGTCGTTCCCCCTGGCCCATCCTTGGGCTATTCGTCTTTAGGAAACGGTCCACTTTCTTCATGGACTCATCCAGAGAGAGCACGGTTTTGGCGCGGCGAATATCTCGGTCCAGCTCGGCTTCGGTTTCGGCCTCATCCCGTTCGTGATGTTCATGCAGGTGATGGCGAATAAGCCGTTTCAGCTTGTCCCGTTTCTCACCCAGTTCTTTAAAGGTGCCAGACCATTCCTTCGCGGCGTCTGACGACATTTTGCAGCCATCGATGGCGAACAGTTCGTTGCCCAGAAGGCCCTATTCATGGCACACCAACAGTATTTGTTCGAACAGCTCTTCAATTTCATCAGCGTGTTGACTGACGAACTTGGCCAAGGTGGTGAAGTGCGGGACGGTATCGCAGGACAGTGCTTTAAAGATGATGTTGGTTTCGCACCACCACTGAATCTCGCGGCTGGACGTGATGCCCTTGGAGTAGGCAAACAGGAGGATCTTCAGAAGAATGGCCGGATCGTAGGCCGTGCGGCCTGTGTCGTCGTTGCAATATTTGGGGTGGAATACCGACAGATCCAGCTTGTGCTCGATCAGGTAATGGACGGCGTGTTCAAAGGTGCCGGGTTGGAGCTGTTCCTGATAGTTGATGACGACCATGGCATCCTGGTCGTAGTTGTAGTGCTTGAAGCGGGGCATGCCGACGGCTCCTTGTCTGTTTGCTCAATCCTATCAAACCGAGGCGCGATTTCGGGGTTTTTCTACAGCCTCAACGCTAAGCTTAGCGGCGCCCTTGTAATGGAGGCGAAGCCGCAATGAAAAGGGCGTCCGGCGGCCATCGGCCGCGAACTACAGCGACTTGTTATGTGTATTTGATTCATTGGCATTCAAGCGACC
>NZ_JBQDCO010000028.1:0-48115 GCF_052091845.1 Marinobacter sp. | reverse complement strand
CACCGCTTTATTCATTTTGAATCTGTGACGATATCTCCATGACCGAAACCTTTTGGATTGCCGCAACGGTATTGATCATTCTTGCCTTGGCATTTGTACTCTACCCTGTAATGTTCCAGCGTCGGGATGCCCGACAGCAAGCAGATCTGCGAAACCAGAACCTGATGGCCTACCGCAGCCGCATGGCGGAGCTCGAAAAAGAACACCAGGCGGGCATTATTGACAAAGAAAGCTATCAGCAACTCAGGGATGAACTTGCCGGCGCCATGCTGGACGATGTTCCGGATAACGAAGCTCCGGCCAAAACTGTCCCGGGCCGCAAGGCCGCCATGGCGGTAGCTCTGTTATCAATACTTTTGATTCCTGCGGCCACGGTTCTGCTTTATGACAAGTGGGGCGCGATGGATAGAGTCGAGTCTTTTGTTGCCATGCAGGAGTTGGGGAATTCCGACGAGGCCCGCGCTGCGCAGATGAATGAGCTGGCGTCACAGTTGCGAGCCAGGCTCGAGTCAAGCCCGGACAATCCGGACGGCTGGGCTATGCTGGGGCAAACCTACATGCGGTTGGAACGCCATGAAGACGCTGCCTGGGCATTCCGTAAGTTGGCCGATAACGTTCGCTCTGATGATGCCTCCCGGGCGGTGGCTTTGGGGCTAGCTGCCCAGGCACAGTTTTTCCGCAGCCAGGGTGCCATGAATGAAAAGGTAACGACTGCCATTGAAGAAGCGAGAGCGTTGAACCCGGACGAAGTGAATTCACTTGGCCTGTTGGGTATCTACTCCTTCAGCGAGGGCAACTACCGTAATGCAATCAAGTACTGGGAGCGTATTCAGACCGTGGCGCCGGATCACCCGCAGTTGGCGTCTATTCAGGGCGGTATAAAAGAGGCCTATTCCCGACTTGGCGAACAACCGCCGGAAACCGGGCCTGCGCTTCAATCTTCTGCTGGTAGCCCGAATGCAAGCGGCGAGGGCGTGACCGTTAGGGTGGCTATTGATGAGGCTCTGCAAAACGATATTCCGGAAGACACCACGCTGTTTGTCTTTGCCCGGGCCGCCAATGCGCAGTCGGGACCGCCTCTGGCGGTTGTCAGGTTAACCGCCGGCGCTTTGCCTGCAGACATACGGCTGGATGACAGCCGGGCTATGGCACCGCAAGCAGTGATATCCGGCGTTGACAAGGTGTTGGTAACAGCCCGCCTGACACGCTCGGGCAATATCAGCGCCCAGCCGGGTGACTGGCAGGGCAGTACGGATTCACCCCTTGCGGTCTCGGAAGACCAGGATGAGCCGGTGGAGCTGGTGATCGATCAGCAGTTGATCGACTGAGCCGCTCCGGGTTCATCGCATTTGCTCTAGCCGGGCACCGAAAGGCCGCCAGGGTAGAGGGGTGGCAAGCCCTTTTCCGAAAACCCGCTTTCCAGCTTGCCCCGGGCTTGCCTGAGAGCCTTGGTTAGCGCTGTGCCGTTCCAGGCAGCCTTTGTACCCTGGGCTTCGTCCTCTGCACGCGTATTCCCGGTCACGGGGCTCGGGCTGAACAGATGCGCCTGCAGTTTGCGTAGCTCCACTTCCAGTTCAGGTTGCGGGAATACCCGGAAAACATCTCCTGCTGAGTGAAAGTTGTGGCCGGGCAAGCGCATATCCGCCCAGGTGACAAACAGGCCAGGCGTGGATGCGTGACCGTTGCTTGCAGCGACAAGCAGTTGCTCGAATACAGCCTGTTCGCCCCCGGTGCCTGATGAGTGCGTTTTGACCGGCGGTTGCAGGGCCATGCGGCGGGTTCGCCACCAGGCCAGCATGGTCAGTATCCAGACGCCGGCCAGCGCAAGGCTGACCCATTGCCAGAAGTGTCCATTGCCCGTGCTGTTTAAGGTATTGGCGCTGTTTTCTTTGCTGTCTGTTTCTGGCGGAGTGATCTGGTTATCTGCCGGCCCGGCCGGAGGCTCTGTCGCGTTGTTTTCACCCGCACGGGTGACGTTCAGGGTTTGTGCGGGGATCAAGGCTACTTTTTCACTGTTCGACTCAGTATCCCACCAGGGAATACGAATTGCCGGCAGCGTGAGGTTGCCCTGAGCTACGGGAACCAGCGCCCTGGTTTGGGTAAGGGTTGATGTTATGCCAGCTGGGCCAGCACTGCTGTCCCGCTGAGGGGCTTCAGGATAACTGCGAAGCCCGTCAGGCACAGAGTCTGGCAGGGGAGGCAAAGCCTCTGAAGGCAAACCGGTGGCCTGCAAACTGAGGGTGCGTGTGAGGTTTTCTCCGGTTTTCAGGTTCAGGGTCGGCGGCATGCCAGCCTCAGCCAGTGTAAGGTCGGATGCTGGCAGCCAGGTAGAGCCAGTGAACTCTGCGGGCACATCTTTTACCTGCACCTCAAAAAGCTCTGCGCTGTCCCGCAGAAACTTGAGTGAGCCATCGGCACCCCTTGCCTGGCCTTCAAACCGTATAGCTGGCAAGTTCAGTGTGCCAGGCTGTTGCGGAAATAACGCATAGCGTCTTTCTACCACCCGGTAACGCACGCCATCACGCACGCGCGAAGACTCTTTTTGCTTGCCCAGGGGTTCTATCACCGCATTGGGGTGTTCAGGGTCCGACAGCTCACCACGAATCAGGTTGCCCCGGAAGAACAACCGAACCGTAAGAATAAGTTGCTCCTGAACGTAAACGTCTGCCTTGTCGGCGGTGAGCTCAATAAAACTGTCCCGGTTCTCATTTTCCTGGTCTGGCGGGGCGCCGTCTGACACTTCTATGGTGACCGGGTCAGAGACCGCATCCTGAAAACTCAGTGCAGGGATGGTGAGTTCCCCGGTGGATTTAGGTGCGAGTTGATAGGTCCAGGTTATTTCCCCCACCATGTCGCCATTGATGGTGCGAATGCTGTAGCGCTGATTGCGGGCAAGTATGTCGAAGTCTGGGGATACCTTTTCAATATCCGGCGCAGGCAGGCTGGAGATATCAAAATCGAAAATATTACTCAGGCTAATGTCGATTTTTGTGCTGCCTTTAACGGTAAGCGTCAAAACATCGCCTTCGTACAGCCGCGTTTTGTCTGGCTCAGCGGTGAGCTCGCCGGCAAAGGCTGGTAGCCAGAGAATCATCAACGCCGCCAAAACCGTCAGCCGAATAGAGGAAATAATCAGCCTTTTTACCATGGTGTGTCGCCCTCATCGGGTGGTGTTTGGCGCTCCTGATATTGCTGCAGGAACTTCCGCTGTAAAAGACCGCCAGGGTTATCGGGAATCCGCCGCAGTGATTGTTCCTGGCTCTGCGACAGTGGGGTCTCGGATACTGGCGCTGGTGCCTGAGCTTCTTCTTTGCCAGGTTCTGGGTCCGAGGTATTTGATCTCTCGCTTTGCTGTGCCTTTGCGGGTGACTCTTCGCCCGGCTTTTCTTGAGCTTCACTTTGCCCCTGTTGCTGGGATTGGTCAGATTCATTTTCAGAAGACTCGGAGCTGTCACCCTGCTTTTGGCTAGATTCTTCTTTTTGTTTGTTAAGCAGGTCTTCAACCAATTGCCGGTTTACCCTGGCATCTTCCATATCCGGGTTGCGATCCAGGGCGCTGTTATAGGCCTTAAGAGCTTTTTCGAGCTTACCTGCTTTGGCCAGGGCGTTGCCGCGGTTATAGTCAGCCAAACTCGATTCTGTTGCGGCGAAGGCCTTGGCAGCTTGTTCGTATTGTTCAGCTTTGTAGAGCGCTGAGCCTCGCCAGTCGGGTGATTTAAGCACCTTCGCTGCATTGCTGGCATCCTGTTGAATCAGCTCTGGGGCTCTTTGATCTTCCCGCTGCCAGAGGCTATCCCAGTCCATGGCAGCCGCAGGCTGAGGGATCGCAGGCAATAAAATCAGTGCCATGGCTGTAAAAGCACCACGACGCCAGCCCAGTAACAACAACGGCAGAGCCAGCCATAACAGCCAGTAACCGTCATCTTTCCAGCGGTTTATGGTGAGCCCGCTGTCTGTATCCTGCCATTCATCAGATTCCTCGGGGCTGAGGTTCAGGCTGGCTATGTCGCTGTCATCCAGTGTTAGCTCGTGGCTTGTGCCGCCGGTATCGCGGGCAAGCTCTGCGAGCCTATCCGGGTCTGTTCGAGCGATCACAATGTTGCCGTTATCCCGAATAAAACCACGTTTGGCCAGCGGAATAGGTCCGCCATCCCGGGTGCCGGCAGCTAAAGTGCTCAGGGTGTGGTTGGTTCCCGCAAGTGAATCGAGGATGGGCCCAGTGTAGCGATCTGGCACGTCATCTGTAATCAGCAAAATGCGGCCCTCGCCCGGAGCACCCTGTTCCAGCAAGGTGCTGGCTTTGGCGATAGCCAGATCAGAACGATTGCCTTGAGCGGGCATGATCACCGGGTCAAGCACATTGAGCATGCCTGCCAGCGTGTTGCTGTCGTCGGTTAGGGGCGTCACGACATGGGCATCGCCTGAATACACCACTAACCCGGTTAGACTACCTTCACGCACGGTGAGTATATCGCGAATCTTGCGCTTTGCCCGGGTAAGACGATCTGGCTCCAGATCGGTTGCCAGCATGGAGAGCGACAGGTCGAGCACAATCACCAGGCTATCGCCCGGTTTTTTCAGAGGGGTGGGTGCTTCACGCCAAGCTGGGCCCGCAAGCGCTATAGCCAGGATAACAACCGCGCTGATTGCCGGGAAAAGCCTTGAGCCGGGCTTTTGTGAAACGCCGCCGTAACGCCGGATAACCGGCGATAAAAATGGTTCAGGAATCAGGCCAGACCAGCCGCTATTACCCGTCCCTTTGCTCCTCAGTACAAGGTAGAGCGCGGGTATAACCAAAAGCAGGAGTAACCACAGCGGGCGAAGAAAGTGGAAATCAGCCATGGTTCACGCTCCTGCCCGTGTGTTGGCGAACCCGATTAAGCCTGCTTGTATTGCGCCGGAAAACAAAAAGGCTAAGCCACAGCGCTGCGGCTATGCCTGCAGGCCAGAAAAACAGTTCGGTGACTGGCCGGTAGAATTTGCCATCCAGCTCAATGGGCTCAAGCTGGTTGATGGTTTCGTAAATCATCTCCAACTCTGGCAGGTTGCGGGCGCGAAAGTATTCGCCACCGGTTTGCTGGGCCATACGGGTTAGCAAGTCTTCATCCAGATCTCTGGAAGGGTTTACCCGGCGGGAGCCGAGCAGCCCGCGCTGGATCATGGAATCGGCGCCTATGCCGATGGTGTAAAGGCGAACTCCAGCAGCCGCTGCTATTTCGGTAGCTTTGTCTGGCGTAATTTCACCGGCCGTGTTGGCGCCATCTGTGAGCAGTACTACAACTCTCTGCTGTTGGGGTCTGTCGCGCAAGCGTTTGGTGGCCAGGCCTACGGCGTCGCCAATAGCGGTTGCACGCCCGGCCATGCCAATGCCTGATTCGTGCAACAGGGTTTCAAGAGTTTTGAGATCGAATGTCAGGGGCGCTTGAACGTAGGGTTCTGTGCCGAACAATATAAGGCCAAGCCGATCACCTTTTCGGCGATCAATGAACTCGTTCAATACTCTTTTAACCGCCTGTAAGCGATTAATGCTGCGCCCCTGAAGAACCATGTCCTGCTCTTCCATACTGGGTGAAATATCCACAACCAACATGAGATCGCGTCCGGACACCGGCATTTGGATCTGCTCACCCACGTGCTGCGGGCGCGCCAGTGCCAGCACCAGTAACACCCAAGCCAGTACTAACAACAGAGTTTGCCAGCGAGGCACGGCGTTGCCCTGACGAGAAACACCCGGCAAGTCCGAGAGCCAGTGGCCTATGGGAAAGACTGGGGCATCTACAGCGTGCGCCGTGGGTTTTTTCCACTGCAAAAGCACGGGCACCAAACTTAGCAGCAGTACCCAAGGGTAGGCGAGGCTTAACATTTTTGTGCCTCCAGCCAGGTATGGGCGAAATCCAGGGCTTGTGCGGGTTCGGCGGTTGGCGTTGGTTGCCAGGCACTGTTTACCAATGCTTCCACAACCGGTTGCTGTGCGGTCTGGCCGTCTGGGGCGCGGCGTAGCAAGTAGGCGGCCCATTGGTCGCCAGATTGCGCCTCAGGGTGTTCACTCGGGTAACGCTCGCGCGCCACTCGTTTGAGCAGCGTATTCAGTTGCGTAAACCATTGTGGTTCTTTTGCCGCCGTGCGTTCGAGGTTGGCCAATTCAGCCTTGGCAAGCTTCAGCCAAAGGTTACGGCGGTGGCGACGGCGTACCAGCCAAATCAATGCTGCGACGCCTGCAAGAAGCACAAATGCCAGAATCCACCAGCCGGGTGCGGGCGGCCAAAAGCCGCCGGTCTGTGGCAGGTGAATATCACGAAGCTGGCTAAGAGGGTCGTCGGGCATCATCCGATTCGTCCTCCCGGCCCGAGTATGGCTTTAAGGCTTACCGCCGGCGCTTCTTGCGTTGAAACGTCGGTTGCGCTGACGCCAGACAAACGAAAACATTCTTCAAGGGCAGCTTCGTGATGGGTGATTTTTTTACGCCAAGCCTGTTGGAAACTGCTGTTTGAAGCATCAAACCACACAGGGCCGCCTTCTCCTGCAATGGCAAAGCGGCCGCTTTGCGGTAGCGTCTGTTCTAACGGATCGACAACTCTGAGTGCACTGACACTGTTATGGCGGGCCAGCGCACCCAGTAACGACGTTGTTTTCTCCGATATGTTGAGGAAATCGCTGATCACAAAGATACGGCTGCCGGTATGAGCAACTCGCCGCGCTTCACCAAGGGCCGTATCAAGAGTGGTTTTTGACGCCGGGCTATCTATTGATGTGCGTTGCTGACTGGCCACTGTGTCGAGCAGTCGCAGTACAGATTTTTTGCGCCTTGCCGGGCGCTGGACTGTTAAAGTGTCGCCGTTAAAGACAATGCCGCCTACCTGATCGCCTGCCGATAGGGATAACCAGGCAAGAATGGCTGAAAGCTGAGCACAACGCACCTGCTTGAAGGCACCGGCACTGGCAAAGAAAAGTGTAGGGCCAAGATCGCACAGTAGCAGCACCGGGCGCTCCCGTTCTTCTTCGTAAAGTTTGGTGTGAGGCGCCTGGCGTCGGGCCGTTACCCGCCAGTCAATGCTGCGGATATCATCACCCGGTTGGTACAGCCGTACTTCGGCAAACGCCATTCCACGTCCACGCTGGGAAGAATGTTGGAGCCCTGCCTGTCGAGCTCGCGCCGGACGTGCCGATGGCAGTTTTAGCGCCCTGGCATCAGCCTGCAGGCGGATGAGTGCCTGCAGGCTGATGCGGGTTGTTGCATCGCTGTCGGTTGCTTTCATGTCCAGCCTCAAGCGCTTACTGGTACACGATCAATCAGGCGTTGGATGACTTTGTCGGCGGTTATGCCTTCAGCCTCGGCTTCAAACGTTAGCAGAATCCGGTGTCTGAGCACGTCGAATGCAACCGCACGAACATCGTCCGGGGTTACGTAATCCCGGCCATCTAGCCACGCCATTGCTCTGGCACAGCGATCCAGAGCAATGGTTCCTCTTGGGCTGGCGCCAAACGCTGTCCAGCGTGCCAACTCCGGGTCTAACGTGCCGGGGTCTCTTGTTGCTAGTACCAGAGCAAGCAGATACTGCTCAACCGATTCAGCCATAAACACGTCGGCTGCCTGGGCCCGGGCTTCAAATACCTGATCTGCGGTCAGGCGAATATCGGCAGCAGGCTGGCCTTGCCTGTAATCGCTTCTGGCCAGGTGCAGAATGGCCTGCTCTGCTTCTGCTGAGGGATAACCAATAACCACGTGCATCAAGAATCGGTCTAGTTGGGCCTCGGGCAGAGGGTAGGTGCCTTCTTGCTCAATGGGGTTTTGGGTAGCCATAACCATAAACAAGCGATCAAGGGGGAAGGTACGCATGCCCACGCTTACCTGGCGTTCGCCCATGGCCTCCAGCAAGGCAGACTGTACCTTCGCCGGTGCGCGGTTGATTTCATCGGCCAGCACAAGGTTATGGAAAATCGGTCCCCGCTGAAATTCAAAGAGCCCGGTTTCGGCACGGTAAATCTCACTGCCGGTGACATCGGATGGCAACAAATCTGGAGTGAACTGAATGCGGTGAAAGTCACCGGTGAGATGATCCGCCAAGGCTTTTATAGCAGTGGTTTTTGCCAGGCCGGGAGCACCTTCAACCAGAAGGTGGCCATCGGCAAGCAATGCAACCAGAAGGCGGTCTACCAGTTTGGCTTGCCCAATAATTCTTTTTGCTAACTGTGAACGTAGCTCACCGAACGTATGCTGTAACGACATTGGAAGTGATTGCTCTCGTGCGTAAGTAGTTGCCGCAGTTTTGGTGTCTGTGCAGCAAAAATCAAGGGTTTGACTATGCTTATCTCACGATATCCCGATTACGTTTATTTCACACTATCTGAGGTTGCCCATGAATGCGCTGACAGTGGCTAGCAAAGATCAGTTTTTTGAGCGTTTGGCTGATGAATTTTCCAAAAAAATTGCTAAGGCCGAAGCTAAAAAAATCAGCGAATTTGTTAAACAGCATTATGCCCATATTCCGTTAGAGGAGTTGCTCAGTCGGCGCCTTTCCGATACCTACGGCGCCGCATTGGCAGCCTGGCAATTTCTGCAAAAACGCAGCGATGAACAAACGCCCGTGTCGGTGTTCAATCCGGATCTGGAAAGTGATGGCTGGCAATCTACCCACACAGTTGTGTTTATTTTGCACCCGAACATTCCCTTCCTGATTGACTCGCTGCGCATAGCAATCAACCAGCAGGAAATTGGAACCCATTCTATCCAGCACTCCATTTTGCAGGTAGAACGTGATAATTCCGGAAAGTTAAAAGAGCTGATGCCAGCTAAAAAAGGGCATTCATCAGCTGACTATGAGGCGTTTATCGTTCTGGAAATAGACAGGCACAGCAACCCAGAAGACCTCAGAGATCTTGAGAAAACCTTGCAAACAGTATTGCACGAAGTGCGAATTGCCGTGTCTGACTTCCCGTTAGTCACCGACAAAGTAAACGAAATCATCAAAGAGCTGGATGCTGCCACATCGGGTATCAGCGGTGCACAAAAAGACGAGGCAAAGGCGTTTCTTAACTGGCTCTTGCGCGATCATTTTACCTTCCTTGGTTATGATGAATACGATTTCGTTAAAGACAAGTCGGGCTTAACTGCCAACCGGGTAGGAAAGTCTGAGCTGGGCATATTACGGGTGAACAATGAGCGGCCTGAGCGGGTTCGTCTCAATGATCTTCCCAAGCGCACTCGCAATGAGATGACTCGCGCCGATGACATTCTGATTTTTGCCAAATCTGCACAGCGCTCCAGAGTGCATCGCCCCGCGTATCCGGATTATATTGCGGTCAAAAAATTCAATAAAAAAGGTGAGGTTGTCGGTGAGCGCCGTTTTCTGGGCCTGTATACAGCCCGTGCCTACAACGAGCGGCCAGATGAAATTCCGCTGCTTAAGCGCAAGTTTCAGAATGTTATTAAGCGCTCCGGGTTTCTGCTTGACGATTACGCCGGCAAGGAGCTCGAGCAAATCCTGACGGTTTATCCTCGAGACGAGCTATTTCAGATTGAAGAAAGCGAACTGCTGAGTGTAGCCAAAAGCATCCTGTATATACAGGAGCGCCGCCGCATTGAGCTGTTTATGCGCGAAGACGTTTACGGTCAGTTTGTTACCTGCCTCGCGTTTTTTCCAAGAGATATCTATACCACTGAGCTCCGCCTGAGGGTTCAAAAAGTATTGATGGATAGTCTGCAAGCTGAAGACATTGAGTTTGTTACGCACTTTTCGGAGTCTGTATTAGCTCGGGTTCAGTTTACGATTCGGGTGGCTCAGGTTGATAACCGCACACTGCCGATTGCCGAAATTCGCGAAAAGGTTTTCGAAATTGCGCAGTCCTGGCGCGATGGGCTCTCAACAGCACTTACCGAGGCCTGCGGTGAAGAACAGGGTAACGAGCTTTACCGGTGTTGGGCTACGGGTTTTCCGGCGAGTTATATCGAAATGTTCTCGCCACGTCGTGCTGCTATCGATCTGGAACATATCTCTGCCGCGTCGTCTGAAAACGACCTGACCATGAGCTTTTACCGGGCGCAGGAAGAAGACGAAAGTACGCTGCACTTCAAACTGTTCTATCCAGACCAGCCCCTGCCACTGTCTGACGTAATGCCCATTTTCGACAACCTTGGCTTCAGAGTGCTGGGCGAGCATCCATTTGAGGTAACCGATCGCAACAATAAAAGCGTTTGGATTAACGATTTCACGCTATACGCCCAGGGCGGAACGGTAGTCGATATCCATAGGGTTCGGCCTATATTTGAAGAACTGTTCCACCGGGTATGGTACGGCGAGGCCGAAAACGATGCGTTCAACCGCATGCTCATTACTTCCTACATGAGCTGGCGAGAAATTGCTTTATTGCGCACCTTTGCCCGGTATATGCGGCAAATTCGCTTTTCCAACAGTCAAACCTTTATTTCCAACACCTTGGTGAACCATGTAGGGCTCACTCGAATTCTGCTTGAATACTTTGAAGTACGTTTCAATCCGGATCGCTTCCAAAGCGAAGGCAAGTGTCAGGCCGCACAGCAAAAGCTTGAAATCGAATTTAGCGCCGGGCTGGAAGAGGTGGCCAATCTCAGTGAAGATCGTGTTCTGAGGCTCTATTTAGAGCTAATGCAGGCCACGCTGCGCACCAACTACTATCAACACGACGAGGCGGGCGGGCCGAAATCATACATCAGCGTTAAGTTTGATCCTTCCCGGATTCCAGACATGCCGCTACCCCTGCCGGTTTACGAAATCTTCGTGTACTCGCCGCGAGTGGAAGGTGTTCATCTGCGGGGCGGTAAGGTTGCCCGTGGTGGCCTGCGTTGGTCTGATCGTTTTGAGGATTATCGAACCGAGGTGTTGGGCCTGGTGAAGGCGCAGCAGGTGAAAAACGCGGTGATTGTTCCAGTAGGCGCCAAGGGCGGTTTTGTAGCTAAACAGCTGCCAGACCCTTCTGATCGCGAAGCGTTTCAGGCAGAAGGCATTGTGGCCTACAAAACATTTATTCGTGGCCTGCTCGACATTACCGACAATCTGGTGGATGCCGGCATTCAGCCGCCAGAGCGCGTGGTTCGCCATGATTCTGACGATCACTACCTGGTTGTTGCGGCCGATAAGGGCACCGCGACATTCTCCGACATAGCCAATGGCTTGGCAGCGGAATACAGCTTCTGGATGGGTGATGCGTTTGCGTCTGGCGGCAGCAACGGTTACGACCATAAAAAAATGGGCATTACCGCTTCGGGTGCCTGGGTATCGGTAGAGCGGCATTTCCGTGAAGTGGGTATTAACCCGGCAGAGGACGAATTTACCGCTATTGGTATTGGCGATATGGCCGGTGACGTATTTGGTAACGGCTTGCTCAGTTCGGAGAAAACCAGGCTGGTAGCCGCATTTAACCATATCCACATTTTTGTGGACCCGAATCCAGATTCAGCCAAGAGCTACAAAGAGCGTAAACGTCTGTTTGAAAAGCCACGCTCGGCGTGGACAGACTATAACGAGAAGCTAATCTCCAAAGGCGGCGGCGTGTTTAACCGGAGCGCCAAGTCCATCGCAGTCAGCCCGGAAATCAAGAAGTTGCTAGGTATCAATTCTGATCGGGTGCCACCCAATATGTTGATTGCCCACATCCTGAAAGCTCAGGTTGATTTGCTATGGGTAGGTGGTATAGGCACATACGTGAAAGGCAGTGGCGAGTCCCACAGTGATGTAGGCGATAAAGCCAACGATGGCGTGCGCATCAATGGCGGCGATTTGCGCTGTAAGATTGTGGGCGAGGGCGGCAACCTGGGGATGACCCAACTTGGCCGCATCGATTATGCCCTGAAGGGCGGGCGACTTAATACCGACTTTATTGATAACTCCGGCGGCGTTGACTGTTCAGACCACGAAGTGAACATGAAAATCCTGCTCAACCGCTGCGTAGCCATGGGGGACCTCACGGCTAAAAAGCGCAACGTTATGCTCGAAGAGATGACCAGTGATGTGTCGGCGCTTGTGCTCAAGAACAACTACCGGCAAACCCAGGCCATCAGTATTGCCAACAAGGACGCCGCAGCGCGTCTTGAGGAATACCGCCGGTTAATGAACACCTTTGAAAGTGAAGGCAAACTGAACCGGGCGCTAGAGTTTCTGCCAGATGATGACGCACTGAGCGAGCGCAAACTGAATAAGCAAGGCCTCACCCGGCCTGAGCTGGCGGTTATGATTGCCTATGTGAAGGGCGATTTGAAGCAAACGCTGATAGACAGCAGCTTGCCAGACGACCCGGTACTTGCCCGGGAAATGTATAAAGTATTCCCCAGGGATCTGACCAAGAACTTCGCAAAAGAACTTGGTGAGCATCAGCTGCGACGGGAAATTATTGCCACGCAGATTGCTAACGACATGATCAACCACATGGGGATCACCTTTGTGGAAAGGATGAATCAGTCCACCGGTGCCGATGCGGCAACGATAGCGTTGGCCTGGCTGGTCACCAGGGATGTATTTCGAATAGACAACTGGTGGGACAAGGTTGAAGACCTGGACTTCCACATTCCGGCGGAACTGCAAATAGAGTTGATGGGGGATCTCATGCGCCTGATGCGCAGGTCTGTGCAGTGGCTATTACGTAACCGCCGGGCAGAGTTAAGCATTGAAGGACAAATGGAACGCTATGCCGACAGTGTGTGGGCTATAACGTCTGGCCTGTCAGACTATTTGGGTGGCCAGGCACGCATAGATTGGGAAAAACGCTACAAGGCACTGGAGAAGGTCGGATTACCTGCAGAATTGGCTTCGGTTTTGTCCGGCACCGGCTATCTGAATTCGTCACTTGGTATTATCGAAGCCCAGAAGGCTACGGGCATGCCATTGAAGACGGTTGCCAATCTTTATTACCAACTGGGCGACCTTCTCGATCTCAACTGGTTTGGTACCACAATTACCGGCCTCACACCTGCATCGCATTGGCAGGCACTGGCGCGGGAAAGCTTCCGCGAAGATCTGGGCTGGCAGCAGCGAGCACTAACCACAGGGGTACTGAACCTGGCGAGTAAACCGGAGGATGTACCGGCGTGTGTGGAAAACTGGATGCTGCGGCATGATCACATGATCGATCGCTGGAAAACCATGTTGGCAGAGCTTAAAAGTGTAAGAGAGCCTGAATACGCGATGTTCTCCGTTGCCCTGCGCGAATTGCTGGATTTAGCACAAAGCACTCTGCATCAGCCAGACGGTGACTGATACTGATTGCCAAGACAAAAACGCAGCCAGTGACTTGATCCAGATAAATTGAGTATTGCGTTGAAGCCGTGATTCCCGTTCAATTATGGGCGGGAATCACGAAATGGAGAGTGCACATGGGTCAACTTGACCACCTTCTTGAGAAAAACCAGGCTTGGGCTGATGGCATCAAGGCCGAGGATCCGGAGTTTTTTCATCGCTTGTCGAATCAGCAGGCACCGGAATACTTGTGGATTGGCTGTGCCGACAGCCGTGTACCTGCCAACCAGATTGTTGACCTGTTGCCAGGTGAGCTTTTTGTACACAGAAACGTGGCTAACGTGGTGGTACACACAGATTTTAATTGTCTTTCCGTGCTGCAGTTCGCGATAGAAGTGCTCAAGGTCAAGCACATTCTTGTGGTTGGCCATTATGGTTGTGGTGGCGTGAAGGCTGCTCTGCATAATGAAGGGGCTGGCTTGATCAGTAACTGGTTGAGGCATGTTCAGGATGTGCGCGACCTGCACCAGAATGTTCTGGACGCCAGTAGCAGCGACCAGGATCAGATTGACCGGCTGTGCGAGTTAAACGTGATTGAACAGGTGGGGCATGTGTGCCAGAACACCATTGTTCAGGAAGCCTGGAAGCGGGGCCAACGGCTGAATGTTCACGGTTTTGTGTACGATGTTGCTGACGGCTTATTACGGGATATGGGGCTGTGGGTCTCAGGCGCAGACAACTGGGAACAGGTCAAGCAGAACAGTCTTGATGAGCTTATACTGCGCCCAGTACGCTCAGGGCGTCAGAAAAAAATCTAGATTTCAACGCAACACGGTCTTCCCGATTCATGCAACGTTTGTCCCACTCCGGTTTGCCCAACTCCCATCAGGCGCTGCTTAAAAACCAGCACCTGTTATCCGGCCGGTTGGCTCTGTTGGGTGTTGCATCTGAACACCTGTTGACAAAACTCCCTTCCAGCGGTCTCGCCATGACTGAGCATGCCGGCGTGTTTCAAGCGCTTGAGCGTGACGGAACCTGGCAGGCAAGCTTTGGTTACGACGATCCGGCGGTTGCTCAAGGCAGCTACGACAGCATTGTTGTCTTTCTGCCCAAGGCCCGTGCGGAGCTGGAAATGCGCCTGGCACTTGCCCGCTCGCTTGCTACCAACAAGGCACAGTTAATACTGATTGGCGAGAAAAAAGAAGGCATTGCCGGCGCTGTCAAACAATTGAAGGCCGTCGCGCCCCAGGCATTCAAGGCCGACAGTGCCCGGCACTGCCAGGTATGGTGTGCAGAGAGCATCGAGCCGGCCGCGGGGTTTCGGGTTCAGGACTGGTTAACCTGGCGGGCAGTTGAGTGTGCAAGTGTATCGGTTGATATTGCCGGACTGCCGGGCATTTTCAGCCAGGACAGCCTGGATGATGGCACCCGGCTGCTGCTTGAGACCCTGGAAGAGCAGCCGGTAGAGGCTGACAGTTTGCTGGATTTTGCCTGTGGCTCGGGAGTTATAGGTGCCTGGATCCAGGCCTGGCAGGCTGCGCGTGAGGCGCCTGTCGCCAGTGTTGACGGTGTTGATGTTCAGTCTCAGGCGGTAATTTGCGCGCGGGAGACTTATCAGCGTAATCAGGCTGTCGGTACCCTGTATGCCTCAGACGGCCTCGCGGGCCTTGACGGCCTCTGGTCTGGAATCATCAGCAACCCGCCCTTTCACACGGGTGTGAGAACCGATACCTCCATGACAGAGCAGTTCCTTCAGGATGTGAAGCGACACTTGAAACCGGGTGGCGAGTTGCGGCTGGTGGCGAACAGCTTTCTACCTTATGAGCCATTAATCAAGCGTTACATTGGCAACGTTGAACGTCTGCAAGAAAACAGCCGATTTACGGTTTACCGTGCGTTTCGGAATAAATAGCGTGCGTTTCTGAATAAATAGAAAGCAACCTGGTGCCTGACATGACAACTGCTGTACTGGATTTTTCAGGTGGTAACCTGGCGTTGAGCCGGCCCGGCACCAATGATCCCAGCCTTCGCGCCTGGAGCGCCGCTGACGAATTGCTGTTACAGGAGGCTTACAGCTACCTGCACACGGACCCTGGAGCCCGGGTTCTGGTAATTGATGACCAGTACGGCGCGTTAACCCTGGGGCTATCCGGGTACGCACCAGATGTGGTGGCAGACAATGCTCAGTTAAAGGCTGCTCTGGCCCTGAACGTGCGCCAGAACCCTGATTGTGCCGTGCCGGAAAAAACCTGCAGTTGGCAGCAACCACCCTCCGGCCCGTACGACCTGATTCTGTTGAAAATTCCCCGTGAGAAGGATTATCTGGCTTGGTTGCTGCGCTGGGCCAATCAGGTCATTAAACCTGGCGGTACTATGCTGGCGGCCGGAATGATCAAACATCTGCCAGATAGCAGTGTGGACGTGTTTGCCGAAGCGGTAGACGTTAAAGGCGTGAGCCGGGCGGTAAAAAAGGCCCGTGTGATCACCTGTGGCCGCGGCGAAGCCACGTTAAACAACTGGCCCGGCACCTGGAGCGGGTATCAGTTGGAAAGCACGGGTGTGCGTATCGACGCCATGCCAGCGGTGTTTGCCCGGGAAAAGCTGGATATTGGCACGCGTTTGATGCTACCCCATCTGGCATCTGTTTTAAAACCCTGTCGGCCGGGTGCGCGCGTACTGGATCTGGCTTGCGGTAATGGCGTTCTTGGCTTGAGCGCGTTGGCGGCGAAACCGGATATCGACATAACGTTTAGCGACGTATCCAGCCAGGCTGTGCTGAGCGCCCGCAGAAACACCGAGGCCGCGTTTTCCTCGGCCGCGGCTTCGTTTGTTCACGCGGATGGCTTGGCGGGCCCTGTTGGGCCGTTTGAGCGAATCCTGCTGAACCCGCCGTTTCATGAAGGTGGTGTGGTGGGGGATCATATTGCTTTGAAGCTTTTCGAGCAGGCGTCCCGGAACCTGTCAGGAACAGGCCGCCTGCTCATGGTGGGCAACCGGCACCTTGGTTATCACAAATCGCTGCGGCGCTTTTTTTCGCAGGTACGCCAGTTAGACGCAAACCCTAAATTTGTTGTCTTTGAAGCCTGGCCCGGTTGATACCCCTGTTTTTACACTGAAGGAGCAGGGCGGCGCTGGCCGCTGTAACCCAGGCGCGCCAGTGTATCCACAATCGTCTGTGTTTGGCTGTCAATCTCGATGTTTACCGACATACCCTCTTCGATTGCCCCAAAGGTTGTGGCCCTTAAGGTCTCGGGAATCAGGTGAACATTGAATCGATTGCCAGTCACCTCGCCAATAGTGAGGCTGGCGCCATTGATCGCTATATAGCCTTTAGGGAAAATATAGTCAGCCCACTGATCGGGAATTTCAAACCAAATGGTAACGTTGTTTTCCGGCCGCATAATCTTAACCACGCTTGCGGTGGCATGAACATGGCCGGAAAGCAGGTGCCCGCCAATTTCATCACCAATGCGCGCTGCCCGCTCAAAATTGACCCTTTGGCCTGGTTTCAGCGTGCCCAGTGTTGTCAGTTTCAAGGTTTCTTGCATGGCATCAAAAAACAGCGTGTTATCGGTTTGGCTTGTTACCGTCAAACACGTGCCGTTAATAGCCACAGATGCACCGGTGGTGACGCCTTCTGCGCTATTGTCCGGCAAGCGGATTGCGAAGGTACTCAACCCGGTTGCAGAGGTAACCGCCTCAACATCAGCCAACCCTTGGACAATACCTGTGAACATAATCAAACCCCATCAAAGTGCAAGTGCATCGCGAGCCGGAAAGCATAACGAGCCATGCTGCCGTTGCCAAGTTTGGGTGTTGGCAGGTGCTTTTTGATGCCGCTTGATTCAAAATCTGGAAAGCGTAGCCGATAGCCAATCGGGAATGGCTTGAACAATAAAAGCTCTTTAACGGATTGGGTACAGTGTCATGGCTCAGAATCAGACAGCAACAGGCGCATTATCAGGCACAACACAGGGTGCAGTATTGCGGCCGGGGCGCGCGGCGGATCCTGTTCCTGCACCTGTGGAGGCTTTGCAAGGTGCGGATCAGGGTGGCCCGCTCGACCAGGCAGCCCAGCAAGAGGGCCAGGAACATGCTGGCACTCATTCGGCTGACAACTCCCGGGCGGATGGCGAGCCGCCGGGGCAGGGTAGTGGCGTTGAGGATAGCGGCCCGGAGAAAGCAAAGTCCCGTCAACGAAAGTTAAGGCTGATGCTGCGCCAGTGCGATCGGGTGCTGCTGATGGATTTTGATTTGCTGGCAATGTCTGATTGGCCAGATAACTACTATGTTGCAACCGCCCGCCGCAGTCGGGATTTGTGGTTGTTCAGTGCGCTCGTGGCGGCAACCGTATTTCTCAGTGGACTAACAGGCTTCGTGCCTGCCTGGATTGCCGGCGGTGGCTTTGGTGCCTTTGTCATTATATTGTTGCTTGGGATCCCTGTTGTCCGTGGTGTTTACACCACGAAACCTTCCTATTTGGACCTGTTGATCAAGCGCCAGAGAATGATGCGGGATGCGCGAAAACACGCAGCGCACCTTGAGGGCAATGACGGCTTGATTTGGCAGTGTGCCCGCATGGCCGAGTTTAATCCTGCACTGAAAAATACCCGGTTCAGCAATCTTCTGGGTTTGTCGGAACAAAAGTCCCTCCCTCGAGCGTTATCCCGGCGAGAGCATATTCGGCTTTATCTGATCTATCTTCTTGAGGCTGAAAAGGCTTATGGTCGGGTTCAGGCCGCTTTCTTCGAGGGCAATCAGGAGGCCATTGACCAGGGTTGGCAAACAGCAGCGGCCGAGCCAGAGAACAGAACTTGACATAAATGTGCGTCAAACGTATGTTTCAAACAGACGTTTGCTAGAGGCACCGAAACCAGAATGGCCCAGTCTGATACTGTTGACCGGATACTAGACGCCGCAGAAGAGCTGTTTGCCGATCGGGGCTTTTCAGAAACTTCCCTGCGCATGATTACCAGCAAGGCCAGAGTCAATCTGGCTGCTGTTAATTATCACTTTGGCTCTAAAAATGCGCTAATACAGGCGGTTTTTGGCCGTTTTCTTACACCCTTCTCAGCGACGCTCGAAAGCGCATTTGATGAGTTGGAGGCAAGTTGCGAAGGCGCGCCGCCCACTCTGAATCAAACCCTTTGGGCGCTTACAGAAAGTGCGGTTCGCATGCCACAGCGCAATGAAAGAGGTATATCCATTTTCATGCGGCTGCTGGGGTTGGCGTATACCCAGTCACAAGGGCATTTGCGCAAGTTTCTGGAGCAGGAATACAGCGAGTCTTTTAGCCGCTTTATGCGCCTTTTGAAAGGGGCGACACCGCAACTCTCAGCTGTAGATCGTTACTGGCGCATTCAGTTTATGCTGGGCGCTACCGCCTTTACCATGTCCAGCAGTGATGCACTGCAGGACATTCTGCGTAACAAGCTGGGTGTGGAGACCACGGTCCAGGAGATTGCTGCGCGCCTGGTGCCGTTCCTGGCGGCTGGCATGCAGGCTCAGGATACGATGCTGACTCCCCCTGCCGACAGTAATGCTCCGGTTGCCTGAGTTGCTCCCACTCGGGTAGGCTTCCCTCTTTTAACTTTGCGGGAGCTGCAATCGTTTTGAGTCATCAAAAGCATACTGCTCGTTCAATTGAGATCAGCCTTGAGCATCAAATGCTTACCCTGTTAGATGCGCAGGGTAGTGTGGTTGCAAAGTACCCTGTTTCTACTGCACTGAATGGCGCAGGTGAGAATAATGGAAGCGGGTGTACGCCAGTGGGCAAACACTATATACGCGCCAAAATTGGCAGCAAGCTTCCCGCTAATACGGTTTTCCGCGCCCGCCGTCCCACCGGTGAAATCTATAACCCCGAACTAGCCATCAACTACCCTGATCGAGACTGGATTCTCAGTCGCATTCTCTGGCTTTGCGGGCTGGAGTCGGGTAAAAACCGTGGTTTCGGAATTGATACCTTCCGTCGTTTTATATACATACATGGTACGCCCGATACGGAGCCCATGGGGTTGGCACTCTCTCATGGCTGTATTCGTATGCGTAACGATGATGTTATTGAGCTGTTCGACAGTATCCAGCCGGGCGCGCTGGTTACCATTCGCTGAGTTCTTATTGCCAGGACTGATTAGAGGAATCCCATGATCGGACAAATGATGGCCACCCTGAATGGCTGGGTCGCGAGCTTTGACGTGCTATCTGAGCCCTGGCGTGTGGGTATTGTGGTGCTTGCGCTCGTACTGGGGACCGCGGCCGCTGCGTACATTGCCGGCCATATTATTAGCGCGCTGGAACGAAAGTTTGCCAAAACCGACAATGTTTGGGACGACGCAGCCCTGCCCGTGCGCCTGTGGTGGCCTTTTTTTGGCTGCAGGGTGTGTACTGGTCTGCGGAGGTGGCACACCATTATTCGTCGGCAGAGATATTTAAAGCCAATGGCACCATGTTGCAGATTGGCTTCATTGTTATTGTTGTCTGGGCCCTGATGAGAATTATCAAGGCTATCGAGAGCATTCTCGTATCCCCCGTAAAAATGAAAAGTCCCATGGATTACACCACTATTAACGCCGTGAGTAAGGTTTCGCGGGCGGTGGTTATTATTACGGCTGTATTGATTGGCATGCAGTCTCTGGGCTACAGCATATCCGGGGTCATGGCTTTTGGTGGCGTGGGCGGCATTGCGGTGGGTTTTGCAGCCAAGGATTTGCTGGCCAACTTTTTTGGTGGCTTTATTATTCACCTCGACAGGCCATTCAAGGTGGGGGATTGGATCCGCTCGCCAGACAGGAGTATTGAAGGCACCGTGGAACAGATAGGTTGGCGCCTGACCACCATTCGAACGTTTGATAAGCGCCCTTTGTATGTTCCCAATGCGGTGTTCACGACCATTGCGGTTGAAAATCCATCGCGGATGAGCAACCGGCGAATTTACGAAACCATTGGTATCCGCCATGCGGATGTTAGCCAGATGACGACTGTGGTTTCCGATATTCGCTCAATGCTTGAAAACCACGAAGACATTGCCAGTGACCAGACCCTGATCGTGAACTTTTTGGCGTTCAGCCCATCATCCCTGGACATCATGGTTTATGCGTTCACCAAAACAACTCAGTGGGTACGTTTCCATGAGGTGAAGCAGGATGTTTTGTTGAAGATCAGTGATGTCATTACGGGGCATGGCGGCCATGTGGCGCTGCCAACGCAAACATTGCATCTTAGTGAAGATACCCGCCTTCCTGAGAGCGAGAACATACGGTTCGTTGAGCAGGATAGAGACGAGCCTGAAGACCGGGATGAGGATCAGGGCCAGGAGCCTCAGCGGGCTTCCCGTCGCAGCAATAGCATACACCAGCGTAGTCGCCGCCATGACACCCGGAAGGGTGACGTCGGCGAGCAATCCATGGATGGTGAGGGAGAGGGCGAGTGAATTCTACTGAAAATCAAACTGTTGGTATCATCGGTGGTACCGGCCTGACCACGCTGTCTGGCCTGAATGTCACCGGCACCCAAACTGTCAGCACACCTTGGGGGGCTCCTTCATCGGAACTGACGGAGGGCAGCCTGCATGGACAACCTGTTGTGTTTCTTTCCCGACATGGCAATCCCAGCAGGATTCCGCCCCACGAAGTAAATTACAAAGCGAATATGAAAGCGCTATACGACGCAGGTGTTCGCACCGTGATAGGTGTAAACGCAGTGGGTGGCATACACCCCGATATGACACCAGCCTGCGTGGTTATTCCGGACCAGATTATTGATTACACCTGGGGCCGGGCCAGCACTTTCTTTGAGGGCGATTTAGACGCAGTCACTCACATTGACTTTACCTGGCCATACGACAACACGGCCCGGGATATTCTGATACAAACGGCCAAAAAACGGGAGGTTTTACACGCTGGGTTTGGTGTTTACGGAGCAACTCAGGGCCCGAGGCTGGAAACCGCTGCCGAAATACGGCGCATGGAGCGGGATGGGTGTGACCTGGTGGGGATGACAGGCATGCCAGAAGCTGCTCTGGCCGCCGAGCTGGGTATGCGGTACGTGTGCCTGGGTTTAGTGGTGAACCGGGCAGCGGGAAAGTCAGACCACATTATTTCCATGGAAGAGATTGAAGCGGCCATCGCACAGGGAATGTCTGGTGTCAGACAGATTCTCGCAACGTCGATGGCCGATCTTGGTGCCCTTACTGCTTTGGCTTGATCTTTTTGAAGAATACGAGCACCCCAATGGTCGGGGAGTCCAGAAAATGGATTTCCTCACTTCGCATCCGGCGGGTTTCCCTGATCCAGGTGAGCAATTCCAGGGGGGGTTCTGACTGAAGGCTTAGCTCGTTGCCGGCTGCAAGGCCGGTATCTTGATCTTGTGTTTCGGTTTCGCCGCCTTCGATTTTAGCCGGGAGCGCAACGTTGCTTTCCTGCCAGTGGTTCAGGTGTACATTCACATGCAGGTAGCGTTGCCGGTCAATTGTGATGTTGCCTTCTATCTCTCTCTGGCCTGCCTGCTGCAGCCAGTCTCCCAGCTCTATGCGTAGCGGCTCGCCCTTATAATCGGGCGGAAAAGCTTCGTACCAGCCAGCCGCCATAAGCACTCGGTAATGGCCGCTGTTTTCAAGTCGGTTGGCAGCGTTGCCTAGATGTAGCTGGTTACGGTTTACCAGCTTTAAGGAGGAATGCGCAGACCCGCCCTGATCAATACGATAAAGGGATTTGTCCGTTGTCACAGGGGGCTCAACCTGATGGTTAACCATGCGTTCGCTGACGTTGCCTGGATCGACAATGCGCTCCAAAATAACGAACTCAGCACGGTAGTAGTCGTCGGGTGTTTGCTGCGCTTGGCTAACCATTGAGGTGGTCGCCAATAGAGCGGTCAGTAGTGTGTGTGCCAATAGCCGGCACAGGCGGTTACCATCATTCTGCAAGAGATTGCTCCAGTTTATTTAGGCCCTTGTTTTTCAGGCGATCGTCAGGCTGAGACGGCGCTCTGCGCGGGCATAAGTTCGCCCAGCATTCGGGAAATGCCGTCGAGTTTACCATTGGTTGATGTGTCCTTCAGCCGAAAACGAAAGCTGTTGGCACCCTCTAGCCGATAAGTGTCCGGGGCGGATTGCATTTTTTTAACCAAAACCAATGGATCTACTGGTGTTGAGTTGCCGAATTCAAAGCGGCCCCATTCCTTGCCCGCGTCTACTTTTATTATGCCCAGGGCTTCTGCCCGTAACCGGAGCTCGGTTTGTTGCATAAGGTTCTTGACCGGTTCTGGCAATAAACCGAAGCGATCAATCATCTCAACCTGAAGCTCTTTTAATGCGTTACGGTCACTGACACTGGCAATTCGCTTGTAAAGCATTAAGCGATTATGAACATCTGGCAGATAATCTTCCGGAATGAGCGCGGGTATGCGCAGATTCATTTCCGTACCATGGCTCAGGGGCAGTTCTGCATTGGGTGTTCGGCCGTCGCGGATGGCTTTTACCGCTTCGTCGAGCAGTTGCATGTATAGCGTGAAGCCAATGCTCTCGATTTGGCCACTTTGTTCGTCGCCCAGCAGTTCACCGGCACCGCGAATTTCCAGGTCGTGGGTGGCAAGCATAAAGCCGGCACCCAGATCCTGTGCCTCGGCAATGGCTTCCAGCCGCTTTTTGGCATCCGACGAGATAGCCTTGGGTGGCGGCGTGAGCAGGTACGCATAAGCCTGGTGGTGAGAGCGGCCAACACGGCCACGGAGTTGGTGTAGTTGGGCCAGGCCAAACTTATCCGCCCGCTCGATAATAATGGTGTTGGCGCTGGGAATGTCGATACCGGTTTCGATGATGGTGGTGCACACCAGCACGTTGAAGCGCTTATGGTAGAAATCCGACATGATTTGTTCTAGCTGCCGCTCCCGCATCTGGCCATGGGCCACGCCCACCCGGGCTTCCGGAACGAGTTCGCGCAAATCATTGGCGGTTTTCTCGATGCTCGCCACATCATTGTGCAGCACGTAAACCTGGCCACCACGCAGAACCTCGCGCAGAATAGCCTCTTTCACCATCGGGTTGTCCCGCTGGCGAACAAAGGTTTTCACCGAGAGTCGTCGTGCCGGCGGGGTGGCGATGATAGATAAATCTCTCAGATGCCCCATAGCCATATTGAGTGTTCTGGGAATGGGCGTTGCCGTGAGGTTCAGCATGTCCACTTCAGCGCGTAGCGCTTTCAGTTTTTCTTTCTGCCCCACGCCAAACCGATGTTCTTCGTCAATGATAACCAGCCCCAGATTTTTAAACTTGATGTCGCCTTGCAGAAGCTTGTGGGTACCGATAACAATATCTGCCTTGCCGTTTTCAATGGCTTCCATGGCTTTGTTGGTTTGGCTTGTGCTGCGAAAACGGCTCAGCAGTTCCACGTTCACCGGGGTGTCCGAGAAACGATCCCGGAAGGAGTCATAATGTTGCTGGGCCAGCAGGGTTGTTGGCACCAGTACCGCTACCTGCTTACCAGACCAGGTAGCCAGGAAAGCCGCGCGCATGGCCACTTCGGTTTTGCCAAAGCCAACATCGCCGCACACGAGTCTGTCCATGGGCTTTTCGTTGGTCATGTCCTCAAACACAGCTTCGATCGCAATTTGCTGGTCAGGTGTTTCCTCGAAAGGGAAGCTTGCGGCGAAGGCCCGGTAGGCTTCTTCAGGATCCTCAAACGCGAAACCTTTACGTGCTTCCCGACGGGCATATACATCCAGAAGCTCTGCGGCGGTATCGCGGATTTTTTCCAGGGCTTTTTGCTTGGCGGTGCTCCAGCGTTCTGTGCCAAGTTTATGCAGGGGAGCATGCTCGGTATCTGCGCCGGCGTACCGGGAGATCAGGTGCAGGCTGGATACCGGCACATACAGCTTTGAGCCGCCAGCGTACTCAAGCATCAGGAATTCGCTGGCTTCGCCTTCAACAGTAATGGTTTCCAACCCCAGGTACCGGCCGACGCCGTGGTCTATGTGTACAACAGGGGAGCCAGTGCGCAGTTCAGACAGGTCGCGGTAGCCGTCATCGTTGGTTTCTGTAGGTTTGTCGCGCCTGCGGCGCTGCAAGACACGCTCGCCGAACAGGGCGGTTTCGGTAATCAGGGCAATATGGTGCTCGGGCAAGGCGAGGCCCTGTTCCATAGGCGCAATCGTGATGCCTGGTGTGCTGTCTTTATCTGCCAGAAAACCCTGCCAGTTTTCAAAGCCCTGAAGGCTCAATTCATGCTCGCTCAGGTTCTCGATCAACGCCTCGCGACGACCTGACGATTCAGCGCAAATCAGCACCCGGCCAGAAAAGTCGTGAAGAAAGCGTTTTAAACGCCCGGCAGGGTCTGCGGCTCGTGCGTTCATGGCAATGTCGGGCAGGGCTTCACTGTTGCAGTTAACAGCGCCAGCGCCATCTGCCGGTTCCGACGACACGGTCACCCTGGGGAAGGCTTTTAAGTGGCCGAATAACTCGTTCTGTTCCAGAAACAGGCTGGCTGGCGGAAGAATGGGGCGGTGAAGGTCGTGGCGCCTGTCTTCGTATCGGTTCCGGGTGTCTGCTTCGAAGTGGCTGACTGCCTCGTTCAAGCCCTTGGCGGTAAAAACGTGGGTGCTGTCAGGCAAATAGTCGAAAAGAGTCGCTGTCTCATCGAAAAACATCGGCAAGTAGTATTCTATGCCAGGTGGCGTAATGCCGTGGCTGACGTCCTGGTATATGGGGGCGTCTTTATTGGCGTTTGGAAACTCTTCAAACCAGCGATTGCGAAAACCGGAGCGAGCTTCTTTGTGCCAGGGAAACTCATAGGCAGGGAGAAGTTCGATGCTTTCTATTCTGTCGATAGAGCGTTGGGTTTCCGGGTCGAACGTACGAAGGGTTTCCACCTCATTGTCGAACAGGTCAATCCGGTAGGGCAGGTTTGAGCCCATGGGGAATATATCGAGTATGGAGCCGCGAACCGCGTACTCACCATGCTCGTAAACGTTTTCTGTGTGCCTGTAGCCGGCCGTTGCCAGTTGCAGGCGCCAGTTGTCCATGTCCAGGTATTGGCCGGTTTTCAGCAGCAGGGTGTTGCCCTGAAGATAACTCACCGGCGGCAATCGGTGCATCAGGGTGCGGGCCGGCACTACTATAACGCCATGCTGAATGCCGGGCAGCCGGTGCAAGGTGCGAATGCGCCGAGAGGTAATGTCCTGGTGTGGGGAAAACAGGTCGTAAGGCAGGGTTTCCCAGTCTGGCAGTGATAGTAACTCCAGTCCGTCTCCTGTTACCGCGGCCCCATCTTCTTCTGCTGGCAGCCCCAGGAAAAACCGCATGGATTGCTCCAGGCGGATGGCTTCGGCGGTGCTGCGGGTAATCACCAGAGTTAGCCCCTTGTGTGCCCGCGCACTCTCACAAATGGCCAGTGCGTCACTGCTGCCATGTAGCTGACCCCAGGTGCGATGGTCGTTCGGTTTCGCAGGGAATGCCGGCGCGATCAGCGTTTGCAGTGAGGCGGAAGTTGGGGCACCTTGAGTCATGGGCAGTCATGTTCTCCTGCAGTAGTTATGGGGGAGCCAATGAAAGGCGGCTATTCTAACGCCGGCAGTTGGCGGTGTCATGGCAGCAAATTTACGATGTGCGTGCCAGTTCGTATTTGCCGTTGGCAGTTTTAAGTTGGATAATGCCCGACCTAAATTATTCCACGTGCGAAAACAGGGGACCCCACCGTGAGCCACGAACAGATGAACCAGTGCTTGTCCAACTGGATGGATAGAGAATCCACAGCGGAGGCTATGATTCCGCTGATCGGCCGCCTATACCGGAAAAACAACATTGTTACCTCCGTATACGGCCGTTCCATCATTAACCAATCGGTTATCGATATTATTCGCGCCCACAGGTTTGTGCGTCAGGTAGAGGACGGCGAGCTGTCCGTGCACGACACCCTGCCAATACTTCAGGCCATGGATACCATGGAGCTTGGGCGTGCGCACATAGATATCGGGAAGCTGGCTGTAAAGTTCAAGGAGACGGGCGGTGATCTGGCCGAGTTTCTTGGCAAGGAAATTGGCTCAGTGGTTGGTCAGTACCACGCCCAGTCGGAAGAAGACGCCAATAACGGCACTAAAGATGTTGTGCTTTACGGCTTTGGTCGTATCGGCCGCTTGCTCGCCCGCATTCTGATTGAAAAGGCCGGTGGCGGTAATAACCTGCGCTTGCGAGCGATTGTGGTGCGTCAGGGCGGCGCAGACAACGATCTGCAAAAGCGTGCCAGCCTGCTTCGCCGCGACTCGGTTCACGGGCCCTTTGACGGCACCATTCGTGTAGATGAAGAAGAATCGGCGCTGATCGCTAACGGTAACTTTATCAAGGTGATCTATTCAGATGGCCCGGATAAAGTGGATTACACCCAGTACGGCATTGATAACGCCATTGTTATTGATAACACAGGTAAGTGGCGCGATGAAGAAGGCCTGGGTCTGCACCTGAAATCCAAGGGTGTTAGCCGGGTTATGCTGACCGCGCCCGGTAAGGGCGATATCAAGAATATTGTTTACGGCATTAATAACGACTGGATTACCGAAGAAGACAAAATCCTGTCTGCGGCCTCTTGCACGACCAACGCGATTACCCCTGTACTGAAAGCGATTTACGACGAATACGGTATTGAAGACGGCCACGTCGAAACCGTTCACTCCTACACTAACGACCAAAACCTGATCGATAACTACCATAAGGGCAGTCGTCGCGGTCGCAGTGCCGCGCTGAACATGGTAATTACCGAGACAGGGGCAGCAAAAGCTGTTTCAAAAGCCCTGCCAGAACTGACCGGCAAGCTGACCGGTAACGCTATTCGGGTACCAACCCCGAACGTTTCTATGGCCATTCTGAACCTTAACCTCGAAAAAGAGGTGGATGTTGAAGGGGTAAATAACTACCTGCGCGAGATGGCTTTGCACTCTGAGCTGCAAAAACAGATCGATTTTGTGAGGTCTCCTGAGGTTGTGTCTTCAGACTTTGTAGGCTCGCGCCACGCCGGCATTGTGGATGCGCAGGCCACGATCGCTGATGGTAAGCGATTGATATTATACGTTTGGTACGACAATGAGTTTGGCTACAGCGCTCAGGTAGTCCGTGTTGTAAGTCAGATGGCGGGCATTAATTACCCTATCTTCCCGAAGCGCACGCGCGACTGAGGGATAGGCGTCTGAGTGGGCATTAATTGCTCCAAAAGCCCGGCGATGAAAGTCGCCGGGCTTTTTTGTTGGCTCTTGCTAACCATCGCCGGTTTACGATCCGGTACAAACCTGTTCTCGTTTCAGGTGGAAATAGCTTGCCTTAGACTCTATAATTGGCGCGATTTTGGGTATGTCTGGCTCCCCGTTTCTCAACGAACTTCTGGGCCGCTGGAGTTGGGCACTACTAATCCATAGAATAGTTTCTGATGATTGGATGAGGCTAATGATTAAGATCAAAAAAGGCCTGGATCTTCCCATCAGCGGCGCTCCCGAACAGACCATCACAGACGGAAAACCAGTTCGCCATGCAGCGTTAATTGGTTTTGACTACATCGGCATGAAGCCGACGATGGCTGTTAAAGAAGGAGATCGTGTTAAGCGCGGTACGCTGCTGTTCACGGACAAGAAGACCGAGGGCGTTCGTTATACATCACCCGGTGCCGGTGTGGTGAAAGAAATCAATCGCGGAGAGCGTCGGGTATTTCAGTCAATTGTCATCGAGCTTGACGGTGATGATGCTGAAACCTTTGCCCGCTTCAGTGACTCTGATCTCGCAGGTCTCGAACGTCAACAGGTGGTCGATAACCTGGTCGAGTCGGGCTTGTGGACGGCATTCAAAACCCGTCCCTATAGCAAAGTACCGGCTATCGATACAGCACCGCACTCCATATTTGTCTCTGTTATGGATACCAACCCGCTTGCTGCTGACCCCACGGTTGTGATTTCTGAGGCTGCGACAGCCTTTGAAAACGGCCTGACTATTCTGGGCCGGCTTACCATGGGCAAGGTATTTGTAACCGGTCGGCCCGGCTCCGATGTGTCTGTTCCCAAAGCCGACAACATTGAAGTGCAACAGTTTGACGGCCGGCACCCTGCCGGAAACGTAGGCACACATATCCACCATCTTGATCCGGTTTCTGCCAGCAAGAGCGTATGGACGATTAATTACCAGGATGTGATCGATATTGGTCAGTTGTTTGCTACGGGCGAACTGAACGTTGACCGCATTGTTGCACTTGGTGGCCCCAGGGCCCAGAAGCCTCGCCTGGTTCGTACTCGCCTGGGTGCCAGCCTGCCTGAACTTCTTGATGGCGAAGTCACGGCTGGCAGCGACGTTCGCGCAATCTCCGGTTCTGTATTCGGTGGCCGCCGCGGCGAAGGCCCCTGTGCTTACCTTGGTCGCTTTGCCAATCAGGTATCCTTGCTCGAAGAAGGCAATAAACGGCACTTTTTGGGCTGGCTGTCGCCGGGCACGGACAAGTTCTCTGTCCTGAATATCTATTTGTCGAAATTGTCTGGTAGCAAAAAGTTTAACTTCACAACCACCACCAACGGCAGCGAGCGTGCCATGGTACCGGTTGGTTCGTACGAGAAGGTGATGCCTCTGGATATCCTGCCCACTCAGTTGCTGCGTGCGCTGATTGTAGGGGATACCGAAATGGCTCAGAAGCTCGGCGCTCTGGAATTAGACGAAGAAGATCTGGCGCTGTGCACGTTTGTGTGCCCGGGTAAATATGAATACGGTCCGATTCTCCGTGAGAACCTGACCCGAATCGAGATCGAGGGCTAATACGATGGCTATCAGGCAGTTTCTCGATGGAATCGAGCACCATTTTGAACAAGGTGGCAAGTACGAGCGCTGGTATGCGCTGTACGAAGCCGCCGATACCATGTTTTACACACCAAGTTCGGTAACCTCTACAACCTCCCATGTGCGTGACGGCATTGACCTCAAACGCATCATGATTTCGGTATGGTTGTGTGCGTTTCCGGCAATGTTCTTTGGTATGTGGAACATTGGCTTTCAGGCCAACAGTTTTTTGGCGTCCAATCCGGATGCACTCATTGCAGACGGAGGCCTGCGCACAGCGTTTATTCAGGCGCTTGCCGTTACCGGTGCCGGAGCGGGTATCTGGGATAACTTCGTATACGGGATGGCGTACTTTGTTCCTGTTTACTTTGTGACCTTCGTAGTGGGTGGCTTTTGGGAAGTGTTGTTCGCAACTGTGCGTCGTCACGAAGTAAACGAAGGCTTCTTTGTCACCTCTATTCTGTTTGCACTGATTTGCCCGCCAACCATTCCTCTATGGCAGGTGGCTTTGGGCATTACATTCGGTGTGGTGATCGGTAAGGAAGTGTTTGGCGGAACCGGCAAAAACTTTCTTAACCCGGCACTGACTGGCCGTGCATTCCTGTACTTTGCGTATCCGGCGCAGATCTCCGGCGACGCTGTCTGGACAGCGGTTGACGGATTCAGTGGCGCAACCGCCCTGAGCCTTGCTGCGAGCGGTGGTCTTGAAGCACTGAACGATGGCATCGGCTGGATGAACGCATTTATGGGGTCTGTCCAGGGTTCCATAGGTGAAACTTCTACGCTGGCAGTAATGATAGGTGGTCTGATCCTGATTGCTATGGGGATAGCCAGTTACCGGATTGTGGGGGGCGTGCTGATCGGCATGATAGCCACAGCGGTGCTGATGAACGTTGTAGGCTCCGATACCAATCCGATGTTCTCCGTTCCGGCGCACTGGCATCTGGTTATGGGCGGTTTTGCCTTTGGCATGATGTTCATGGCAACCGACCCGGTTTCGGCTTCCATGACCAACACAGGTCGCTGGTGCTTCGGTATTCTCGTAGGTGTGATGACCATTCTGATCCGGGTTGTTAACCCGGCGTTCCCGGAAGGCATTATGCTGGCGATTCTGTTCGCTAACCTTTTTGCTCCGCTTATGGACCACTACGTGGTTCAGGCAAACGTTAAACGGAGGCTCGCTCGTGGCTAAGGGTAAAGAAACTGTCCCAAGAACGCTGCTTGTTGCTCTGGTGCTGAGCATCGTGTTCTCTGTTGTGGTATCAACCGCTGCGGTTGTGCTTCGCCCGGCCCAGGTCAAGAACCAGAACCTGGACATCAAGACCAACATCCTGGCGGCAGCAGGCATGCTGCCTGAGGGCGCGGGAGCCGAGGAGATTGAGAAAGTATTCTCGCAATTTGAGGTGCGCCTGGTGGACCTGGAAACCGGTGACTATGTAGAGCCGTCTTTCGTGGGTGTAAAAGATCCAATGAAGTACGACATGTACAAAGCCACCTCAGACCCTGAGATGTCCACCAATATCCTGTCTGCGGCAGATACCGCTGGCATCAAGCGTCGTCCCAATATTTCCAAGGTTTATACCCTGAGCGAAAATGGTACTGTCAAGCGGGTGGTACTACCTGTTCATGGTTATGGCCTCTGGTCTACGCTTTACGGGTTTATGTCTCTGGAAGGGGATTTGAACACTATTGAAGGTTTGGGTTTTTACGATCATGCTGAGACCCCGGGCCTGGGTGGCGAAGTGGATAATCCACGCTGGAAATCCCAGTGGGTTGGCAAAGAGCTGTACGATGAAGATAAAACCAAGCCGCAAATCCGCTTGGTAAAAGGTGGTGTTAGCTCCAATGCCGCTGATAAAGAGCACAAAGTTGATGCGCTCTCCGGTGCGACACTGACCAGTCGTGGCGTTCAAAACCTGGTGAATTACTGGATGGGTGACCGGGGTTACGCGCCGTTCCTCAAGAAACTTCGTGAAGGGGAGGTCTGATCATGGCCGAAGTAACAGCCAAGCAGGTTCTTTTCGAACCTATATTCAGTAACAACCCAATCGGGCTGCAAATCCTTGGTATTTGCTCGGCGCTTGCGGTAACCACAAGCATGAACGTGACCATCGTTATGTGCCTGTCGGTTATTGCAGTGACCGCATTTGCCAACCTGGCCGTATCGCTGGTTCGTACCCAAATACCGGGCAGCATACGGATCATCGTACAGATGACTATTATCGCCTCCCTGGTGATTGTGGTTGATCAGATACTCAAAGCCTATGCCTATGAGATCAGTAAGCAGCTCTCGGTATTCGTTGGTCTGATTATCACCAACTGTATTGTTATGGGCCGCGCCGAAGGCTTCGCCATGAAAAACGGCCCCTGGCTGAGTTTCCTGGACGGCATTGGTAACGGCATGGGCTACTCGATCATGCTGCTGTTCGTGGCATTCTTCCGCGAGTTTCTGGGCGCCGGCTCACTGTTTGGTGTAACCATTCTGCCCCCGGTTAACGAGGGTGGCTGGTACATTACTAACGGCTTGCTTCTGTTGCCTCCCAGCGCCTTCTTCATCATTGGTCTCGCAATCTGGGGCTTACGCACCTGGATGCCTGAGCAAGTAGAAGAAGAGGACTACAAAATGTCCCGTCATACCCATAAGGAGGCCTTCTGATGGAGCATTATATCAGCCTGCTTCTCAAAGCTATTTTCATTGAGAACATGGCGCTCGCGTTCTTCCTTGGTATGTGTACGTTCCTCGCCATTTCCAAGAAAATAGAGGCTGCCACGGGGCTTGGCATTGCCGTTGTTGTGGTTTTAACGCTGACTGTTCCGGTTAACAACCTGATCTATAACAACATCCTTCGTGATGGCGCCCTGGCCTGGGCCGGCTTGCCGGATGTAGACCTCAGCTTCCTCGGCCTGATTACCTACATTGGTGTTATTGCAGCCATTGTTCAGATTATGGAAATGATTCTGGACAAATATATCCCGGCGCTTTATTCCGCATTGGGTGTGTTCCTGCCGTTGATCACAGTGAACTGCGCCATTATGGGCGCCGCACTGTTTATGGTGGAGCGTGACTATACCTTCAGTGAAAGTGTGGTTTATGGCTTTGGCGCCGGTGTGGGCTGGGCCTTGGCTATTATTGCTTTGGCCGGTATCCGTGAAAAACTGAAGTACAGCGACGTTCCAGAAGGGCTGCGTGGCCTGGGTATCACCTTCATTACGGTTGGTTTGATGTCCCTGGGCTTTATGTCGTTCTCAGGGATTTCCCTGTAATTCACCCCGGTGATTCGGTTTAACAAAAAGGCGAGACCATGTTTACAGAAATAACACTTGGTGTGGTCATGTTCACCGTTATCGTTCTGGCGCTTGTGGCGATCATACTCGCGGCGAGATCCAAACTGGTAAGCACCGGTGACGTGACCATCGAGATCAATGACGACCCGGAACATACCGTAAAAACGGAAGCCGGTGGAAAACTTCTGGGCACCCTGGCAGGCAGCGGTATTTTCCTGTCATCTGCTTGTGGCGGCGGCGGCACCTGCGCCCAGTGCAAATGTAAGGTGTTTGACGGCGGCGGCGCCATGCTGGCCACAGAAAAAACGCACTTTACCAATCGCGAAGAGAAAGAAGGTTGGCGCTTGTCTTGCCAGGTTCCGGTTAAGCAGGACATGAAAATAGAGGTGCCCGAAGAATTCTTTGGCGTTAAGAAGTGGGAATGCGAAGTTGCTTCCAACCATAACGTGGCCACCTTTATCAAGGAGCTGGTACTGAAGCTGCCAGAAGGCGAGGAAGTGGATTTCCGCGCGGGTGGTTATGTGCAGCTTGAGTGTGATCCTTACGAAATCGACTTTAAAGATTTTGATATTGAAGATGAGTTCCACGGTGACTGGGACAAGCTTGATATCTGGCGCTTCAAGGCGATCAACAAGGAAGAGACCATTCGCGCCTACTCCATGGCGAACTATCCGGAAGAGAAGGGCGTTCTCAAGTTCAATATTCGTATTGCCACCCCGCCTCCGGGTACTGATCACATGCCGGGCATTATGTCCAGCTACACGTTCAGCCTGAAGCCGGGTGACAAGGTTACGGTGATGGGGCCGTTTGGTGAGTTCTTTGCCAAGAAAACCGAAGCCGAAATGGTGTTCATTGGTGGCGGTGCGGGTATGGCTCCCATGCGCTCACACATTTTTGATCAACTCAAGCGACTGAACTCAAAGCGCAAAATCAGCTTTTGGTACGGTGCCCGAAGTGTGCGCGAGATGTTCTACGTGGAAGACTTCGACATGCTTGCCGAAGAGAATGACAACTTCGAATGGCACGTGGCCTTGTCTGACGCGCAGCCTGAAGACAATTGGGAAGGCCCGACAGGCTTCATCCACAACGTGCTTTACGACAAGTATCTGAAGGATCACCCAGCTCCGGAAGATTGTGAGTACTATATGTGTGGCCCCCCTATCATGAACTCATCTGTTATCAAGATGCTGAAAGATATGGGCGTTGAAGACGAGAATATTATGCTGGATGACTTTGGAGGCTAAGCCGCTCAGATGACATCTCGTGTTTTACAGCCCGCCCGGGTGGCCTTTGCTGGCGTTATGATAACGCTTGTATTGGCGACCCTGGCGGGTTGCTCGTTTCAGCCGGATGAAAAAATCTGGGAAATCGCAGGGCCCGTGTTCGGGACCACTTATCACATCAGTGTGGTACTGCCAGAAGATCGCGAACGGTTAGAGGCACTGGCAGAAGGTATAGACAATGTCCTGGACGGTGTTGATGCGTCCATGTCAACCTGGCGGGACGATTCCGAGTTATCGAAATTGAACCGCCTTGAAGACCAGTCAGACTGGATTCCGGTTTCTGAGCCATTGTTTGAGGTGCTTGCCAGATCGGATGAGATTTCACGGCTCACCGACGGAGCGTTCGATATCACCATTGGACCGGTGGTTAATCTTTGGGGCTTTGGCCCGAATGCACGGCCCGAGCATATTCCCTCAGACGAAGCCCTCGCCAGCGCCCTGGCTGCAACGGGGTTTGAAAACCTGCAACTGCAGGCTGATCCACCAGCGGTGAAAGCCGTGAAGCCGCAGTATATTGATCTTTCGGCCATCGCCAAAGGCTATGGTGTGGATGTGGTGGCAAGGTACCTGGACAGCGAGGGCGTTAAGGCCTATCTCGTGGAAATAGGTGGCGAAGTGCGCACCCAGGGTAAGAAACCCGACGACAGTGTGTGGAAGCTTGCCATTGAGCAGCCTGCAGAGGGTGGAGAGCATACGGTAAACCGCATTGTGACCTTGCCTTCCATGGCCCTGGCCACTTCGGGCGACTATCGTAACTATTACGAATCACAAGGGCAGCGTTTCTCCCATACAATAGATCCGAGGACTGGAAAACCGATTGCCCATAACCTGGCTTCGGTCACCGTTATTGCCGACGACAGTATGAGCGCAGACGCACTGGCAACCGGTTTTACAGCCATGGGATATGAGCGGGCAATCACGCTTGCAACCCGGGAGAACATTCCGGCTTATTTTATTATCCGGACGGAGAGCGGGTTTGAGTCTCATCAAACACCGGCTTTTTCGTCTTACGTTAAGCAGTAAGGGGAGGGCAACATGGGTACTTTTCTTCTGGTTTTTGCCATTGTGGTTTTACTGGTAGCCGGCATGTCTGTTGGCGTCATTTTTAGTGGTAAACCGATCAGTGGCACCTGCGGTGGCATAGGGGCGCTGGGAATCAGCTCATCCTGTGATATTTGCGGTGGTAACACGCAAAAGTGCGAAGAGGAAAACCAACGCGCGGGCTCAGAGGCCGTTGCGCCCGAGGATCTGGCTTATGATGCCGGTGCCGTGGGCCGCAAACAGTAAGCGTTGGCACATATATAAAATAACCCTAGTGGTTTTTTCATGACGTAAATAAGGAGTCATTGCGCGCATGGCAGAACATCATTACGACGTGGTCGTTATTGGAGCCGGGCCTTCAGGCGAAGGTGCGGCCATGAATGCGACGAAAAGTGGCAAGCGTGTTGCGATCGTGGAAGACAAGCCAACCGTGGGCGGCAACTGCACCCATTGGGGAACAATTCCTTCCAAGGCTCTTCGGCACTCGGTCAAGCAGATTATCACCTTTAATACCAACCAGATGTTCCGGGACATCGGCGAACCTCGCTGGTTTTCATTTCCCCGGGTGTTGCAGAATGCACAGAAGGTTATTGGTAAACAGGTAAAACTGAGAACCCAGTTCTATTCCCGCAACCGTGTGGATCTGATTAACGGGCGTGCATCGTTTCTGGACAACAATCGGCTGGAAGTGCGCGGTAACAAGTCCGTCGAGACTCTGCACTTCAAGCAGGCCATCATTGCTACTGGTTCACGTCCCTATCTGCCGCCTGATGTGGATTTTCGTCATCACAGGGTTTATAACTCAGATACCATACTGAACCTGTCCCACACACCGCGCACGCTGATCATATATGGCGCCGGTGTTATCGGGTCGGAGTATGCCTCTATCTTTGCCGGCCTTGGTGTGAAGGTGGATCTGATCAACCCGGGCAGCCGCCTGCTCTCATTCCTCGACGACGAAATTTCCGATGCGCTCAGCTATCACCTGCGCAACAACGGTGTGTTGGTGCGCCATAATGAGCAGTACGAATCTGTTGATGGAGACGACCACGGCGTGGTTCTCTCTTTGCAATCAGGCAAAAAGATTCGCGCCGATGCGTTTCTTTGGTGTAATGGCCGGAGCGGTAACACGGATAGCCTGGGGCTTGAGAACATTGGCCTGACACCGAATGGCCGGGGCCAGCTAGCCATTGATGAGCAGTACCGCACCGAAGTAGAAAATATATACGCCGCAGGCGATGTCATCGGTTGGCCAAGCTTGGCGAGTGCTGCATATGATCAAGGGCGCTCGGCTTCTTCGGACATCGTTAACGATGATTACTTCCGGTTCGTATCCGATGTGCCGACAGGCATTTATACGATTCCTGAAATCAGCTCCGTAGGACAAACCGAGCGAGAGCTAACCGCCGCTAAAGTACCCTATGAAGTCGGCCAGGCCTTTTTCAAGGATCTGGCCAGGGCGCAAATTACCGGCGAGCCAGTGGGTATGTTGAAGATTCTGTTCCATCGTGAAACCAGACAGATTCTGGGCATTCACTGCTTTGGAGACCAGGCAGCAGAAATCGTTCACATCGGCCAGGCGATCATGAACCAGGAGGGTGAGGCTAACTCGCTCAACTACTTTATTAACACAACCTTCAACTATCCAACCATGGCGGAAGCCTACCGCGTAGCTGCGTTGAATGGCCTGAACCGGATTTTTTAATCGGTTCAGGTTTTCGGTTGGTTAAAACCTAGTTGGCGGGTAATGCCTCATTGCCCGCCGCTATGCAGTCCTGGCGATCAGGCAGTGACGGCGCTGAGCGGTCGCGGTTATCAAAGAACATGCGCGCACTTGTCGGGTAATCGGTAATGATGCTGTCTACGCCCATAGCTTCAAGTTGAAGCATGTCCTGAATGCCATTAACCGTCCAGCTGGAAACATGCATACCTTTTCTGTGGGCCGTTTCCACCAGCTCCTTCGAACACATCTTCCAATTGATACACAGATATTCACAACCCAGGCGCGCTGCCAGGCCGATGGGCCGTGGAAATCGTCGTTCTGATACCAACCCGGTACGAATATGCTTGTTTCTTCTGCGAATCTCTTTTAAAAACCACGTATCGGAGGAAGTGATCGCGGCCGATTGGTAAAGATTTCGGCTTTGAATCACTTCTGTAAGACGGTTACAGAGAATGTTGAGCCGCGCGCGGGAATCTTTTTTTACTTCAAGCTGAAAGTGCTCAACGTCGGCAAACTGATCCAGTATCTCTTCCAGCCCGGGGATGCCGGTCTTTTTCGGCCAGGGGCGAGTGTTTCGCCGAGCATCCATTTGGGAAAGTTCGGCGGCGGTGTACTGGCCCACTTCGCCCTTTTGGCCTGTGGTGCGCTCCGTTGTGAGATCGTGCACCACAACGAGCTTGCCGTCTTTAGACAACACCAGATCCAGCTCAAAATGACGAATACCCTGCTTGTAAGCAAACTTGAAGCCGGGCAGGGTGTTTTCAGGGGCTTCACCTTTGGCGCCCCGGTGTCCGTACACGATCATTCGGGTGTTTCACCTTTTCAAACGTTGGTAAATGGCTTGGCGCTTATTCCACGTGTCGTGGCATAGCTGTATATCTTCCAGGTAGGCTGGCAGTTCTTCCATAAGAAGTGCCTGAGGCCCATCGACCAGTGCTTTCTCCGGTTTCGGGTGGAAGTCTACCAGCACCATGTTCGCCCCTGAAACAACGCCCTGTGCGGTTGCGTGCATCACATCCAGAATACCATCGGGTGCTTTCGCGCGCGTACCCACGGAGTGAGACGGATCAATGCATACCGGCATGCGCGTTAGCCGCTTAACCGTGGGTACGTGGGCGAAATCCACCATGTTTCGGTGCGGTTGGCCGGCCTCGGTTTTCATGCCGCGCAGGCAAAAGATAACGTTTGCGTTGCCCTCGCTGGCCAGATACTCCGCCGCGTTCAGGGATTCGTTCAATGTAATGCCAAACCCGCGCTTTAGCAGTACCGGATAAGTGCTCTGACGGCCAATGGCTTTCAAAAGCTCAAAGTTCTGGGTGTTTCGGGTGCCCACCTGAAGCATAACGCCGGTGGGCCGGCCGAGCTTTTCCAGGCAGTTATCTATTTCTTCAATGTGGCTTTCATGGGTGATCTCCATGGCAACCACTTTAATGCCGTGTTTGCCTGCCTTCTCAAACACCCATGGCAGGCAGCCCTTGCCGTGGCCCTGAAATGAATAGGGGTTGGTGCGTGGTTTGTAAGCCCCCATGCGCGTACAAACCTGGCCGTTTTCTTCCAGAGCTTTCAGCATCATTTCAACATGTTCTGGCACATCCACAGCGCAAAGCCCGGCAAAAATATTCAGGTTCGACTGGTTAAAATCGACCCCATTGTAGCTGAAGCCCGTTTGCCGGTTGTCATCCTTGTGACGCCCCAGCACCCGGTAATCGTCGGATATTCGGATAGCACGCTCAACAGCGGGCAGGGCTTCTACCTCTTCCATGTCGAGCGGCTTGGTGTCGCCCAGCAGGTATATTTCGGTCAGTCGCTGTTTGGTACCCTGAATCTCGTGTACTCGCACCGTGACACCCGGCAAGTGTTCCAGGTAATGCATGGTTTGGCGATAGGCTTCGCTGTCCAGCGGAGTATCTGGGTGAAGAATGGCTAGCATGGTGGCTCCCTCGTTACATGCAGGCTAAAAGCTTCAGCTTTCGGCCCTGTGTCGCGCCTGCATAAATTCCCGGTGATTAAGGTGCATCAGGTCTGCAATCCGGCGAACAAGATGCTCTTCGTATTTGTCGATACGGTCGTCGGCAAGAGCCACGCGCCAGATGTCTTCCAGCAATGCCTGTTTGTCTTCCTGATCCAGAACCTCATTGATCTGCCCGGTAAATTCATACAGGGATGTGGCGCTTTGCGCCTGGGTCATCGCCTGATCAAGAATCTCTTTGGCTTCCTCCCGGGATAAATTATGCACTTTCACTGAGCAATCGATAATGGCCTGTAGCTCTCGCTCATCCTGATCACTATCGACCTGCGCAAGCTGCACCATCAAAGCGGTGGCAGCAACCGCGATGTGGTGCGCATCGGGTTTGTGATGCTCTGTTTCCGCTGTGCTGAACAGTTTTTTCAGGCTTTCGATCATAATCTGATACGGCTATTTTGGTGTGTTGAACGTGCGTTTAGAGTCAGGCTGCTTTCATGGCCAGTTGGCGAACCTGGTTCTCCAGTGCAATCTGATCTGCGGTAAAGCGACGGATACCATCGGCCAGTTTTTCTGTAGCCATGGCATCCTCGTTTGACTCCCAACGGAACAGTTTTTCATCCAGCGCCCCGAAGCCATCCGAAGAGGAAGCGCCGGTTGCTGAAAGTTGTTGCTTCAGAGGGCCTGTGTCATCTTTCAGCTCTTGCAGTAGCGCCGGGCTGATGGTCAGCCGGTCGCAGCCTGACAGCATCTCTATTTCGCCAAGGTTGCGGAAGCTTGCGCCCATAACAACCGTATTGAACCTGTTGGCTTTATAGTAATTGTAGATGCGAGCAACCGACAGCACGCCCGGATCTTCGGCTGCAGGGAACTGGTCGCGGCCACTGTTAGCCAGGTGCCAGTCAAGTATGCGCCCTACAAACGGCGAAACCAGGAATGCCCCGGCTTGTGCACAAGCGGCTGCCTGCACGAAGGAAAACAAAAGCGTGAGATTGCAGCGAATACCTTCCTGTTCAAGAATTTCAGCGGCACGAATACCTTCCCAGGTAGAGGCGATCTTGATCAGAACCCGGCTGGTATCTACCCCCTGTTGATCGTAGAGCGCTATCAAGCGCCGCGCCCGCTTGAGAGTGGCTTCTGTATCAAATGAGAGCCGCGCATCCACTTCGGTAGACACCACGCCCGGTATCAGGCTCAGTATTTCCTGCCCTGCCAAAACCGCCAACATGTCGGTTGCCATGGTTAACTGCTCGGCGCTTGAGCCGCCCTGCCTTTGGGCCAGGGCAACGGCTCTTTCAAGCATTGGTCTGTAGGCCTCGGATGCCGCTGCCTTCAGCAATAGCGACGGGTTGGTTGTCGCATCCTCGGGTCGCCATTGGGCAATCGCATCTAAATCGCCAGTATCTGCCACTACGGTGGTCATGGTTTTGAGTTGGTCAAGCTTGTTGGTCATTCGCACTGTCGTCCCGGTTGATAGTTTTGCGCACCCGGTCCCGGGCGCGTCCTGTACCTCTACAATAGCGGGCTGTAAAGGCAGGAACAAGACAGCAAAAAGTAAGGTTTTGGCAATACTGCGTTAATCCAGCGACCACGCAGTGGTAAAGCAGTGGCTAAACACTGGCAGACGCTTTGGCTAATGCGATCTGCTCCTGCTCCCGTACCTTTTGAAGAGCTGTTTGAATAACCTCAATGCCAGCCCCGGATTTGTGAGCATTTTCACTAATGTAGCGGCGGAAAAGCCGGCCGCCGGGCATGCCGTGGAACAGCCCAAGCAAGTGTCGGGACATGTGTGCAAGGTACACGCCGCGATCCAGTTCGCTCTGAATAAACGGATACATGGCTTCCAGCATCTCATGACGTGAAGCAAGAGCCGGCTCGCCGCCGAAAAATTCCTGATCTACATCGGTCAAAAGCCAGGGGTTGTGATAAGCCTCGCGGCCCAGCATCACGCCATCTGTGCGCGCCAGGTGCTCGTGACATTCGGCAAACGTTTTGATGCCGCCGTTAATAATAATCTCAAGGTGCGGATACCTCTGCTTAAGCTGGTATACCCAATCGTACTTTAACGGTGGCACGTCCCGGTTTTCCTTGGGGCTTAAGCCTTCAAGAACCGCAATGCGGGCATGCACAATAAACGTTTGGCAGCCGGCTTCGCTGACTTTGTCTATAAAGTCGCACAGATCTTCCCAGGACTCCCGGCCATTAATACCTATGCGATGTTTAACCGTAACCGGCAGACGGGTGGCCTCAATCATTGCCCGAACGCCCTCGGCTACCTTATCCGGGTGCTCCATCAAACAGGCACCGATCATATTGTTCTGTACCCGGTCGCTGGGGCAGCCAACGTTCAGGTTTACCTCGCTGAAACCAAATTGCTCAGCCAGCCGCGCGCATTTAGCCAGGTCATTCGCATCGCTGCCGCCAAGCTGCAATGCCAGCGGGTATTCGGCAGCGTTGTGGCGCAGAAACCGCTCTGTATCGCCGTGAATAAGCGCGCCAGTGGTAACCATTTCGGTGTAAAGCAGGGTGTGCTTGCTTAGCAGGCGGGCCAGATAACGGTAATGCGGCGTGGTCCAGTCCATCATCGGGGCCACGCTGAAACGGCGAGATGGGAACAAATTCAATTCTGAGGGGGCCTTGTTGGTCATGCATTGCTCGGTAGTGCCTGTTTGAACCGCAGATTCTATCAGGAAAGCGGATCCGCCCCAACGTGAGGGCCCCTCACTAGAGCAGCGAGGGTACCCAGGTTGAAAGTATCGGGAACGCTACCAGCAGCAGAATCACCGCTGCAAAGGCGAGGTAAAATGGCAGTGAGGCAATAATCGCCCGCTCGAAAGGCACGTTGGCGATCCGGGACGCTGTCATGAGCGTCATCCCCACTGGGGGCGTGACGTTGGCGATATTGAGCACCACGATCATCAGAATTGCAAAGTGCAGTGGGTCCACACCCAGCTGAACCATCGCTGGTACCAGCACCGGCGCCACCACAACAAGTGCTGGCAGCACATCCATTACGGTTCCTACCAGCAGCAACAGCGCGCATACCAACAGTAGCTGGATAAACATTGAGTTGCTGAAGGTGGTAATCAGCTCAGCCGCGTCACGGGCGATACCTGAGCGGGTCACAAACCAGCCAAGCACTGCTGAGGTTGCCAGCAGGAAGAACACCACGCCCGAGAAGCGTACAGTTACCATCAGTGCGTGCCAGATCTTTTTCCAGGTGAGGTTGCGATAGAGCACCAGGCCAATAACGATGGCATAAACCGCCGCAAAACCGGAAGCTTCGGTGATCGTCGTCAGCCCCGACAGAATCCCGCCAAGAATAATCAATGGCACGAACATCGCTGGCAAAGCCATCAGAAAAGCCATTCCTGCCACCTTGAGCGGCGTGGGTGCCTGCTTGGGATAGCCCCGCCTCCAGGCTAGGAAAAAGCTTACCGCGAGTAACGCCAAGGCCATCAAAAGGCCGGGAATGATGCCGCCGGCAAACAGGTCGATAACCGAAATGTCACGCAACAGGGTGGCATAAATCACCATCACGACGCTGGGTGGAATAATCGGGCCGATAATGGACGAACAGGCGGTAATCGCCGCGGCATACTCGGCGTCATAGCCTTGTTTTTGCATTTCGGGGATCATGATTTTACCGATCGCTACGGTATCGGTGATTGCTGCGCCGGTCAGGCCGGCAAAGAATACAGACACTGAAATATTGACGTGCGACAGCGCTCCGCGCACCCGGCCAAAAAGCGCATTATTGAAGTCGATCAGCTTCTGGGTCAGGCCGCCCTGGTTCATTAGTTCAGCGGTGAAGATAAAATAGGGCACCGCAATGAGCATGAAACCCGAGACGCCGGCAAACATGCGGTCAGCAATAATGCTGAGCATGTACTCGCCACCCATGGAAAAGCCACCGGCCAGACCGGAAAGTGCCATCACAATGGCCACCGGCATACCGATAAGCAGAAGCACCACAAACACAATAATCGCAGGTATCATGAGCGCTTCTCCGTGTTCCTGGCTCCAATATATTCATCAATCAGCGCGTCGTCATCGATGAAATGCTCGAGCAGGTCGAAGCCCTGTACCAGGTGCAGCAAAATGATAGCGCCACTGATTGGCACTACGATCGCGGTAAATTTGGCGGAAACCTGGATCTGGTCAGAAACCATGTAAATCTGGTTTGCGCTCGTGAAATAGTTCCATCCGTACCAAAGCAGCAGGATCCCAAACACCGCGATTATGACCAGACACAGGGCCGCGGAAAATGTCCGTAATATTCGGGGCAGGCTGCGAACCAACAACGTCATGGCCACATGTTCACCGTAGCGCAATGAGATTGTCATGGAGAGGAAGCCGATCCAGGGCAGGAAAAGTCGGGCCAGTGAATAGGTCCAGCTGAGGCTGCTGCCGGTGACCAGTTTATAAATAAAAGCCGTGAACGAGATGCCCAGCATGACAAGCACGCAGGTTACACAGGCCACAATCGCCGCCTGGTTTACCCGGTCACTCAGTTGGCGAAGAGGCTGAAGGAGTTGCATCAAGGCACCTTACAAGCAACATCGGCCGACCCGAAGCACGGGGCCGGCCGATGGATGGGCGAGCGATGTCAATTGTCACTGCCTGTGTGCTCTGCACCGTATTTGGCCATGTCCGACTCCTTCACTTCTTCCCCGACACGCTTGACCTCTGCAAGGAAAGCATCGACCTTTTCAGCGTCGATGCCAAAGTCGTTCACGATCCATTTTTTCCAGGCAGGGCGCGCGATCTCTGCCATGCGCTCGCGCTCTTCGGCGGGCATCAGGTAGCAGTCCTTAAAGGTCTCGCAGGATTCCAGCCAACCGGCTGTTGCCAGTGCTGCAGACATGCCGTGCCCTATAGCGATGGCTTCCCGCGCGGAGGTCACAATCACTTCTTGCTGCTCATCCGTCAGATTCTGGTACCAGTTCTCGCTGATCAGCCAGGCGGCGCTGTTGTAAACGTGGCCGGTCAGGGTGGTGTAATCCGTTACTTCGTGGAAGTTGAAGGTTGTATTGAGCACCGTTGCGTTGAACTGACCATCAGCCAGCCCGGTTTCAAGCGCGGTAATCACTTCACCCCAAGGCAGCGGCGTGGCAGAGGCGCCCAGCGCCTTCATGATCGCGACGTGCCCGGGATTCTCCTCGGTGCGAATGTTTAGCCCTTCAAGGTCTTCCACTGTTTTGATGAGGTGCTCGTTGTTGGTGAAGGCCACAAAGCCGCCGCCGTCATCGAAGGTGCCCAGATAACGCATATTGGTTTCTTCAACCGTGCCGGACATCAAATCGGCAAACCACTTACCATCGAGAAAAGCCCAGGCCTGGCGCCAGTTATCGAATATGAAGGGGGCTGTCATCAGCTGGTAATCGTCATAGTAGGACGACATGGCGCCCGTGGTGATAATCGTGGACTGAAGGGTGCGACCGCCCTGAACTTCCTTGGCGGTATCTACTTCAGAGCCCAGTTGGCTGTTACCAAAGATATTGACCGTAACCTCACCGTCGGTGCGCGACTCGACCAAATCCTTGAAACGTATTAACGCGGGGTAGATTGAGTTGTTACTCATGTTTTCAGGCAAAATAGTGGCAATTGCCATTTCATTGGCTTGTGCCGGTACAGCAGCCATTGCCAACGGCAAAGCAGCCAGCAAGGCGATACGTGAAAGCGTCTTGGTTATCATATGCGCAGGGTCTCTTGTTATTTTGTGTTTATTTTCTGACGCCAGCAAAGACAACGTTAAAGACCGCAAACTCATACACTCTACTCTGGCGTAGTCATTTCAACATAGGTCAGGCACTCTGAATGAGCAAGCGGGAGGCTGGCGTCGCCCCGGGAGGGTGTTGCGCCGTGCCTGTTTGGCTCGCCCAGGAAATTTTCACGACGCTTGCTGAATCTGGTATTACAATAGTGAACAATCCAGTATGGGACTCAGAGAATATCGTTCAACAGAAGTGGGCCATGGTGGCCTGTTGTCTACTGTTGAATCCGCTATTGTTGATAGTGTGAGATAACCACGACACGAACCACCAAAAAGGATGTTTTATCATGGCTACTCTTAACCAATTGCGTCGCGATCATGCCAACATGGCGCGGTTGCTGCACATACTCTTGCTCCGGCACAACACTCTAGAGCAGGGCGAGCGCCCGGATTTTCATCTGATACGTGAGGTTGTGGACTACATTCTGGACTACATGGACGGCTTTATCATGCCGCTGGAGCGCCTTTACACCGAGCATTTACTGGCTCGGGAACCTGAAGCCGAGGCATTGAGTCATAGGCTGGCTGAGGATTACCAGGCGCTGCGTGAGCGACTGAACGAACTTTCCGAGACCATAGACATGATTCTGTTAGACGCCGTGGTGCCCATGGAGCGTTTCATCGACGATCTGAAAACCTATCTTGATGCCCACCTGGCTTACCTGCATGCCGAGCGTGAACAGTTGTTTCCATTCCTTCGTGAGCATTTAACCGATGCACAACAAGAGGCTTTGCTGGACATGTTGCCAGACGGCGCACAAGAAAACCTGTCACGGCTCCGGGAGGATTATCCAGAGCTTTATGCGGAGTTTAAAGCAGCGCCTTCGCCGTTTTCCTGAGGGGCAGGGCGTTGTTTTCCTCGAGTGGGGCGCTCCGGGCTCTCTCTGAGGTTTTGTTAAAATGTTCGTTAACCAAGAGAGCGCTATGACACTCGGTTCCGCAACACTCACCATGACAGTGCTAATGACACCGGATAAGGCCAACTTTTCTGGCAACGTGCACGGTGGCACCCTGCTTAAATACCTTGATGAAGTGGCCTATGCCTGTGCCAGCCGCTATGCAGGCCATTATGTGGTTACCCTGTCGGTTGACCAGGTAACATTTCGGCAGCCTATCCATGTGGGAGAGTTGGTTACGTTTCTGGCCAGCGTTAATTACACCGGTAACACCTCAATGGAGGTGGGCATTAAAGTGATCACAGAAAACATCAGTGAAAAGCTGGTCAGGCACACCAATAGTTGTTTTTTTACGATGGTGGCGGTGGACGAGCGTGGGGCAGCGGTAAAAGTGCCCACACTTGAACCCTGTACTGAGGATGAAATCAGGCGCTTCACTAATGGCCAGCAGCGTCGTGAGATTCGTGCTGAGCTAGAGGAGCGTTACAAGGCGTTGAAACCCCGAAAGGCAGAGTGAGCCCTGCCTGGTTGTCTGGGCATGACAGGGCCTGTCTGGCTGCTACCTTGGTAGCAGGCTTGCACGAAGAGTCATGTAGTTAACCACGCTCGCCACAAGACCGGCAATTACGGCCAGCACCAACACCGCCATGGTGAGCGAGACGGGCACGGATCCCATAACCCTTTGCCATATCACTGCACCTGTCACGCACACACCAAAGGCAAACATGCCGTGCTTGAAAGTGAGCCACAGCACCGTGGGCACGAACCGGCGTTTGGGTACCTTCAATGTTATGTAAGTGACAACGGTGAGAATCATGGCCAGGGACACCGCCAGCGGCACAGCCGAGCCCAGCACCGTTTGACTGTCGTTTGTGATGCCATCCACCGAGATGGGGATCGGGGCGTTACCCCACAGTATGAAAATCTGGATGATGCCGTTAACAAGTGCGTTGATGAGACCGTTCAATGCAGCGCCCTGAATGATCTTTCCCTGGGGCATGGCGGGAATGACAGGGGAGTGAGTCATGCTGTTTCCTTCTGCAAGCGCTGCTGTGACAAGCGTAACTGCGAGCGTTTTGCAGCTACGCTTGTTTGGGCGTCACTTTTATCTTATGAGCCGGGCAGGCGCACGGTTGCGCCTGCCAATGGCAAGCTTTGAGTGTTTACCGATTAATCCAATTCCTGAACGCCACCGCCGGATACCGTAAGAATCTGCCCATCGACCCAGCTGGCAGCGGGTGAGCACAGAAACAGGGCGGCATTAGCCATGTCCTGGGGTTCGCCCAGCCGGTTAATGGGAGTGTGCTCCAACATCTTTTTCTCTATGTCGTCGTTCAACACGGATTTCAGAGCGTCGGTGCGCGTAGCCCCGGGAGCTATGGCGTTCACGCGAATGCCCTTGGGGCCCAGATCGAAGGCAATATTGCGAACGAGGTGGCTGGTCGCGGCCTTTGAAGAACCGTAAGAGGCCATACGCTTGTTCTTGTTCTCGGCAGACATGGATGTGATGGCCAGGATTGCGCCACCCCCGGCTTTCTCCATTTCGGGCACCGCTAGCTGGGCCAGGCGGAACAGCGAGAATACGTTCAGATCGTAGGCGCGGCGAAAGTTGTCCATGGGCATGTCGAAAGGCTGGGGTCCACCGCCGCCGGCATTACTGACAACAATGGTCAGTTTGCCGAAGGTCTCTGCGGTTTGGTTCACCAGCGCGACAAGGTCTTCTTCCTTGGTGACATCACAGGCGATTCCGGATGCCTTGCCACCTTGCGCTTCGATGACTCTGGCAACGGCGTTGGCCGTTTCGGCGTCAAGGTCGCTGACCATAACCGCTGCACCGGCCGCCGCGAAGGTTTCTGCAATGGCTCGGCCGATACCTGCGCCTGCGCCCGTAACAACAGCAACCTGGTCTTTGAGCGTGAAGTGCGTTGGATCATACATAGGATTCATTCCATGACTGGCTTGGTTGGGTTTTTAACGTAGCCTAGGGCCACGCTAATGGTTGTGCAACTTTCTAAAACTCTTGGCGTGGGCTAATCACTTGTCGATAAGTGGCTCCGAATCAGTTCTGCCAGTTGTTTTACCGGCTCTGATGGCCGGCCCGAGGGCCGGTGCAGGGCAATTTCTACTGACTGTAACGCGGGCATGCCGCTGCGTTCATCCAGCACCCGCAGTTGCGGAGTGAGCATGTTCCGGGTCACCACAACCACAGCCAGCCCAGCTGCAACCACAGGCATTAAACCGGTCATGGACTGGCTGGAATAGGCCATGCGCCAATCCCGGCCAGCGCCAGCCAAAGCTTCTTCGGCCACATCCCGGAATACGTCTGCACCGGGTGAGTACAGTGCCAGGGGAATTGGGTCGGTGAGTGAAGGCTGGGCATTGGCGCCGACGGCCCACATTAGTGGCTCGCGCAGGATAACTTCGCCTCCGGGCGACCGCACCTGCCGTGTCACCACGGCCAAATCCATGGTGCCGGCCTGGACCTGTTTCACCAGTTCTACACTGGATCTGCAGGTTACCTGTAGTTGTACCGCCGGAAACAGCCGGTTGAAGTGGGATAATACCGAGGTAAGCAAAAACGCGTAGTCTTCGGGAATGCCCAGATTCAGCTCCCCGGACACCTGTTGCTGCTGTACATCATCAACGGCTTCGTTATTCAGTTCCAGCATTTTTCTGGCGTAGCCGACGAGTTTTTGGCCCTCGGCTGTAAACCTTATACGCCGCCCATCCCGCTCGTGGAGCGGCACGCCAAGCGCCGCTTCCAGGCGATTTAACTGCATACTCACGGTGGACTGGGTGTAAGCCAGCCGTTCTGCGGCTGCGGTTACGGTGCCGGTGTCTGCAATGGTCACCAGAGTCAGCAGCATGTTCAAATCCAGTACCCGTTGTCTCAATATATCAATCCCGTTGATGTTATCTATCAAAAACCATTGATGTTGTGATGAATGTTAAGTGGTTAACCTATCACTGTCGAATCCATTCACCTACATCAACAGGAGTTACAACGGTGCAAGCAATCACACACACATCTCGCCCGCTTATTATCAGTATTATTGCCGCCCTTTTTGCCGTTGTGCTCTGGGCCGGTGCGCCTTTACTGGTGGATTTAGCCAGTTCGGTTCCGCCTTTTCAGCTTACGACCATTGCGTTGCT
>NZ_JBQDCO010000027.1:0-48636 GCF_052091845.1 Marinobacter sp. | reverse complement strand
CCGTATGCCCGGTGGTGTGAGAGGACGGGGGAGGCAACTCCCCCTCCTACTCGATACCTGTTCATTTAGCCGTCAGAAAAGCCGTATTTGCCCGGCGCAGTATTGTCCATGCAGTGCTACCCGTGTTTGAAATGATATACTCGGGGCAGAAAGTAACTGAGAGTATCCGTACATGACTAAAGCTGAAGACCGAATCCTTGTTCAGGAACACTTGGCCCATGCGGCGGAGCCCAAGCCTCTTAGCGCTGACGAGAAGGCGCAGCTTGAAGCCCGTATAAAGGCTGCCCTCAAGGAAAAAGACGCCGTACTTGTGGCGCACTATTACGTAGATCCCGACATTCAGCGGCTTGCTGAGGAAAGTGGCGGCTGTGTCGCAGATTCCCTTGAAATGGCTCGTTTCGGGAACCAGCATCCCGCGTCGACCGTGGTTGTGGCCGGTGTTCGCTTTATGGGTGAAACCGCCAAAATCCTGAATCCTGAAAAGCGGGTGTTGATGCCCACTCTTGAGGCAACCTGCTCTTTGGATGTCGGGTGTCCTGCTGACGAGTTTCAGGCCTATTGCGATGAGCACAGTGACCGCACTGTTGTTGTTTATGCCAACACCTCTGCCGCTGTAAAAGCCCGGGCAGACTGGGTGGTAACGTCTAGCTGTGCCCAGGCAATCGTAGAGGACCTTGACGCCAGGGGAGAGAAAATTTTATGGGCCCCCGACAAGCATCTGGGGCATTACGTACAAAAAACCACCGGCGCAGATATGCTGCTGTGGGACGGCTCATGCATTGTGCATGAAGAGTTCAAATATCGTGGCTTGGAGGATCTCAGGGCTCTCTATCCGGACGCGGCGATTCTGGTTCACCCGGAATCTCCAGATGCCGTGGTTGAAATGGCAGACGTAGTTGGCTCAACGTCGCAGCTGATTCATGCAGTGCAAAACCTGCCAAACCAGCAGTTTATTGTCGCTACAGACAATGGCATTTTTTATAAAATGCAGCAGTTAGCGCCCAACAAGACGCTCATTGAAGCGCCTACCGCTGGTGATGGTGCTACGTGCCGTAGCTGCGCTCAGTGCCCATGGATGGCCATGAACGGCCTGGAAAACCTGCTTCAGGTGATTGAGAATGGTGATCAGGAAGTGTTCGTGGATTCAGACACCCGGGAGGCCGCGCTCAGGCCATTGAGGCGCATGCTGGATTTCACCTCCGGGATGAATCTGAAAGCGGCCGGTAACGCCTGAGGCTAGCTGTTTCTGCGCATTTGAAGGCGGCTGGTGATCTCGCTCAGCCGCTCACTAACTACCTGCCGTTGGGCTGAGCCTGCTGGCAGTTTCTCCTGAGCTTGCCGTAGCTGCCTCTGGGCCGATTCCAGGTCCCCCATAAGGGCGTTGTATTCTGCCCGGGCGCGGTGAACTCCCACAATGTTTCTGGCCATGCCTTCGGCCTCTGCCAAGCGTAGCCACAGTGACTCTTGCTGCGGCATTCTGCGAGCCAGTTGTTTAAGATACTCTGCAGCCCGAGTGCCATTGCCCGCGGCAATCTCCACATCTGCAAGGCTGGAGGTAATAGGATAGTTATCCGGATTTCGGCTTAGCGCTTCTTTTAGCAATGATCGCGCTTCACTGAGCTTTTTCTCCTGAATCCGAATCTCCGCCAGTGTGACCTTAAAAGTGATCCGTCCGGGGTTATTGGCTAGCAACTCGTTGATGATGCCCGCGGCTTTTTCAGGTTGTTTGTTACTCAGATAAGCGCATGCCAGGCCGTAGCGAATAGCCTCGTTGCCTTGTGCTTCCGGTTTCTCCAGATGGCTTTCAAAAGTATCCACAGCAATGTCTGGCGAAGCCGCGTAGTGCACCTGCAGGCGGCTACGTATCAAATGGTACTCCTGCGCGTCTCGAATGGTTTTTTCGGGATATTGCTCCGCACGGTTTCGAGTATCTGCTACACGATTCTGGGTAAGAGGGTGGGTTGAGAGGTACTCCGGCATATTGTTCCCCTGCAGCCGGTTTTGTCGCATCATGATTTCAAACATTTCAGGCATTCCCCGAGGGTCCATGCCTGCGGTTGCCAGGATATCCAGCCCAACCCGGTCTGCCTCCTGCTCGTGGGAACGGCTGTATGCCAACATATTTTGTATGGCAAAAGCCTGTGTGCCGGCAATGGCGGCAATGCCAATATCGGATTGCGTAACTGCGGAAAGCACAATGCCAGCGATCATTCCGGCGATGGTTAGCGGTGCGCTGGTTTCTTGCTGCTCCAGCCGGCGAGCAAAATGCCTTTGGCTCAGGTGAGCAAGCTCGTGGGCTAGTACCGATGCAAATTGCTGCTCTGTGGCAGCGTTAAGAAACAACCCGCCATTTACGCCAACAATACCCCCTGGTACTGCAAACGCGTTGATAGCGGGACTGTCTATCAGGGCAAGAGTGAGATTGCGGTTTTCCAGTGGGGCAGAGGGTACGAGCCGATAAATAACGGAGCTCAGATAGTCGTAGGTTAACGGGTCGGTTATGCGTGGAGCCGACCGGCGAATCGAAACCATAACCTGCTGCCCGATATCGCTCTCCTGGTGGCCGGATATAAGGCCACCGCCCGTGCCCCCGATGTTCGGCAGACCGACCTCCTGTGCTGCAGAAAAGGAGCTTGAGGCCAGCAAAAAAGCAAAAGCTACCGCTATCGAGAGCTTTCGGTAACCGTAAAATGTTATAAGAACGTTAATCATGTAATGCTGTGTGCTCCTGATTTCAATCACTTCTGTTACAGCAGATTACAATCGAAGTTCCGTTAAAACCCCGGATCTGCGGATTAACAGGTATTGTGATGCAATACCGTATCACTGGGGGCATAATGCCGCCTTGCGAATTCCATGTCTTGTAATGGTGCATCTTTTATATGGCTGATCGTACACTGGATACGTCAGGGCTTCGCTGCCCAATGCCCTTGCTGAAAACAAAACTGGCGCTTAATGGTATGTCTCCCGGCGAAATGCTTGAGGTGATTGCCACTGACGCGGGCTCCGCTCGTGATATTCCGGCTTTTTTGGCGCTATCCCGCCACTGCCTGGTGAATTCCTCAGAAACTGATGGTCAGTACTGCTTTGTGATAAAGTGCGGCGGCTAATTTCCGGAGTCCTTAATGGTCAGAATTTTACGCGGTCTTGCGCACAAATACTTTTCAGACGACGAAGCCGTCATTCTTTTCCTGATTCTGGTGATCGGCACCATTTTTGTCATCTGGTTTGGTGCCATACTTGCTCCGGCGATTGCCTCTCTTATCGTCGCGTTTATTCTACAGGGCCTGGTTACCCGGCTTAACACCCTCGGCGTGCCAGAGGGCATAGCCATACTGGGGGTGTTTTTAGTATTTCTTGGCGTGCTGGTAGGGTTCATCTTCGGCCTGTTGCCACTGATCTGGACTCAGGTCAGCAACCTGGCAGGCGAGGCCCCGCGCATTATCGGTGAGTTGCAATCCTATTTGGAGCTGCTGCCCGAAGAGTATCCGCACATTATCTCAACCCAAACAGTGAGCAATCTCTACGACCAGGTGAATACGGAAGTAGGGCAGATGACCCAGTGGTTGGTGTCTTTTTCGCTGTCCAGTATCCCCGATTTGGTCGCATTGCTGATATACATTGTGCTTGTGCCCATTCTGGTGTTCTTCTTTCTGAAAGACCGGGAAGTTCTGCTTGGCGCTATCTCCAAGCTGTTACCGCCGCAACGTCCAATGATGCTGCAAATCTGGCATGAGGTGAACTTGCAGTGTGCCAACTATGTGCGGGGCAAGGCCCTGGAGATTCTGATCGTTGGCGGCGCAACCTATGTCGCGCTCAAGCTTATGGGCATGCCCTATGCAGCCTTGCTTTCGCTGCTGGTGGGCCTGAGCGTTGTCATTCCATACATCGGCGCGGCCGTGGTAACCATCCCGGTTGCAGTGATTGCGCTATTTGCCTTCGGCTGGGGTAGCCATTTTATCTGGGTGATGGTTGTCTATGGATTGATTCAGGCGCTGGATGGCAACGTGTTGGTTCCGGTACTGTTCTCGGAGGTGAACAACCTGCACCCGGTTGTCATTATCATTTCGGTGCTATTCTTTGGCGGGATCTGGGGTTTGTGGGGTGTTTTCTTTGCCATTCCGCTGGCGACCATGTTGAAAGCCGTGTTTTTTGCCTGGCCAGTAAAGAGGCCTGTTGCCTCAACGGCTCCGGATGAGGTGTAATTTAATTTCCTTGTGTCAGTTAGTGCCCAACATTACCATATCCATTTTATTCGGACGGAGCTTTTATGATTACGGGTAGCCTTGTCGCACTGGTCACGCCCATGCATCCAAACGGTGACATTCACTGGGAGGATCTGGACAAGCTGGTGGATTTTCATATTGAGAACGGCACCAACGGTATTGTGGCTGTTGGGACCACTGGCGAATCTGCAACGCTCGATCAGAAAGAGCACTGCCGGGTAATTGGTCACATCGTTAAACGGGTTAACGGGCGGATCTCTGTCATTGCCGGCAGTGGTGGCAACAGCACCCGTGAGGCCATAGAGCTAACCACAGAAGCGTATAAGCTCGGCGCAGACGCCTGTTTGCTGGTTGTACCTTATTACAACAAGCCAACGCAGGAAGGCCTTTACCAGCACTATAAAACCATTGCAGAAGCCGTGCCTGGTTTTAGTCAGATGCTCTACAACGTACCCGGGCGAACCGCTTGCGACATGCTTAATGAAACCGTTTTACGCCTGGCCGATATTCCGAATATTGTTGCCATAAAGGATGCCACCGGCAATATTCCCCGGGGTGCAGAACTGATAGAAGCGCTTGATGGCCGACTGGCTGTTTATTCGGGTGATGATGCCACCGCCGCTGATCTGATGCTGGCAGGCGCGCAGGGGAATGTCTCGGTGACTGCTAACGTGGCACCGAAAGGTATGGCCGAGTTGTGTGCAGCGGCCACCGCAGGCAACCAGGAAGAAACAGAGCGGTTGAATGAGCTGCTAATGCCTTTGAACCGAAAGCTGTTCCTGGAGGCTAACCCTATTCCGGTTAAATGGGCGCTTCAGCGTATGGGCATGATAGGAGAAGGTATCCGGCTTCCGCTGACCCCGTTCAGCGAAAAGTTTCACGCCGAGCTTGAAGAAGCTATGAAAGCCTCAGGTGTACTCTGAGTTTGTTGATGCCAATCGTGAAACCGTCCCATACAGAGAGTAAGCCGATGCCGGTTCTTTCAGGAACCCGTAAGTTTGTTGCGTTTCGCCCCCTGGCTATTGCCTCCGGACTGTTGCTCGCTGTTGCGACGTCGGGCTGTGGCGTTCTGGAAGATCGTTCTGAACGTTATGTGAACGAAAAAGAGGGTGATTCTCTGGAGCTGCCAGAGAAAGCGGATTCGTCTCGCTTTTCTCAGATAATGCCCGTTCGCCAGATAAACTCGGCGGATGCCAGCAAAATGTATCCATCCGATATTCCCCGGCCACCGGATATGACCTCGGAAATTCTCGAAGAGAACTATGTGGTTGAAGAGCTCGATAACCGGGTTTGGTTGCTGGTAAACGATGTGCCTGGTCGTATTTGGCCTGCCGTAACGGCTTATATGAATGACCAGGGCCTGGGTGTTGCCCACGACAACCCACAGCTGGGTCTTCTGCAAAGTGAGCTGGCCAACTTCAGTATGCGCGCCCGGGAGCTGCTTGAGCTTCCCAGCGAGCCGGCTGAAGCGACTGCCGCAGAACCCAAGGTCGTTCTGCAGGTTCGCATTGCACCAGGTGTTCGCCGTAAAACGACCGAAATCCAGGTTCGGAAGCTTACATCGCAGAACCCGGCGACGGAAGGCGCAGCCTGGCCTGATGAGCTGATTTCCTGGCGTGGTGTATCAGAACCTACAGCCGAGCAATTGGCGCTGCAAAAACGACTGCTAGCCGGGTTGGGTGAGTTCCTGAAGGCCCGTGAAGAGAATAAGTCCTTCTCTCGCGCAGCCTCCGGAATGGTTGCCAAACCTCTGGTTAAGCTTGTTAGTGAGGGCGACAAAGCCCAATCCATCCAGATGGATCTCGATTACGGTCGCTCCTGGGCTGAGGTTAACCGGTCTATTACCGAGTCGCATATCGAGGTGGTTGATCTCAACCGCAGCGAAGGCTGGCTGTTTGTCGACGCGCGCACTGCCGAGGAGCGCGACCCGGGCTGGTTTAGCTGGTTCAGCGACAAAGAGAAGGCTCGTCATACGCATACGATCAATTTGTCTGATCGCGATGGCCGGGTACAGGTTACCGCTGAAGAGGCCGAAGGCTACGCCGGTGACAAGCGTGCTGAGGATCTGCTCACAAAGCTGTTCGACTACCTATACTGATATTGAAAGGGCGCCCGTAATGTGGGCTTCCATTTCGGAGACTATAATGGAAAAGCGCGAAGAACTTTACGCCGGCAAAGCCAAATCTGTGTTCTATACGGACGATCCTGATCGTTTTGTTCTTGTCTTCCGTGATGATACCTCGGCATTTGACGGTGAAAAAACGGAACAGCTAAGCCGCAAAGGCAGGGTGAATAATCGTTTTAACGGCTTCATCATGGAAAGGCTGGAAGCGGCCGGCGTACCTACACACTTTGAAGGCGAACTGTCTGCTACTGAGGCACTTGTTAAAAAGCTCGATATGATTCCGGTAGAGTGCGTGGTGCGTAACGTGTCAGCTGGCAGTTTGTGTCGGCGAATTGGTGTAGAGGAAGGCCAGGAACTTAATCCGCCAACCTATGAGTTGTTTTTGAAAGACGATGCTTTGCACGACCCTATGGTTAACGAGTCATTGGCAGTGACCTTTGGTTGGGCCAGCGCAAACGAGCTTGCACGTATGAAGGAGCTGACCTACAAAGTAAACACCGTGCTTAAAAACCTGTTTGATGACGCAGGAATGCTGTTGGTGGATTACAAGCTGGAGTTCGGGCGCAGCGGCGGGGAAATTGTTCTGGGCGATGAATTCAGCCCAGACGGCTGCCGTATCTGGGATAAGGAAACCCGGAAAAAGATGGACAAGGATCGCTTCCGCCACGGGCTGGGCGACGTTATCGAAACCTATGAGGAAGTTGGCCGCCGTCTTGGCATTAACTTCGATTGACCACTTACGATAAATCCAAACAGATAAAACGGTATAGATGCATTATGCGTAAACTGACACTTGCGGTAGGCAGCTCTTTGATTCTGGCGGCTCCTTTGGCCCAGGCCGACATTCTTGGTGTTGGCGCTAACCTGAGCTATTGGCACTCTGACCTGTCGGGTAACATTGCCCATGACAGCGAGAGTGTGAACGTAGAAGACGAGCTACGATTGAAGCGCGACAGCAATGTAAACGCTAACGTTTACCTGGAGCACCCGGTTCCACTGCTGCCTAATGTTCGTCTGGATTATACACTGGTTCAGCAAAGTGGTAATGGGTCACTCGGGAGCTCATATGACGGTCTGTCAACCGGACCTGTGAGCTCTGATTTGGATCTTGAGCAATTGGACCTAACCCTCTATTACGAAATACTGGATAACTGGGTAAATCTTGATCTGGGCTTGACCGTTCGGGATTTTTCCGGCGAGCTGGAAGTTGCACAGGCAGGTAAGAAAACGAGTACAACCAAAGCTGATGGCGTACTACCGCTAGGCTATGTAGCTGCCCGTTTCGACCTGCCGTTTACGGGCGTAGCCGTCGGTGCTGAAGGTAAATACATTTCGTTTGACGGCGATTCCATGCGTGATTTCAATCTGTATGGTCAGTACAAAATCTCCGTGTTGCAGTTACGCGCCGGTTATCGGCAGCTGGCTGTTGATTACGAGGATGGCAATGACGCGTTTGACGTGAAAATCGACGGGCCATTCGTTAGTGCGGGCATTGTTTTTTAACGAGAGCTACCAAAAGGAGCGAAAAACTTGAAGATTCTGGTAACGGGTACCGCCGGGTTTATCGGTTCGCAGCTGGCACAACGGTTGCTCGAACGGGGAGACGAGGTAATTGGCGTTGACAATGTTAACGACTATTACGATGTAAGCCTTAAGGAAGCCCGACTGGCACGACTTACTGGCAATAGCCGTTTCACGGAAGTTCGCCAGGACGTTGCCGACCGTTCGGCGATGGCAGATATTTTCGAGGAACATCGCCCTGAGCGTGTCGTACACCTTGCCGCCCAGGCAGGTGTGCGATACTCGCTGGAAAACCCTAATGCCTATGTGGATGCCAACATTGTTGGCTTCATGAACATACTGGAAGGGTGCCGCCACAACAGTGTGAAGCACCTGGTATACGCCTCCAGTAGTTCCGTATATGGCGCCAACGAGGCGATGCCGTTCTCCGTGCAAGATAACGTGGACCACCCACTGAGTTTGTATGCGGCATCTAAAAAAGCCAATGAGCTGATGGCCCACACCTACAGTCATTTGTATGGTTTGCCCACCACGGGTCTGCGGTTCTTTACGGTGTATGGGCCCTGGGGGCGTCCCGACATGGCGCTATTTATCTTTACCAAAAAGATTCTGGCCGGAGAGCCGATTGACGTGTTCAACCATGGCAATCACAAGCGGGACTTTACGTATATTGATGATATTGTCGAAGGCGTTGTCCGCACGCTGGACCAGGTTGCTGCACCCAATAGCGAATGGAGCGGCGAAGCTCCCGACCCCAGCACCAGCAAAGCCCCGTATCGCATTTACAACATCGGCAGCAACAACCCCGTTGAGCTATCCCGCTTCATTGAAATTATTGAAGAGCGAGCGGGTAAAAAAGCGCAGAAGAACCTCCTGCCCATGCAGCCGGGCGATGTACCGGCTACCTACGCAAACGTCGACAGCTTGATCAACGACGTGGGGTATAAGCCTAAAACCTCCGTTGAGGAGGGCATAGCCAACTTCGTGGATTGGTACCGCGAATTCTATCAAGTCTGACTGGGCACGCCTGTCCATCAATAAAACGCCCCTTCAAAGAGGGGCGTCGTTCGTTACGAACCGCTAATTTGTTCAGCCAGGTTGACCGAACTGTTGTTCCAGCCAGGCATTAATGTCGCCAGATTCGTACATCCATTGCTCGGTGCCATCGTCATTTTTAATTCGCATGCAGGGCACTTTTATGTTCCCGCCGCCTTGCTCCAGATCCGCACGATGCGTTTGATTATGTTGGGCATCGCGTTTTTCAATATTCAGGTTAAGCCGTGCTATCTGCTTCCTGACTTTTACGCAGAATGGGCAGGTTTTAAACTGGTACAAGGCAAGATGCTCACAGGCAGTATCCACTTTTTGCTGTTCTTCGGCGCTACGTTGCATGGGTTTGCCGCCGCCAAGCTTTTCGCTCAATAAAACAAAGGGTGTCAGAATAAGACGTAACGTCCGGAAAAAATAACGAATAACCAGTCGCATTAATCAGACCTTCTTAGTGTTGGTGCATTAAAACGAGGGTTTAGTATAAAGCAAAACAGGGGACGTTCGGGTATTCTGCCGCAATGGGTAGTAAGTAAACTTTTTATGAGGACCCTATAAATGAGGTCGATTTCCCTGTGGGATCTGCCCACACGGTTGTTTCATTGGTTACTGGTGATTGCCATTACCGGCTCGATCGTCAGCGTAAACCTTGGCGGCACCTGGATGCTTTGGCATGAACGCTTCGGGCTTACGGTCGTTGGCTTACTCAGTTTTCGGTTAGTGTGGGGGGTTGTGGGATCTACCCATGCCCGCTTCCATAAATTTGTGCCTGGCCCAAACTCTGTAATGAGTTACCTGAAAGGCGAGTGGCAGGGCTTGGGGCACAACCCGTTGGGCGCTCTATCCGTTATTGCCATGCTGGCTTTGCTGGGTTTCCAGGCCATTACCGGTCTATTCGCCACGGATGCTATTGCGTTTAACGGGCCGCTTTACCGTGCCGTTTCATCCAGCTGGAACGACACCATTACCTCTTGGCATAAGTTAACAGAGTGGTTTGTTTACGGGCTGATTGGCTTGCATATTGCGTCGGTTCTTTTCTACGCCCTGGTGAAAAAAGAGAGCCTGATCACGCCAATGATTACGGGACGAAAGACGGTGAGCAACCAACTGGCCAGAGAACCCAAGGGCGGAGGATGGATTGCATTGGGGATTGCGCTAGCAGTGGCGGGGTGTGCAGTTTGGCTGGCGAACGGCGGCATTCTGCCGCCACCTCCACCGCCACCACCCGATCTTGGGTGGTGAGCAGCAAAGGGGCAGAGTAGCAGGTCTTACTCGGCGCGGAATTCGTCGTGGCAGGCCTTGCAGGACTTACCAACTTCGCTGAACTGAGCGGCCAGTGCGGCTTTGTCTCCGTTGCTGGCTACTTCCTGCAATTTGTTGGCCTCCTTGGCAAAGCCAATGGCCACTTCACGAGCTTTTTCTGGCTTGTCGAAAAATTCCGGCTTAAGCTTGGTATTGTCGTTCTTGTCCATGGCGGTGCCCGGACCAAACAACGCACCCAACCCAGAGTTTGCGACAGCAGCAATGGCGTTAGCGGCAGCCTGCATTTGCTCCTGATTGTAGGCAACATCGCCATCGACTGCCTGGGCCTTGATCTTGCCCATATTCCAGCCAGCAAACGTAAAGGTACTCTGGCGAGTATTAATCTGATCTTCCACATCCATCTGGGCTACAGCGGGAGTCGCTACCGCCGCGCTCAAAGCTAAAGCCATAAAAAATCCTGATTTACGCATGCTTATCTCTCTCATTGAACAAATGAACAAATGAACAAATGTGATGTTATCAGACTAATGATTTCATAGAAATTATCCGGGTTATATCGTCATAGCGTAAAGTTTAGGTAAATGTCGTGTGGTCTCGCGTGGGGCACCACGAACCTGGCCGCCGGTTCGATTCCTGCTGCTGAAGATTAAAAAGGGTTGGAGCGTAAAAAATGAGCCTGATTCCGCCCATTGCTTTTTGCGTGGTACATAGCCTGATCGGCATGGCGGAGAAGTATACGAGGGTTATTACCGTCCTGAGGGTAGCGTGCGACACCAATGCTGGCCGAGACACTTGGCGCATTTTCGCCAATATCATAGGATTTCTCCAGTTCATTGATAATATTTTGAGCAAGCAGCTGTATTTGTTCAATGTCAGTTATGTCCAATAAAATCACCGTGAACTCATCGCCACTTAGCCAGGCAACCGTGTCTTCGCTTCGCACGGTGGCAACAATGCGTTCGGCCGCCTTTATTAAAACCTGATCGCCGGCTTCATGTCCCTGCAGGTCATTGACCGCCTTGAGGTTGTCAAGATCGATGAAGAGCAATGCGAAAAACGCGCCCGTCCGCTCGGAATGCCTGATTTGCTGTTCTAGCCTGTCTCGGAACAGTCGCCTGTTAGGTAAGTCGGTCAAGAGGTCGTAAATTAGCATGGCGCAGGATTTCAGCCTCAAAATGCCGTCTCGCGATGGTATCCCGTGCTACGCCGGCGATGGCTTCAACTGAACCACCAGCATCAATCACAGGTGAATAGGCATATTCATACCAACGTTTTTCTGGGCCAGCGCTGATGTAATCCCCCCAGAAAATAATCCAGGTTTTGAGTAGAGACTTTTACAATGATCGCAGAAGGAGCGATAGATGAAAAAGTCTCGATTTACTGACAGCCAGGGCATGGCAATGCTGAAGCAGTACGAAGCCGGAGTTCCGTTGGCTGAACTCGCCCGTGAGCACAACGTCAGTGCCGTTCGAAGTTTGGTGGCATGGATGCTTCGATGATGAAGCGCCTGAAGGAGCTGGAGGCGGAGAATGCGCGCCCCAAGAAAATATATGCAGAAGAGCGACTCAAAGCCGAGCTACGTCAGGAAGCTCTTGAGGGAAAGTTGTAAGGCCATCTCAGCGCCGGGAGATGGCCAGAGAGGGCGTGATCAAACACGGAATTAGCATTCGATTGGCGTGTGTAGTGTACGGCATTAGCCAGACCTGCTACCGCTATCAATCGAAGCTGGACGGTGAAAACGCTCTGGTTGCTGATTGGCTGTTATGTCTCACACAGGCCCACAAGCGCTGGGGCTTTGGCCTGTGCTTCCTTTATCTGCGCAACGTGAAAGGCTATGCCTGGAACCACAAAAGGGTATACCGAATTTATCGAACGCTTGAGCTGAACCTGAGGATCAAGCCCAGGCGAAGAATCCAGAGGGATCATCCGGGCGAGTTGGACGTTCCTACAGCGCCAAATCAGGTCTGGTCCATGGACTTCATGCACGACCAGTTAGAGGATGGCCGAAGTTACCAGCTGTTCAATGTGATTGATGATTACAACCGGGAAGGTCTTGGGATTGGGGTAGATCTGTCGTTACCGGCCCAGCGAGTGATTCGTACGCTGGATCAGATCATTGAATGGCGCGGCAAGCCCGCAGCCATTCGCTGTGACAATGGTCCAGAATATATCTCGCAGTCACTGGTTGACTGGGCCAACAGGAACCGGATTACGCTGATCTACATTCAGCCGGGCAAGCCCACTCAAAATGCCTATATTGAGCGCTTCAATCGAACCGCGCGGCACGAATGGCTGGACTTGCATCAGTTTAACAGCGTTCCCCATGCCCAGCTATTAGCTACACAATGGCTGTGGCAATACAATAACGAGCCGTCCAAATACGGCCATCGGAGTAATACCTCCATCAAGGCTGCTGAAGGCAGCTTAACCCTCTACTCAACAAGACGGTTAAAAATGGGGGGATTACACTGGGGTGTAGATGCTGCTTTACGGGCGGTGATACATCCAATAACATTTCGTTACTTGCTAGTTGAAGAAGTCTCAAAACGCATAGGGAAAAAAGCCATGAGAGCATTTCAGACAATTGCTTTGGTAGGAATTACCGCTGTATCAATATCTGCGCAAGCCAGCGTCATAACTTTTCCAGAATCAATTACTTTCGATATTAACGCCGATCCAGAAACATTTTCTGTTCCTTTTACAGGCGATCTGACGGAAGGTTTCAGGTATGGAATCGAGGTGCCGACAGTCATTTACACACTGGAAAATGACACCTTTTTTGCCACTTATGACGGCACCGGATATTGGGATGGAATCATGGACTTTGGCTTGCAGACACTGTTTTCTGCTAGACGGCCTGACTTTCCGGGCGAAGATAGGAAGCCAATCGAGGGGCCTTTGCTTGATCAGGTCTATATTTATTCTGTGTCCTTCACATTTCATGAATTGCTTCCCTGTTCTTCGCGCTTTGGGCTCTGTGGCATAGGTACTAGTGGCCATGTTAATGAAAGCGTGAAGGTGTCCTTCTTCGATGGCTCCGCTCAGGAAGTACCTACAGGACCAACTGCGCCGCTGCTGCTGACAGGACTTGTTGGGCTGTGGTTAAAGAGGGAGACCTATGTGCAGCATCAGAAGCTATTGCGGTATTGGAAGAACTGACCCTCCGGTGTTTGCCTGCAGGAGCTGACTCCAATCCACCCTGAGCGGCATTGGTTGAAGACCGTCGTTGTAGGCACCAAGAGAAAAGACTCATCCATGTGGTGTGTCAGGCAGGTGCCAAAAGACCAGTACAAGCAAGCCATCGTTGAGGTGTCGAAATTGAAAATTGACATCAAAACGGGGAAGGCACAACTATCCCTGAGATAGATCCACCGGGAACCTGCTTACTGGATAGATGATGTCCGGCATAGAGATAGAGCTTATCTTAGAATCTGTCCTTTATGTGGACTCGTATGTATATCGGGGCGAAAAACCCGCACATGATGCACGTTCGGTTACTCGATAACGCTGTTGGGTAAGCGATTGAGTGCTGTTGTATGTGAAGCGTTGGCCAATGTACTCCGCAGTGGAAAACAAGGTGCCGATTGTTACGCCCAACCGACCAAGATAGTTGTCGCTAATCGGTCATCCAAATTGTCGCCGAACACCGATGGATTATACGGTGGCTGCCGGCACTTGTTTTGGATAATCTTCAGGCGCCAATAAACGAACTGGCGATAAATCAAGGACTGCTGTTTACAAAAGGCGTTGCCGGACAATCCGGAAGCTTTGCAATCATCAACCTGTTGCTGCCAAAAATGCTTTTTTCAATAGGGCTCATACTGAATCCTCGTAAAATGGATAAGTATGTCAGTGTGTGCGATTAAAGAGATGGGGTGTAGGTGCTGACTCTTTGGCGCTTACGGTTCGGGTGCTAATAAGTGACGCCTATCCCTACAAAGACGAACTCACGGATCTGGTTCGTTGTCCGGTTTCGGGGTAGATGCTCGGGCTCCCCCGGCCCGACGCAAAGGGGAGAACGGGGGGCAGTTTGTCCAAACAAGAGGGGTTGATCAACTATTGAACAGTCAGGGCCGAAGCTAAAGGTAATCCCCCCCCCCATTTTAGGAGGGTGTCAAAAGTAGAGTTCAGGCCACCATGGCTAATTTCTGTTGTGGTGTAATGCCTCCGAGGGCCATGTTGGGCCGTTCATTATTGTAGGTCCATAGCCATTGCGTTGCATATTCCTGAGCCTCTTCAATCGAGTGGAACAGGTATTGAGCCAGCCAGTCATAACGTACGGTGCGGTTGTAACGCTCGATATACGCATTCTGCTGTGGGTTGCCGGGCTGGATAAAGACCAGTGTAATATCGTGCCTCTTAGCCCAGGCGGCCAAGGTGGCGCTGATATATTCTGGACCATTGTCACAGCGAATGGCTGCGGGCTTGCCGCGCCATTCAATGATCTGATCCAGCGTACGAATCACTCGCTGGGCCGGTAACGACAGATCTACCCCAATCCCAAGACCTTCCCGGTTGTAATCATCAATCACATTGAACAGCTGGTAACTTCGGCCATCCTCTAACTGGTCGTGCATGAAGTCCATGGACCAGCTGGTGTTGATCGTCGTGAGCACCCCAATGGCTCAGGTTTTTGACGTACCAGCCGCTTACGAGGCTTGATGCGTAGGTTCAGCTCCAGTTCCCGGTAGATCCGGTAAACGCGTTTGTGGTTCCAGGGGTAACCCTTCACGTTGCGCAGGTACAGAAAACACAGGCCAAAGCCCCAGTTTCTCTGGTTATGGGTTAAGCGCACCAACAGATCCGCGATCTCGGCATTTTCACTGCTGAGCTTAGCCCGGTAGCGATAGCAGGACTCACTGACACTGAAGACCTCGCAGGCTTGGCGAATGCTACAACGAGCAGCGGCAACGGCTTTGTGCGCCATCTCGCGGCGGAGAGATGGCTTTACCACTTTCCCTCAAGAGCTTCCTTGCGTAACTCAGACTTGAGCCGTTCTTCGGCATACATCTTCTTCAGCCGCCGGTTCTCGTCCTCCAGCTCTTTCATGCGCTTGATCATAGAGGTATCCATGCCGCCGAATTTTGCACGCCATTTGTAGAAGCTGGTGTTGCTCAGGCAATGTAATCAATCATTAATCAAATGATAGTATTTATTAGAGGGGCATTTATGGGCTATGGGGTCGGCTCAGAAAAGCACTGAGGGGTAGGGGCAGTGTTTGTGTTTTCTTGCCTGCCAGGTGCGCTTTAATTCAGATCAGAAAAGATCGTGATGCCGCTAAATGGCCTGTTTTTTGGGGTACAGGTTTTGGCGTGAAGGAGTATGCCTTTGAGTATATTCCGGCACTGTATAGGGATGGATATTGAGAAACAAAAAAGCCAGTTCTCGCGGAGGACGCAAGTAACTGACTTTCTTTGCAGAAGTGGTAGGACCACCCAGATTCGAACTGGGGACCTCTACCATGTCAAGGTAGCGCTCTAACCAACTGAGCTATGGTCCTGCGTTCTGCAACGGAGCGAAATATACTGACTCCTGTGTTTTTGGTCAACCTCTTTTATCCGGTTTCCTGCTTTCTCAGAGAGGCTTTAATAACTTTGCTTAGCGTGCCCCAGCGGTTAACGATCAATGCAGCGAAAATAAGCCCGCATCCTGCCAGTTGCATGGAAGTCATAGTTTCGCCAAACCATCCGGCTGCAAACAAAGAGACCCAAACCGGCTCAAGTACCAGAATCACGGCGCCGTGGCTGTGGCTGGACAAACTTTGGGCATAGGTTTGCACCAGGAAGCGCCCAGCCGTGCCTACGATGGCGCTGGCAAGCACCCACCAGACTAGCAACGGTGGGGGGCTACCAAAGGTTGGCTGCCAGGGTTCCAGGACCAGCGATTCGGCCAGTGTAACCAGGCCGACGGTAAGCAGTGCCAGAGTTGTTAGAGGCAGAGCAGGAATTCGGTGTTTTTCAATTGTTTCACCCTGGCGATTAACCACCGTACGCTGATTGGCAGCACGGGTGTTCAGAGTGAAAAACAGAGCGAAGATGGTTGCTGCTATGGCAAAAAATATCTGGCCAGCCTCGGGCTGAAAACCATTACGAAGGGAGAGCAAGGCTAACCCGGCTACGGCCACCGGTATGGCAAGCCAGGTACTGGCTGGCTGAACTTCTTTAAAAACGATACGGGCGATAACCGGAACAATTACCACGCCAAGACTGGTAATAAAGGCACCTTCGCCCATGCTTGTGATATGAAACAGGCCCATGACCCAAAAGCTCATGGCAATGCCGAATACTATTCCAACACCTACACCACGCTTGACCTGATCTCCACTCAAACGCGCCAGCGGTTGCCACGCAAACGTGGCTAAAAAAGCGCCCGCGATTAAAAATCGCAAGGCCATGAACAATAGGGGAGGCATCAGTAACACGGCCTCTTTGGAAAAGATCCAGCTTATAGCTGCAAGCAGGGTGACTGTGATAAGAAGAAGGTCGGATTTGCGAGCGTCAGACATGGGCCAGGAGCTTTACCAAAGGTAGGAAAACAACAATAGCCTAACAATGTATAGTTAGCGAATTAAAAAAGAAAGGTGGCCCGTCCATGAGCCAGTAAAGGTCATCACCATGACCGGGTTGCGTTAGTTATTAAACGTGGTGTACACAAGCGTAGACATGTCGGTCCGGGCAGATCCAGGTACCTCAATATACTCGTCTCCGGCACCCCATAGCTTCCACCAGGGCCGCTGGTTGTAGCTTCGGCTGGCAAAGTCGATCTGCAGGCCGTTCAGGGTTGTGTTGTTTACTACCGGCACCGAGATGTTTCCGGTTTCCGAGCCCAGCACGCCGCTGTGACTAGCGCCCTCATTCATCAATACAGGGTAGTGGTTATAGTACAGGCCAGCTGGGCCGTTCTGGCTGATCACCTTTCCGCTCATGCTCAAAATGCCAGAGCACGAATCGATACCTTGCGCAGAAGTGGCGCCACAGGCGGAATGAGTGGGCACCACGCCGTCATCCTTACCAGAAATAAATGGTTTGGTGATGCCTCCATACGATGAGCCACCCGCCACGAAGCGAAGCCTTGGAATGCCGTTTGGGCTCAAAGCCAGGTTTCTGGCCGCGTTGGTTTGCAAATCATTCACCACCCCCAGTTTGTCGGGGGCGGGCTCTATACCCGTGAAAGCTCGAACCGCAGCGCGTAAGCCCCAGTTGTACCAGGTGGGGTTGTAGGCAAGGTTCATGGCCAGGTTGGCCAGCTCGGTGCCACCACCGGCACCAGAGTAGTCTACGGATGCGAGGATTTTCAGTGGAGGCAGGCCTTCGCTCTGTAGCCAGCGAGCCTGGTTCTCGATCAGGTAACGGGTAATCAGATCGCCGGTAGAGTGCGAAACAATAATGCAGTAATCCTTACACAGGCCCTGCTGGCTGATTTCACGGATTTGCTCGTAGGCCCGCTGTGCAATGGTGCCTTCTACGCGGCCATCGCTTGGCCAGTCAATACGAGCTTCCGAGCGGGATAACCAGAATGTCTGCCAGTAATCCGCGCCAGCGTCCCTGATGGCTTGAAGGTTCGCAGGAGGCGATGCCAGATCCTCCATCTGAAAACCATGGACCAATATAACGTTGTGTCCGGCGAGCTGTGCATGGGCAGACCCAGCCATTAGCCCGCTGGTGAGCACTGTCGCCAGCGCAAGATTGCCGGCGCTTCGTATCTTTTTTGTTGTCATGGTTGCTCCGTCGTTTCTTGTGATTCTTGTTAGGGTGCATCAGAACTTGTCAGCCAGCTGTTTCAGCATAGCTGCTCTTTGTTCCGATTCGGGATTCGCCGCCGGAGTATCATCGAGATCTTCAAGATCCGGAGGCTCAAAGGCGTAACCCTCATCCGGGCCGAACGCATAATGGGTCCGGTCTCCCGGCCGGGCGGGGAGTTGCCGTAGCTGCAGGTTGCGCAGGTGGAATTTGCCATTAATGGAGAGGTTGGCCAATACAGTGCCGTGAGCTTTCAGTGAAATGGTGTCGGAGGTGCTGTCCAGGCGCGTTTCAGCCTGAAGCTGCGCAACCGGTTGCTGGCCATTATAAAGTTGGGCAGACAGTCCATAGAAGCCCGGTTCGTTGGGGGCGAAGCTGACAGGAATAACCAGATTGTTGTTGCTCAGGTAGCTGTCTTCAATGCCGTCGAAATCCCCCAGGTAGGGTTCGATAGAGAGGCTGGAAACATGGCGCAAAGGCTTGCCGTCAACAGAGGCTTCTACGAGAAGCCGATACTCTCCCGGTTCCTCGTCGGTGTTCAAGCTGCCCTGATAGTAGCCTGTGTGGCCATCCGGCACCAAGGTTGTACTGCCAGCAGAGTCTCTTGAGCCGGTTCGTTCAAGAGTTGCGTAAAGCGAATCCCCGACCACCTGCGGTCCCTGTAGAGAGGCTATTATCAGAATGTTCTCGCCCTGTGTGAATCGGAACTTCTCAAGCGTAACGGTAAACTGGCCTCCATTTTCCAGGGGCAGGGTAACCGGCTCATAGTGATTGCCACGATACCCATCTGCCTGAGCCTCATTTAATGGCACGGACCATGGAGGGTAGCGGGTGGTTTGGGCATAGTGTTCGGCCACCTTGGCCAACATAAAACCAACCGGATTATCTGAAGGGAGTTTTTGTGGCCCGCCGGCTGAAGCCTTGACACTTTCTGGAATGGAATCGGGAATTCCGGCTTGTCTCTGGTCTTCGCTCCAACTCGGGCCTTTATCCCAACCAAAGCTGAAGCGGTTGTCTTCTGACAACAGAAAGCCGGCGCCCAGCACAGTAGAGGCAGCAACTGTAACAATTACGAGCGCCTTAAAGGGCATTCGCCTGTCCTTTTTCTATTATTGTATTGTTTGACAAACTGGCGACTAATTAGTCATTAGTGGCAGTAATATAGTCCAAAAATTAATCTGCCGAGGCAAGGGGTGTGATTGGGTTCACAATCGTGTGAGAAATGATCTGGTCGGGGTGTAGATCCAGGGCGACTGGGTTCAGGCGCCCTGGGACATTCTTTAATTTTGTTTTTTGTAGATGTTCTCGTATACGTAGTTGGTAGCTTCCACAAATCCGTCGATACTGCCGCAATCAAAACGCTGGCCCTTGAACTGGTACGCGAGCACGCAGCCGTTCTGGGCTTGTTCGAGCAGTGCATCTGTAATTTGAACCTCACCATTTTTGCCCGCTGGTGTGCGCTCAAGAATATCGAAAATATCAGGCGTGAGAATATAGCGGCCAATGATTGCCAGGTTACTTGGCGCGTCTTCCGGCGCGGGCTTTTCCACCATGTCGGTGATGCGGTACAAGCCTTCTTTCATAGACTCACCGGCAATAACGCCGTATTTGTGCGTTTCATCCGCAGGCACTTCTTCAATGGCAACGATGGAGCAGCGGAATTGATTATAAAGCTTGACCATCTGGGCCATTACGCCGTCTTCGTCTCCGCCTGGGCCAACACAGAAGTCATCTGCAAGTACCACGGCAAACGGGCTGTCGCCAATCAGGTTGCGGCCGCTCAAAATAGCATGACCAAGACCCTTCATCTCAACCTGTCTGGTAAACGCGAAGGTGTTGTGATCGATCAAATCACGAATGGAGGTTAGCAGGCCCTCTTTGCCTGTTCCTGCAATCTGATGCTCAAGTTCGTAACTCATATCAAAATGATCTTCAATAGCCCGCTTACCGCGCCCGGTTACGAAACCGAATTCATGAATGCCGGCCTCAGCGGCTTCTTCTACGCCGTATTGCACGAGGGGCTTGTTAACCACGGGCAGAATCTCTTTCGGCATTGCTTTTGTGGCTGGCAAGAAGCGAGTGCCGTAACCAGCAACGGGAAATAGGCATTTTTTAATCATCGTGTACATCCTTTGGGTTGAGATTTATAGCCGGACAGGTGTGACGTGAGGCCGGCAGTGTCCATTGAATTCTGTGGAGTCTACCAAGTTATTTGTATGGGGGGAGAGGATAGGCAGGATTCATTCCGTTTTGTAATCGATTGTTTAGTTTGCCCCATTGCGCCAGGACTCTCGTCTGATTTAATGTTTTAGATTTAAATGTCGCGTTAACCTACTGTTTTTTAAGAACGTTAAAATTGTAACTTTTGGCAATTGCCCCTAGATTCCAAGGCGGTGTTTGCTTAAAATCCCCCCGCAAGTGTTTTAGCCACTGTAATTCCCTGTTATTCACTTCAATGAGGCTTTTTTTGAGACCCATCCTGTTCGCAGCTTTGATTGTTGGCATGGTTGCCGGCCAGGCGTCGGCGAATAGCGGGCGCTCTTCGGCTGAATCTTATTTGAGGGATCTGTATCCTGCAGATCTTCTGCAATCGGTTACCCGGTATGTGGCCTCCCACACCAAATTTTCTGGTGACTCCAGCCAAACCAATGACAAAGCAAATGGCCGAATTAATTTAACCAGCAATAATCTGATCTGGAATCATCATGTGCTGGGTCTTAAGTTCAGTGACTCTGCGGCCCGCGAAGGCAGTGCAGAATCGACCACCCTTGCCCTTCGGTACTCTTTTCCCCTGGCAGGCAGCGATATCCGGATTGATCTTGAAAATCGTGACTATGCCGGTGCCGTAAATAGTTCAGGGGAGCGTTATAACACCCGTGGCGAGCGTCGTAACCTTAGAATAACCGGCAATCGCGCTCTTTGGGCGTGGCGGGGTATTGAAGTCGACAGCGTGTTTTCTCATACCAGCGGCACGAAAAGCGCGTTTGAAGACACCGTATGGATTGAAGATACTACTCACCGGCTTTCAAGTTTCGGTCTCGAGGGCACGGCCTCGCGGGAGCTGCTGGGTGGTTTCTATGTCAGCACGTCGCTATCCGCCGTTGGCGGGCTGGATTCGGAGGAGGTTTTCAATGTATCTGGCCACAGTAGCGATGTGGACAGCTTTCATAAGCTGGCCGTCGCCGCATCGTTAAGTCGAGAAGTGCTGAGCTGGAACCTGGGGTTGAACGGGAGGTACCAGATTGCCCCGAATGATTTGCCATCGTCAGAACACCTCTCCATCGCCGGGTCTGGCTTGATGAGAGGGTTTAATGGTCAGTCCGTGCGCGTGGCCGAAGGTGGCTGGCTAAAGATGAATGCGCGCAGCCCTGGCTATCATTGGCCGTTTGCGTCCGAGCTCAATTCATCTATTACGTTTTCACTGCTCCAGGGCTGGGCGCCATACACATCAGCTCAATCTGATCGCTTTGGCAGTACCAGTACCGGTGAGATTTCCTTTCAGCTCTACTCCAGAGATTTTCGGGCCGATATGAGCGTGGGGCAAATGCTCGATACAACCAACACGGCTCTCCTTATGCCCACCCACCCAGATCTTTCCTTTTCGATTACAATTGGTATCTGATTACAAGCTCCCTTACTAATATGTCACTTGAGGCGTGCCCTGTTGTCGGTGTCTCATGTATAAATTAGCTTAAAAGGAGTTTCGTTATGATTGGGTTTCGGCTGCCCGCGATTTGTTGTTCTTTTATTATTTTGACGGCGGTGGCCGGTCACGCTCAGGCGTTCGGCTTTGATGATGTCGCTCAAAAAGCTAAATCCCTGGCCAGTGAAGCATACCAGAAGCCTGCACAGGCGCCTGATTTCCTTAAAAATCTCAGCTATTCGGATTATCAGTCTATTCGTTTCAGGCCCGATGAAAGTCTTTGGCGGTCTGGCAAGTCACGGTTTCAGGTGATGATGATTCCCCAGGGCAGCTTTTACTCCCAGGTTGTTCAACTCAACGTGGTCGATAGCGAGGGGGTGCATCCGGTCGGGTTTGATAAAACCCTGTTTGATTATCCCAACTCTGAATTGGAGAAACGAATTCCTGCCGACCTTGGTTACGCCGGGCTTAAGTTAACCTATCCTTTATCCGGCAAAGGGGAGCAAAATCAGTTCCTGGTGTTTGGCGGTGCAAGTTACTTTCGGGGCGTGGGTGCAAGCAATACCTACGGGCTTTCTGGCCGGGGAATAGCGGTAGATACTGGCCTGCCGTCGGGAGAGCAGTTCCCCGCCTTCACCGAGTTCTGGATGGAGCAACCAGGCGCAGATAGCGACGTTATGGTGGTTTATGGTCTGTTGGATGGCCGCAGCCTCACGGGCGCGTATCGCTTTGAAATTCGCCCGGGTAAGAGCACGACAATGGATGTGACGGCTCAGCTGTTTTTCCGGGATGACATCAAGCAGTTGGGTCAGGCGCCACTCACATCCATGTTTTATTTTGGGGATAACACGTTGCGCCCACGGGGAGAGTGGCGCCCGCAGGTACACGATTCTGACGGTTTACTGATTAACGACAGTAAAACCGGTGAATGGCTCTGGCGACCACTTGTCAACCCGACCGAGCTACAGTTGAGCTATCATCATGTGCAGGATCTTGAGGGCTTTGGCCTGATTCAGCGTGATCGTAAATTTGACGATTTTCAGGATGGCGAGGCTCGCTACGACCGCCGGCCAAGTATGTGGGTTACACCTGCCGGTGAACACAATCAAAGCTGGGGAGAGGGTGAGGTTGTGCTCGTTGAAATTCCTTCCGGTTCTGAGGCCAATGATAATATCGTGGCCTTCTTCAAGCCGAACCAGCCGGTGAAAGCCGGTGAAAATCGACGTTTTGAATACTCTGTGGCTTTCGGCGAGCCGGATATTACCGGGCAGCCTAATGGTGCGGCGGTGCACACGTTTATTGGTAACGGCAGAGAGAATGACGGTTCCGGTGACGCTCTGCGGTTGATTGTTGATTTCAAGGGCGGTGAACTTTCAGGGCTGCCCCCGGGCGCAGCGGTTGTAAGCCAGGTGAGTGGTGGCGATGGAGTTGAGGTGATTGAGCACTTTGTTGAGTACATTGAAGCTGGCGATGTATGGCGGCTGTCAATTCTCGCTAAGGCTTCCGAGGGTCTGCCACTCACTCTGCGAGGCTTTCTTAACAAGGATAACAAACCCGTTACCGAAACCTGGACTTACTTACTTGGGCCTAAAACGGGCCTGCGTGGAAATTCAAAGTAGATTGAACAGGCAGTGAGACGAGCATGGACGATATTTCTTTCCAGCATGTATTCACCCGTGTGTATAGCTATTTATGCGAAGCCGGTGTGGAAATGAGCAGTGAACGTTGCCGGCAGATGCTTCAGTTAATCGACGAAGTGATGGCCGAAATCGACGAAAGTGCCAGTTACACTGCTACTGACCGTCGTCGGTTGACTGGGCATCGCCTGTTAAAGAGCGCCATGGATCGCTTGCCGGAATACTTCGCTGTTCCCGAGGTGGTCATTCCTACCGCAGCACCGCCATTATACCGGGGCAGTATTGGGTACCACAGCCGTGGATAATGCCGCAATGGATCGCCCCTTGAAGCATCGCTGGCGAATGGTAGCCAATCTGAGGCGGATTGTGTTGGCACTGTTTGTACTTGGACAAACCGGTGTGGCGTCTTATTTTCTGCTTTGGGTGCTGCCATACCATGGTGGAACCTGGCTGGAACTGGGCATGCTGGTGCTCTTTGCCATTCTTTACATCTGGATAGCCATCGGGTTCTGGACCGCCGTGTTTGGATTTGTGCTCAGGCTGATGGGGGGTGACAAGCACTCCATATTAAAACGTCACACGAAGGCGCAACTACTGGGCACGCCATTGGCGAAGACAGCGGTATTGCTGCCCATCTATCACGAACCTGTGCACTGGACACTTAGCGGGCTTAAAGCGGTATATCGGGATATTGAGCGCACGGGGCAGATCGAACACTTCGAGTTCTACATACTATCCGACAGCCGGGACCCTGATGTCTGGCTGGAGGAGCAGGTTGCCTGGAACAGGCTGGCGAAACAGTTGGGCGGTGAGGGCAGGATTTTCTACCGTCGGCGGCCAGTGAACCTCAATTATAAAAGCGGCAACATTGCCGATTTTCTCCGTCGTTGGGGTAAGCGTTGCAAATATATGGTGGTGCTGGATGCAGACAGCCTGATGACCGGCAGCACCATTGTCCGCATGGTGCGCCTCATGCAACGCGAGCCCAAGGTAGGAATCCTGCAAACCAACCCGAATATCATCAACGGGCAGTCGCTGTTCGCACGGATTCAGCAGTTTGCTAACCGCTTTTATTCCACTTTATTTGCCAATGGCCTGGCAGCCATACAGATGGGAGATGCCGCATTCTGGGGCCATAATGCTATTCTTCGCATTGAGCCATTCATGAAGCATTGCGGCCTGCGTAAACTGCCGGGCATCGGAATCTTCGGCGGCCCTATTATGAGCCACGACTTTGTTGAGGCCGCCTACATGGGGCGTGCCGGCTATGAAGTGTGGCTAGAGCCGGGGCTGGGCGGCAGCTATGAAGAGTCGCCACCGACCTTGGCCGATGAACTTGCCCGAGACAGTCGTTGGGCTAAAGGCAACCTTCAGCACCTCTGGGTTATGTTTAGGGAGCCAGGGTTGCGCTTCGCCCATCGCATGGCTTTTCTCAATGGAATAATGGCTTATATGGCCTCGCCACTATGGCTTGGCTTTCTGATTCTGACCACCATCGCGGCAGCCAATATGACGTTGGCGCCCATTGAATACTTTCCCGATGGACATCAGGGTCTTTTCCCTTTGTGGCCTGAATGGCGCCCGGAATGGGCACTAAGCCTTGCGTTAAGTACCTTGGCGTTGCTGTTTTTCCCGAAATTTCTGGCCATTCTTGATGCGATCATCCACAGGTTCACAAAGGAATTTGGCGGGGTGTTCCGTTTGTTTTGCAGTGTGCTGTTGGAAATTGTGATTTCAGTATTGCTGGCGCCCTTGCGTATGTGGGCGCACAGCCGGTATGTGGTGTCGGCATTGTTAAACGTGTCGCTGCAATGGGCGGGGCAAAACCGAACGGAGGAAACCGGCTGGAAAGAAGCCTTTATTTTCCAGTTGCCCGGGATGATTCTGGGTGGGGGCTGGTCTGCATTTGCCTGGAGCCTGGACCCCATGTTCTTTCTCTGGTCGCTGCCCGTTGCCTTGCCGTTGATACTGGCGGCGCCAACCGCAGTGTATCTCAGCCGGAACTCGCTTGGGCAAGCACTAAAAAAACGCGGCCTTCTTCTTATACCCGAGGAGCGTGAGGCAATGCCTCTGCTTGAGGGGGCCGTCAGGTACCGGTCTCACGAACTGGTGAACCCGAGCCTTACACCGTTAGAAGAGGCGGTTTTAAGGCTTGATCACAATCGTCTGCATCAGGCTTTGGCTTGGGATCATCGCCGTGGTTCACGTACGGCTGAGTTGGAAAGCTGTGTGGCTCAATGTCTTGAAAAAGGGCCGGAAGTGCTTTCCCGTGCCCAAATGAGCCAGATAGTCAGAGACCGGCAATCCTTGAAGGCGCTGCACGAAGGCGCCTGGCGTGCGCCACCTGACAGCTTCTGGGGCCGCTCCATAGCTCGACTGAGCGCTCACGTTTAAAACATTTGAATTGATTTGGCTGAGACATTGAATCGACCGGTTTCAAAACTGAGGAAAAGGGCAGAGGAGAACAGAGGCTATGGATCGACGGACGCTTATGAAAACCTTCATCGCCGGGCTGGGTGCCAGTGCGCTGCCGCTGGCGCCTTTCGCTAGGGCCCGCGAATCCGAGATAAGCAGCGATAGCAGCGACAGCCCTTTCAGCTACGCATGGCTGAAAGGGCACGCGCAGAAGCTGGCGGCCAATGAATATGTGTCACACGAGGGCGAATTGCCGCAGACTCTCAAGCAGCTGTCCTGGGACGATTACCAGGCCATAAGGTTCCGCAAAGATCACGCACTCTGGGCTGATAGTGATTCCGCATTCCAGGCGCAACTCTTTCACCTGGGCTTATATTTTCAGTCCCCTGTAACCATTCATGAGGTGATTGATGGCAAAGCAACGGAGCTCCGCTATAACCCCGAATTTTTCGATTACGAAGGTGAACAGCCATTAGGTGATCTACCTGGCGATCTCGGCTATGCGGGCTTTCGCCTTCATTATCAAACCAACTTCTCCCTGGATCTGGCCGCTTTCCTGGGTGCCAGCTACTTCCGCGCTGTGGGTTCGGATATGCAGTACGGCATGTCTGCCCGCGGACTTGCCATTGATACTGCGGTAAATGGCGAAGAGGAGTTTCCGCGGTTTAGCGCCTTTTGGCTGGAAAAACCCAAGCCTGACAGCCAGGTGATACGGGTGTGGGCTTTGCTCGATTCACCCAGTACCACCGGTGCCTATGCCTTTGTGCTGGACCCGGGCCGCAACATGGTGATGGATGTAGATGTTGCCCTTTACCCTCGCCGGGAAATGAAGAGAGCCGGTATAGCTCCACTCACCAGCATGTATCAGGTTGGTGAGAATGACCGGCGCATGGATTACGACTGGCGTCCGGAAATTCACGATTCCGACGGTTTGGCCATGCTTTCCGGTAGTGGCGAATGGCTTTGGCGACCGCTGGAAAACCCGGCGCACTTGCGGTTTAACAGCTTTATCGACGATAACCCCCAGGGGTTTGGCCTGTTGCAGCGCGACCGGAATTTTGATCACTATCAGGACGATGGCGTGTTTTATGAGCGCCGCCCGAGCGTATGGGTGCAGCCGAAAGGCGAGTGGGGCAGAGGCAGCATTGATCTGGTAGAAATTCCCACAGTGGATGAAACCTTCGACAACATTGTTGCGTTCTGGCACCCGGACAAACCGCTGAAACCGGAGCAGGAGTATTTGTTCGCCTATCGTTTGCACTGGGGCGAACATGCGCCGGTCAATCCGCAAGAACTTGCGACCGTACAGGCAACCCGAACGGGGCTGGGGGGTGTGGTCGGCCAGAAGCGGGAATATTTCTCCTGGCGTTTTGCAGTAGATTTCTCCGGTGGCATGCTTGAAATGCTGGGAGAAGACGCCGAGCTGAAGGCTGACATCAGCGTTAGCCGAGGCGAAGTGGAAATAACCTCTGCGCGACCTTTGTCTGCAATTAACGGCTATCGGGCGATGTTTGATCTGGTTCCCGGAGACTCTGAAGAGCCGATCAATATTCGTATGTATCTGCGCCTGGGTGATGAGCCACTCACGGAAACCTGGGTGTATCAGTACACGCCACCACCGCCCTCTGAGCGAAAACTCTACTAACCGGCGTTTTATTCGTTTCTCTTCTCCCTGGATTGTTAACATGACTATTCAGGGATTGTTGACAATCTGTGGTTTAGAGCGTAGATTTCTAAACATACAGTCCATATTGTCGACAAACCATGCCGAATATGACCACTCAAACTTATACGCGAGCAGATGAAGCCTTCGATTGTTTGCAAACGGCAATCGTTAAGGGGGATCTGGCCCCGGGTGACAAAATTGGTGAATTGGACCTTTGCTCCCGTTTCGAATTAACCCGTGGACCGTTGCGTGAGGCGCTTGGCCGTCTTGAGTCTCGCGGGCTGCTGGTTCGTCGCCCACACGCGGGTGTAAGAGTGGTGTCCTTAAGTGCAACCGAACTGGTAGAGCTATATCGCATCCGTGAACCCATGGAAGGGTTGGCGGCGCGCCAAGCCGCTGAACGCATGACAGATCAGGAAATTGCAGATCTTCAGGCTACCCTGGACTCTCACGAAACCATGATCGATGAAGCCCAGGGCCAGGCGTATTATCAGGCCGAAGGGGATTACGACTTCCACCACCGCATAGCCACTGGCAGCCGGAATACCAAGCTTGCCCAGATGCTCCTTGGTGATCTCTATTACATGGTGCGCATGTATCGCTACCGGTTAAGCACCTCCGCCGGGCGCCCTCATCGTGCCCTTGGGGAGCATCGCCGCATTGTTGAGGCCATTGCCCAGCGCGACGGTGAACTCGCAGAATTTCTTATGAAAAGACACATTAATGCCGCCCGTGAAAACATTGAGCGAAAAATCCAGGAAGGCGTTTTAATTATTTAATGTTTCAAACTATTTGAAAGGAAGGAAAATATGTCCAGTAAGCTATCTCCCGGCGCGCGTTTTCGCAAAGCCCTGAATGATAACAAGCCGTTGCAAATTGTAGGAACGGTGAACGCATACGCAGCCATGATGGCTGAGAAAGTTGGCCATCAGGCGATCTACATTTCTGGCGGCGGCGTGGCAAACGCTTCTTACGGGCTTCCGGATTTGGGCATGACCAGCATGAACGATGTGGTAGAAGACGTGCGCCGCATTACGGCTGCAACCGAACTGCCGTTGTTGGTGGATATAGATACCGGCTGGGGTGGCGCATTCAATATCGCCCGTACCATTCGCGAAATGGAGCGGGCTGGCGCCGCCGCTGTCCATATTGAGGATCAAGTAGCCCAGAAACGGTGTGGGCACCGCCCGAATAAAGAAATTGTTTCCAAAGAGGAAATGGTTGATCGCATCAAAGCAGCTGCAGATGCCCGGGTCGATAAAGACTTCTTTATCATGGCCCGCACAGATTCGTTTCAGAAAGAAGGGTTGGAAGCGGCTATCGACCGTGCAAAAGCCTGCATCGATGCCGGTGCTGATGGCATCTTTGCCGAAGCGGTTACTGAACTTGAACACTACGAAGCCTTCTCTAAAGCGCTGGGCGACGTGCCCATTCTGGCTAATATTACTGAGTTTGGCGCAACGCCACTTTATAACCGAAAAGAGCTGGGCGAGGCTGGCGCAGCCATGGTGCTGTACCCCTTGAGTGCTTTCCGCGCCATGAATAAAACCGCGGTAACCGTGTATCAGAACATTCTTGAGAAGGGCGACCAGAAAGATGTGGTTGATCTGATGCAGACTCGTATGGAACTGTACGACTACCTGAATTACCACGAATTCGAACAGAAGCTGGATCAGTTATTCCAGCAGTCCAAATAATCAGAGGAGAGCGATCATGGCGGAATCAAAAAAAACAGGTGGCGCAGGTCTTCGCGGGCAAGTCGCTGGAGAAACGTCGCTGTGTACCGTTGGTAAAACCGGAACCGGTCTGGCGTATCGCGGTTACGACGTTAGTGATCTGGCGGATAACGCCCAGTTTGAAGAAGTGGCATACCTGCTACTGCGCGGCAAGCTGCCAAACCAGCAAGAGCTGGATGCCTACAAGAAAAAATTGCAAGGCCTTCGTGACTTACCCGATGCCCTGAAAACAGTGCTTGAAAACATACCAAAAGATGCCCACCCAATGGACGTGATGCGCACTGGCGCCTCTATGCTGGGCAACCTCGAAACCGAGCAGGACTTCAGCGAACAGGACGATAAAATTGACCGACTGCTGGCCGTGTTCCCCTCCATTATCACCTACTGGTACCGTTTCGCCCATGAAGGCGTTCGCATTGAAACCAGCAGTGATGTGGATTCTATTGGCGGGCACTTTCTGGAGTTGCTGCACGGTAAAAAACCAAGCGAGCTTCACGAGCGCGTTATGAACGTGTCGTTGATCCTGTACGCCGAGCATGAGTTCAACGCTTCCACATTTACGGCCAGGGTGTGCGCTTCTACGCTATCCGATATTCACAGTTGCGTAACCGGTGCTGTGGGTACTCTGCGTGGCCCACTGCATGGTGGTGCTAACGAAGCAGCCATGGAACTGATTCAGAAGTTCAAGAGCCCTGATGAAGCGGAAGACGGCTTGATGGGTATGCTGGCCCGTAAAGAAAAGATCATGGGTTTTGGTCACGCGGTTTACACCGAGTCGGATCCGCGAAACGTGATCATCAAAAAATGGTCTGAAAAACTGTCCGAAGATGTGGGCGATAAAGTTCTGTATCCGGTATCCGTGCGGTGCGAAGAAGTCATGTGGCGCGAAAAGAAGCTGTTTTGTAACGCCGACTTCTTCCATGCCTCGACTTACCACTTCATGGGCATTCCGACCGAATTGTTCACACCTATTTTTGTGATGTCTCGCGTCTCTGGCTGGACCGCACACGTGAAAGAGCAGCGGGCGAATAACCGGATTATTCGGCCAAGTGCTGATTACACGGGCCCTGAAAGTGCTGAATGGCTACCGATTGAGAAGCGGGCCTAAAAAACGATCCCCCCTCTCCCCCAGCCCCTCTCCCGCAAGGGGCGAGGGGAGTAAAGTCATTATTCCCACGCCCGCAAGGGGCGAGGGGAGTAAAGTCATTATTCCCACGCCCGCACGGGGCGAAGGGAGTAAGGTCATTATTCCCACGCCCGCACGGGGCGAAGGGAGTAAGGTCATTATTCCCACGCCCGCACGGGGCGAAGGGAGTAAGGTCATTATTCCCTCTCCCCTTGTGGGAGAGGGTTAGGGAGAGGGGGAAACACAACAGATTCAGAGTACCGCCCATGAACACCAATTACCGCAAACCCCTTCCAGGCACCGACCTGGAATATTTTGACACCCGCCAGGCCGTGGAAGATATTCAGGCCGGCGCATACAATAAACTGCCATACACCTCCAAGATCCTGGCAGAGCAACTCGTTCGCCGTTGCGATCCGGCAGCACTTACAGATTCCCTGAAGCAGCTCATTGAGCGCAAGCGCGATCTCGACTTCCCCTGGTATCCGGCTCGCGTAGTGTGCCACGACATTCTGGGCCAGACCGCACTGGTGGATCTGGCCGGCCTGCGTGACGCCATTGCTGCCAAAGGCGGCGACCCGGCCAAAGTAAATCCGGTTGTCCCCACGCAGCTCATCGTTGATCACTCCCTGGCGGTGGAACACGCAGGCTTCGAAGAAGACGCGTTCGAGAAAAACCGGGCCATTGAAGACCGTCGCAACGACGACCGCTTCCACTTCATTGACTGGACTAAAACTGCGTTTGAAAACGTGGATGTAATTCCCCCGGGCAACGGCATCATGCACCAGATTAACCTGGAGAAAATGTCTCCGGTGGTGCAGGCACGTACCGATGGTGAAGGCAAAAAAGTGGCCTTCCCGGATACCTGCGTAGGTACAGACAGCCACACCCCAATGGTGGATGCACTTGGGGTTATCTCCGTAGGTGTAGGCGGTTTGGAGGCAGAAAGCGTAATGCTAGGCCGCGCTTCCATGATGCGTTTGCCGGATATTGTCGGTGTTGAGCTGACTGGCAAGTTGCAGCCAGGCATTACCAGCACAGATATGGTACTGGCGTTGACCGAGTTCCTGCGCACTGAGCGTGTGGTAGGTGCTTACCTGGAATTCTATGGCGAAGGCGCAGACAGCCTCACCGTAGGAGACCGTGCCACCATCTCCAACATGACTCCGGAGTACGGCGCAACGGCGGCCATGTTCTACATTGATGGCCAAACCATCGATTATTTGAAGTTGACTGGCCGTGAAGACGAGCAGGTGGCTTTGGTAGAAACCTTCGCCAGGCACACCGGCCTGTGGGCCGATGAGCTGAAGCAAGCGGAATACGAGCGGGTTCTTACGTTTGATCTTTCCTCGGTTCACCGCACACTGGCTGGCCCATCCAACCCGCACGCACACCTGCCGACATCAGAGTTGGCAGAACGCGGTATTGCCGGTGAATGGGTAGAGGAAGAAGGCAAAATGCCAGACGGCGCGGTGATTATCGCGGCCATCACAAGCTGCACTAACACCAGTAACCCACGCAACATGGTGTCTGCCGGCCTGATTGCCCGTAACGCTAATAAGCTGGGTCTGACCCGCAAGCCCTGGGTGAAATCCTCTCTGGCGCCGGGCTCCAAAACCGTGCAAATGTACCTGGAAGACGCTGAGTTGTTGCCAGAGCTGGAAAATCTGGGCTTTGGCGTGGTGGGTTTTGCATGCACAAGCTGTAACGGCATGAGTGGTGCGCTGGACCCGAAAATCCAGAAAGAAGTGGTTGAGCGCGATTTGTACTCTACCGCCGTGCTTTCTGGTAACCGTAACTTCGACGGCCGGATTCACCCTTTCGCCAAGCAAGCGTTTCTTGCGTCACCGCCTTTGGTTGTGGCTTACGCGATTGCGGGAACCATCCGTTTCGATATCGAAAAAGATGCACTGGGTTACGACCAGGACGGCAACCCCGTCACCCTGAAAGACATCTGGCCAGACGATGCGGAAATAGACGCCATCGTGAAGCAGTCGGTGAAGCCGGAGCAGTTCCGCAGCACCTACATTCCGATGTTTGATGTCACCCGTGATGCCCAAGCCAAGATCAACCCACTGTATGACTGGCGCGAAATGAGTACCTACATTCGCAGACCGCCATACTGGGAAGGCGGTATGGTTGGCGAGAAGTCACTCAAAGGCATGCGCCCGCTGGCGGTATTGCCAGATAACATCACTACCGATCACTTGTCGCCATCCAACGCCATTATGATGGATAGCGCCGCTGGTGAATATCTGCACAAAATGGGTGTGCCGGAAGTAGACTTCAACTCCTACGCCACCCACCGTGGCGATCACCTGACCGCTCAGCGCGCCACCTTCGCCAACCCCAAACTGTTCAACGAAATGGTTCTGGATGAAAACGGCAAGGTGAAGCAGGGGTCATACGCGCGCATCGAGCCAGAAGGCAAGGTTACCCGTATGTGGGAAGCCATAGAAACCTATATGGAGCGCAAGCAGCCACTGATCATCATTGCCGGTGCCGATTACGGCCAGGGCTCGTCCCGCGACTGGGCCGCCAAGGGTGTCGCATTGGCGGGTGTGGAAGCGATTGCTGCGGAAGGGTTTGAGCGGATTCACCGTACAAACCTGGTGGGCATGGGTGTGATGCCTTTGCAGTTTGAGGAGGGCACAACCCGCAAAACTCTGAATATTGATGGCACGGAAACCTACGATGTTGAGGGTGTTGCGGCGCCGGGAGCGAAGCTTACCCTGGTCATTCACCGTAAGGGTGGCGACTCTGAGCGAGTGCCGGTGATTTGTCGGCTGGATACCGCTGAGGAGCAGTCAATCTACTCTGCCGGCGGTGTGTTGCAGCGATTTGCCCAGGACTTTTTGGAGTCTGAAGGGGCTGTTTGAGGTAGGGCTAAAGCCCTGCTTCAACCCCCCCTCTCCCTAACCCTCTCCCACAAGGGGAGAGGGAATAATGACTTTACTCCCCTCTCCCCTTGTGGAAGAGGGAATAATGACTTTACTCCCCTCGCCCCTTGTGGGAGAGGGAATAATGACTTTACTCCCCTCGCCCCTTGCGGGAGAGGGGCTTAACTGCACTGCTCTCAAGCTTGGGGTAAAGCACTCTTTACTCTAGGGGTATCGCTGTGTATCCCCTCTCCCCTGGTGGGAGAGGGCTAGGGAGAGGGGGAGAGAGGCCCATACTCAAGCTTTAACAAACCAAAAAGGACCCCATAATGTCCAGCGCTCCCCAAATCAAAATTCCCGCCACCTACATGCGTGGCGGCACCAGCAAAGGCGTATTCTTCCGCCTGAGCGACCTCCCGGAAAAAGCCCAGACACCTGGCCCAGCTCGGGACAACATGCTGCTGCGGGTTATTGGCAGCCCAGACCCCTACCAAAAGCAAACCGACGGTATGGGCGGCGCCACATCCAGCACCAGCAAAACCGTTATTCTGAGCAAAAGCACTCAGTCAGATCACGATGTGGATTACCTGTTCGGGCAGGTAAGCATCGATAAACCCTTCGTAGACTGGAGCGGAAACTGCGGCAACCTGACAGCCGCCGTAGGCGCGTTTGCGATCAACAGTGGCTATGTTCCAAACGGCCGCATTCCCGAAAACGGCACTGCAATCGTACGCATCTGGCAGGCCAATATCCGCAAAACCATTATTGCCAATGTGCCCATCACCAACGGCGAAGTGCAGGAAACCGGTGACTTTGAACTGGACGGTGTTACGTTCCCTGCAGCCGAGGTGCAGGTGGAATTCATGGACCCTGCCGATGGCGAAGGTGCCATGTTCCCAACGGGCAATCTGGTGGATGAGCTAAATGTGCCCGGCGTGGGTACTTTGCAGGCCACCATGATCAACGCCGGCATTCCCACGGTGTTCATTAATGCAGAGGCAATCGGTTATAACGGCACAGAGCTTCAGGACGACATCAACAGTGATCCCAAGGCCCTGGCGATGTTTGAAACCATTCGTGCCCACGGTGCGTTAAAAATGGGGTTGATTCAGAACATCGAAGAAGCAGCGTCCCGGCAACACACACCCAAAGTGGCCTTCGTAGCGCCACCGACAGGCTACACTGCATCCAGTGGCAAGCAGATAGCTGCGGGAGATATCGATGTGCTGGTCCGGGCGCTTTCCATGGGCAAGCTACACCACGCCATGATGGGAACCGCGGCCGTTGCTATTGCAATTGCAGCAGCCATTCCCGGAACCCTGGTCAACCTGGCGGCTGGCGGTGGTGACCGCACTTCAGTCACCTTTGGCCACCCATCGGGCACTCTGCAGGTTGGGGCCGAAGCCAAAGAAGTGGATGGCCAGTGGACAGCTACTAAAGCCATTATGAGCCGTAGTGCCCGCATTTTGATGGAAGGGTGGGTGCGTACACCAGAGGAAATTTGAACCTGACACTGTGAACCCTGAAAGGAGGAGCCACTATGACTGCAACATTCGACCTTAATGAGCGACCCGATTATGACGACGTTCTGCAACGGATTGCTGACTATGTTCTGACTTATCGGGTAACCAGCACAGAAGCCTGGACTACGGCCCGGCACTGCTTAATGGACACGCTTGGTTGCGGCCTGCTGGCGCTGCGCTTTCCGGAATGCACCAAGCATCTTGGTCCTCTCGTGGAGGGCACGGTTGTGCCCCATGGTGCGCGTGTTCCGGGCACCCGGTTTCGGCTTGACCCCGTTAAAGCAGCCTGGGATATCGGTTGTATTGTTCGCTGGCTGGATTACAACGACACCTGGTTGGCGGCTGAATGGGGGCACCCCTCGGACAGCCTTGGTGGTATTCTTGCCGTGGCCGACTACCTGTCTCAGAAACGTGTGTCAGAGGGCCAGGAACCACTCACCATGCGCACAGTTCTGGAAGCCATGATCATGGCCCATGAGATTCAGGGCGTGTTGGCACTGGAGAACTCCTTCAACCGGGTAGGGCTGGATCATGTTTTACTGGTGAAGGTCGCCTCGACGGCTGTTACTGCCAAACTGATGGGCGCCACTCGCGAACAGTTGCTCTCGGCGCTCTCCCATGCATGGGTAGATGGCCAGGCACTGCGAACTTACCGTCACGCACCGAATGCTGGCTCGCGTAAATCCTGGGCTGCTGGCGACGCCACTTCCAGAGCTGTTCGCCTGGCGGATATTGCCATGCGCGGCGAAATGGGCATTCCCAGTGCTTTAACCGCGCCACAGTGGGGCTTTTACGACGTACTGTTTAGCAAAACCAATAAAGATCAGGCCATCAAGCCAGAAAGCGAACGTCAGTTTTCCTTACCTCAGCCATTCGGCTCCTACGTGATGGAAAATATACTGTTCAAGATCTCTTTCCCTGCCGAGTTTCATGCCCAGACGGCAGCAGAGGCGGCAGTTATCCTCCACCCACAGGTAAAAGACCGGCTTGATGAGATAGACAAGATTGTGATCACCACCCATGAATCGGCTATACGGATTATTTCGAAAGTGGGCAAACTGGCCAACGCTGCAGATCGAGACCACTGTCTGCAATACATGGCTGCAGTGCCACTGATTTTTGGTGAGCTGAAGGCTGAGCATTACGAAGACGATTTTCATAACGCCCATCCGGCTATCGATGTGTTGCGGGAAAAGATGGAGATCATCGAAGATGCGCGCTTCACCAGAGAGTACCTGGAGGAAAGCAAGCGCTCCATCGCCAACGCCATACAGGTCTTTTTCAAGGATGGATCAAGCACCGAGCAGGTTGCTGTGGAGTATCCGATAGGTCACTACCGGCGCAGAAAAGACGGTATCCCTCTGTTGGAAGAAAAATTCCGGTCTAATCTGGCAACCCGTTTTCCAGTGCAGCAATGTGAACATATCTTCAAGGTGTGCAAAGAGCAAAACGGGCTGGAGAAAACGCCGGTTCACGAGTTTGTGGGCATGTTCGTTATCTAAGCGCTCCAGTCAGTGCCTATTTGCGCCCCGGTGATAAGGATTCCACATTATCTGGGGCGTTTCTGCTTGCCCGGAGGGGAGGTTCTTCGTCCGGGAAGGCTTTAGTCAAGCGTTTATCAATCCGCTCTAGTGCTTCGGCCATACGAACCAGCGCCTTAGACACGCCAGCCACGTCACTCGAACTGATCTTCGTGTTGGGTTTATTTCGTCTTGGTGTGGGCTTTACTTTCTTTCGGAGTTCAGGCGGCTGCGGCGACTCTTTAGACAGTTCATTCCCCAGAAGATCTTTGCGAATAGAGTTCAAATCGTGGGGGTCTATAAAGGGCCGGTCTTCGGCATAGGCGCACATCATCATGCCGTCGCACAGCTTGTTTATCAGCCGTGGAATGCCTTTGCTCAACTTGTGTACTTCCTTTAGCGTGTCGGTATCAAAAAGCTTGTTATCTCCGTGGCCAGAAACCAGAAGACGATGTTCAACGTAATCTGTAGTTTCTGCGTGCGTGAGCCCTTCCAGATGGAAAAACAGTTTTACTCGCTGAGCAAGCTGGGGGATATCCAAAACTGCCTGCTTCAGCTCTGGCTGGCCAAGCAGAATAACGCGCATTGAAGGCCCGCCCATGCTTTCCATTCCGGCTAGCATACGGACGTCTTCCAGATTTTCCCGGGTGAGGTTCTGGGCCTCATCGATAGCCAATACAACAGGCGTGCCTGCTGTAGCCATCTTCTCCAGGTAGTCCGAGATCTGGAAAAGCATGGCCACTTTGTCGTCGCCTGCTGCTTTCATCCCGGCCTTGCGAAGTATCAAGCCAAACAGATCCTTGGATTCCAGGTTTGTATAGGAAATGTTGAGCAGTTTAAGGTTGCCGTCGAGGTTGCGAATGGTCTTTTTCAGCAGAGTTGTCTTGCCAGAGCCAATTTCACCACTGATAACCACAAAGCCTTCCGAACTCCAAATAGCAGAAGACATGTATACATAGGCCCGGGAGTGTTGCTGGCTCATGTAGATAAAATCGTCTTCCGGCGTAATGCGGAAAGGGTGTCTGTGCAAGCCAAAAAAATCCAAATACATTAGCAGGTCCTGTTCCTGAATCAGGCGAGGCGAATCAACTGATCGCTGCGCAGCAGGGTTTTGTCTGGTTCATAGGCGTTATAGCTTTCGCTTACGGTACCGAATCGGAAATCACCGAGTAAACGATCAAGGCGGCTGTAGCACTTGTCAAGGTTGGTGTAGTGCCGGAAGCGCGAAAACCAGCTTGCATCGTTATATCGAGGTTGCTCGGGGTCTATCTCCCAGGGGTGCAGATAAAATACTTGCGGTCTGCTCCCGAAACCAGAGGCGTTCCGAAACAAATAGCGAAATAAAGGGTAGGGGAACTGTCGAAAATAACCGCCCCCTGCGGCCGGTATTGAGAGCCCCAGCATGTGTGCCGTCGTTAGAGGGAATTCGCGAATAGTTGCGCCGTTGGCAGTTTCGATAGTGTAGGGCGCAGACGGGGAGTTGGGAATGCCGTAGTTATCGTGCCGAATCGGGAAAATGCTTGAATCCCAGGTGAAACCCGCTTCAATCAGAATATCCAGCGCCCAGAGAGACTCCCGGGTTATGGAATAACTTGCCGCCCGATAGCCCTCTACCGTTTTACCAGTGATATCCTCAAGCAGCGCTTTGGAGCGGATGGTCTCTTCCCGGAACACGGCTTGCGACTGTGTATAGATTAACTGATGGCTGTACCCGTGAGAGGCTATTTCATGGCCGTAATCGGATAGCTTGCGAATAACGCCTGGAAACCGTTCAGCCACCCAGCCAAGCACGAAAAACGTCGCTTTCACTTGGTGCTTTTCAAACAGCGCCAAAAGGCGCTCGGTGTTCTGCTCCACACGGGAGGGCAACGAATCCCACTGGTCCGGGCTGACAACGCCCGAGAGAGCCGCAACGTGGAAGTAATCCTCTACATCGATACTCATGGCGTGTAAGGGGGTAGTTTTGTCCGGGCTCGGCATGGATGCTCCTTTCCAATAGTACCAGTTATCCAGCAGTACCAGATTCAATAAACTCGGCGGCCAGAGTTTCACCTGTCAACCGCTCAAATACAATTTTTGTGGCGAACAATCCCCGCCACGGGAAGAACTACTGTAGACTATGTTACTTAAAGATACAGTAATTTGTGATTACATCTTATTTAGAGCAACATAGACGTCAAGAAAATAAAGGGATCCGATGTTACAATGTGCTCCTTCAGAGCCATTAAGTGTGGGCTATCGGATAATTAGCTGTTAGTCTGTCACAAATTTTTGTGCAGGCGACAAGGAAGTTTGGTGTGTCATACATACGTTTTAGAAAACACTACCTCCATATCCCGTATCTGGTGCTCGCGGCACTGGAATTTTTTGCGCTATACGCAATTTTTATCTCTCTCGCGTTGCTGTTGTCAGTCGCGGGCGTTGGTTACTCCTCTGTAGAAACGAACATATTGTCAGCAAGCCTGTTTGCATTGGTGCTCAGCTTCGGAACACTGGCTATGGGTGGCTACCTGGCCATGGTTCAGGAGAGTCTATCCGCCTTGTTTTTCCGCACCCTGGTCGCCTACTGCTTTGTGGGGGGGATTGGGCTGAAGTTTCTGTATCTGGTGTTGCCAGCGGCAGACCCGGGCAGTACTAACCTGTTCTGGGCGGTTATTTTAGCCTCCATGGTTGTGATTTTGCTGCGCCTTGCATTTCTTCGGGTTGTCGATTCAGAGCAACTCCTGCGTCGAGTTGTCATATTCGGTACCGGTGATTTTGCCGCCAACCTGCTCGACGAATACAAACACAACATGCGCGCGCTCGGTGTGCAAATTATTGGCTGTATTGGTGAGAAGCCCAACGCAGCCGTGGGTGCCGACAACCTGTTACCGAAGCCTCACGATTTTTACAAGTTTTGCCGGCAGAACCGGGTGTCGGAAATTGTTATCGCCCAGCAAGAGCGCCGCAGAAACGAGGGTGGCTGGCTGTCAGTGCCAGACCTTATGGAGTGCAAGCTTCGCGGCATAGCAGTAACCAATGGCATCGACTTTTATGAGCGGGAACTGAAAAAAGCCAAGCTGGACATGGTTCACCCTTCCTGGATTGTGTTCTCAGAAGGGTTTCAAGCCTCAAAAACCCGGGATTTTGCCAAACGTTTTCTGGATCTGCTGATCAGCATTTCGCTTCTTGCGGTCATGATGCCATTTATTATTCTTACAGCCTGCGCCGTGTTTATAGAAACCGGGCGGCCCATCCTCTATAGCCAAACCCGCGTTGGAATGTTTGGTAAAGAGTTTCGTATTTATAAGTTTCGCAGTATGCGGCAGGATGCAGAGAAGGATGGCAAAGCCCAGTGGGCGTCCACCAATGACAACCGTGTGACTCGTGTTGGCGCCTTTATACGCAATACCCGCCTGGATGAGTTGCCACAAATTTATAATGTAATCAAAGGCGAAATGAGCATTGTGGGGCCGCGCCCTGAAAGACCCGAGTTTGTGTCTGAGCTTAAAGAAAAAATCCCGTTTTATGATACCCGGCATTATGTGAAGCCTGGCTTGATGGGCTGGGCCCAACTTAAATACCCCTACGGCGCTTCGGTTGAAGACGCCAAGGGTAAGCTGGAGTACGATCTTTATTATTCCAAAAATCACAGCCTTCTAATGGATTTTCTGATCATGATTCAAACGGTGGAAGTGATTCTTCTGGGCAAAGGCGTTCGGTAAATCAACTGGTTAAGAATAATACGTATTTGGAGAGTATTTATGACGATTTTCACCTTAATGCGAGCAAGCCTGATAGCGACACTTGGGCTGGTTTTGTCGGCCTGTTCTGGCCTGCCGCCTTCGGCCGAGATGCCTCCGGCTTCTGAGCTCGAGACCGTAGCATACGAAATAGGGGTTGGAGACACCGTGGCGGTTCATGTATGGCGCAACCCCGAACTGGGACAATCCATCGTGGTTCGTCCGGACGGGTTTATTTCCATGCCGCTGATGGGCGATGTAAAAGCAGAAGGTAAAGAGCCGGAGCAACTGGCCTCTGAAATCAGCGATACACTCGGCGAGTATATCCGCACGCCCGAGGTGACCGTAATGGTTACCAACCCCATGAGCAAAGAGTTTCGCAACCGCATACGAGTGACTGGCCAGGTGGTCGCACCTCAGTCTGTTGCCTTTCAGCCTGGCATGACAGTGCTAGATGTTATTTTGATGGCTGGTGGCGTCACCGATTTTTCCGCAGACAGTCGAGCCGTTCTGCACCGCAAAATAAACGGTGAATACCAGAGCTTCGGCTTGGACCTTGGCGCGATCCTTACCGACGGCGATATGCGCACCAATCACAACCTGCAACCAGGTGATGTGATCAGTGTTCCCCGCAAGCAACTGTTTAGAGGCGAGCTCTGATGGGGCCGCAGTTCATTCTCGATATTATACGGGCTGTAAAGATTGAGCTGTACCAGCACAGGTTGGCTGCGGTTATTGTTTTTATGGTCGTGACGGTGGGGGCGTTAGGTGCTGCGTATTTAATGCCCAAAAGTTACACCTCTGAAGCTGTTTTGTATGCGGATCAGGCCAGTATTCTTCAGCCACTTCTTCAGGGCAAAGCTGAATTGACCCAGCTAGACCGCATTAACGAAGCGCGGGAAATGATGCAAAGCCGCTCCTTTCTGGAGCAGGTTGCAACGGACACAGGTATCCTGAAAGGTGGCGAACTAGACGCTGTCCGCAACGGTAAAATCAAAAGTCTGCGCAACCAGATAGGGGTAAATGTATCAAATAATAACTTTATTGAGCTTTCCTACACTAGTGGGAGTCCCGATGGAGCCTTCGAGGTTCTTAGCTCGGTACTGAACCGCTTTGTTGAGCGCACTGTGCATAAAAAACGGACTGAAAGCCAGAACGCTTATGAGTTTATTGATTCCCAGGTAAAAAGTTACCAGCGCCAGCTTGAGCAGGCCGAGCAGAGGTTGAAAGAGTTCAAATCTGCCAATCAGGATGGTACTGAGAGTAGCGCGCTTTCCAGAGCCGAAGGCCTTCGGCGCAGTATTGAAAACCTGAAGCTGGAAATCCAGCAAACCGAATCCGAGGTTAAACTTACTCGCAGTCAACTTGAAAAAGAGCAGCCCGTAAGGCGGGTAACCCTTGACGCGGGCAAGTCCTCAGCGGAACGTCGACTTGTGTCATTACGCTCGGAACTCGACTCACTGCTGTTGCGGTATCATGAAAAGCATCCGGATGTCGTAAGCGTTCAGGGCCAGATAGCGGATCTTGAGAAACAGATTTCCACTCAAACAGACGCAGATCGTGACGGGGGCGTTACGGAGGTGATGGAAAACCCGGTATACGAAAACCTCAAAATCCAGCTCTCCGAGAGCACAACGCAGTTGGAAGTCCAGAAGAATCGACTGGAATCGCTGAAACGACTCCTGGAGGACGGATTTGAGCGCTCACAGCGAGTAGCGGAAAATCAGGCAGAACTGTCAGAGCTTACCCGTGATTACGATGTTACGCGGGGCGTATACGAAGACATGCTCCAGAGCCGGGAAAAAGCCCGTTTATCCATGACCCTGGATGTGCAAGGCGAAGGCGTAAATTACAAAATTCAGGAGCCGGCATCATACCCCACACAATGGGATGGCATTCAGCTCTTTCAGGTTGGCCTGGCTGGCCCTTTCCTGGGCAGTGCTGCTGTGCTGGGTTTGCTGGTTATGCTGGTTATGCTTGATCAGAGAGTAAGGTCGCCGCGGGCGCTACAACTCGCCCTGCCGGAATCCATTCCGGTATTAACCACCATCCCCCATTACCGCAGCACGTGGCACGACCGCTTACTGCGCAAGGATGTATTGGCACTACTGGTTGTGCTGGCGGTGTTCATGGTCGGTTATCTCGCCGTTCTGGTTTTTGGCGTAATGGGCCTAACCCCTGAACAACTGATCGATAAAGTTGGCGAGTTAGGCGAGTTTGTATTTGGCGCTGAGTCAGAGCTTGAGAGCGGGAGCAATTGATGGAAGACAATAAACTCTACAATGCGCTCCTGAAAAGCCAGGACGAGCGCCGTCAACTCGAACACGATCGCGGAGAAGCAAAGCCCGAAGAAGGTTTTCGTAAAGAGAGCCCCTACGCTGGCTCGGAGCGCGAGAACCCCAACTGGACTCACCTCGAGCCAGAAGACAATGAGCACGCGCCAACAGTTTATGATTCGGCAATGTCTCTGTCTCTCATCGGTAACCCCAAGCCCTGGAGCCTGGAGCAACTGCGAGAGCGGAAAATAATTTATTCCGGCATGCCGGATAAAGAGGTGATGGACGCGTACCGTGAGCTTCGTATTCAGCTCCGTAATCGTGCCGGCGAGGGTAACTTTGCGGTTATGTTTAGTAGTCTGGGTAACACTACCGGCGGGTTATTAACTGCGTTTAACCTGGCGGCTTCCTTTGCGTTGGATTCACACACCTCAGCACTGTTTGTTGATTGTGATCCATACAACCGGGAGTTGGACGGTTTGGTTTCCACCCGCATGACTGACGGCGTGACAGACTTTGTAGGTGACCGGTCCATGGATATCAAATCGATTCTTTACCCCAGTGGTGTTGAGCGGCTCTCTGTTATACCGGCAGGTACAAACGCGTCCTCTGCAGTTGAGCTGTTTTCCTCCATGCGTATGCGGGAATTAGTTGATGAGCTGAAGGCCCGTTATCCGGATCGTTGTATTGTTCTGAATGCACCGCCTTTCAGGAACAATACAGAAGCGCGGATTATTGAGCGCTTTGCAGACCAGGTTGTCTTTGGCATTCCCTTTGGAGAGGTAACCGGAGAGGAGATTGAAGAATCTGTAGACGCCCTAGGGTCTGATAAATTCTCTGGCCTGGTCTTTCAGGAGTAGCCCCATGGAATCTAGAGCAGGGAACGCACGCAAGCGCAGTCTCGGCGGTCTTTACGTTGGTACCTTTTGTCTGGTCTGGTCTTATACCGCAACGGCTCAGGGCCTTAGCGATAACATCAGTGCGATCTCCGGTTCAGCTTCGGCATTTACCAATGTGACCCACATCCGAACGGATCGGGGCGATTCAGAATATACTAATACTGAGCCGGGTGTTGGTTTGTCTGGGCGTGTGGGCGGCACACTCGAAAGCGGCGCCAACACGCTTGATCTGAGATACGGCGGAACGCTGCAAACGAAACATGAGACAATTGACGATGAGCAGTCGGGCAATACGTCGATCATTGGCGCGTCTCGTTACAGGTACTTTGATCCGGGCAGCCGCCTGGATTTTAACCTGGGCCACACCATAAATTCCGTGCGCAACAATACAGGTTTCGAGCTGGATCCTACCAGCTACGATACCCAGAATACTCTGACTGCGGGCGCCGGGTTGAGCTTTTACCCGGGTGATTTATCAACGTGGCGTTTCTCCGGGCAGGCCGGTCGCAGCTTTGGTTCGGATGAACTCGACGATGAGCGGTCAATTACGTTAGCCAGTGATTTTTCCCGAAGGCTGACGGAGCGTTCCACAGGTGGCCTGAATGTTCGCAGAAGCTGGTCAGACGAAGATGATCTGGAAATCACCATTGACACCGCGCAGCTGGTTTACAGTTTGGCTCTGGAAAGCGGGTCCTTCAGGGTCGGTGGCGGTGGCAGCAGAGCAGAAACGGAGTATAGCGCCGGAGCCACCAGCGAGTACGAAGCGTTCACCGGCTTTATAGAGCGAGCCTGGATGACATCGTATTCGCGCACGTCGGTGAAATTTGATCGCAGCATGTCAGACAGCGCCACAGAACTTACTTTAAACCAGCCACCTATCTTCTCATTCCAGGAGCCAGACAGCGTTCGATTACGGGATCTGGTAATCGAGGATTCACTGACGCTTACCCACGACAACCAACAGATGTGCAGTGCCTGTGATGTTGGGGTGTACGCATCACTCGCCAAGCTCGAATCTCAAAATTCCGGTGATACAACCTATGAATACCGTGGCGGTGCAAGCCTGGGCTTTCAGCTCACGACACTACAACGGCTGAACTTCGGGTATCGATGGGAAGGTGACGCGGATGACAATACCGGCAATATTGTTGACCAGGTCCACCGCTTAAATATGAGCTGGACCCGTGAGATTGCAGAAAACACCACCTTTGGTGTTGAGTTCTACCAGTCATACCTGCGCTCAGAGTCCCTCAGAAACGATGGCGACCAGTTTGAACTTCGGTTTGTGGTTAGTCGCGGCTTTTCTCTGGTTGAGGCAAGACAGTAGTGGTTATTGCCTCACGCAAACAACAATTGGAAGACCTGAAAAACCGCAAAGGCAGTCTGAGCCGCCAGATTGGCGAAGCCAAGAAGGAAGGTAAAGATGCAGACGCCCTGATCCACGAGTTGAAGGCGGTATCAGACGAAGTCAAAGCCTTACAAAAAGCTCAGAAAAAAGAGCTAAATCAGGCCAAAAATACAACTCCGTCATCAGAATTTACGCTCCCGGAGCTTGCCAATCCTGTCCAGAATCTTTCTGCCAAGCCGGTCCATCAAGTAGTAACCGTTGCTCCCGGCATGGAAGCGGAATCAGGCTGGGATCAATTTGTGAAAGGTCACCCGGCTGCGTCCCCCTATCATTTTATGCGTATCCGCCGATTTATTGAGCAGACTTACGGGCACACTACCCATTACTGCTGCGCATTAGCCTCGGACGGGGAAATCCTGGGCGTGTTGCCGCTGGTTCAGCTCAGCAGCAAGCTGTTCGGAAATTTTGTCGTATCCGTACCTTATTTTAATTACGGCGGGCTGCTGGCCAACAATCAGGAAGCAGCCAACAAACTGCTTGTCGCAGCGAACGAATGGCGACAAGACATAGGCGCAAGTCATATCGAGCTGCGTCATCTTCAAGATAGTGGGCTTGAACTGCAGCAACGGCGGGATAAAGTCACCTTCCTTTTGCCGTTGCCCACAACATCTGAATCGCTCTGGCAGAGCTTTCGACCAAAGCTGCGAGCCCAGATACGCCGGCCTGAACGGGAAAATCCGGAATTCGTGATTGGCGGAGCAGAGCTGCTCGACGCATTCTATGATGTGTTTGCCAGCAACATGAGAGACTTGGGAACGCCCGTTTACGGCAAAGACTTTTTCCGGAATCTGCTTCAACATTTGGGGGAGTCAACTCGGCTGGTCGTTGTGAAGTTGGGTGGAAAGCCTGCCGGTTGTGCATTTTTAATTGGTCATGCAGAGCAAATGGAGATCCCTTGGGCATCGACACTGCGGGAATTCAACAACACCGGCGTCAACATGTTTATGTATTGGAAGGTGCTGGAATTTGCCATATCCCAAAGCTATAAGGTATTTGATTTCGGACGTTGCAGCACAGATGCAGGTACTTACAAGTTCAAACAGCAGTGGGGCGCCCAGCCCATTCCCATGCACTGGGATTATTGCTTGCCTCCCCGCGAGCGCCTGCCGGAACTGAACCCGGATAACCCTAAATTCAAACTGTTGATAGCCGTATGGCAGCGTTTGCCGGTATGGCTTACAAGACTCATAGGGCCGCATATTGTAAAGAGCTTGCCCTGACATGAGCCTTTTTCAAACCAACGCCTGGCAAAGTGCCTGGTGGGATGTATGGGGGCTGGAGAATGGGCTTAAGCTGGTAAAAGGTTGGGAGGGCGGAGGGTCAGGCATTTACACCTCAACCTACCGACTAAAAAACCTGCTGCCTGTGCGTTCTATTGAGTTTGTCGGATGCAGTTATAGAAAAATACGATCCACCAGAACAGAATACAACACCTTTGCAACTGTCAAAGATGTCCCTGCAAACGCTGTTAGTCAGCTTGAGCAGTTATTGGACAAGCATTCCTGGGCTGAAGCTATTTTCAGTGATTTGCTTGCTGATTCGACCGAGGTGGCCGAGCTTCGCGCATTAGCGCGTAAAAAACGATGGCTGGCAAGAGTAGTGGCCTCGGATACAGCCTGGTTGGTTCGCACAGAACATTCTTTTGAAGCCTACCTGAAAGCACTTGGCCGAAATACCCGCCTGCGCCTCTATAATCGCCGTAAGGTTTTGGAGTCCTTAGGTGAGATCTCCCATGAGGACATGTATGAGAAAAATCGCGATCCTCGTGAATTTTTTCGGCACCTGAACGCGTTTCACCAGAGCCGCTGGGGAAAGCCGGTCTACAACGACAAAGCTTTGGCTTTTAACACCGCTTTTCTAAACAGGGTTATAAAAGAGGGCGGCAAACCTCAACTGCTGGGGCTGCGAAGCAATGGGAAGCTGATATCTGTGCTGTATAACGTGCAATACCAGGGGTGTGTCTATAACCTTCAAAGTGGCTTTGAAGAGAACTTCCACCCTAAGCTAGCTATCGGCACCTTGCATCTCGGTTACGCTATCGAAAAAGCCTTTCAGGAAGAGGGCACCCATAGCTTCGATATGTTGGCCGGTTCGGGGAAGAAAGAAAACTATAAACAGCGGCTTGCAACCGAAAGTGAGCCGCTGATTTCGATGATGTTTGTGAAACACCCGATATTGAAAATGCTTTACCGTCTAAAAGATAGTCGAAGCGCTCCAGAGGTAATCAGAGCGCTTCAGCAAGCTGATCGCTGCACCATGAAATTGATTTTAAATCAATTACCTATCACGACCATCTACAACCGCCTTCCATTTATCACCTATTTTTAAAGCGTCAAGCTGGTGCATTCCCGCGCCGTTCCATCCTTTTCCTGAGCCAGACAAAATGGCACCACCATCAATCGGCACTTCTCGATAACTTTTCTCATTTAATTCAATTATTTTAAAGCCAAAGACCTGAGTACCGTATTCCGGATAGTCATCCTGCGCAATACGAAACAGGCTGTCATCATGCTGAAGAATTCTGCCGGCAGGCCGAGCGATATTTTTATTTTTCCGGACGATAGGATTCATTGGGTGTGGTGTCCAACTATTATCTAATTCCTCTGAAAAATAAAGATTTAAGTTTTCATTGCTTGGTGTACTTACAAAAAGCCACCACTTGTCATTATGCCTCACAATAGTCGGGTCGATATACGGGTAGCCTGATAAAAGGTTTCCCACATATTCCCAATCAGACGGAAATTTTTTGGCCTTATAAAGCCTGACTGACAGGTCAGCGTAGCTCTCTGCTATGAGATAAAATTCACCATCCCATTCAAAGACGTGAGGGTAGGAGAGGTGAAAAGGTTCATCGATAATTAAACTCTTATATGACCAATTGTCACCATCAGGGCTTTCGGCATATGCAAGATCACCATGACCTGTTTTTCTATTAAATACTTCAAAAAACATGGAAAAACTATCATTTTCTCGAATAAAGAACGGATCAGCGACAAAAGTGGCGTCTACATCTGTAACGTCTGATGCGGTAAGCACGGGGTTATTTGTTTTACCAGATGAATGTAGATTAAAAGGAGAGTCTCCTTCATAAACACCTATTGACCAGGGGCCAGACTCCACGACATTTTTATTTTTTTGATGTTTTATAAAGTTATAAGTATATTCTAGTAAGTGATACGGGAAGATTTGTTTTTTACTAATGAGATAGCCAAAACCTAATCCGAATGAAAAAATAATAAAAACAGATGCTGTTATAGTTAGCTTTCTCATGCTCGAAAATCTCTTACCGTTTAGCGGACAAAAAAGTTAATTTTTAAAACTGTAATAAAATCATCTAACGTATGCTATTTCTTTAGCGTACTCCAGCCAGCTACAATACTGTTTGAAGTGAGCAAGATCATCAGGAAAGCTGAAACGCTTTAGCGCATAAAGGTTGTTATTGTTTTTTCTAAGATGAACGTAGCCAGGGTCTGCCGACAGCGCACCGATTAACCCAGCCTGTTTCACAAGCTCTTGTTCTCTGGCGCCAAAATCAACACCCTTCCGGCCGCTCGGGTAACAAAATACCGGGACAGGATTTGCCACGTTTGCTTGAAGTGCCCGCCAACTACCGACGATTTCCTGCTTTGCTTGTTCATGGCTGACCTGGGCCAGAATCGGATGGCGCTGGGTGTGTGGCCCAAATTCGATATAGCGAGATTCAAGACTACGGGCTCGTTGCCAGCTAATCGGCTGATATTCGTCAGGAGCTTCGGCAGGAAGACTCACTTCAAGGCGCTCAGCGTATGTTTTGACCGCTAACTCAGCGTCTTGGTTCGGCAGGCGCTTGTTTAATTTCCGCAGGGTTCTTATCAGATACCGTTTATCCTCAGAGTTTACGAACGCCACTTGTGTGACGCCTTCGCCTAAATTGAGTTCAAGGCTTTGGTGGGATGTGTGGTTGAACACATATTCGAGTTTGTAGTCCCAAGACCAATAGTGCTGGTCCTGCATATCTGTGGCCAGAAACACCGTAACCGGTGCCTGATAACTTTCGAATACAGGCAGTGCCAGGTTAGCCTGATCATAAAAACCATCATCTAAAGTAAAGGCTACGGCTTTCGGCGGCAGAGATTCACCGCTGATAAGTGCCTCTACAACTTGGCGTACAGACACCACGTTATAGTTATTTTTTTTGAGATAGGTGAGGGCGGTTTCAAGGTATGCCTGCGAGTGCCCTCTGATTCCACGGGATTCATCAGCGAACCGATGTAACAGAAAAACAG
>NZ_JBQDCO010000026.1:0-49632 GCF_052091845.1 Marinobacter sp. | reverse complement strand
ATCGGCGCGCCGGTGGGGGTTTTTTTTGCCTGCTATTTGTCTAATCATTCCGGGGCGGTTAGCTTTTGTTATGGCAACCAGATTTCGAAAATACCACCACCCAGAGAACCACCGTTGTGAAGCTTGATGCAACCGGTGCGCTTTCCCTCGCTGTGAAGATCCGCAATCGCAGAAACAAAGAACAGGCCAAGGCTTGTGCTACCGGTATTGAAGTCCAATGATTTGAAACTCAATGTTCCGCTGTGTTGCATGTGTTCGGGGTACCCTCCACCATCATCCTCAACACCGATAACAAGATACCCATTGCGTTCATGGGCGGTTAGTCTGATTCTGGTTTTCGTATAGCGGATTGCATTATTAATGATGTTGTTGAGGGCTCCCGTTAGTAGGTCGGCATCAAAAAAACCATTGATCTCTTGGGCATCAATGACACACTCGATATCTAATCCTTTAAGAAGCGGTGTATGCCTGGCGAGATGCTCTGACAGGAAGTCAGGAACAAAATGCTCCTCCATGTGCGCAGAGAGGTTGTTTTCACCCAGTCTGTAAATTCCAAGAAGCTGTACCAAATCGTTGTGTATACGCTCTGCTTCATACTGGAGAGTATTAAACCTGGAGAAATCGTCCAGTTTGTCCTCGTTTTCTACCCTCAGTTCATCCAGGGAGTTGAGCAGCATCCCCAATGAGTTCTTCATATCATGCACGGTCGAGGCCAGAACCATTGAGAAGTCTATATTGCGGTTTTTCATGGGTTCAGTGCCTTCAGTTTGCGTCGCAGAGCGAGGTAGCGCCGGTATTGTCCGTGTTGTTCAGGGAGATCAAGTAAGCGATCCAGGTGATGCTGACAGCGTTCTATTAGACTGGTACTGCCATCTGTGGCGCTATACTCTTTCATCAGAATCTGCACCTTGTTGAGGTTCAGGGCCGGGTGGTTCGGGATCATTTCCAGAGCTTTGCTAAAGATAGCATCGGCCTCTTTCAGGTTGCCCGATTCAAACGCCGCGATGCCTTCCCGGTTGAGACGACGGGCTTTGATTTTCGTGCGAAAACCAACAGGCTCATCCAGAAGGCTTTCAAATTTTTTGACGGCCTCAGGGTTGTCACCAAAGTGTTCTGTTAATTCTCCAAGCAACGTTGTAGCTTCGTTACTACCGCCAAGGCGGTAAAGTGTTTTTGCATAGTCCAGGCCTGTCTCCAGGCCCAGCGAGCGGCTGTGTGTTAATCTTGGTCGAATGCTGTCCAGTAGTGCATTGGCTTCTGGTAAACGTTCTTGGCCAGCGTGTATTCGGCATTGGATAATTTGGCTACGAAGTTCAAGAATGTCATTGTCCGGGAACCGTTTTTTCAGGCTATCAAGAGCAGAAAAAGCTTCACTGGCAAGCGTCTTTCCTTCTTTGCCTGTATTTCCTTCACTCAGGTCGCAAAGAGTTTGGCTGAGGGACAGGTAGTGACTCGCGTTGTCGTGAATGGAAAGGGCCCCCAAGCGGACTGTTTGCCGCCATGCTTGGGCAGCTGTTTCCATATCCTGGTTTGATTCTGCCAGTTCAGCCAAGTGTTTTTGTCGAAGCATCCCATTAGGTGAATACCCGGTGGCACGTTCCAATACTTTTTGAGCCTGCCCCGGACGATTCTGACGCTCAAGACCTTCAGCAAGAAGATCATAGGCTTCGACGTAATCGGGGTGGCTGACAATTAACTGCCGCAGGCTTTGTACGGCTTCTCCGTAACGATGGTTGGCCAGTAGTACCTTGCTATGTCCAAGCCGGGCCCAGGACAGCTCGCGCCGGGAAAGAACTTCCTCGTACACTTTGATTGCATGAGACAGGTCTCCTAATAGGAAGTAGAGTTCCCCGAGGGTTTTCATAAGCCAGGTTTTATAGCGTGGTATTCGGCTAAGCGCCCTTACACAGAGTGAAATGGCTTCGGGATAGTTTTCCCGGTCGATTTCACGGTTGATGGGAAACAAGGCGTTGCGCTGATTAATCAGGCTTCCTAACCGCTCCGCTAATACGGAGCGGTTAATAGGTTTGGTCAGATAGGCATCGGGTTGGTTTTCCCGAGCTCCCATCACCATCTCCCTGGATGTCTCGGACGTCACCATCAGAAAAAGTGACGACCGCTTTAAAAGTTTTTTATGGCGTAATTCTTCTAATATGTGCTGGCCATTTCGGCCTTCGCCCAAGTTGTAGTCGCAGAGAACTACGTCAACGTGGTTGTAGGTACAGTATTGAACAGCGGTCTTTGCGCTGGCAGCCAGTTCGATATTGCTGGCACCGCAGCTTTGAAGCATGTGGCGCATCGAGAGTCGGAAGTTTTCAAAGTCGTCTATCACAAGATAGGCAAGTTTCCCGAAGGCGTCTGCGCTGGGAACGGTGTTCATACTCGGTGCGTTCATGGGCGTTTTTGTTTCAACAGTTTATTCACCATAGCTCGCAAGGCGGCAGGTTTAACCGGTTTATAGAGAACCTGATACCCTCGCTCAATCGCATCGTCGCGAACGTCAGTAGCCATATACCCGGTTATTAATATGCCCGGTATTTTACACTCTACTGTGCGGCGTATTGTGTCCATTGCGTCCAACCCGTTCTTGTCATCATCAAGCTGATAATCTGCAAGTATAATATCGGGCTGTCTACCCTGTAATTGCTCCTGGGCGTCTTTCAGGCTTGCAGCAGCTGTAACATCACACTTCCAGTTGCTTAGAAGCGCGACCATTCCGTGCAAAATTGCAGGGTCATTATCAATACAAAGCACCTTAAGGCCGCCCAGGGTTGAGACACGGCGAGCGCTAGAGGCCAATGGCTCAGCTGCCTGGTACGCCTGGTCAGCCTGAGCAAGGGGAACTGTTATGCCAAACACACTGCCTTTACCCTGAACCGATTGAACGCTTACGGGGTGGTGCAGCATGCCGCTTATCCGGTCGACAATTGCCAGGCCAAGCCCAAGGCCTTTTTTGTCCTGGCCGTGCTGAAAACGCCGGAATTCTTCAAAAATAAAGGTCAGCTGATCATCAGGAATACCCGGGCCTGTATCCCATACCTCTATACGCAGGTACCCTTTGAGGCGACGGCAACCCAGCAGAATTTTGCCGCCGGGTGTGTAGCGAATCGCGTTTGAAAGAAAGTTCTGCACAACCCTGCGCAGAAGTTTGGCGTCGGAATGGATCCAGGCACTACTGGGCACCACGTGAAGCTTAAGGCCTTGGTCTTCCGCAATAGCCTTAAAGTCGATTGCCAGGTGACGCATAATTTCGTTGACCGGGAATACCCCAAGATTTGGCTCTAATGCTCCCGCGTCGAGTTTGGAAATGTCTAAAAGGGTACTGATTATTTCTTCTGCCGCACCCAGTGAGCTGTCAATATGATCTACAAGCTCTTCGGCTTCGGTGCTAATGGCTTTGTCTGCAAGCGCCGAGGTAAACAGGCGCGCGGCATTCAACGGCTGTAAGAGGTCGTGGCTTGCGGAGGCAAGAAAACGGGTTTTGCTCTGGTTTGCCTGCTCCGCAACCGATTTGGCTTTCAACATTTGCTCGTTGATCACTTGCAACTCTTGGGTACGTTCTTTCACCCGCTGCTCAAGGTAGGTGTTTGTTTCTTTCAGCGCCTGCTCAGTGCGGCGCATCGCAGTGATGTCCTGGAATGTGGTGACATAGCCGCCTCCAGGGATCGGGCTTCCCTCTACTCGAACAACCGTTCCGTCGGGCCTCTGACGCTCATAAGAAATCAGCTGGCCGTCCCGCATGTTGGCGTAGTGATTGGCAATAATGTCATCAATTCGCCGGGCTGGAAGGTTGGCATTAGTAAGGTTATAGCGCATCAGGTCCTCTGCTGGCCGACCCACTCTCACAAACCCCTTCGGATAGACAAACAGTTCCAGGTAACGATGGTTCCAGACCACCAGTTGCTGTTGTTGATTAACCACTGACACGCCAAGACTAATGTTCTCGATAGCCGATTGCAGCAGCTCACGGCTGAACGTCATAGCCTGTGATGCCTCATCAACAATGCTGACGACGTCTTCAATCTGCATGTCTCGGCCCGTAAGGGTCGATTCAAGAACTACCCGTGCGGTAGACGCACCAATCACTGAAGCCAGTTGGCGTTCTATATATTTCATCAAATGCGGTGAGGCCGGTCGATGCAGGTGTAGTCTTATGGCATTGCGACGCTCATAATTCCGGAATACGGTTTCCGAACGCTCCTCGCCCATGAACCTGTCGGTGAGGGCCTGCAGGTCAGATGTCAGTATTTCCTCCTGCCAGCTTTGGTGCTGAACTGTATCGCCTTTGGGGTGCGGGTCCTGAAAAAATGAGGCAATCTGGATTTTCTCTCGCACCCGCTGGCGTGTGACCAGGGAAAGCAAAACGTACACCAGCGTATTAACACCTAAGCTCCAAATAATGCCGTGGCTGGTCTGATCGAGTTGCAGCCCGAACAATGCTGTTGGCCTTGTCCAGTGAAGCCCCAAAATGCCTTCGTTGATCAGTGAATCGGTAGACCAGCCTGTTGATGCCAGCGCAGGCAACAGCAAGGTGTAGCACCAAAGGAAAAAGCCGAGTGCCAGGCCCCAGGCTGCACCTGTTGCATTGCCGCGTCGCCAGAGAATACCGCCCACTAATGCCGGTCCAAATTGTGCCGCTGCAGCAAACGACAATAGCCCGAATGCGGTCAGACTGTAATCTTCGCCTGCCATACGGTAAAAGCCGTAGGCTGTCAGTAAAACCACAAAGATCGCGACCCTGCGAATGCCAAGCAGCAAGGAGCTTAAATCAGTCTGACGATTCATTCGTGGGCGGAAGAACTTGAGCAAAGCTGGCATGATGATTTCATTACTTACCATGGTGGCAATGGCAACAGAGCAGACGATAACCATGGCAGCAGCCGCGGATCCGCCGCCTAAAAAGGCAAAAATAGCAAGCCAATCGTTGCCGGCCATGATGGGCAATTGAAGGATGAGGATATCAGGGTTGCTGGCCACGGCTTCAGGTGCTAAGAGGCCCGCTGCAGCAATAGGCAGCACGAATGCGCTCGCCACAATGAGGTAAACAGGCATGGCCCAGCGGGCAACTTTGAAATCGCGATGATCGGCATTTTCCACCACCATGACATGAAATTGTCTTGGCAGGCAGATGATGGCTAACATCGCAACAAGGGTTTGGGTGATAAAAGCAGGTGCTTCTATGGATTCCGTGGTGAGAATACCACTCAGGTCTGCCTGCTTTACATTATTCAGCAGGTCACCAAAGCCATTGTATAATCCGTATCCAACAAATAGCCCAACGGCAACAAAAGCCACGAGTTTAATGAGTGATTCAAAAGCGACCGCCTGAATCATGCCGCGATGGTGTTCAGTGGATTCCAGATGGCGGGTCCCGAATAGTACAGTAAAGACGGTTAGCGCCAGGGTGATATACCAGGCGGCATCGTTCCACGCTACTGTATTCAGCTCCTGATCTCCGGTGCCCGCACTGGATAGTACGCTGAAGCCCATGGCGATGGCCTTCAGCTGTAGTGCGATATAGGGCACGCTGCCAATTAGCGCGAAGGTGGCAACCATGGCAGCGAGCAGTTGGGATTTGCCGTATCGGGAAGCAATAAAGTCTGCAATAGAGGTGCTGTTGTTTCGCTTACTTATATAGATGATTCGCCGCAATAGTGGCGCACCGAAAACAAAAACCAGTAGGGGGCCAAGGTAGATGGGCAGAAACCCCAGACCCTCTTGGGTGGCCCTTCCTACAGCGCCATAGAAGGTCCAGGAGGTAAAGTAAACCGCCAGTGACAATGAATAGACGTGCGTCCGGGCCAAGCGTCTACGATACAATCCCGGATGTTTATCGCCCGCCCAGGCGATGATAAACAGAATTGAAATGTAGGTGATGGAAATTAAAACCAGCAGCCAGACGCTAATCATATTTAACCATTTCCGTCAGGTTTGGCGGGTTGACTGCCCCGCTTCCCAGTGCTTCAGTCGGTACAGACCGTAGCGTAGAGTACATCGGTGCGATTCAGGGTTTTGAGGTTATCAACCCTCGGTGTTCCGTCAGAGCCGATTGGAACCAGTTCTCGAGTTGCGCAGTTAATAATATGAACCCGGTGAGAAACCGTGTCTGTTATTTTTTGCTCAAAACGGTAGAGAGTGAAGCGCACGATATCCGGATTGTTGGTGTCCCGTGCAATGCTCTGAGTGTCCACCGCAGAGAATGCCGTAACATAAGGAAAAACCATAGACCAAGGGCGCCAATAGATACCCCTGCTTTCTGTGTTCACAACCACAGCTTCGGTAGGTAAGCGCGACAGTTTATGGTCATACCATGCGTACTCCCCGTATATCAGGTAGCCCAGCATACCCACCCCAGCAAATACCGGAATAAGCCATTTAGGTGCCTTGTTACGGGTGACTGCCCGGATTCCGAGAGCGATGCCCGCTGCACCCAGTCCACAGATAACAGTGGCGACAAAAGTCCAAAACATAAACTACTTCCTTAAAAAAGAACGGGCTCCCTCATGGAGGAAGCCCGTTCAGTAACAACCTGTCAATTCGATGAGTGTATCAGGCTGAGTGGTTGCTTAGTGGTCTTGAGCTCGTCCGGCGCCACGTGGGTAGCGAACGCTTTCAACCAGTTCCTGAATCTCAACGGGCGGCTCTTCAGTTGCATTGGATACAGCGAAGGCTACCGCAAAGTTAACGATGGCACCAATGGAACCAATCGACAGAGGCGAGATGCCCAAAACCCAGTTTTCGGCGGTATCTGCAAGATTGGCCGTGCCCGGAATGAAGAACCATCCCTTATACACGAAAATATACGATAAGGTGAATATCAGGCCGCACAACATGCCTGCAACAGCACCCTTATTGTTGATGCGCTTGGAGAATATGCCCATCATCAGAGCCGGGAACAGGGAAGCTGCGGCAATACCAAATGCCAGAGCCACTACCTGTGCCGCGAACCCGGGAGGATTAGCGCCTAAGTAAGTGGCCACAACGATCGCAACCGCCATGGAGATACGAGCAGCCAGTAATTCACCTTTTTCGGTAATAGCTGGGTTGATTGATCTTTTGATCAGGTCGTGACTGATGGCTGAAGAGATAGCCAAGAGCAAACCAGCCGCTGTGGACAGAGCTGCTGCAAGACCACCGGCCGCGATCAGCCCGATAACCCAGCCGGGCAAGTTGGCAATTTCGGGGTTGGCAAGCACCAGAATGTCGCGGTTCACCTCTAGCTCATTGCCTTCCCAGCCGCGGCTTTCGGCTTCTGCCTGAAACGCCTGACCATCTTCAGAAGAATCATCGTTATATAACTGGATACGACCATCGTCGTTTTTGTCGGTGAACTCGATCAAACCAGTAACTTCCCACTCTTTGATCCAGTTTGGGCGTTCATCGTACTGAATGGGCTGAGCCGCGGTACCGTCTGGATAAATGGTGGTCATCAGGTTCAGGCGCGCCATGGACGCAACTGCCGGGGCTGTGAGGTAGAGCAGCGCAATGAACACCAGAGCCCAGCCGGCAGACCAGCGAGCATCAGCCACTTTCGGAACGGTGAAAAAACGGATGATAACGTGGGGCAGGCCAGCGGTACCTATCATTAAAGTCAGAGTAAACAGCACCATGTTCAGGTGACTGTCGACATCTGCAGAATACTCTCTGAAGCCTACATCCGTGATGATCTGGTTCAGCTTGTCGAGAATAGGCATGCCCGAATCAATATGAGTGGAGAATAGGCCGACGGCTGGGATTGGGTTGCCCGTCAGCTGTAATGAAATGAACACAGCGGGAATGGTGTAGGCAAGAATCAGTACGCAGTATTGAGCAACCTGTGTGTAGGTGATGCCTTTCATGCCACCTAGTACTGAATAGATGAAGATAACAACAGCGGCAATAATCAGGCCTGTTGTGGCATCCACTTCCAAAAACCTGGAGAAGGCCACGCCTGCGCCAGCCATTTGGCCGATAACATAGGTTAGGGAAGCTATGATAAGGCACAGAACTGCTACCAAGCGTGCGTTCTTGCTATAGAATCGGTCACCAATGAACTCTGGCACGGTAAATTTGCCAAATTTACGCAGGTAAGGTGCCAAAAGCATGGCTAGCAGCACATAACCGCCGGTCCAACCCATCAAATAGGCTGAGCTAGCGTAGCCACCAGCAGCAATAATGCCAGCCATTGAGATGAAGGATGCGGCTGACATCCAGTCGGCACCAATCGCCATGCCGTTAGTAATGGGATGAACACCACCACCAGCAACGTAGAAGTCTTTCGTGCTTCCGGCCTTGGCCCAGACGGCAATGAGGATATAGATGAGGAACGACGCCCCCACAAACATAATGTTGATCGCAAATTGACTCATCCGATTACTCCTCGTCTACGCCGAATTTTTTATCGAGTCTGTTCATGCGCCACGCGTAGTGAAAGATCAGTGCGATGAACGTGAGAATAGATCCCTGCTGCGCGAACCAGAAGCCCAGGTCCGTGCCACCGACAGCGATTCCCGAGAGGGCGGGGCGTAAAAGGATTGCAAAACCATAAGAGCACAGAGCCCAAACAATTAAACTGCCAAGTATTAGGCGAAGGTTTGCCTTCCAATACTTTTCAGCGTCGTAGCTATGACCTGACATAGGATTACTCCTGTCTTTTTGTTGTTGATATTTAATAAATTTTCGGTGAGCTGAGCGAGCCAGAGAGTGTGTTATTTGTGTTTGTATTTACCCTACCTGCCCTTATCATTGACTTTAGCGGTCAAGCGGTTTTTAGGTATTGGCAAATAGTCTAATTCTGTGGCTTTTATTGTGAAGAGCGTGGTTTTCTGGAAATTCAGTCGGTTAGCTTACATGCGATGTATGTTTTTCAGCCGGCGGTGATAGCGAAGCTTATCGTGTAACTCTCGCAGGGTTTTCAGGCCATCCTTGCGGGCTTTGTTCAATGCAATCAGTGTCAGCTCAGCGGTCGCCAGAGCGTCGGAGGCGGCGTTGTGTCTTGCGCTGACCTCAAGGCCATAAAAGTCGGCCCAGTGGTCAAGCCCCTTGCCACCAGTCTGGGCGTTCGGAAATAGCGCCGGCAGCAGTTCTGCCACATCCATCCAGGTATGGCTCCGGGTATATCCCAGTTGGGCTTTCAGGGTTTTCTCGAGAAATTTCTGATCGAATGCCGAGTGATATGCAAGCACTGGGTCGCCATTCATCCACTCCAGAAGAAATAGCAGGGCATCTTCGGTTTCATGGCCCTGGGTAAGGGCATCTGTGCCGATGCCGTGAATCAGCACGGTCTCTGTGATATCCAGTTCAGGGCGCCTTAAAATCAGATCGAACTGATCGCTCAGATCAATGGCGCCACCGGTGATGGCAACGGCACCCACCGCAATTACCTCATCCTTGTTGGGGTGCAACCCCGTGGTCTCAAGGTCCAGCACGATTAGGCGGCAGTCTGAGAGCAGTTGGTCCCCGGGGCTTTTGGGGCTGGGCAGATTCTCAGGTGGCATGTTGCTGGTCAGTCCTGAGCGGCGATGCTCAATCCATTGCTTGATTTTTTCCAACATGGGGCAACGGCCTGGGGGTCAGAGTTGATAAGTAATTTCGAGCTTTTGCTGCAGACGCTGAGCCTGTCGAAATGATTCGCGGAGAATGCGCCTGTCCAGGGGATTCAGGTCGTCGGGGTCTATATAGTTGGTGAGCTCTTCACCTTTATTGAGCATTTCCTGGTGTGATCGCATGCGAATGGCCTGAATGAGGCTGTAGGCATCTTTCCAGGCATTGCCATCTTTGTCATCAAAAACACCTTTTTGAACAAGTGCATCCATCCGTTCAAGTGTGTTGGCGCATTCAACGCCGTTGGCCAGTGCAAATACGCGTACGGATTCTACAAAAGGAGCCAAGCCCTGACGCTTCAGATCCAGGCTGCGTTTTTTACCGTCAGAAACGTAACGGAAATTGCGGAACATGGTTAGTGGTGGCTTTCTCTGAAACGCATTACCCGCAAGCATTTTTTGAAACAGTTCATTCTTGCGGATGCGTGTAAGCACCTTTTTTAAAAGATTGTGTAAAGAGTCGGTCGGCCCGTATACCGATCTCATATCCAGGAAGATGGACGAGTAAACCAGGTTTTGCGGGGTGGAGGCGTCGATGAAACGGGTGAACCAGTCATCCCATTCCCGATCACTCAGGCACAGCTTGGGGTTACTGGCCATAATGTTGCCCTTGCATAGCGTAAAACCGCACTCCGCGAGTTCGTCGTTAACGGTTTGAGCAAATGGCAGCAGTTTTTCCCGCGCCTGGCCCTCGGTCATGCCCTCCGGTGTCTGGAAAAGAATGCCGTTATCCTGATCGGTCAGCAGAGTTTGTTCCTGACGGCCTTCGCTACCAAATGTGAGCCAGGTGAAAGGGAGGCCAGGGTCGTTCTTTTTGATATTCAGTTCAAGAACCCGCCGCACGGTAACGTCGTTAAGTGTAGTGATAATCTTGACTACCTGCCCGGAATCTGCGCCATGAGCCAGCATGGCGTCTACCAACCTGGATACGTCGGCACGTAAACTAACCAGTGTGCGTAAGTGCGTGGCGGTGCTGATGGTACGGGCAAGGTGAACCAAATCGACCCGCTGGAGGGAAAATAAATCCCGTTCTGACACAACGCCAATCAGCCGTTTCTCGTCATCCACTACGCACAGGTGTGCGAAGTGGTGTTCTGCCATCAGCATCGCGGCGTCAAAAGCATCTGCTTGTGCTGGCAGGCAGGAGGGCTCTTTGGTCATGATTTGGCAAACGGGCGCATCCAGGGTGCACGTATCTTCAGCAACCATTGTTCGCAAATCGCGAAGGGTGAAAATACCGGTCGGGCGGCGCTCGCCATCTGTAATAACAATACTGCCGACGCTGTTTTGGTGCATGCGGGCAACTGCTTCACGTACCGGCAGGTCCGGCGAGCATACAATAGGGTTTCGAAGGGCGTAGCGTTCAAGAGGCGTGCTCAGGGAGGTGCTGGACCCCATGGATGCCATCGCGCCTGATTGTATGCGCTGGTTTACCTGATCCAGCAAGCTGCTGACACCGCGCAGGCAAAAATCACGGAATGACTCACTTTCGGAGAACAGAGTAATAAAGGCGTCCTGCTCAATGCTCAGGCAGAACGTATCGCCGGCCGCGCGGTGCAGTGTTCGTGTGGAGCGCTCACCGACAATGGCGGCCACTGGAAAGCATTCGCCCAAGCTGATCTCAAATGTGGTTTCGGTTTTGTCAGCTTTCGGGTTTAGGCGTTCGCCGCGAATCCGTCCCTGCTTAACAACGTAAAACCTTTTGACAATGCCGTCATCTGGCGACAGAACCACATCGCCGTCGGCAAAAAAACGCAGAGTGGCATGTTCAGCAAAGTGTGCGAGGTGGTCTTCGTTCATGTTTGAGAAGGGGGCATGGGCCTGTAAAAAACCCATAATGGAGCGGGTGTTCTGGGGACGTGCAGTATCCTGATTTGCTGCCATGACAGGTTTCACCTATTCGATATTCTTGCGTTAATCAGTGTAGATCACAGGGGCCCGCACCCACTTTACGATTTTGGTCGCAGCCCTGTTCGATTACAGCACTTATCGTTACAAATGCACCGGATGATGGTGCATTCTTTATGGAACACGTGCCCAATGGTAAAGTTCTCTTATTCACTGGATTACTGAAAGCACGACCATGACGAGCAAAAATGATCGCCTCAGCTTTCTTGAGGAAATGAAAGACGTTCGGCGCATCCGAAAACCTGATCGCGCCGAGATAGCCACACCCCGTGAACTGACGCCAGGCCATCTGGAGCGACAGCGAGCTGCTGTGGAGAAGCCATTCAAAGACTCTAATCCGCTCACCTCCGAGATGGTCGACCCTTTAACTGCCCAGGACATACTCAGCTGGCAGCGCTCTGGTATTCAGCATGGGGTTTTTCGCAAACTCAAGCTCGGGCAGTATCCCATAGAAGCGAGATTGGATCTGCACAGAATGACGGTAGAGCAGGCGCGCAGAGAGGTTTTTCAATTTATCACTGACTGTGTTTGCTACGGGTTGCGGTCAGTCATAATCCTTCATGGTAAGGGCGAGCGCAATCCGGACGGCATTGCCCAATTAAAAAGCCATCTCGCCAAATGGTTGCCAGAGCTCCCAAGCGTGCTGGCGTTCCACTCAGCCCAGAAACGCCATGGTGGCACCGGAGCCGTTTATGTCATGGTGCGCAAAAGCGATCGGGATAAACAACATAATCGCGAGCTGCATGGCTTGGATTAAAATAGCACCCTTTTTTGTGGGGTGCTCAGAAGCATCGATTCAAACTGTCTACTGAACTGAGGTGTTGCCCATGAAACAAGTTGCGTTAACGATGTTTGCTGTTCTGGCGCTGGCGGGTTGTAAAGACAGGGTTATCTGGGATGACAAAGGCAAGGCTGAGGAAGCGACCGAAGAACGAAAAATTTGGGATTCCAACGGAAAAATGGAAACCGGCGATCGAGAAATCTGGGTCAATAAAGAAGGTGAAGAAGTTGTGAAGTGAACAATAATAAATTCAATTTAAAACCCAGGGCACCGGGCACTGACGGGAGAAAACAGCAATGACATTGAGCCTTACAGTTAACGGCGAACTGCGTTCGTTGAACATTGAAGGTGATACCCCTTTGCTGTGGGTATTGCGGGATGAACTGGGGCTTAAAGGCACCAAGTTTGGTTGTGGTGTTGGTCTTTGCGGCGCTTGCACTGTGCACCTTAATGGACAACCTGTGCGTTCCTGTTCAACGCCGCTTGAATCCGTATCAGGTGGCAAAGTGACGACGATTGAAGGTTTGGCTGAAAACGGCCAGTTGCATGCGTTGCAGGAGGCCTGGATTGCACAGGGGGTGCCTCAGTGTGGTTATTGCCAGTCAGGTCAGATCATGAGCGCTGCCCATCTGTTGGACACGAACCCAGCCCCGGCCCGAGACGATATTGTAGCGGCTATGACCGGCAATCTGTGCCGGTGTGGTACCTACTCGCGGATCATTGCAGCGGTAGAATCAGTGGCAGGAAAGCCCGTGACAGGAGAGTCACTGGCATACAACGCGGTCGCGGTTGGGGAGAACAACTGATATGGCTATGAACCGACGCGACTTTCTAAAAGTAAGTGCCGGCACATCAGGCTCCCTGATGCTGTCTCTGTTGCTTCCAGGCTGCTCCGGCATGCCAACGGGTTATAAAGAGGAAACCGGTCAGTGGAAACCGGACGCCTGGCTTGAAATAACGGATAAGGACGAGATTCACTTCACTCTTTCCCGTGTTGAGATGGGGCAGGGCACCTACACTGGCCTGACAACGCTTATCGCGGAAGAACTGGAAGTTGATCCAGAGACAATCACGCCCCGGTTTGCGCCAGTAGCGCCGGAATATCAAAACCCACTGTACAAGTTGCAGTTGACCGGCGGCAGTACCAGCATAGCAACCAGTTGGGAGCCTTTGCGCACAGCCGGTGCCCAGGCGCGGCAGATGCTTGTGATGGCTGGGGCCAGAGTCTGGCAAGTTGATTCCGCCAAATGTACTGCCCGGCAGGGTCGGGTGGTTCATCCTAATGGCATAGATTCCATGCGCTATGGCCAGTTGGTGGAGCTAGCTTCTAAAGAGGTATTGCCTGGTGATGTCGCACTGAAGCCTGCCAGTGAATGGAAATACATCGGCAAGCAAAAAGGCCGCCTCGATGCGCGCGCCAAATCCACAGGCAAAGCAGAGTATGGCATTGATGTTGAACTGCCGGGCATGGTTTACGGAGTGGTAAGCCGCCCGCCCAGATACGGCGCCAGGGTGAAGACGTTCAATGAAAGTGACCTTCGCGCCATGCCAGGTGTCCTCGATGTATTTGAAACCGAACGAGGCGTAGCCGTTGTTGCTGACAAGTACTGGCGTGCCCGCAAGGCTCAGGATGCATTGAAAGCTGAGTGGGACAACACCGATGCCTTGTCTTTTTCGACAGATGAGGTATTTGCGTCATATCGCCGCGCGGCAGATGACGATCGCGGTGATTCCGAACGTAGTGAAGGTGATTATGACTCGGCGATTCGTGACGCTCAGAGCGTTGAAAACGGCAGGGTTATCGAAGCCGAATACAGCCAGCCTTATTTGGCCCATGCCACTATGGAGCCCATGAATGCCACCGCCTGGTATAAAAACGACGGTATCGAAGTGTGGGCGCCCACTCAGGCGCCGGATCTCGGCCGTATTGCCGCTGCGCGGGTAACCGATCTGTCTCCGGATGATGTGACGGTCAATACCACTTTTCTGGGGGGCGGGTTTGGCCGCCGCCTGACTCAGGATTATATTGAAGAAGCCGCAGCAGTGGCTTTTCGGGTGAAAAAACCGGTAAAAGTTATCTGGTCCCGTGAAGAGGACACCCAGCACGATTTGTATCGCCCAGCCATGCTGCACCGACTGTCAGCCGGTCTTGTTGATAATCAGCTGACGAGCTGGCACCACCAGATTGTGGGGCCGCAGCTGCTAACCTGGTACGTGCGTAACGCCGCGCCTGCCCAGTATCCCTGGGCGCCCAAGTTCATGTACGGCTCCTTGGGTAAGGTCGGTTTGCTGGCGGAAGGCATTGCAACACCCAAAGATATGTCGGCTATTGAGGGAGCTGTGGGGTACCCCTACAACGTGGACAATATTGATATTCGCCACACCCATACAGACCCTGGCGTGCCGGTTACCTTCTGGCGATCGGTGGGGTACTCGCACAATGGTTTCGCCGTTGAAACCTTTATGGATGAGTTGGCCCATGAAGCCGGAGAAGATGCTTACCAATTTCGCCGTAAATTACTGGCGGGTCAGCCCAGGCATCTGGAAGTGCTCGACCGCGCTGTAAAAATGGCTGATTGGGATGAGCCGGCTGCGCAAGGGCGGGCCAGAGGAATCGCGCTGTTCAAGAGTTTCGGCACGTTTGTGGCCCAGGTAGTCGAAGCCGGCTTGGAGAATGGCGCCATTCGGGTTTACAGAGTGTCGTGTGCTGTGGACTGTGGCCAGGTGGTTAACCCACGCATTGTGGAAGACCAGATTGAAGGTGGGATTATCTTTGGTTTGACGGCAGCGTTGCACGGCGAGATAACCCTTGAAAATGGTCAGGTGACGCAAAGTAATTTTCATGACTACAAGCTGATGCGACAGTACGAGCTGCCTGAGGTAGCGGTAGATATTGTAGAAAGTACCCTGGCCCCAACCGGTGTGGGAGAGCCAGGTGTGCCACCGGTTATTCCGGCCTTGGGTAACGCGCTGTTCGCCCTGACAGGCAAGCGTCAGCGCAGTTTGCCCCTGAAAGCCGATGTCTGACGCAGCACCGGCGCGTGGTGCCGGAGGGCATGAGTCGGTGATTGGCGATGTCCTGTTGTGGCTGAAGCAGGGCCGGCGGGTATGGTTGTGTACCATCGTGGAAACCTGGGGGTCGTCTCCCAGGCCTGCAGGCTCTTGGCTGGCGGTGAGTGATACCGGGCAGTGGAGTGGCTCGGTCTCAGGCGGTTGCCTGGAAGAGGATCTCCTGCGCCGCATGGCGGAAGAAGGCTCGGATTACCCGGTTGTCAGCGACTATGGCATTACCGATAGCGATAGAGATGATTTTCGCCTGCCCTGTGGCGGGCGCATTCGGTTGTTGGTGGAGCCTTTCGGTCATAGCAATTTTGCCATTGAGCACGTAAATCGGCTTGCGAAAGCTCTTCAGAACCGTGTGCCCGTGGTTCGTCGAGTGAGTTTGCAAGGTGCAGCTACTCTGGAGCCTGCCGCAACAAATGCTCGCCCAGGTGCCAGGTTTAACGGGGAAGAGTTGCTGCATACATTGCAGCCAGAGTGCAGGCTACTGCTCATTGGTGCCGGTGAAGTGGCGCGCTATGTGGCTGAATTCGCGATGGCTGCTGACTTCACCGTAACCCTGTGCGAGCCCCGCGACGTGTTTGCGTCTGGTTGGGGGCATGATCACTTGCCCCTTGATCGTCGCTTGCCGGATGATCTGATTGTCGAATCTTTTAGTGATCCCTGGTGCGGCGTGCTGGCACTGGCACATGACCCAAGAATAGACGATATGGGCTTGCTGGCGGCACTGCAGTCACCGGCCTTCTATGTGGGTGCCATGGGCTCAAAACAAACTTCCGAGGCGCGGCGGGAGCGCCTGGAACTATTGGGGGTAGAGCCGACAAGCGCGAAACGCTTGCGAGCCCCTATAGGCATCAATATCCCCAGTAAAACGCCCGCAGAGATTGCAATTTCCATTGTTGCTGACTTGATTGAGGCTCGGCACCATTTACGAACCACCCCCTCAGTATGACAAGCATTCGACCGACTTGGTGGTTTGTCTCAGCACTGATTGCTTTGCTGATCGCAGGCTGTAACCCCTTCTCCGATGCCCAGCCGATGATGGATGAATACGTAGAGCGGGTCGGCAGGGTTTTGGATGCAGAGCCGACTTTTTCCGAGATTCGAGCCTCCGAGCAGATACCGCGGCGCCGTAATCGGGTGCTGCCTATGCCGGATTTGGAGCTGGGCATGCTGGATTTTCTGTCGCTCTACAGCTGCGAACTGCAATATGTGGTGGGCGAGAAAAACTCTGTGATGGGCAAGGTGATGCAGCCTCTCAATCGCTTGCGTTATGAAGTTCGTTTTATTCGCACTGCAGGCGATTGTCTGAACACGATTGAGGACGATGAGCTTATAAGCATCTTGGAGCAGGCCGTTGCCAGCAAGCGGGAATCCCTGCCTGTTGCTATCTGGAACGCAACCTGGGGCGTGAAGGAAGTGGAACGGTTATTCACGTTTGCCAAGGGTGAATACCCGGTAGAGGCTGTGGACCCGCTCTCGGATTTAGCCAGGGACGCGCGCCAGTTAAACAATGCTGTAACGGAGCTTTTGCAGCAGAACCTAGAGGTGGATCTGGGTTTTTGGGGCAAGGTACATCAGCGTTGGCAGGCGGAATACCGGGCGGGCCAACTGATCAACAGCGCCCATCTGGTCAGGACCCGTCTTGGAGATGCCACGCGCCTTATTCGTCAGCGTTTAAATGGCCGCCCATTGTGTCTGAACGGCAAACCCAATAACCAGTCTGACATTGTTAAGAGCATGTTTTTCAGTGTTTATATTGGAAAAATACAGCCTTATCTTGCTGACTTGCGGCGGGCCCGGACAGACCTGATCGAGCCATTGTCCAAGCTGGCCGCCATGCAAAATGACGTTATGCCAGAGCACTTCCAGGAATGGTATAGGTCAACATTGGCACTGACGGGAAACGAAAGTATTTGGACGAATCTGGATGAAGCCGTAGCCACCCACACCAAAAGCTGGCAAACACTTCTGGAGCAGTGCGGATTGAGGCCCGGGGTCTAGGCGTGGGCTGCGGTCTGCTAGCGTTGGCTTTCTGGCGTTACTCTCAGAATTTCCTCAACGGTGGTCAGGCCATTGGCGACTTTTTGAGCACCGCTTAGCCGCAGGGATTTCATGCCTTCTTTATAGGCGTCCCGGCGCAGTTGTTCCAGCTCACACTGGTCTGTGATCTGGCTGGCCAGTGCGCCGGAAAGCGTCATGATCTCGTAAACCCCTGCTCGGCCCATGTAGCCGGTATTGCGACACTCCAGACAGCCTACAGGCCGGTGAAACTGCTTGGGTGGTGCGGCTTTCCAGGGCTTTGTAAGCGTCTGCCAGGCCTGGTTGTCAACGGGCGCGGGCGCTTTGCAGTGCGGGCATAGCGTGCGCACCAGGCGCTGCGCCATAACACCCAGCACGGTGGCGCGGATCAGGTAGGGAGGTATGCCCAGTTCCATCATTCGGGTCAGGGCGCTGGGAGCATCGTTGGTGTGTAGGGTAGAGAGTACAAGATGCCCGGTCAATGCGGCCTGCACGGCCATTTCGGCGGTTTCCAGGTCGCGGATCTCACCGATCATGATGATGTCCGGGTCTTGTCTGAGCAGCGCCCGTACACCTGCAGCAAAAGACAGGTCAATATTGGTCTGAACCTGCATTTGGTTAAACGCCGGCTCAACCATTTCGATAGGATCTTCGATGGTACAAACATTCAGCTCAGATGAGGCAACCTGTTTCAGTGTGGAATACAGGGTGGTGGTTTTACCTGAGCCCGTAGGGCCGGTTACCAGTACAATTCCGTGGGGCCTGGAGGTTGCTTCTTGCCAGCGGGCCCGGTCTTCACGGCTGAACCCGAGCTGCTCGTAGGATTTCAGCAGTACATCAGGATCAAAAATCCGCATCACCATTTTTTCCCCAAACGCGGTGGGCATAGTGGCCAGGCGCAACTCTACTTCGCCGTTGTCGGGCTTGCGGGTTTTCAATCGGCCATCCTGGGGCCTGCGTTTTTCTGCAACGTTCAATCGTCCCAAAATCTTGAGTCGGCTGGTGATAGCCATGCCCACATGCTCGGGAAATTCATAGACGTTATGCAATACGCCATCAATCCGAAAACGCACGTGGGTGAGGGTGCGTCTGGGCTCGATGTGAATATCTGATGCCCGTTGATCAAAGGCGTACTGCAACAGCCAGTCGACAATGCGTACCACATGTTGGTCGTTGGCGTCGGCGCTGTCGCTTGCACCTAACTCCAGTAGTTGCTCCAGATTCTGCTGGCCGGTGCGGTTGCCTGTTGTCTGGCCACCACTGGCTTTGCTGACGGAACTCGCTAACTGATAAAACTCGACCGTGTAGCGGCGGATATGCTCGGGATTCGCCACGACTCGACGGATATCTTTGCGCACTGCTTGGCGAAGATTACCTTCCCAATCGTTCTTGAAGGGTTCAGCACTGGCTACAAGGATCTCTTCCGGCCCTATCTCAACCGCGAGAATGCCGTGGCGCTGGGCAAAGGCGTACGACATCACCCGGGCAATCGCTGGCGTGTCTATTTTCAGTGGGTCGATATGGTAATAGGGTTGGTCGGCCCAGTAAGCCAGCCACTGTGTTAGCCGGTCGACATCCAGCTTTTTGCCGCTTTTCTCGCTGGTAAGTGCCGCAATGGCCACCAGTTCTAACGGATGACGTTTGGCGGCCTGGTTGCTGGCTGCCCCCAGATTGGCTGAAAGCACTCGCTCGGCATCGCTCTGGTTAATTACGCCATCGCTAACCAGCGCCGTGCACAGGTCGCGCAGGGTCAGCGTGCTCCGGGGCGGGGCGGGCGGTCGCAATGGCTGCCCTGTTTTATTGGAATCAGACATGGAGCGTCACTTTCCGGTATCGGAGCATTTTAGTCTGTAATTGGCCGGTTCACTTTCAGGTGCACCATCGCCATGGTAAACAACAGGAAGGTAAGAATCATAAGAGTCACCGGGCCTGGCGCACCCTGGCTTAGCCACGCCGAAATCACGGCTTGAGTGAAGTAAAAGATCACCACAAAGGACAGCCAGATATAACCGCGATTGTTGCCGCGGAACACCAGCATAATGAGCGCCAACAGTGGGATCAGCTTGACCGAGAGCATCAGCGTTATGGAAACGCCTTCAACCGGTGCGGGGTAAAAAGTGGTCACCAACAGGGTGGCCAGCACAGCCAGATAAAGAAACTGGGTTGCCCGGGCAGTATGCCTGGCTTTTGGGTTATGGAGCATGATCAGGTTCCGGTAAATAGGGAGGTTTACGTTACACAGCGATGCAAGTGTCAGTCTGCCAGTCGGAGGGCCAGCTTTGCCAGGCGCTCACCAAGGGACTGGCAAAGGGCTTTTTCGTGCTTGCTCAATGGCTGTTTTTCACCGGTTCCTGCCCAGTGTGTCGGGCCATAGGGTGTGCCCCCGGTTGCCGTTTCACTCAGGTTCTGGTCTGTGTATGGCAGGCCACATAACACCATGCCGTGGTGAAGCAACGGCACCATCATAGTCAGAAGCGTACTCTCCTGGCCGCCGTGCAGGCTTCCTGTTGAGGTAAACGCCCCTGCCGGTTTGCCTACCAGTGCGCCGCCAAGCCAGAGATCGCCGGTGGTGTCGAGAAAGTGCTTTAACGGCGCGGCCATATTACCGAAGCGTGTGGGGCTGCCAATGGCCAGGCCGGCGCAATTCGCCAGATCGGATTTGCTGGCGTAGGGTGCGCCTGCATCCGGAACCTGTGGCAGTGACGCTTCTGTATCTGGTGATACCGTCGGAACAGAGCGCAGCTTTGCTTCAATACCACTTACCCTCGCAACACCTCGGGCAATCTGATTTGCCAGTTCTGCAGTCTGGCCGTTACGGCTGTAATACAGAACCAGAACATAGGGCAGCTGCTCGGGCATTTTAGCATCCTTTTATTGGCAGTCGTAGAATCAGAGAATCGTTAGAACGTTTTCCGGTGGGCGACCAATCGCCGCCTTGCCTTTGGCAAGCACAATGGGCCGTTCAATCAGTTTTGGAGTGGCTACCATAGCAGTAATCAGCTGTTTTCGGCTTAAATCTGCGTTGTCCAGGCCAAGTTCTTTATACTCTTGCTCACCCGTTCGCATCAGTTGTCGGGGCTCGAAGTCGAGTGCCTCGAGAATATCCTGAAGCGCTTGTTCTGTTGGGGGTGTTTCAAGGTAGCGTATAATCTCGGGTTCGATACCCTGGTCTTTGAGTAATTCAAGAGTCTGGCGGGATTTTGAACAGCGTGGGTTGTGGAAAATTCGGACGGGTTCTGTCATGTTCAGGCCTGTTTTTCGAAACGGTGCTGCAATTATTTGCGGCAAACAGTCTAACAGGAGGTTTTCCCGTGCAGAACCCTGTCATTCACCGGCTACCCCGGCGAGCAGCCGTTGTAAGCATGCTGGTTTTTATGGCCTTGATGGTGGGTTGCCAAAAGGTTGAGCTGGATCAGGCAGAAGGCCCGAAGCTGGCGTGGAATGATCTTCGCGGTCAATGGGTGCTGGTTAACTACTGGGCCGAGTGGTGCAAACCCTGCCTGGAGGAAATTCCAGAGCTGAACGAGTTGAACAAGGCGCCAGACATTACCGTTTTAGGAGTGAACTTTGACGATGTAAAGGGTGAAGCTCTGGTAAGCCTTGGCAAGCGCATGGGTATTGAATACACAATGCTTGAACAGGATCCGGGGCCGGAGTTTAAATGGGAGCTCCCGGTCGCCTTGCCCGCTACCTTTGTTGTGAATCCCGATGGCGACCTGCTGGAAGCCCGCTTTGGTCCCCAGACAGAAGCAGACATACGGACGCTGATTGGCGGCTGATAGCCGCAAGTTCTTTCACAGGTTCCGTTAACACATTCTAAAGAATACACATGCAGGAATAACCTGACGTTATGTCGCAAACTTTTGTACACCTACGCGTGCACTCTGAGCACTCCATGGTAGATGGCCTTGTTCGTGTTAAACCGCTGGTTAAGCGGGTGGCTGAATTGGGCATGCCGGCTGTGGGGCTTACCGAGCAGTCCAATATGTGCTCGCTGGTGCGGTTTTACAAAGAAACGACCGGTGCCGGCGTCAAACCGGTTATCGGTGCGGATCTCTGGCTGGAGAATCCTGATGAGCCAGAAAATCCTTTCAGGATAACTTTATTGGCGGGTGATAATGCTGGCTATCTGAATATCACAGAAATTATTTCCCTCGGGTATACCGAAGGCCAGCACCATGGCAAGCCGATTGTTCAGCACGAATGGCTGGAAAGCCGAACCAGCGGTCTGATTGTATTGTCTGGCGGGAAAATGGGAGATGTGGGCAAAGCCTTGCTGGCAAACAAGCCGGAGTTGGCAAAAGCCAGGGCTGAGTACTGGATGAGCCTGTATCCGGAATCCTATTATCTTGAGCTGCAGCGCACCGGCAGAGAGGGCGATGAAGATTGCCTGCACCTGAGTGTTGGGCTGGCGCAGGATCTCGGGCTTCCGGTTGTTGCTACCAACGATGTCCACTTTGTAGAGGCCGAGGATTTCGAGGCGCATGAAGCCCGGGTATGTATTGGTGAAAGCCGTACCCTTGACGACCCTCGCCGTGATCGTCGTTTTAGTGAACAGCAGTATTTGCGCAGCGCAGAAGAGATGGTCGAGCTGTTTAGCGATATTCCCGAGGCTATTCAAAACACCCTGGAAATAGCCCGGCGTTGTTCGGTAACCGTGCGTATGGGTGAGTACTTTCTGCCCAACTACCCGGTGCCCGAAGGCATGACCATGGATGAGTACTTCCGTCAGGTGTCTGAGGAAGGGCTGGAAGATCGCTTGGCCAAGACTCTTCCCAAGGATGATCCCGAATACGATAGCAAGCGGGAAGCCTATTACAAGCGGCTGAACTTTGAGCTGGATATCATTATCCAGATGGGGTTCCCCGGCTACTTCCTGATCGTAATGGACTTTATCAAGTGGGCCAAGAACAACGGTGTGCCGGTAGGGCCGGGCCGTGGTTCCGGTGCCGGCTCACTGGTTGCCTATGCCCAGCTCATCACCGATCTGGACCCGCTGGAATACGACTTGCTGTTCGAGCGGTTCCTGAACCCGGAGCGGGTATCCATGCCCGACTTTGACGTTGACTTCTGCATGGAAGGGCGGGACCGGGTTATAGCCTACGTGGCTGAAAAGTATGGCCGGGAAGCTGTTTCCCAGATCATTACGTTTGGAACCATGGCGGCGAAGGCGGTAGTGCGGGATGTTGCGCGGGTTCAGGGCAAGTCATACGGCCTGGCAGACAAACTGTCTAAAATGATTCCCTTCGAAGTGGGTATGACCCTCAGTAATGCTGTTGAGCAGGAGCCTTCTCTGAAAGAGTTTCTGGAGCAGGATGAAGAAGCCCAGGAAATCTGGGAAATGGCGCTTAAGCTTGAAGGTGTGTGTCGAAACGCAGGGAAACACGCCGGCGGCGTAGTGATCGCGCCCACAAAGATTACCGATTTTTCGCCTCTTTATTGTGACGATGAAGGCGGCAGCCTGGTTACCCAGTTCGATAAAAACGATGTGGAAGATGCCGGGCTGGTGAAGTTTGACTTTCTCGGGCTTCGAACCCTCACCATCATCGACTGGGCGTTAAAGATGATTAATCCCCGGCGGGCAAAGCGTGACTTGCCGCCGCTGGATATTAACGAAATTCCGCTCGCGGACGTCCGTTCGTTCGAGATGCTGAAAAAGGCCGAGACCACCGCTGTATTCCAGCTGGAATCCCGGGGCATGAAGGACCTGATTCGCCGGCTTCAGCCAGACTCTCTTGAAGACATGATCGCTCTGGTGGCGCTATTTCGGCCAGGGCCGTTGCAGTCAGGCATGGTTGACGACTTTATCGATCGTAAGCACGGCAAGCAGCCAGTGTCGTTCCCGCACCCGGATTATCAATATGAAGGCCTGAAGCCAGTGTTAGGGCCGACCTATGGGGTTATCCTTTACCAAGAGCAGGTTATGCAGATTGCTCAGGTTATGGCTGGGTACTCCCTGGGTAACGCGGACATGCTGCGCCGGGCCATGGGTAAGAAAAAGCCCGAGGAAATGGCCAAACAGAAGCAGTTTTTTCTGGACGGCTGCGAAGATAACGGCATTAACAAAACCCTCGCGGAAAACATTTTTGACCTGGTAGAAAAGTTTGCCGGCTACGGCTTTAACAAATCTCACTCGGCGGCATACGCTCTGGTGTCATACCAGACGCTGTGGCTGAAAGCGCATTACACAGCTGAGTTTATGGCTGCAGTACTGACCGCAGATATGCAGAACACGGACAAAGTGGTCACTCTGGTTGAAGAGTGCCGAAACCTGAAGCTGGACCTTGTACTGCCCGATGTAAGCCGATCGGAATACACCTTTACCGTAAACGATGAGGGTCAGGTGGTTTACGGTCTTGGCGCCATCAAAGGGCTGGGCGAAGGGCCTATTCAGGCGATTGTAGAGGGTAGGGCTGATGGCGAACCCTACCGGGATATTTTCGATTTTTGCCGCAAGGTCGATCTCAAAAAAATTAACAAGCGAGCCATGGAGGCCATTATTCGCTCCGGTGCCATGGATAAGCTCGGGGCCAGTCGAGCGCAGCTTGTAGCCAGCGTGCCCAAAGCGGTGCAGCAAGCGGATCAGCAATCCCGTAATGAATCCGTAGGCATGACTGATATGTTCGGGGAAATGCTGGAAGCCGGTGACGGTGGCGATCCGTATGCAGATGTCGCGGAGGTCAGGGAGTGGCCTGAAAAACAACGTTTGAAGGGGGAGAAAGACACCCTGGGCCTCTACCTTACGGGGCACCCGTTTGATGAGTACGAGCGGGAAGTCCGGCGCTTTGTGCGTTCGTCCATTGCCGACCTCAAGCCCAACAAAACACCGCAAAGGGTGGCGGGGCTTGTGATTGCGCAACGAACCATGAAAACACGCACCGGTTCTACTATGTGCTTTATTACCCTGGATGATCGCAGCGCGCGAATTGAAGCGACATTGTTTTCCGAGGCGTTTTTTGAACACAGAGAGCTGCTGCAGTCAGATCAGGTGATTGTGGTAGAGGGACAGGTGAACCACGATGATTATTCCGGCCAGATGAAAATGCGGGTGAACTCCGTGATGGATGTGCCCAGCGCCCGCAAGCAGTTTAGTCGGGGCCTGAAGCTGAATCTTCATGCTGACCAGTTGCAAAATGGCCTGCTGGAAAAAATTGATGGCACGTTAGCCCCGTTTCGTTGTGAAGGAAGCCCGGTATGGATTGAGTACAGCAGCCCCGAAGCCAGCACTCGAATTGAACTGGGGGACGCTTGGCGGGTGCAGCCAGACGATAATTTGTTGTTGGAGCTGAAGTATTTGGTGGGCGACCAATGTGTGGAACTGGTCTATGATTGAATAACTAAGGCAAAGAATTGCACGGGAAATTAAATATTTGTCAGATTGCGGACTCATACCAATGTCCGCTTTAGCCATAACCCGGGCACTGCTATCTTTGTCCTAAATTCTGTTTTGGCGGCGCGCCGTCCCGCCTGGCGATAAAATGATGGAACGTCATGAACCCTAACTATCTGGATTTCGAACAGCCGATTGCCGACCTTGAAGCGAAGATTGAAGAACTTCGCATGGTAGGCAATGACACTGACATTAACATTTCTGATGAAATTACCCGGCTGAAAAAGAAAAGTGTCAGTCTGACCGAAAGTATTTTCTCAGACCTGCATCCCTGGGATGTAGCCCGTCTTGCACGGCACCCACGCCGTCCTTATACCAAGGACTACATCGAAATGATCTTTGATGATTTTGATGAGCTCCATGGTGACCGCCGGTATGCAGACGATCAGGCGATCGTGGGTGGTACTGCAAGGCTGAACGACAAGCCTGTAATGATTATCGGCCACCAGAAAGGCCGGGAAGTGCGGGATAAAGTAAAGCGTAATTTCGGCATGCCGCGTCCTGAGGGATACCGCAAAGCCCTGCGTTTGATGGAAATGGCAGAGCGTTTCAATATGCCCATTCTTACGTTTATTGACACTCCTGGCGCTTATCCGGGCATAGGTGCTGAAGAGCGCGGCCAGAGTGAAGCGATTGCGTTCAACCTGGCAGTGATGTCCCGGCTAAAAACCCCGGTTATTTCTACTGTGATCGGTGAGGGCGGCTCCGGCGGCGCGTTGGCAATTGGTGTATGTGATCAGTTAAATATGCTGCAGTATTCCACTTATGCGGTTATATCTCCCGAAGGTTGCGCGTCCATTTTGTGGAAAAGCGCTGAGTACGCCTCGCAGGCGGCTGAGGCCATGGGTGTAACTGCAGACCGCCTGAAAAGCCTGGGGCTGGCGGACAATGTTATCTCGGAGCCGCTTGGCGGCGCCCACCGCAAGCCTGAGGAAATGGCGGAGGCCCTGCGCGACACCCTTGGTAAAGGCATAGCAGAGCTTAGCCGCTTGCCGGTGGATGAGTTGGTGTCGCGGCGTTACGAGCGACTAACCCGCTATGACACAGGGCGCTAAGCCCGCACCAGGGCACGTCTTTCCGAAGGCTTTGAGTGCGCCGGTGAAGGCCGTTTCTGGCTACCGGCGTCTCTGGGTTGCTCTCAGTGGCGGCCTGGATTCTACCCTTCTCCTGCATCTTGCCGCACGCAGCCACCCAGGTGTGCGGGCAGTACATATCAACCATCAGCTTCAAGCCAATGCCGGCGAGACGGAAACCTTTTGCCGGCGGCTGTGTGCAGAGCTGGCTGTGCCTTTTACGGCCCGGTCCGTTTCGGTCAAGTTGGGAAATGGCCCTGGTGAAAGCCTTGAGGAGTCCGCTCGAAAGGCACGGTACCAGGCGTTTGAAGCACTTCTGGAACCCGGCGACATTCTGCTAATGGCGCACCACGGTGATGATCAGGCTGAGACTGTGCTTTTCCGTATGTTCCGTGGCAGCGGCGTGGCGGGCCTTGCTGGCATGCCGCGGAGCCGCCGTTTGGGGTCGGGTTCCCTTGCCCGGCCCTTGCTGGGCATTGAACGTTCAGAGCTTGAGCGCAACGCACAGCTGGCAGGTCTTTCATGGGTTGATGATCCCAGTAATACAGATCAACGGTTTGACCGCAATTTTCTTCGCCTCAGTATTTTGCCAGCGCTAAAAAAACGCTGGCCCGGCTTGAACAAGCGCCTTCAACACAGTGCAGGCGCATGTTCAGACAGTGATTTTCTTAACCAGCGGCTGGCAGAGTTGCAGTGGCAGACGTTAGGCGGTGATAAACGGCGCCTTCCAATTGCGGGGTTAAATGCTCTCTCTCGCCCAGAACAGAAAAACCTGCTGCGCTGGTGGGTCCGGCAGGCTGGCTATTCTGCACCTTCAATCAGTAATTGGTCGCAGGTACTGCATGATTTGCTGCAGGCTGCAGAGGACAGGTCTCCTGAGCTGCGGGCCGAGAGGTTCAGCCTGCGGCGTTTTCAGGGTGCGCTCTACCTGATTCCTGATATGCCCGATTTGCCAGTCGAGCCCGTGATGCTTGAGCCAGGTCAGCCATTAACTTGGGGGGAGTGGGTTATTCAAGTGGTGCCGATGCCTAAAGCGGAAACAGGGTTACCGCCAATACGAATATGTACGAGGCAGGGTGGTGAACGCGTCCGGTTTCACGCGAAAAAACCTTCTAAACCTCTTAAGAAATGGCTTCAGGAGCAGGTCGTTCCACCTTGGGAAAGAGGTCGCCTGCCCCTTATTTTCAAGGGGGTTAGAGGCGAGGAAGAGCTAATTGCTATTGGTGATTTGTGGTGCTCCGAACACTACTGTGGAAGCGCCCCTGAAGCCGGCTGGCGGCTGATTGTGGAGCGGGATTGCAATTGAGTCGCCGGGGGCTTTCTGGTAGTCTGGCGTCCCATCTTGAGATGACAATCTCCCTCCTTCACAGAACCTGATAATCATGGAATCTGCATGACGCGTTATATTTTCGTCACCGGCGGTGTTGTGTCCTCACTGGGCAAAGGAATCGCATCGGCATCTCTGGCTGCGATCCTCGAGGCACGTGGCCTTAAGGTTACTATTCTCAAGCTGGACCCGTATATCAACGTGGATCCTGGCACCATGAGCCCGTTTCAGCACGGCGAAGTCTTCGTTACCGAAGACGGTGCTGAAACCGACCTGGACCTTGGCCACTATGAACGATTCATCCGTACGCCGATGACCCGTCGTAATAACTTCACCACAGGTCGGGTATACGAAGAGGTTATCCGTAAAGAACGCCGCGGTGATTATCTTGGCGGAACTGTTCAGGTTATCCCGCACATCACTGACGAGATCAAACGTCGCGTGGTTGAAGGTGCTGCCGGTGCCGATGTGGCGCTTGTTGAAGTGGGCGGAACAGTTGGCGATATTGAATCCCTGCCGTTTCTGGAAGCTTGTCGTCAGCTGAAAGTTGAGGTGGGTGCCACCCGCGCACTGTTTATGCACCTCACTCTGGTGCCATACATAGCGACCGCCGGCGAAATCAAAACCAAGCCGACTCAGCATTCTGTGAAAGAAATGCGCTCCATTGGCTTGCAGCCAGACATTTTGCTCTGCCGTTCAGAGCATGAGGTGGACGTGAGTTCACGCCGGAAAATCGCGTTGTTCACAAACGTGGAAGAGCGTGCCGTTATTCCGATGCGCGATGCCAAATCCATTTACGTTATTCCACGCATGTTGCACGAGCACGGCCTGGATCAGTTGGTTGTTGAGCGCTTCAATCTGGATGCTCGCGAGGCAGATCTGGGTGAGTGGGACAATGTTGTTGAATCATTGATGAACCCGGAGCATGAAGTAAGGGTTGCCATGGTCGGTAAGTACATGGAATTGCTCGAGGCGTACAAATCCCTGATTGAATCTTTACTCCATGCCGGCATCAAAACCCGCACCAGGGTCAAGATAGATTATGTTGATTCCGAAGACATTGAACGCGATGGCACTGAGGCGCTTGAGAGTGCAGACGCAATCCTGGTACCTGGCGGCTTTGGCGAGCGAGGTGTGGAAGGTAAAATTCGTACAGTTCAATACGCCCGTGAAAATAAAGTACCTTACCTGGGTATTTGCCTGGGTATGCAGGTGGCGGTCATTGAATACGCCCGTAACAAGGCTGGCCTGGTCGACGCTCATAGCACTGAATTCCGTGAGCACACGCCGGAGCCGGTTGTGGGTCTGATTACCGAGTGGCTAGACGCGACCGGTGAGCGTGAAGAACGAACAGACAACTCCGACCTTGGTGGCACCATGCGTTTGGGTGCTCAGGACTGTGTGCTGACAGAAGGCTCCAGTATTGCAAACTGCTACGGCAGAAAAACCGTTCGCGAACGTCATCGTCATCGCTATGAGGTGAACAATCATTTCTTGCCGCAGCTGGAAGCTGCAGGCTTGCAGGTTTCTGGTCGTTCTACCGATGGCAAACTGGTAGAGGTGGTGGAAGTTGCAGATCACCCCTGGTTTGTGGCGTGCCAGTTCCACCCGGAATTCACCTCTACGCCTCGCGATGGCCACCCGCTGTTCAAAGGCTTTATAGAGGCTGCGTTGGCCAATCGTAAGGAATCCTGATAATGGCTCAGAACACCGTTAGTGTTGCTGATATCGATATTGCTAATCACAAACCGTTTGTGCTGTTTGGCGGAATGAATGTTCTGGAATCTCCGGAAATGGCATTTGACGTTGCACAAGCCTATGTTGAGGTGTGCCGAAAGCTGGGCGTTCCCTACGTATTCAAAGCGTCTTTCGACAAAGCCAACCGCTCTTCGGTGAATTCTTTCAGGGGGCCGGGGCTCGATAAAGGCTTACAGATTTTGGCCGATATCAAAAGCAAGTTCGGTGTTCCCATTATTTCTGATGTTCACGAGGCGGCGCAGGCTGCACCTGCCGCTGAAGTGTGCGACATCATTCAATTGCCTGCATTTTTGAGCCGCCAGACCGATCTGGTGGTTGCCATGGCGGAAACCGGCGCAGCGATCAACATTAAGAAAGCCCAGTTTCTGGCACCGCAGGAGATGAAGCACATCATCAACAAGTGTGCAGAAGCCGGCAATGATCGGGTGATTTTGTGCGAGCGGGGCAGTAGCTTCGGGTACAATAACCTGGTGGTGGACATGCTCGGCTTTGGCATCATGAAATCCATGGATGTACCGGTTATGTTCGACGTGACCCATTCATTACAGATGCCCGGTGGCCGCGCCGATTCTGCCGGCGGCCGCAGGGCGCAGGTGACAGATCTTGCTTTGGCGGGTATGTCTCAGGGGTTGGCGGGGTTGTTTCTTGAGGCGCACCCGAACCCCGATGAAGCCAAATGCGATGGGCCCTGTGCTTTGCGGCTGAATCAGCTTGAGCCTTTCCTTCAGCGGGTTAAAGCCGTTGACGATCTTGTGAAAAGTTTTAAAACTATCGACACCGCCTGAATGGCGGTGTTTGTGTTTTAGCCTTAGTGGCGCGAGTAAGGCCCTACCAGCTTACGCTCGATCTGACTATTATAATGACCTTTGTAATCGAAAACTTGGAGACTCACAAAAATGACCAGGATTGCCAATATTAAAGCCCGTGAAGTTCTGGATTCCCGTGGTAACCCCACAGTCGAAGCGGATGTGATTCTGGAAGACGGTACCCTTGGCCGTGCCTGCGCCCCCTCTGGAGCGTCTACGGGTTCTCGTGAAGCGCTGGAACTGCGCGATGGCGACGCCTCCCGGTATTTGGGAAAGGGCGTGCGTAAGGCAGTTGAGGTCATTAACAGCAAAATTCTTGAAGCCTTGAAAGGCAAAGATGCAGCCGACCAGCGTGGGTTGGACAACATCATGTTGGAGCTGGATGGCACTGAAAACAAAGCAAACCTGGGCGCGAACGCCATTTTGGCAGTGTCCCTGGCCGCGGCTAAGGCGGCGGCGGAGTCTCTGGGTAAGCCGCTTTATGAGCATATTGCTGACCTGAATGGTACGTCGGGCCAATTCAGTATGCCGGTGCCGATGATGAATATTCTGAACGGCGGCGAGCATGCGGATAATAACGTGGATATCCAGGAGTTTATGGTGCAGCCGGTTGCTGCCAAGACCTTTGCGGAGGCTTTGCGCATTGGAGCCGAGATTTTCCACAGCCTGAAAAAAGTGTTGAAGGCGCAGGGCTTGAACACAGCGGTGGGCGATGAGGGCGGTTTTGCACCGAACCTGCCTTCGAACGAAGCGGCTTTGGCTATGATTCAGGAAGCAGTTGAAAAAGCGGGTTACAAGCTTGGTACTGACATTACCCTGGCCTTGGATTGCGCTGCTTCTGAATTTTACAAAGAGGGTCAGTATGTACTGGCCGGTGAAGGCAAGAGCTTTGATTCTGCGGGCTTTGCCGATTATTTGGCCGGTTTGGCTGAGCGCTACCCAATTGTCTCCATTGAAGATGGCATGGACGAAAGTGATTGGGATGGCTGGAAGGTGTTGACCGACAAGATCGGTGACAAAGTACAGTTGGTTGGCGACGATCTGTTTGTGACCAACACCAGAATTCTCAAGCGGGGTATCGACACGGGTGTAGGCAACTCCATTCTGATCAAATTCAACCAGATTGGCAGCCTTAGCGAAACGCTGGATGCCATCAAGATGGCGCAGGACGCCGGGTTTACGGCGGTTATATCCCACCGCTCCGGAGAGACAGAAGATACAACTATCGCCGACCTTGCGGTTGCGACCTGCGCTGGCCAGATCAAGACGGGGTCTTTGTGCCGTTCTGACCGCGTGGCCAAGTACAATCAGCTATTGCGTATTGAAGATGCATTGGATGGCAAAGCCCCTTATCTCGGTTTGAGTGAGATTAAAGGCCAAAGCTGAACGGACAGGCCGCTGTGTTTCGAATGAAAATTTGGTCACAGCGGCCTTTTTGTCCAATCAGTTAGGTGAATTTGTTGCTAATTTACTCTAAGGTCTATACTCAACGCTTAAGGTTGATTTTTTAATTGGCTATTTCCTGAACGGATTCGGTATTGATGAAGTTGCTCTGGGCTATCATGGTTGTTCTTATTCTCCTTTTGCAGGCGCGCCTGTGGGTTGGAGAAGGTAGCTTTGCGCAAGTCTGGACGCTGGAAAAGTCGATTGCCGAGCAGCGTGGGGAGAACGCCGAGCTGGCCAGCCGTAATGAGCGCCTGTATGCAGAGGTGCGTAACCTTCGCAATGAGCAAAGTGCCGTGGAAGAGCGAGCCCGGATGAACCTTGGGTTGATTCGTGATGATGAGACCTTTTTTCTTGTTGTTGAGCAGTGACTTTGGGGTTTGGAGCTCAGAGCGCCGGGTAACTCTTTTCCGGGAACCGCTACGAGCACATCCATGTGCGCTTGACGTTGGCCATCCCTGGCCACCGACATTCCCTGAAAAGACTTACCCGCCGCTCTCCAGACTTGGTGCGGAAACTCTATGACTTGTCCCAGGCTATGGTTGATCGTGCCCGCTGCCGGCATTGGCCAGCGCATGCAGGCCGAATGCCCGAAGCAGTACCTCTCGCTCGATAACCACTTTATTCTGGACATCACGCTTTCGCGAATGCTGGATTCTGGCTTGTTTGTCGGCTGCGTGGTGCCTCTGCACTCTGAGGATCGTTGGTGGCAAAACACAGACGCCAGTAAAGATAACCGGGTTCAGACCTGTAACGGGGGTGCCGAGCGTGCGGATTCCGTTCTTTCTGCTCTGGACGCATTGAGAGGGCAGGCCGGGGCGAGTGATTGGGTGTTGGTTCACGATGCTGCCCGTCCCTGTGTTCATCAGGCCGATCTTGCCAATCTCGTTGCAACATTATCAAAGCATCCTGTGGGTGGCCTTCTGGCAACTCCGGTTGCAGACACTCTTAAAAAAGCGAAAGTGGGCGAAAGCGCAGAGGTTACCGGAACGGTAGACCGTAGCCGGTTATGGCGGGCGCTGACACCTCAGATGTTTCGTTACTCCATGCTTGTTTCGGCACTGGGGTCTGCATTGAAAACGGGGCAGCCAATTACGGATGAGTCCTCTGCCATGGAGTTTTCCGGTAATATGCCTGTTTTAGTTGAGGGCCGGTCCGATAATATTAAAATTACCGTACCTGCTGATCTGGATCTTGCTGGCTTTATTCTGAGTCGGTTCTGAGTTTTCTGGTTTTTCCCGGAGTAGCTTATGCGAATTGGTCAGGGCTTTGATGTTCATGCCTTCGGCGACGGTGATACCGTTATTATTGGAGGCGTTTCCATACCTTACAGTCAGGGTTTGAAAGCCCACTCTGATGGCGATGTGTTATTGCACGCCCTGGCGGATGCGTTACTGGGCGCGGTTGCCTTGGGGGATATCGGCCACTTGTTTCCAGATACCAGCGCGGAATGGGCAGGTGCAGATAGTCGCGATCTGTTGCGTAAGGTAATGGCTCGTATCACGGAGGAAGGCTTCGGGGTGCTCAATGTTGATACGACGATCATTGCCCAGGCTCCCAAGATGGCGCCGCACATTGAGGCTATGCGCTTGAATATCGCGGAGGATTTGGGTGTGTCTGCGGGCCGTGTGAGTGTCAAGGCAACCACCAGCGAGAGGCTGGGTTTTACTGGCCGGGGTGAGGGCATAGCCTGTCATGCGGTGTGCCTGCTTGAGTCGTCAGTATCGTGAATGGTTCAAGGGTCGATGAAAAAAACTGGCGATTGGACTGGCCAGTATCAGGTGGTGCCCGGGTAGCAAGTGCTCAGCTGAAAACAACGCCTCAGGATTTCCGGGTCAGTGAGGTGCTGGAGGCGTTCCCGGGCCAACCCGAAACATCCAGTGCCACCACGGTGACCGGTGGCGGAGAGCACTTGTGTTTGTGCATCGAGAAAACCGGCGACAATACGGAGTTTGTAGCAGGGGCCTTGGCTAACCTTGCCGGTTGCCGATCCTTTGATGTGGGGTTTTGTGGCCTTAAGGATCGCCATGCAGTGACCAGCCAATGGTTCAGCCTTTATCGCCCGGGTATGATGGCAGACGATGTATCACTGATTGACCGGGTTTCGGAACGCTGGCCGGTCAAATCGGCCCATCGCAGCGTGCGAAAACTGCGTCGTGGTGACCATCAAGGTAATCATTTTGTGATTACGCTGCGACAGATAACGACTGAGCGCAAGGTTATCGAAAGCGCTCTTGAGCGCTTGAAAGTACAGGGCGCTCCCAACTATTTCGGGCCTCAACGTTTTGGTTTTGCTGGTGGGAACCTTGATAAAGCGCTTCATCTTGACCCCTCCATACTGAACCGTCGCGGCAGGCAAGGTAAACACAGGGGGCGAGGCAAGTCGGGCGGTAGCAGAGACGGCCAGAAAAACGTATTGTACTTTTCTGCTGCACGGTCCTGGTTTTTTAACGAAGTGCTTGCGAGTCGCGTAGCTGATGGTAGCTGGCAGACACCGTTACCTGGCGAGCCAGATGAACATGCAACCGGGCCATTGTGGGGTGATGGTGGCACAAGCGCCAGTGGCGAAGCAGGGCGGCGGGAATGTGACATAGTGGCATTAACGCCAGAGCTGGCTTCGCTGTTTCTGGCAACTCGAATGAAGCCTGAGCGTAGGCCTCTGAGAACAATAGCAAAAGGCCTGAGCTGGTCATGGTTAGATGACGGCGGCTTGGAGCTGAACTTTTTTCTCAATCCGGGCCAATACGCGACTACGGTCTTGAGTGATATCTTCGAGCTTGAGGACATGAGCCTCGGCCAACATAATAAACAACACGGCTAGCCAATGTGTGGAGCATACTGTGCGTATTCTGTTATCAAACGATGATGGTGTTCATTCACCGGGACTTGTTGCCCTTTATGAAGGCCTTAAGGGCCTGGGTGATCTTGAGGTGGTCGCACCAGACAGGGATCACAGCGGGGCGAGTAATGCATTAACACTTAACCGCCCGCTGACGGCAGAGCAGCACCCTAATGGTTTCCGCTCTATCGATGGAACACCAACAGACTGCGTACACCTTGCAGTGAACGGGTTGTTTGATGAGCCGTTTGACCGGGTGGTTTCGGGTATCAACACTCACGCCAACCTGGGTGACGACATTATATATTCCGGTACGGTTGCGGCGGCAACGGAGGGGCGTCACCTCGGGTTGCCAGCCATCGCCGTTTCCCTGGTGAGCGAGGGGCGCAACCATTACGACACGGCAGCAAAAGTTGTGCGCACGCTTCTTGAAAGTGACCACCCGCTTGCTTTAGGGCCGCGATCTGTTTTGAACGTTAACGTGCCGGATATACCCTGGGAAGAGTTGGCAGGGTTTCGCGTAACCCGGCTGGGTGATCGGGAGCGGGCGGAAGGCGCTGTACCCATGACCTGCCCGCGAGGCAAAGAACGTTACTGGATAGGCGCGGCAGGCAAGGGCGGTGATGCCGGCCCGGGAACCGACTTTCACGCGGTCTCGCAAGGCTATGTTTCGTTGACGCCAGTACACATCGACATGACTCGTCACGAAGCGCTTGTGTCTCTCCGAACCTGGGTAGACTCGCTTCAGGTACCCATGGGGGATGGTGCGTGAGCGGCGAAATTCAAGGTATTGGGATGACATCCCGGCGTACCCGTATGCGTTTGGTACAACGCCTTAAAGAATCGGGTATTAAGTCAGATCGCGTACTGGAAGTCTTGGGGCAGGTGCCGCGCCACATTTTTCTGGACGAAGCTTTATCGCACAGGGCTTACGAGGACACGTCCCTTCCTATTGGCTATGGCCAGACACTGTCTCAGCCCTATATTGTTGCCCGAATGACGGAGTTGCTCTTAAAGCACGCACCGGCCAGGGTGCTTGAGCTGGGCACAGGGTCCGGTTACCAGACGGCTATACTCTCACAGCTATTTGGTCAGATTTATAGCGTTGAGCGCATCAAACCTCTTCAGGATCGTGCCAGAGATCGTTTAAAGCAACTTAACATTCGCAACGCCATGCTAAAGCATGCGGATGGAGGCATGGGGTGGCCAGAAAGAGGGCCCTTTGACGGTATCATTGTGACTGCCGCGCCTATGGATGTTCCAGAGGAGTTGCTGGATCAGCTTGCCGACGGGGGCGTCCTGGTGGCGCCTGTTGGTGAACAGAAGCAGGTGCTTGTTGAAGTGACCCGAAACGGTGACGAATTTGAACGCCGTGAGCTGGAGCCGGTCAGGTTTGTGCCCTTGTTGGGCGGGGTTGTCCGTTGAGTCTCAAGCAGCAGAATACTCTCATGCAAGGTTACGAGCAGGCACAGCATCCTGTCTTTGTGTTTTTAAAAGGGATGGCGATGGGGGCTGCAGATATTGTTCCCGGTGTCTCCGGCGGCACCATCGCGTTTATAACGGGAATCTATTTCCGGCTTCTGGAGGCCATTAGTGCTGTCCCGGGCGCTATATTCCGGGAGCTGTTTCGGGGCAGGTTTGGCACGTTCTGGCAAGCCTGCGATGGTTCTTTTCTCAGCACACTGCTGGTGGGGATCATTGCCAGTATCGTGACATTGGCGTCTGCTATCAGCTTTTTGCTGGCTGAACACCCAATCCCCGTCTGGAGCTTTTTCTTCGGTCTGATTGTGGCGTCGGTCTGGCATGTAGGGCGCCAGGCAAAACATTATCGCGCCACACTGATTGTTCCCCTTGTTACAGGCATTGCAATCGCCTGGTGGATCACAACCTTGTCAGTCGGTCAGCTTGATCCTTCTGCACTGTCATTTTTTGCTGCCGGCGCCTTGGCAATCTGTGCCATGATCCTGCCAGGTATTTCCGGGAGCTTTATCCTGGTGATTATCGGCATGTATGTGCCTGTATTGGCTGCCATAAAATCCTTTGAAATCAATTTCTTGCTGCTGTTTATGGCCGGTTGTTTCGTAGGCCTTTTGTCGGTTGCAAGGGTGATCACCTGGGCATTCCATAAGCATCACGACCCTGTACTTGCTTTGCTGACCGGCTTTATGATCGGCGCGCTGAATAAAGTCTGGCCATGGAAAGAGACGCTTAGTTGGCGAATCAACAGTTCTGGGGAACAGGTGCCCCTGAGTGAGGCCAGTATTAGTCCGAGTGTGTTTTCAGATATTACAGGACAGAATCCACAGATTGCTATGTCCATAATGATGGTTATCGTTGGCATTACTCTGGTTTTACTGATTGAGTGGTTTGGCAGGCGCCACCCGCAAAAAAGATCGCCAATACCAGATAAAATACCATAAGCTGATGTTACCTTTCCAGGCATGCTCGTGTTTCCGCTCGTAACAATGGGCATAATGGGTAACAGCTTTGCTGGCGGGTAACTTGGATTTGTTCTTGAAATATGCAATAAATTAGCGAGTTACTTTTGAAACTTCAGAATTTTCTTTGACCAGATTCAGAGCCTATACTGATTTCTCTTAACCAGGCCAGTGTTATTTCTGTGAGTCTATTATGTGGGTTAACTCAAGCCGCGCTGCCGGCCTCCCCGCAGCTCCTCTTCGGTGCCCGTTTTTCGTTGTGGCTATCGAAAACGAATAGAGTCTGGTTTTTTCTTTTCCTGGTTTTGTTTCTTTCCAGTGGCCTGAGTGGTTGCAACACTCAGGCGATCCATCGGGATGATATATACAACCCGCCGGTGTATTGGGGCCGCCATGTGGTGCGCCAGGGCGAGACGCTGTATGGCATTGCGTGGAGCTATGGGCGAGATTACCGGGAGTTGGGTAGCGCCAATGGCATTGGCCCACCCTGGACCATCAAGGCAGGCCAGGTGTTGCGACTGGATGTTCGTGGCACGGTAAAATCCGGTGGTAGCCGTGCAACGGCAAAGGCATCCAGGCCATCGGCAAACACTTCCACCAGAAAACCACAAGCCAGGCCGCCTGTGCAAACCGCGGCTAATTCCCGAAAACCTGCTGTCACCCGTAAGCCGGATACCTCTGCGCCGCTGGCTTCCAGGTCGCAGACAGTGGCTAACATCCCGTGGCGCTGGCCACACTCTGGCACTGTAATTGCACGTTACTCAGCATCCGGAAAAGTCAACAAAGGTATTGATATTGCCGGAAAATCCGGAGATGCTGTAAGAGCCGCTGCCGATGGAAGTGTGGTTTATGCCGGCAATGGTCTGCTTGGTTATGGCAACCTGATTATAGTGAATCATAACGAGCAGTACTTGAGCGCGTATGCTCACAACCGTAAGATTCGTGTTAGTGAAGGAGAAAATGTAAAGGCTGGACAAGTTATCGCAGAACTCGGCAGCAGTGGTTCGGAACGACCCAAACTACATTTTGAAATCCGGAAAAATGGTAACCCGGTTGATCCAACCCATTATTTGCCGTCGCGATAATGATAAGCGTAGCGTTTCAAATAAGAAAAAATGGTGGCTGAATCGCACAGGCAGGCCATTGAAGAAGTCCTGAATAGAATATGAATAGTCAATGCCCGCAATAAAAAGAAGTATCGGGCAAAAATCCAGGATTGTTGAAAGGCGGGGCAAGAGATATGTCAGCAGAACAAGAAGGAATCATTGTTGATCGTCTAACAGATGTTGATGAATCCGAGGATCAGTTACTCGCAGAAGAAAAAGTCGATAAAGTCGCACCAGAGGCAACTGAAGTCGATGGAGGTATGCCTACCAAAGGGCGTTATTACAGCAGCTCCAAGCAGCTGGACGCCACCCAGCTTTATCTCAATGAAATTGGTTTTTCGCCACTCTTAACGCCAGAAGAAGAGGTGTACTTTGCACGGCTGGCGCGCAAAGGAGAGGAGTCAGGCCGTAAGCGAATGATTGAGAGCAACCTGCGGCTGGTTGTGAAAATCGCACGACGCTATGTAAACCGTGGGCTTACGCTATTGGATCTGATTGAAGAGGGCAATCTTGGTCTGATCCGGGCAGTCGAAAAATTTGATCCTGAGCGTGGTTTCCGCTTCTCCACCTATGCCACCTGGTGGATTCGCCAGACCATAGAGCGGGCGATCATGAACCAGACTCGCACTATTCGGTTGCCTATTCATGTCGTGAAAGAATTGAACCTCTATTTGCGAGCGGCCCGGGAACTGACGCAGAAGCTTGATCATGAGCCCACTGCAGAAGAAATTGCCCGGATGGTTGATAAACCGATCAACGACGTAAAGCGAATGCTCGGGCTTAACGAGCGTGTGGCGTCAATGGACACGCCTATCGGTGCTGGCGGTGAAAAGTCCTTGCTGGATACGGTGGCGGACGAAGGCGCATCTGACCCTGCTGATGTGTTGCAGGACAATAATATGAGTGCCTGCCTTGGAAAGTGGATAGATCAACTCAGTGACAAGCAGCAGGAAGTGCTCTCCCGGCGGTTTGGACTCAGAGGGTATCCTGTGAGCACCCTGGAGGAGGTTGGACAGGAAATTGGCCTTACCCGGGAGCGGGTTCGTCAGATTCAGGTGGAGGCGCTCAGGCGTCTGCGTGAGATTCTGGAAAAGGAGGGCCTGACTGGTAACCTGCTGTTCAAGTAGCTTTTCTGACGCAGCACCTAAAACGCCGGCCATGTTTCATGGCTGGCGTTTTGTGTTTTACTCGCCTTGAGAAAGTATCCCTGCAAATGAGAACCAGGTTACGTCTAGCGTCTTTCGGTCATTGCTAGAATAGCGACACCGGGGCCATGGATTTGTGCCTGGGTGACGAACGAACTCACATAATAACGATTGAAAAGGAAAGGACCATGAAGAAGGCATTTTTGTTGGGCTTTGCATCCCTGATGCTGGCCGCCACATTCTCAGCTCCTGCTATGGCGTTAACCGTTGGAGGTGTCGACATTCCGGACACCTATACTGCAAATAGCACCGAGCTCCAGCTAAACGGTGCCGGTACCCGCTCCAAGTTCTTCATCGATTTGTATATTGGTAGCCTTTACGTACCCCAGGCGCGGCAGGATGGAAATGCTGTGGTTGAGGCTGACGAGCCCCAGGCTATCACCCTGCATATTACGTCTGGCATGATCACCAGTGACCGTATGACCGAGGCAACCCTGGAAGGCTTCGAAGCGTCTACCGGGGGTGATATGGCATCCATTCAGGCGGAAGTTGACGAGTTTATGGCCGTGTTTAAAGAGGAAATTAAAGAGGGCGATGTATTTGATCTGGTTTACGTACCGGGTGAGGGCGTGAAGGTTCGTAAGAATAACGAAGACAAAGGCTCCGTAGGTGGTTTAGAGTTCAAAAAAGCCTTGTTTGGTATTTGGCTCTCCGATGAGCCGGCGCAGAGCAGCCTGAAAAAAGACATGTTAGGCCGGAGCTGATAAACGCGTTTGTGCAAACCCACCAAACAAGCCGGCTTGTTTGGTGGGTTTGCGTCAAGGCCTTACTGATAGTCATTTTTCTGCTTAAACTCGCACAGGTCTTCAATAGTGCATGCACCGCATCTGGGCTTGCGGGCTATGCAGGTGTAACGTCCATGCAGAATAAGCCAGTGATGCGCGTCTAACAAAAACTCTTTAGGCACCAACCGCATCAGTCGATCTTCTACTTCTAACACATTTTTGCCCGGCGCTATGCCAGTACGGTTTGATACCCGAAAAATATGCGTGTCGACGGCCATGGCCACCTGGCCAAATGCCGTGTTCAGAACCACGTTTGCAGTTTTGCGGCCGACTCCGGGCAGGGCTTCCAGATCTTTTCTATTGTCCGGCACGGCGCTGTTGTGCTTTTCAATCAGCATGCGGCAGGTTTTGATGACATTCTCTGCCTTGCTGTTGAATAATCCAATGGTCTTGATGTAGCCCTTCAGGCCATCCACTCCGAGCGCCAGTATGGCTTCTGGCGTGTTGGCGACGGGGTAGAGCTTGTCTGTAGCTTTGTTGACCCCAACATCTGTTGCCTGCGCTGAGAGAATTACTGCAACCAGCAACTCAAAAGGATTACTGTATTTCAACTCTGTTGTCGGGTTAGGGTTGGCTTCCCGCAGTCGGGTGAAAATTTCAACACGTTTGGCTTTATTCATTGTGTTTTGTAGCGACTCTGTTTGCGAATTATGAGACGTTTCCGGTAACACGCACGCGCTTGCTACCAGGTGTTGCGGCTGGTTGGGCTGCTTGCTGACGCGCTTTCAGATGGTTGTCGATACTGTTCTTGAGAGCAATCAGCAAGCCAAGGCCGACAAAAGCGCCTGGCGGTAAAACCATAAATAGCATGTCTGGATAGTTGGCAAACGGCTCAAGCTTCCAATTCACAGCCGTTGGGCCCAGTAAAAGGTGCATGTCTGCTAAAAGTGTGCCTTGGCCAATTAGCTCGCGCATCCCCCCGAGAATAACGAGAACCACAAAAAAACCGATGCCCATCATAGTGCCATCCAGCAGGGCCGGGCCCGGTGCGTTGCGAGAAGCAAACGCATCGGCACGGCCAAGAATGGCGCAGTTGGTGACGATCAGAGGGATAAAAATGCCGAGTATCTGGTACAACTCGTAGGTATACGCCTGCATAAGCAGTTCAGCGCAGGTGACAAATGAAGCAATAATCATCACGAACGCGGGCAGGCGTACGGATTCGCTGACAAAGTTGCGGATCAGAGAGACCGCCAGGTTAGAGCCCATCAATACCAGCAGGGTTGCCAGCCCCAGGCCGATGGCGTTGACCACGGTACTGGTCACTGCCAGGAGAGGGCATAGCCCCAGAACCTGAACCAGCGCCGGGTTATTGTCCCATAGCCCGTCACGGATGATGTCACCGGAAGTCTTGGTAGCCATGATCAGGGTGTCTCCACATTCAGTGATTCGTCTGTCAGATCTCCGGGCGTAACGGCAGGGCCAGATTCCTGCGGCGTTTTGCGTAGCTGATCCTGAATAATATGTTGGTTTTTCCGGAAGTAAAGCAGTGACCTCTTCACTGCTTTCACCACCGCCCGGGGGGTGATGGTGGCACCGGTAAACTGATCAAATACACCGCCGTTCTTTTTTACGTTCCATTGTTGTGGCGCAGGCTTCCCGAGCGAAAGCCCCTTAAAATTATTAACCCAGTTGGATTTCCGGGTTTCAATTCGGTCACCCAGCCCTGGAGTTTCCTTGTGGCTAATAACACGAACGCCCAGTATGGTGCCTTCAAGATCAATGCCCACAAGCAGCTTTATAGCGCCAGAATAACCATCTGGTGCCATGGCGGGCATGATCATACCGACAGGTTGTCCGTCTTTGCGTGCTACCCAGGCCGTCACCGGCCCGTCTGTTGCTAGCAGATCACTGGCGGGCAGGGCCAGCGTATCCTTGAGTAAATCATTGTTGTGGTCGCTTTCAGGGATAATTTCAAAAAGCGCCCTGGCTTCCGCTCTGGCGGCCTGCTCTGTGATTCGTTCCTCCGTCAGGGCTTGGGTCACAGCAATCGTGCCACCGGTAATCACCGCAAACATACCAAGCCCTATGGTGCTGCGACGGATGGATTGAGTCATCGTTGCCATGATTCAGCTCCTGCCCCGGCCGGGTAACCCGCGGCGGGCTTTGTGGTGACCATAGGTTCTTGGCGGCGTGTAGTGATCGATAAACGGTGCTGCAAAGTTCATGAGCAAAACGCTGAATGCGACGGCATCGGGGTAGTTGCCCCAGCTTCGGATCAGATACAAAAGAACGCCAATGCCCGCACCATAAATCAGCTTGCCCTGGTGGCTGGTTGCGGCCGACACCGGGTCTGTCGCGATGAAGAACGCGCCAAGCATGGTACCTCCGGCCAGAAGGTGCAGTGTCAGTGGAGTGTATTGATCTGCGTTGCTGCCGAAAGCCAGGCTCATGATCATCAGTGCGCCCAAAACGGCTGCCGGAATATGCCAGGTGATAATTCGCAGGCCAATCAATAGCAGCCCTCCTGCCAGGAAGGCAGCGTTTACCCACTCCCATCCTTTGGCAACGCCGTTGCCGAATGTGGGATGAACCAATACCTCAGCGGCGGTGTGGGTGGCAATCTTGTGTTTGTATTCATCCAGCGGTGTGGCCATGGTCCAGCCATCAATCACTGTTTGCTGGCCTGAAACGATAGCCGCCAGAGTGTCGCCAAAGCCGGGAGCACCGTTCCAGAGTACCGTGGGTTCCGCCCAGTTGGTGGTCATGGCCACCGGGAATGAAATCAGCACCAACGCATAGCCCACCATAGCAGGATTGAACGGGTTGGAGCCCAGCCCGCCATACAACTGCTTGGCAATCACGATGGCCGAAACGACCGCGACTGCTGATACCCAATAAGGCGCGAACTGTGGCAGTGACAGCCCCAGTAAAAGCCCGGTAACCGCCGCAGTATTGTCTTTAAGGAAGAAGGTAACGGGCTTGCTGCGCAGCTTGAGGACGGCCGCTTCCGAAGCCAGGGCAATAGCGATGCACCAGACAACGTTGATCAGGTTGCCCCAGCCAAAGAACAGTGTTTGAGCCAATAAACCGGGCAGTGCCGCGAGTATGACCCAAAGCATTACTTTGGATGTGGGGCGTGCTTTATGGGCATGGGGTGAAGACTGTTGAACAAACGCCATGAAAGTTGGGGGCCTGATTCGGGTTATTCGGTCGACTGGGATTCAGTCGCAAGCGTTTTACGAGCATCTGCCAGGGCTTTTTCTGCCCGTTTCACGCGGTCATGATTCTTTGTAACCGCGCGTTCGAGTTTTTCCACGTTATCTGCTTGCTGGGCTTTCGCCTCTTCTAGCATGGTTTGCATGGATTCAAGCTTGGCGTGCGTTTGCGCCAGTTGTTTTTCCAGGGCATCAATGTCTGGTTTCTCCTGAGCCGGCTTGGCCGATGCAGGCGACTGAGCTTTTATAGCGTTTGCGCTGGCCTTTTTGCGGGCTAAAGCCTGCTCCACCAGTGCAGATCTTGCTGCGCGCTCATTTAGCGCCTCGGCATTGCTGGAGGTGCTCTCAGCTTCCGCTTTCTTTTTCGCCTGGGCTTCGGCGGCAGCATTGGCTCGCTCTTTGCGACGCAACTCTTTTTCTTGCTGTTCGCGATCGAGCCGTTCCTGGCGCGCTTCAAAGCGCTCTCTGGCACGGTCTGCCTTGAGTTGTTCAGCGTGCTGAACGCGAATTTCACCCTTGGCGTATCGGTAATACTGCACCAGTGGAATTGAGCTGGGGCACACATAGGAGCAGGCACCGCATTCAATACAGTCAAACAGGTTCAGGTGCTCTGCTTTTTCAAATTCTGTTGCTTTGGCGTGCCAGAACAATTGTTGCGGTAGCAGTTCCATCGGGCAAACTTCCGCACAATGGCCACAACGAATACAGGCCTGCTCCGGAGGCGGTGCAGGTAATTCGTCAGCGGTTGCAGCGATGATACAGTTGCTGGTCTTGATAACCGGAACCGCTGTGGTGGACAGCGTATAGCCCATCATGGGGCCGCCAAGAACCAGGCGGCTGGCCAGGGCCGGCTGCAAACCCGCCTGGTCGAGTAGATAGCTCACTGGCGTTCCAAGCAGAACCTCAAAATTACCGGGCTTTGTTACGGCGTCTCCGGTCACAGTGACCGTGCGGCTGATCAGTGGCGTGCCCTTAAACAAGGCTTTTCCAACGGCCAGGGCAGTACCAACGTTCTGACACATAACACCTGTATCAGCCGGAATGCCATCACTGGGTACTTCCATGCCAGTGAGAATTTCGATCAGCTGCTTTTCACCCCCTGAAGGGTATTTGGTGGGAATGACAGCGATTTCAATTTTAGTACCCTGAATGGCTTCTCGCAGAGCGGTGGCGGCTTCAGGTTTATTGTCTTCAATACCAATCACACAGCGCTCCGGGCGCAGAATCCAGGCCATAACCCTGAGGCCGGCAACCACGTCTGCGGCCCGCTCGCGCATGGTCATATCGTCGGCAGTAATGTAGGGCTCGCACTCTGCGCCGTTAAGGATCAGGGTGTCGACCTTGCGGTCCTGCGGCGGCTTCAGTTTGACGTTAGTGGGGAAGCCGGCACCACCCATGCCGGAGATACCGGCCGATCTGATGATACCCAAAACCTGATCCCGGCCGAGTTTCCGGTAATCGCTGACCGGCTGGCGCTCACACCACTCATCCTTGCCGTCAGGCGTTAACACGATACATGTGTCTGTCATGCCAGAGGGATGTGGCACAGGATAGTCGCCGACATGTTCAATCACGCCGGATGTCGGCGCATGCAGGGGAACACCCATACCATGGCTTGTATCGGCTATTTTTTGCCCTTTCAGTACGCGGTCACCAATCCTGGCCGTGGGTTCGGCTGGCTCACCAATATGTTGTTGCAGCGGTAAAATCAATTGCCCGGGAATGCCGGCATGCTGAATGGGCCTGCGGGTAGAAATCTGCTTGTGCTCGGCGGGGTGAATGCCACCACTGAAATCCCAAAGCCTGGTCATCACGCATTACCCCTCTGGCGGTCGGTGGTGATAATTCCCGGCTCAGGCTGCGACCAGGTCCAGCCCCGGATATCACGCTCAATGGTAATCATGTCGATACAGTCCACAGGGCAGGGCTCCACGCACAAATCGCAGCCTGTGCATTCACTTTCGATAACCGTGTGCATGTGTTTGGCTGCGCCCAAAATAGCATCCACCGGGCAGGCCTGAATGCATTTGGTGCAGCCGATGCATTCATCCTCGCGAATAACCGCAACGCGTGTGGCCTGTTCCACGCCATGCTCGGCATCCAGTGGCTGGGGCTCGACATCAAGCAGGTCTGCCAGAGATTTGATGGTGGCTTCGCCGCCAGGAGGGCACTTGTTAATCGGGCCGCCGTTCGCTATCGATTCGGCATAGGGGCGGCAGCCTGGGTACCCGCACTGGCCGCACTGGGTCTGTGGAAGCAGTGCGTCAATTTGTTCCACCAGTGGGTTGCCTTCAACCCGGAATCGTTCGGAAGCAAAACCCAGCAAGGCACCAAACACCAAGGCGAGGCCGAGCAAAGCCAGAACAGCAATAATAATGCCTGTCCACATAACAGCGCGCCTCCGTTAAACGCTCACCAGGCCGGTAAAGCCCAGAAACGCCAATGACATCAAGCCCGCGGTCACCATGCCGATAGCTGCACCCTGAAAAGCAGGGGGTACATCGGCCACGGCAATGCGTTCGCGCATAGCGGCAAACAGTACCAGTACCAGTGAAAAGCCGGCAGCGGCGCCAAAACCGTAAAGCACTGATTCAATGAAGTTGTTGTTTTTGTTCAGATTGAGCAACGCCACGCCAAGCACCGCGCAGTTGGTGGTAATCAATGGCAGAAAGATACCCAGCACTCTGTAAAGCAAAGGGCTGGTTTTACGTACCACCATTTCGGTGAACTGAACCACCACTGCGATCACCAAAATGAAGGTAATGGTTTTCAGGAAGACCAAATCCAGCGGGGCCAACAGATAGGTGTAAGCGAGGTAGCTACATACCGATGACAGGGTAAGTACAAAGGTGGTGGCCAAGGACATGCCCATGGCTGTTTCCAGCTTGCCAGAGACCCCCATAAAGGGGCACAAGCCCAGAAACTGAACCAGCACAAAGTTGTTCACCAAAATGGTGCTGACCAATATCAGTAAATATTCTGTCATCGGAATGCTCTGTCTCGACGTCTGTTTACATCACTCGCATGCCGGGCACTGAGCCTGAATCTGGCGATAGCAGGAAGATATCCTTACCCCCCGGGCCTGCCGCCAGAACCATGCCTTCAGACATACCAAATTTCATCTTACGGGGTTTGAGGTTGGCTACCATTACCGTAAGACGTCCTTCAAGATCCTCAGGGTTGTAGGCAGACTTGATACCAGCAAACACATTGCGTTCGCCATGTCCCACATCAAGGGTAAGGCGAAGAAGTTTGTCAGCCCCCTCAACATGCTCGGCTTTAACGATCTCCACGACACGAAGATCCACTTTTGCGAAGTCATCAAATTCTATTTCATCGGCAATGGTTTCACTTTTTTCGGGCTTGGCCGGTCCACCTGCGTCTGCCGACGCCTCTTTCTTCGAGTCGTCCAGCAGTTTTTCTATCTGGGTCATTTCTACTCGTTTCATCAACGGCTTGAACTTGCTGATATTATGGTTTTCCAGCCGCTCGCTGCGGTTGTTCCAGTCAAGCCCTGCATTCAAGAAAGCTTCGGCAGCCTTTGCGGTTTCGGGCAGTACCGGAGCAAGGTACGTCATTAACAGATGGAACATGTTAAGGGCATTGGTGCAGATAGCTTGCAGGTTGTCGTCCTGGCCCTCCTGCTTGGCAATCACCCAGGGCTGTTCATCGTTCACATACTGGTTGGCGATGTCGGCCAGCTCCATAATGCGACGCATGGCACGGCCAAATTCACGGGCTTCATAGAGCTCTTCCAGCTCTTTACCGGCGTCGATGAATTCGCTCAGCTTGTCGTGCTCGGTTACTTTCCCAAGCTTCCCCTCGAAACGCTTGGTAATGAACCCGGCGCTGCGGCTGGCAATGTTGACCACTTTACCGACCAGGTCCGAGTTCACTCTGGCGGCGAAGTCCTCCAGGTTAAGATCCATGTCGTCCACGCCACTGGTCAGTTTAGCGGCGAAGTAGTAGCGGAGGTATTCCGGATTCAGGTGGTCCAAATACGTGCGGGCCATAATAAACGTACCCCGGGACTTGGACATCTTCTTGCCGTTAACTGTGACAAAACCATGGGCCCAGACCGCGGTTGGCGTGCGAAAGCCAGCGTCATGAAGCATTGCTGGCCAGAACAGAGCATGGAAGTTGATGATGTCCTTGCCAATGAAGTGATAAACCTCAGCGGAGGAATCTGTTTTCCAGAAATGCTCAAAATCGATGTTTTCCCGGTTACACAGGTTTTTGAAACTCGCCAGGTAGCCAATAGGTGCATCCAGCCAGACATAGAAAAACTTGCCGGGAGCATCGGGGATCTCAAAACCGAAATAGGGCGCATCACGGCTGATGTCCCATTCCTGAAGCCCTGCGTCCAGCCACTCAGCCAGTTTGTTGGCCACCTGTGGCTGCAGAGCGCCACTGCGTGTCCATATGTTCAGAAAGTCAGCAAACTCTGGCAGTTTGAAGAAGTAATGCTGAGACTCTTTTTCTATCGGAGTGGCACCGGACACGGCAGAGCGCGGATTAATCAGTTCAGCCGGGGTGTAAGTAGCCCCGCAGGCCTCGCAGTTATCACCATACTGGTCGTCTTTTTTACACTTGGGGCAGGTGCCTTTGATGAAGCGATCGGCGAGAAACATTTCTTTCTCGGGATCGAAGAACTGGGTGATATTGCGTGTCGCAATTTTATCGTTCTGCTGTAACTGTCGGTAAATGTACTCGGAAAAATACTGGTTTTCTTCAGAGTGAGTAGTGTAGTAGTTGTCAAAGCGGATATGGAAACCGCCGAAATCCTCTTGGTGTTCCTTGCAAATCCGATCGATCAGTTGTTCCGGAGTAATGCCCTCGCGCTCTGCACGGAGCATAATTGCGGTTCCGTGGGCATCGTCTGCGCAAACGTAGTAGCAGTTATGGCCCCGCATATTCTGATAACGCACCCAGATGTCTGTCTGAATGTATTCCAGCATGTGGCCCAGATGAATGGGGCCGTTGGCGTAGGGCAGGGCGCTGGTAACAAGAATATCGCGCTGTTGCTTGGAGCTCGTTTGCGTCATGGAGTGTCCGAACCTTTGATCAGTAAAGGGTTGTATGGTCAGAAACGGTCCCAAATGATACCTTTTGAACAGAATTTTTTCACCCGAAACACCTGTTTCATGCTGAAAAGACAGCGTGAGCCAAGTCCGGAGAGCGAGATGACACAGATTTCAGAGCAGGCCCTGCAGACGGCGGTGCGTGAATACCGAGACCCGTACCTGGGAAAAGATCTTTACGACCTGGGCGCCGTGAAGTCTCTGGCTGCTGATGAGGCCGGGAAGGTCACCCTGATGGTTGAACTGCCATACCCTTCAAAAGGCATTGCCGGAGGCTTAAGGCAGCTGGTTACCAATGCACTGGAAAACGTTGCTGGAGTTGAAACGGCCGATGTTCATGTGGCCCAAAAGATTCACTCCTACAAAGTCCAGAAAGACCTGCCGTCTGTTCCCGGCATTAAAAACATTATCGCCGTTGCCTCCGGCAAAGGCGGGGTTGGCAAATCCACCACCGCCGTCAACCTGGCCCTGGCACTACAGGCCGAAGGCGCCCGCGTAGGCGTTCTGGATGCCGATATCTACGGGCCCAGCATCGGCATGATGCTGGGCGTGCCCGAAGGCAAACGCCCGGGCACACGGGAAGAAAAATACTTTCTGCCCATGGAGGCTCACGGTCTTCAAACCATGTCCATGGCTTTCGTAACCACCGACAAAACCCCCATGGTATGGCGCGGCCCCATGGTGAGTGGCGCGGTAATGCAGCTCCTGCAGCAAACCCTGTGGAACGAACTCGATTACCTCGTGATCGACATGCCACCAGGTACCGGCGATATCCAGCTGACCCTGGCCCAGAAAGTGCCGGTAACAGGCGCAGTGATTGTTACCACCCCCCAGGATATCGCCTTGCTTGACGGCAAGCGCGGCATTGAAATGTTTCGTAAAGTCGACATTCCCGTACTCGGCGTTGTGGAAAACATGAGCGTGCACATCTGCAGCAACTGCGGCCACGAAGAGCATCTGTTCGGCGAAGGCGGCGGCGGGCGCATTGCCGACGAATACGAGACCACCCTGTTGGGCCAACTGCCGCTGCACATGACCATCCGCGAACAGACCGATGGCGGTCAACCAACGGTTGTGACAGAGCCCGATTCTGAAGTAGCCCGCCGATACTGCGACATCGCCCGCCGGGTGGGTGCAGAGCTTTCAACACGGGAGCGCAATCTCAGCGGTTCTATCTCAAGCATGTCTGTAAAGTCCCACTAGGTATTCATGGGGTTCCCGCAGCGGATTGCACCTAAGTTCGTTCGCGGCCATAGGTTCAACCGTCCAAAAATGTCGAAGGCCAAGGACGGCCGAAGACAAGCGCACATGGATGTACTCGTAGCGGTTTTTGGACGGTTGAACCTGTGGGCGCAGCCCCGAATGTCAGCGGCTAATGTCGTTGCAGGCAGGCAATTAACAGCTTCGACAGAACCCAGGCGAACAGGTAAACTACGCCCCAATTTCCCCAGTGGCTACGAGACTTCACCCATGAGTATCAAATCCGACAAGTGGATTCGCCGCATGTCCGAGCAGCACGGCATGATCGAACCCTTCGAAAGCGGACAGGTCCGAGAAAGCGAAAAAGGCCGCGTAATTTCCTACGGCACATCCAGCTACGGCTACGACGTACGTTGCAGCAACGAATTCAAAATCTTCACCAACGTACATTCGGCCACCGTCGATCCCAAAAACTTCGACGAAAACAGCTTTGTAGATTACACCGGCGATGTCTGCATTATCCCGCCAAACTCCTTTGCCCTTGCACGCACCGTGGAATACTTTCGGATACCTCGCAGCGTACTTACCATTTGCCTGGGTAAATCCACCTACGCACGCTGTGGCATCATCGTAAACGTCACCCCGCTGGAACCCGAGTGGGAAGGGCACGT
>NZ_JBQDCO010000025.1:0-50629 GCF_052091845.1 Marinobacter sp. | reverse complement strand
CAACAGGTTGGGAGCATTTCTGGGGAATTTTTCACGTTTGTCTGCCAACCCTCTTCAAAAGCTGGGAGCACACCCTGTTCAAAGCGTTCCCTGCATGGGACAGGTTTTATCGCTACCTGATCTACTGGAAGAACGAGAGCCGCGCCCTCGCCTTTACTCGTTTTTACCGCCTTCTGAATGTATTTGCGAGGCAGGCCAAAGAGCAAGCACGCAAACAGGTTGCGGATCCGCAAAAGCTCAAACAGTTAATTCCGGATTACCAGATTGGCTGCAAACGAATACTGATTTCCAACGACTGGTACCCCGCCATTAACCGTACCAACGTGAATCTGGTAACAGATCCGATTGAAAAAATTGACAGTACTGGCGTGCAAACACAGTCTGGCGAACACCATTCAGTTGACGCCATCATTTTTGGTACTGGCTTTCGTGCTTCGGAGTTTCTGTCGCCAATTCGTGTCACCGGTCGCGCAGGCATCACGTTGAATGACGCCTGGCAGGACGGCGCTGTAGCCTTTAAAGGGATAACGGTCTCCGGTTGCTCATCCTGGTATCTTGACGCCAACGGTAAAAATACCCTTAACTGGCCGGGCTTTACGTTCTCCTATCGGTTTGCCACACGCCGTGTAGATACAGCGGATTATCAGTTCCTTAATTCTACCGGGTAATCTGTATCTGCTCCTCAATCAAACAACGGGTTGCGTCGGTCCTTAATTCATAGGATGATTGGGTCATAGGTTAACAGGGTGATATGTTGATGCTCAAAAAAATCCAGAAAGGCTCTCTCGTTGAAACCGCAATAGAAAGCCTGAGGCACGCCATAGAAACAAAACAATGGTCGGTGGGTGACAAACTGCCGGTGGAGTCGGAGCTCTCCGAAGTGTTGGGAGTAAGTCGTAACACCGTACGCGAAGCTGTACGTGTACTTGCTCACGTTGGCATGCTGGAAACCCGCCAGGGAGACGGCACCTACGTAAGAGCAACCCGCGATGCCGGGGAAACGCTTAAACGAATAGCGCGCACGCAGCTGAAAGATCAAATGGAAGTGCGCATTATGCTGGAAACGGAAGCGGCTAAACTTGCCGCCCAACGTCGCACCAAGCAGGACCTTCAGAACATGACGGTGGCTCTTGATAACAGGGGTAAGGCTGACTCAGATCTTGCGGCCCGCATTCATCACGATGAGACTTTTCATCACGCGCTGGTGGCTTCGTCCCATAACTCTGCGCTCGCAGAGCTATACGATTACTTTTCCCACGCCATCACTCAAACCATTGAGCGCACAGAAAACGACTCAGACTTACCAGAGCCTTCGCAGGAAGATCATGAGCTGCTGTTGGCCGCTGTTCGTCGTCAAGATTCAGCAAAAGCCGGGAAGCTTGCCCAGGATCTTCTCGCACCCAGCCTTGAAGCACTTCACGAAAGGGGTTCCTGAAGATGAAGTTCAAGCCAGACATTTTTACCGTTTTGCTACTTGGCGCGATTGCCCTGGCCTCTTTTTTACCAGCAACTGGCAATGCCGGGAGTTTGCTGGCTACCGCAGGGACTGTTGCTGTCGCCCTGCTCTTCTTTTTTCATGGGGCAGCTTTATCCCGCGAGCAAATTGTAGCGGGGGCTTCGCACTGGCGGCTGCATATATTGATTACCGCGCTTACCTTCGTTTTTTTTCCCCTCGTAGTGCTACCGATTAATGGCATGAGTGGTCTTGCGCCTACCTGGATGCCAGCAGATTTGGGGCTTGGCTTTCTTTACTTAGGGGTTTTGCCGTCTGCGGTTTCTTCCTCTATAGCCTATACCGCCATGGCCAGGGGAAATGTGCCCGCAGCAATCTGCAGCGCCGCCGCGTCCAATGTGTTCGGTATGATGCTAACGCCATTTTTATTGCTTTTAGTGGTCAGCTCGGCGGGAAGCGGGGACTTCGAGATAGGCAAAGCCCTGAAAGATATTGTGCTGCAGTTGTTGCTTCCGTTTGCAATTGGACACGGAATGCGACCTTGGATTGGAAGCTTTCTGGGCCGCCACGAAAGTTTGATGACTCGCTATGACAAATGCGTTATCTGGCTGATAGTGTATTCCGCTTTCTCACATTCGGTAGAAAGCGGCCTTTGGCAAAACCTACCGGTAAAAGCCATTGCTCTGACCATATTGTTGTGCATCGGGTTGTTAGCGTTGTTTATGTTCTTTGCGAGGTTTCTGGTGCGGCGGTTCGGCTTTAGCCTGGAAGATGAGGCAGCGGTTGTATTCTGCGGCTCCAAGAAAAGCCTGGCCTCCGGGTTGCCGATGGCAAAAGTGCTTTTTTCCGGGCACCCCGGGTTTGGCATGATCGTACTGCCGATTATGTGCTACAACCAGGTTCAAGTTATTTTAGGTGCAATTCTGGCCCAGAAATATCACGACAAAATAGCCGCTTCGCATTCAGAAAAAGCGAAAATCTAATGGAACGAGCGGTGGTGCTAGCCTCCGCCCATTCCGCCAAAGATAGTGGCAAGTACAATCAGCCCTATAATCCAACCTATCACTGCTGGCCAAAAATTAACCGATTGCGAGGGTTCTGATTCGAATTCTTCATCTGCAACATTTTGCTCCGCGAGGCCGCGCTCATCTTCCTGAACGATGACATCCTGCAAACTATGCCAGTCAAACCATTCACCCAGAAACCCCACAACCGGTGATGGAAAGCTGCCATTTTCAGCCATAGGCTTGAGTTGAGGCTCTAACTGCCGGCCAATTTCCCGACGCAAAGGCATTTGATCCGCTGGGGCCTCACACAATATAGCCTTCCAGATACCTGCATCGCGGCATCGACCAGAGTCGTTCAGCAGCGCCTTGATCTGAATCATCACCTCACGGACAACCTGGCGCTGTGAAGCATCCAGATCGCGATCGGCTTCGCTAAAACTCATATCAAGCTTACTCCCACCCTGTAGATTCATTACGTTTTTGAGAGACAAACAACGTATAGTCAAACACGATAACAAAAACGACAAGACATTATAGCCACTTGGCCCAGCCATGGGCTTCCACCCTAATCAGACGGCAGGTTCGCGCATGGTGACAAATTCTTCTGCAGACGTTGGGTGAATACCCATAGTGGAGTCAAACTGGGCCTTGGTTGCGCCAGCCTTGATGGCCACCGCAAGGCCCTGAGTAATCTCCCCTGCGTCTGGCCCAACCATATGGGCGCCAAGTACTCTATCCGTTGCCTCGTCGACAACAAGCTTCATAAGGCAACGCTCTTCCCGCCCGCTGAGGATATACTTCATGGGCCGGAACTCAGAGCGGTATATTTGCACAGCGTGCCCAGCGTTCCTGGCCTCTTCCTCTGTTAATCCCACGGTGCCAATGTTGGGCTGGCAAAAAACTGCGGTTGGGATCGCGGTGTAATCCATTTCACCTTCGCCATCACCAAACAATCTGCGGGAAAGTACCATAGCCTGGGCAAGCGCAACCGGTGTTAGCTGCGGTGTACCAATAACATCTCCAAGAGCAGTCACAGAAGGTACTGAGGTGCGAAAGTAGTCATCAACCACAACATGGCCGGACGCACTTAGCTCTATACCCAACTCGGTCAGTCCAAGACCATCCACCAGAGCGCGCCGACCCGTCGCTGCCATAACAAGCCCGGTTTCCATAACATTGCCGTTACTGAGATTAACCTGGTAATGGGAGTTTTCAGCCTCGACCGACTCGATGGTTACGCCAAACTCAAGCCGTACGCCTTTTTTGCGCATTTCCTGTTCGGCGAACCGGCGCACATCGCTATCAAACCCGCGAAGAAAGAGATCGCCACGGTATAACAGTGTTGTTTCCACGCCTAAACCGGCCAAAATGCCGGCGAATTCTACGGCGATGTAACCACCACCCCATACCACGGCCTGTTTGGGTAGCTGAGGCAAATAAAACATCTCATTCGACGTTAGGATGCATTCTTTACCCGGAATGTCTGGTACAACCGGCCAGCTGCCTGTCGCAACTGTTATGTGAGCGGTGGTGTACTCCTTACCCCCAACAACAATCGTGTTCGGATCTTTAATGGTGGCAGTGCCTTCAATAACCGTCACGCCGGCATTCTCAAGCAAGCGGCCGTATATACCATTTAATCTTTCTATTTCGGTATTTTTGTTAGCGACCAGCGTGGGCCAGTCAAAGCTGACGTCATCCTTGGGTACGTCCCAACCATAGCCTGCCGCGTCTTCAAGTTCGTCACTGACACCGGCGCCATAAACAAACAGCTTTTTGGGGACACAGCCAACGTTAACACAGGTGCCACCGAGATAACGGGATTCAATAACCGCTACGCGGGCGCCACGGCCGGCTGACATCCGCGCCAGGCGCACACCGCCACTACCGGCACCAATAACAATAAGATCATAATCCAGGCTGTCAGACACAGTGTCTCCTGTTGTTTGTTGCAACATTAATTTTGATTGGCAGTTGCCTTGGCTTCTGGATGGATTTCGCGGAACAATATGTGATCCTCGAAACCACCAAGGCGAATTTTTCCAAGGCTGCGAAAACCTTCTGATTCATAAAACGGAAAATAGCGGCTGTTGCCGGTATCCAGTACCAACCCGGTTCCCCTTGGATTGTCGGCACACAACCGTTGAATAGCTTTAAGCAGGTGCCGGCCATAACCAAGATTCTGATATTTGGGATTAACACCCATCAATGGCAGCTGATGCGCCAATGGTTGCGGCAGCATTGCCCGTATTTTCTCGTGATAATCGAGGTAACGACGAGTGGAGGCGAAACCAGCCGTTAACACCATGCGAACTCTCCAGCTAAATCGATTCGCCAGGTTTAAGCGCAGGTCCGGATCGCCGATAAATGCCACTGCGACCAGCGAATCATTAACCAATACACCAACGGCGTCCTGGTCAAGAGCAAAGTACAGATCAACCAGTTCACGTACCGTGGCCCGGACACGCTGCTTATAGCCGGGTTTGCGATGGTTGAAAAGGTACTGAAATGCTGGTTCGTTCCGGTAGGCATCGTACAGAATGGATCTGGCTACATTCACAGCATTGATATCCAGCCGGACAATAACCGGTTCCGGTCTGTTTTCGCTGTCGTTGCTCATGCTTTTGCTCCTGTCTCTGTCCGGAGAGAACTGCCCCGGCACCCAGTTATTCCCGGTCAGATAGCCAAGGTTAAACGGACAGATACCCGGCCAGGATCGTCTGCGCGATCCAACGCAGCCTGATCAATCACTACACCATGCTCACCATTGAGCATTTCAAGCCACGCTGCAACCTTTGAATAGGGAACCGCATCCAGCCACACCCTTATAGCGCTGTCTCCGCTAGGCTCAAAACGCTGCAACGTAAGCCCGGTTTCTCTCGCAGAACGGGTTACCAGGCCCATTAATGCCCGGCCATCAGCGGGTATCTCTGCCGACGTGGCTGCCGGCCCTGCTTCACTATTACTCAGGCGGCGTATAACCGGCTCGTTAGATTGCATCCAGGCGACAAGCTCGGCGGCGTTTTGTTTACTAGCGGCCGCCTCATCATGAAAGCTGGTGACCGGGCTCCACACTGCAAAATACAAAATTCCAAGAAACACTGCTACAGCTAACACGGCCAGTGCCTGCTGATCCCGTTTAGGAAGTTGATCATACTGGGCAATCATCTTTCCAACCGATGGCTGCTCTTTTAGCTTCGTCCACATGGCGTCAACCTCCGGATACGGTCAAGCGGCCACGAGCACCGCTGGATTCGTTGACCACTGAGCCAATTTTGGCGTCCAGCCCCTGGTCCGTAAGACCACTGCGCAACGTACTTAGCCTGTCGTAGCTGTCTGCACGCACATCAACCACCAGTTCACCGCGGGCCTGACTGTAATTGATGGCATTAAACATTACCGAGCCTGAACCGGCCACTTGCGAATACTGTTGGCCTGTGTATTTCATCAGAGTGACAAAGTCTATATCCGGGCCATCAGAGCCCGCCATACGCAGCTGCCCTTCGATCACCCTTTTTACATTGCCTGCGTGGGTTCTGCGGTCGTTGGGGAAGGCACTCTTATACACCGACATAGCCTGTTGGCGCATATCATAGGCTTGTGACTGGTAGTAAAACCCCATTCCGGCTTCCAGCGCCACCTGCACTACAAACCAGACAGCGGCCACAGCAATGAGCGGCTTCCAGGGTTTCAGCGGGCTGGCCTTGCTGCCCTTAACCGAGAAATCTCGCTGGCATAAGTTGATTGGGCGACACAGATGGTTATGGTGAGCGTAAGCCAGCAGTTCAAGCGGCATAAGCTCCAAAGACTCCCTGCGAACAGAAAGCCGTCCCGGCGCCATGAGCTCTCCAAGCACCGCTTGTTGCTGCTCAAGTTCAGAGTCCGTGCCGTATATGACCACCGGTACTTCAGCCACGACATCCTCGGAAGGCGGCACCGCCAATGTTTGGGCAAACATTGCCAGGTTGGCAGACTGCATGCTCAGCCATTCGCCGCGATCGCTGGCCATCATGGCTGACTCGCCATCAAGACAAATGGACCAACCACCTTCTGTCACCGGGAGCAATGCAGCATCAGGGTATATGGCCTCCAGCCTGGCGTGGGACCAGCCACGGAAAAGCTCAAGCCATTGTGCCATTGTGCTGCGGTCGACCGCTGCTACCCTGTATCCGTCACGGGTATGGGGACCAAGAGCCAGGTGTACTTCATCAATGTCCTGGGCAATCTGTTCTTCTACTGCATAAGGCAGAGCCTGGTTTATAAAACGGCTTTGCTTGGCAGGAATATCGGCCATGCATAACAAGGCTTCATCGCCGGGAATAAGCCCCACAAGTTGCACGCCCTCAAGTCCATTCTGGCTTAGCGTTTGTTCAATGGTGCTACGGAGATCGCTGCTACCCTGAGCCTGGGCATCACCACCGGCATCGTAAAGTACCCAATTGAACAGGCGGTCTTCCGGATGTTGTCCGGGATCCGCAAAAGGTGGCAAGGGTCGCACATAAAGGCGATAAGACATGGTTATCCTTCCGAGATGGTAAAGGGCTCTTTGGTAATGCGATTCTTTTGTCCGGTATCCCTGTGAACCGTCCGGACATTACCTTCCTGGTTACGAAAAACCGTACTCACCATATTTACAACACGGTTATCGTAGGTAATCCGTGATACAACTTCAAAAAAACGCGTTTGCAGCCCCAGCCCTATGGGTTTCAAGCCCAACCCGGCGAACTCCGGAAGCGCCAGAAAATCCTGAAGGCTTTCAAACCGTTCTTCTTCCCGCTTTTCAAGAATAGACGCAGCCTGTGCTGTCGTCAGTTCCTCATGCAGGGACATCAACACTTCTGCAGTGGCCGTATTCACGTTGATGCCTGATCCACTGATCGGTAAAGCGGCCACATGGGGCCGCAATGCAACGTATATTTCTTCGGTCATGCCTTCAATCAACCGCAGTTCCGACACGCTGACGAACGGTTGATTGGCCGCACGGAACCCGGGGTCGGCCATCAGGTACTGGCTGTCTTCGGCACCATAGGCGCTGATTGTCTGATCGTTCGGGTCAATCCAGTCCACCAGGGCATCAACAGACACTCCGGTAATATTGAGGGCAACCAGCAAACGGGTAAGACGATCTTTCATTATCGGGTCCACCTGGCCGTTAGTCGACACCAGATCATTCAGGTTTATCCGCCCCCCCCGATCATCTATCTGAACCTCTACCACCCCATTGGCGTCTAAAGGCAAAATAGCCGCATTCATTGCCCAAAACTCATCGAGGCTGTCGACCATCAGGTTAGCTTCTTTATCCTCTTCAAAATCCCGCATTAAAATCTGACGGGCAAAGGCCTCTGCGCCAAGCGCGATGCTTCGACCCTGTTGTTGCGCCAGATAGTGCCCGGCCTTGAATACTCTTACACTTTGTTGCTGGGTCATGCCTGAGGCCAGCATAACCACCATGGCCATGGCTAGCAGCACCATAATCAACGCTACACCCTGCTGTTTTTTGGGGAACACATAATAGGAACGGGGCGCCATACAGTTAGCCCCCCTGCCCTGTATCGCCTTCAGCAGTTGCGCCTTGGGCCTCATCGTCCTTGTTACGCGCCTCGTTAACCTGATTAACGAGGCCTTGCGCACCCGATAAATCAAAATCCGGTAGCACAAAGGTGCGAACCAGCTCACCAAAGCGTTCATGCTCCAGCGTAATTTCTATGCCTACAGGAAACGGGATATCCGGCCGGCTACCGGGGCTAAGTGCTGCCATCGCATCAGCAGAGGGCCACTCCGGTTGCCAGGCGTTTTGGTCATTGAGAAATCGGATATCAAATTCGGTTACATTCTCAAGCAATAACAAATCCCGGCTATTATCCTCCTGGCCCTGGTCCAGAACAGGCCAATACCGGCGGCGTAGCTCGGTACCCGTGTACTCCCAACCTACCCGTTGCAAGCTGCTACGCCGGATACCCAACGGGTTACGCCAGCCTTGCCGTGTAAGTAATAAAACAAATTCGTCTTGCCGGCTGGTTAATGCGGGTTGAAAGTCGCCGTAAAGATCCCGAGCCGGTCGGTTTACTATCTGGGTAATATCCCGCTCCAAAAGCAACATTGCACGCTGAAGGCCATCAAACTGCCCGGCAAGCTCATCCACCCGATCACGGGAGAGAATCACACCGCTCATAACCTGCCACACGCCAATGCCAATGACCGCGGTAATGGTGATTGCCACCAGTACCTCGAGGAGCGTAAAACCTTGTTGGCTCTTCATCGCTCACCCACAAACGCGGTCAGCGTGTGTACCGGATAGGGTTTTGAACGGTCATTCTGATAACGAGCCACCTTAACCTCCACTCGCCGCATTTTTGCCTCGGCGGTTGCCAGCACTTTAGTAGTCACTTGCCAGCGAAAGGGGCCATAGTCTTTGTCTTTCGCGTTCTCGGAGATGTCAGGCAGGTTATCTTCTAGCCGAATTTCGTTTATGCGGTTTTCAGCAAGCCAGCCTGCCAGGGTTTTGTCGCGGATGCGTTCATAGCTGGAAATATACTGACTGCCTACCTCGGCTGCGGCTGTTGCAATCAGTCCGAACACCAACAACGCAACCATCACCTCAATAAGCGTGAAGCCTTTGGCGGATTTCGGCAGGTTGGATTGGCCACGCCGTATCACCAGTCGTCTCCCTCTTCGCCGGGCCGTCGCCACTCAATGGGGGAAATTCCATCGGATGCAAGCGTTTGGACGTAGTCCGTCTCACTACCAACCGTAAATTCCAGTTCAAAAGGCGTAGTTTCGCCACTGGAAAAGAACACGACATCCGGCCGGAGTTTGTCTTCAGAAGATGCCAGGCGAGGCGCATCGCTCTCTATAAATCGCGTCGTGACTAGCCACTCCGGAAAGGTCCGGGTACGGAATATGCGCTCTCCTGATGCCTTCCAGTCGTTGGTTTCGTCTTGAAAAGCAACAAAGCGATAGCCGTTGTCGTCAAACAACAGGCCCAACTCCAGATTATTGAGAACGGCTTGGTCTGATGCAGTTTGCATCAACAGATACAGTTCCCGTACTTCGTTTTGCAACTCCCTCTGCTGCGAGTTGCCACCCATGGTGAGTACCGCAAGAGCCGCGAGCAGCCCAATCAGAACCAAAACAACCAATATTTCAATGAGCGTGAAGCCGCTGTTGTTGTGTTCTGATCGGGGAAGCATCATAAATCAGTTGCCGATGGTCCAGATGCTGATATCCGCTGCGTCTTCGTCACCGCCTTCACGGCCGTCGGAGCCGTATGAATACAGGTCATAAGCGCCTTCAGTGCCCGGGCTCACATACTGAAAATCGTTACCCCAGGGATCTTCCGGGATGCTTTTCATATAACCGTCAGGGTTCCAGTTTTTTGGCTCCGGGCTGCCAGATGGCCGGGACTTCAAGGCGTCCAGCCCCTGCTGCGTAGAGGGATAATGGCTGTTATCCAAACGGTAAATATCCAGTGCTTTGGAAATATTAGTGAGCTGCGTTTCCGCAACAGTTACCTTGGCTTGGTCACTTCGGCCCATTATGTTGGGTGCCACAACAGCCACCAACAGCCCGAGAATGACCATTACAACCATAATCTCGATCAGGGTAAACCCTCGGCTGCGTTGTGGTTTAGTCAGATTTTCAATCATCATCACGTCACTCGTTATTGGTTTAAATTTAGAAGTTTAGCGTTGAAAGTTAACCAACAAGGTTACTCATATTCAGTATCGGTAGCATGATCGCCATAACAATAATCAGAACAACCACGCCCATCACCAGCAGCATCATGGGCTCAAAAAGCCCGACAATCGCCGCCATTTTGGATTGCAGCGTGTTTTCCTGCATAGTTGCCGTGCGCTCAAGCATGCTATCCAGGTCGCCACTGGCCTCGCCACTGGCAATCATGTGCAACATCATCGGAGGAAAGTAACCAGTCTGATCCAGCGCCCGCTGTAAAGAGCCACCTTCACTGACTTTGCGGGCCGCCTCCTTAAGTTCCCGGCGTAAATATTCGTTGGAAAGCACCTCTCCGGCAATCCGCATAGCATCAACCAATGGCACACCACTGGTAGTGAGAATGCTGAGCGTGCTTGCGTATCGGGCGGTATTGACGCCTCGAACCATCCCCGAAAACAAAGGCAAATGCAGCAGGCGTTTATGAAATCGCATGCGAAAGCCCGGCTTATTCAGAGCATAACGAAACCCCATGATCCCCAAAACAAGCAGTATGACGAGGTAAACACCGTAACTGGTAAGAAATTCCGACATGGCCAGCATGGCTTGGGTGAGTCCAGGCAGTTCCTGGCCCTGCTTCACGAAAACCTCAATGATATCTGGCACAACGTAAGTGAGTAGAAAAACCACAATGGCAATCGCTACAAAGCTTAGAATAATCGGGTAAATTGCAGCCAACTGGATTTTCTGGCGTGCTTCCTGTCGATTCTCCGTGTAATCAGCCAGCCGATTAAGGACCAGATCGAGATGCCCGGCATGTTCACCTGCCGCGACGGTTGAGCGATAAAGCCGTGGAAAGGCTTTGGGAAACTCGCCAAGACTGTCCGCCAACGTGTAGCCTTCCATAACCTTGGCCCGAATGGCAATAAGCATGCTGCGTATGCGCGGTTTGGACGTTTGTTGTGCGGTTGCCGAAAGGGTTTGCTCAATAGGAATGCCCGATTGGATTAACGTTGCCAGTTGGCGCGTAATCAATGCAAGATCGGCAGCGGCCAGGGAGCCGCCGCTACTCAATGGGCTACTGGGCGTTCGCTTTTGAACCGCTGGCTCAACCGCCAACGGTGTAAGGCCTTTTTCCCGTAGCTGCTGGCGCACGGCACGAGGGGCATCTGCCTCAACCACGCCTTGCTTTTGCTTCCCGCGTGAATCGAGTGCCTTGTATTCGTAAGCAGGCATAGCTTATTGGCCCCGGTGCGTTACGCGAAGCACCTCTTCCACTGTGGTCACCCCTTCGAGTATCTTCCGAACGCCATCGGCATGAATGCTCGGTCCTTTAAGGCGTGCCTCTCGCTCCAGGTCCAGCTCGCCTGAGCGCTTGTGAATCAGAGCACTGATCTCCTCGCTCACCTCTACTACCTCATAAATACCAATTCGCCCACGGTAACCCAGGTGATTGCAGTGCTCGCACCCTTTGGCCTTGTATATAGTCGGTGGCTCGGCAGCATTTTGCTGCAAGAATTCACAGTGTTCTTCGGTGGGTATATAGGTTTCCCGGCAATCCTTGCACAACACCCTGACCAGACGCTGAGCCACGATTCCAACCAGGCTTGATGAAATCAGGAAAGGCTCAATCCCCATATCCATAAGGCGGGTAATCGCGCCTACTGCAGTATTCGTGTGCAGAGTGGATAATACCAGGTGGCCGGTAAGACTTGCCTGCACCGCTATTTCGGCAGTTTCAAGGTCCCGGACTTCACCTATCATCACAACATCCGGATCCTGACGCAAAATAGCGCGCAGGCCACGGGCAAAGGTCATCTCGACTTTTGGATTTACCTGAGTTTGGCCAATGCCCGGCAGATTGTACTCAATCGGATCCTCAACCGTAAGAATGTTGCGGCTACGGTCGTTTATTTCTTGCAAAGAGGCATAGAGAGTCGTGGATTTACCAGAACCAGTTGGGCCGGTCACCAGCAATATGCCGTATGGCCGGTGAATCAGCCGGCGCAGAATCTTCAAGTCGGCTGGCGCCATGCCCAGCGACTCCAGGCGAATCGCACCTGCCTGTTTATCCAGCAGGCGCAGTACAACCCGCTCACCGCTGGATGACGGCATGGTAGACACCCGGATATCCACCTCCCGACCTGCCACACGCAACGCGATGCGGCCATCCTGGGGTACCCGTTTTTCGGCGATATCAAGCTTTGCCATTACCTTGATACGCGACACCAGCAAAGGCGCAAGTGCCCGCTTTGGCTGAACAACTTCCCGTAATACCCCGTCAACACGAAACCGTACCACCAGGCGTTTTTCATAGGTTTCAATATGCACATCGGAGGCACTGGTTTTTACCGCCTCGGTAAGGATGGCATTAATCAGGCGGATAATCGGCGCATCGTCTTCCTGCTCAAGAAGGTCTTCGGTTTCTGGCACCGAATCGGCGAGTGACGCCAGGTCCATGTCGTCGCCAATACCTTCGACCATCTGCATGGCTTCTGCAGAGTCGTTCTGATAAGCCGCATTCAGAGCTTGATCAAAGTGATCTGGTTCAATCGTGGTAAATCGCGCCCGACCCCCGCTTATGCGGTTTGCTTCCGCCAGTGCAGTGTGAGGCGCTCCGGGCCTGACCAGAATAACCGGGCTGCCTTCTTCAGAACGAGTCAGAATCACGCCATTGCGCTTTGCAAAGGTGAAGGGAAGACGACCCAGCGGAGCATCCTGCGGCTGAAGTTCGGTTTCTGTGCTCAAGGTTGTCCTCGTTATTATCAGGCAATCAGGGCTTTGTGCGCATGTGCACACTGTGAAACCCTTTCTGTTTTATGCGATTCGGGAAGGCTACCACAGGATATAGGCACGCTGAATAACCCTGTACACTATACTCCCAATAAAAGGCGCGATTCTGATAACCTGTGATACTTTCGGTCTTTTCCTGGCCAGTCCTTTCTTGGGCAGCCTTTCTTGGCCAGCGGTTTTCTGGCGGCTTGCGAACTTGCATTCAGGACAATCAATGCTTTCAATTAATCCAAAGGTTCCACTTGCACTGGCTTTTATCCTGGGGTTAGCCATGGTGGGTGTGACCGCATGGCAAGGTTATAGTTTCTGGCAAACGCAAAACCACCTACCGGCCGGGAACAAACAAACTACCGCGCAATCACAAGCCAAAGAACATACCTCGCCTAGTCTGCCACTTGCATCCCTGGCCTTCTTTGGCACAGCCCGGACTGACGGAGCGGCAGCAGCAGAAAGCACCGAAGACCTGCCAGAAACCAATCTGCGTCTTACCCTTCGAGGTGTACTCGCAGCCGAGGGTGACTTCCCGGGCAGTGCCTTGATAGAAGACGATAAACGCAATACCGACGTGTTTCTTGTAGGGGATGAGTTGCCTGGCAATGCTAAACTGCGCTCTGTTCACGCCAACCGCGTTATTCTTGATCGCTCAGGCAAGCTCGAAAACCTGTATTTTCCAGAGTCTGAAGAACAAACCGGGATGAGCTTCTCGTCCGACGCCGACAATCGCCAACAAACATCGACACAACGGCGCCAAAAACCAGCCGCCAGCAACCGGCCAGCCTCATCTACCCCGCCTGCAAAAAATGACCAGCAGCGCCGCGAAGAAATTCGCAAGCGCCTCGAACAGCTTCGTGAGCGACTTCGCACCAACGGCTAGCCTTTCAAATTTCCCGTCACGCTGTTGTATCGGTAATGACGCTGTTGTGTCGGTAAATGACACAGTCAATGTCGTCATGGGACATATATAAGCTCTGTATAAATCGATAGACTGAAGTCTATTCATTTACCAACGGGAGTGTAATTTGATGCGACGCTGGAATGGCTGGGGTGATGAGCAATTTAATCTGGAGCTTCCTGCGCAAGGGCAGGCTTTTCTCTCAGATCTTGTAGGTTCCGGCAAGCCACTGAAGGATGTATCCCTCCCGTCTGTGTGCGACAAAGTGACTGCGACCCGGCTCCCCGTTGATACCATCGTCGATAACCTGATCGACACCAGCCCTGAAGCTCGGGTGCGCCACGCTCGTGGTCAGAGCCTGCCAGATTGGCTAGCGATGCGCAGCGGTGATATCGGAGTATTCCCGGACGGGGTTGCGTGTCCCGAGAGCAATCTTGATGTGCAAAAGCTACTGAGCTATGCCCAGACCAACAATCTGGAATTGATACCCTATGGTGGCGGCACAAGTGTTGCCGGGCACATTAACCCGCTGGTTAGCGACAAACCTGTGCTGACGATAGACATGGGTCGCATGAACCGCCTTATAGATCTGGACCGGGAAAGCCAGATAGCCACATTTGGTGCAGGTACGCCGGGCCCGCTCGTAGAGTCTCAGTTACGGGCACATGGTTACACGCTTGGTCACTTTCCGCAGTCGTTTGAACTCTCAACGATCGGTGGCTGGGTCGCGTCCCGTTCCAGCGGTCAACAATCGTTACGGTACGGCCGAATCGAGCAGTTATTCGCTGGTGGAAGAGTTGAAACCCTGAAAGGCACTTTGGATTTACCAACCATTCCGGCCTCCAGCGCTGGCCCGGACATTCGCGAGATGTTTTTAGGATCCGAGGGCCGCATAGGCTTGATCACCGAAGTCAAAGTCCGAATCACTCGCCTGCCGGAGCAAGAGAGCTTTCATGTTGTGTTTTTCCCGGACTGGGACAGCGCCCGAAACGCTTGCCGCAAGCTTGTGCAGAATCGCACTCAGCTTTCCATGTTGCGACTCAGCAACGCTACTGAGACAGAGACGCAACTGGCGCTGGCTGGCCACCCGCACCTTATCGGCATGCTGGAAAAATTCCTTTCCTTACGCGGTTCTGCCGAGGGCAAATGCATGATGACCTTCGGGTTGACCGGCAGTAAACATCAGTGCACCGGTGCAAAACAGGAAGCCAGGCGCATCTGTTCCGAATACAAGGGTGTGTATACCGGCACCCATATGGGTAAAAAATGGGCCGAAAAGCGCTTTACCATGCCCTACCTTCGGGAAGCACTCTGGGAGCTGGGTTACGCCGTGGACACGCTCGAAACCGCCACTGACTGGGACAACGTAGACAACCTGCTTGGCATTATGGAAGGCAGCCTTCGCCAAGGCCTTCAATCCCGCGAAGAAAGCCCGGGCGAGCGCACCCATGTATTTACTCACTTGTCCCATTTTTATGGACAGGGCTGCAGCATTTACACCACGTATGTTTTCCGGGTTGCGGACAGCTACGAGGAGACCCTGGCCCGCTGGAAACACCTCAAAAACACCACCTCTGAGCTAATCGTGCGCAACCGTGGCACCATCAGCCATCAACATGGGGTGGGTAAAGACCACGCACCTTTTCTGCCGGTTGAAAAAGGCGAATTAGGCATGCTTGCCATCCGCTCCCTGTGCCAGAGTTTTGATCCGGAAGGCATTCTCAACCCGAAAACACTTCTGGAGTGAGCGACATGAGCGCAATAAGCCAGGTGGGGCGCAGAAACTCGCTCCTCAAAGAGCTCCGGGGTAACACTCACTCATTTGATGTTGTGGTTATCGGGGGTGGCATTACCGGTGCGGGTATCGCCCGGGAAGCCGCCGGCAGTGGTTTGACTACCCTGCTGGTTGAGCAAAAGGACTTCGCATGGGGAACCTCCAGCCGCTCTTCGAAAATGGTGCATGGTGGCCTTCGGTATCTTGGTAGCGGCCAATACCGGCTGACCCGGGATGCTGTGACAGAACGTCAGCGACTGATGGCTGAGGCACCGGGCTTGATTGACCCCTTACGGTTCATCATGCCCCACTTTCAGCAACAGTTTCCCGGTCCACGGCTGTTCCAAATTCTGCTGCGAGTGTACGACTGGATAGCCCGCTCACCCTCTCGCCACGTTCTGACACCAAGCGAAACCATGCAATGGGTCCCAGGCCTGAATACCAAAAACCTGGCGGGAGCCAGTGGCTTTACCGATGCGGTAACCGATGACGCTCGCCTGGTGCAGCGGGTAATAGCCGAAGCCCGCAAAGACAGCGCCCAGTGCCTGAACTACGTAAAAGCGGTGAACGTTCTGCGAACGAACGGCGATGTGAGTGGTATTGAGTTGCAGGCAGAGGAAACAACCGAAACGTTCACCGTTAATACGCCTTTGATTATCAATGCCACGGGCGTGTGGGCCGACCGACTACAGCAGCCCGTGGACGGGCAAAAGCCCATGGCCATTCGCCCACTACGCGGCAGTCACCTGGTTGTTCCCTGGCAAAAACTACCTGTTTCCTGCTCGGTTTCTTTATTTCACCCGGATGATAAACGCCCGGTTTTTGCTTTTCCCTGGGCCGGCACAACCGTCCTGGGCACCACAGACCTGGACCATACACATAATCTGGATAACGAACCCCGTATCGCCGATGAAGAGCTCGATTATCTACTGAGAATATCCCACAGCCTGTTCCCGAGTGCGGCGGTTTCCAGAACCGACGTGCTATCCACATGGGCGGGGGTTCGCCCTGTTGTAACAGGAGAACCCAGCGCATCCGGCCCCAAAGCCCCATCAAAAGAAAGTCGGGAGCACGAATTACGTGACGATCATGGCTTGATCAGTATCGCCGGTGGCAAGCTCACCACCTTTCGGCTTATCGCAAGGGAAGCACTGGCACGCGGGCTTGGAAGTGAAGAGCGATTACGCCCGGGAACAGATCCGGTGTTTCACCAAACCGCCCAGCCCCTGCGCCCAGAGCATATCAGTCACCAGAACTGGCAACGGCTTGTGGGCTTTTATGGATCAGACCTTAGCGCTGTTCTACAGGCTGGAGCCACCGAGCTCGTAAACGATGAGATGGCTTCACTTGCAGTGCCGGGTGAACTGCTGTGGGCGGAAGTGATATGGGCGTGCAAGCAGGAAGATGTAAAACACCTGGATGACCTGATGCTACGCCGCACCCGGCTTGGTTTGATCGCACCGAAGGGCGGTAAAGCTCTGTTGCCAAGCCTGAAGCAACACTGCCAGAGTGCATTGGGCTGGGACGACGAACGATGGCACAGTGAAGAGATCCGTTATCTGGCGCTGTGGCATCAGGCCTATTCGCTGCCTGACCGGCCGGAGCACTAAGATGAATCCCGAGCCCCTGATTCTGGCCATAGATAACGGCACACAAAGCGTTCGCGCCCTGCTTTTCGACCGCCAGGGCAACCTGGTTGCCAAAGGTAAGCAGGAAATTCAGCCATACTTTTCCGAGCGGCCTGGTTGGGCCGAACAACACCCGGAGTATTTCTGGGACAGCCTGGGCAGGGCCTGCGAGCAACTTTGGCAATCTACCAGCGTGACACCCGACCGGGTTATGGGCGTTACCGTCACCGCCCAGCGTGGCACGGTGATCAATCTCGATGGCAACGGCAAGCCACTGCGTCCCGCCATTATCTGGCTCGACCAACGTCATGCTCAAGTTGATGGGCCAGTAAAAGGCGCCTGGGGCTGGCTCTTCAAACTGACCAGGCTTGAAGACACAATTAATCGCTTTCGGGAGAAGGCTCAAGCCAATTGGATAGCGCAAAACCAGCCAGAAATCTGGAACAAGACACGACACTTCGTTCTACTGTCCGGCTATCTGAATTTTCGCTTAACCGGCCACTTAAAGGACTCCACCGGCAGCCAGGTAGGCTACCTGCCTTTTAACTACAAGAAACATTGCTGGGCTGGAAAACGGGATTTCAAATGGCACATGATGCCGGTAAAGAAGTCCATGCTGCCTGAGCTTGTCAGCCCTGGTTCTGTTTTGGGTTATCTTACCTCAGAGGCAGCCAACCATTCAGGGCTTCCAGAAGGCCTGCCAGTAATCGCTGCAGCCTCGGATAAAGCCTGTGAAATACTTGGCTCCGGCGGTTTAACGCCGGATATCGGGTGCCTGAGCTATGGCACTACCGCCACCATCAATACCACCAACCACCGCTACGTAGAGCCGGTGAAATTGATGCCGCCCTACCCATCGGCCCTCCCCCGGCACTATTCCACTGAAGTGATGATTTATCGTGGATTCTGGATGGTCAGCTGGTTCAAACGGGAATTCGGCCTGCGCGAGCAGACCCTTGCCAAACAGCGTGGCATTGAGCCGGAGGCCCTGTTCGATGAGTTGGTACGGGAAGTGCCAGCCGGCTCCATGGGGCTGATGCTGCAACCTTACTGGTCACCCGGGGTAAAACAACCAGGCCCCGAGGCCAAGGGGTCTATTATCGGGTTTGGCGATGTGCACACCCGCTCCCACATCTACCGCGCCATTCTGGAAGGCCTGGCCTACGCCCTGCGGGAGGGCAAGGAAAACATTGAAAAACGCAGCCGTGTGCGCATCAAAACCCTGCGCGTGGCGGGCGGCGGTTCACAAAGCGATGCCGCCATGCAACTCACCGCCGACGTATTCGGTCTGCCGGCAGAACGCCCCCACACCTATGAAACGTCTGGCCTGGGCGCGGCTATTGATGCGGCTGTGGGCCTTGGCCTGCACCCGGATTTTGCAACCGCAGTGGCGCAGATGACACGAGTGGGCGACACCTTCTACCCACAGCCCGACACACAGGCTTTATACGAGCAGCTGTATTCGGAGGTGTATCTGAAGATGTACCCTCAACTGCAGCCGCTATACCGGAAAATCCGGCAAATCACCGGCTATCCGAAATAACCGCGTGCGTTTTATCGAGGCGCCCGGTAGCTTGTATTCCGCTGCGACGGTTTTGAAAACACCCACTGCCAGAGCTGCGTATTACGAGCCCGGAAAGCCCCTGCACACAGATTAAGATAGTACCGCCACATGCGGTAGAAGCGTTCATCATACGGTGTTTTCAGTGTGCCCCAGTGGCGCCGGAAATTGGCATCCCAGGCTGTTAACGTGCGGGCGTAGTCCGGCCCGAAGTTGTGCATATCCTCCACCACAAACCGGTCTTCGGCCGCCTCCGCTATTTGCTTGATTGACGGCAGCTCACCATTCGGGAAGATGTATTTCTCAATCCAGGGGTCGTGTTCCGCGGTACTTTTGTTTTCCCCTATGCAGTGCAGCAGCATCAGCCCATCGTCCCGAAGCAGATGGGCGGTGGTCTCCATGAAAGTTGTATAATTGCGCCGCCCCACGTGCTCAAACATGCCGATGGACGCCACACAGTCATAGCGACCGCTGAGCTCGCGGTAATCTTCCAGCAGAATCTTTACGGGGAGCCCCTGGCACCGCACGCGGGCACCCTCCACCTGCTCTTCGGAAAGGGTTACGCCCGTTCCGCTGACACCATAGTGCTTGGCCGCATGCTCCAACAGGCTGCCCCAGCCACAACCTATATCCAGCAGTGTCATCCCCGGTTCAAGGCCGAGTTTGCGGCATACCAGGTCCAGTTTGGCGTCCTGTGCCTGGTCAAGCGTTTGGGCCTCGTGCCAGTAGCCGCAGCTATAAGCCATGGTGCGCCCCAGCATTAATTCAAAAAGCTGATTGCCAAGGTCATAATGCTGCCTGGCCACTTGGGGCGCGCGCTGGGCACTTTGGCGGTTGTGAAACAGGAACGTAAGCCACTGCAGTGTCAGGGTCAGCTGATTTTTGGCAATACCCTCGGCACCAGCCTTAAGAATACGAAAACAAAACTCATCCAGTGCTTCACAATCCCACCAGCCATCCATATAGGACTCACCCAGCCCCAGCGAGCGCTGGCGGGCCACACGGGAGACCGTGTCCGGGTGGTGAATCTGGATATCCCAGGGGCGGGGGCCATTTATAACAACGTCGGCCTTGGTGAGCACGTCGCTGATGACTCTGTCGATGGAGTGTGAGCCGGTGGTGGGCTGTGCCTCCTGCAGATGTGCGTCTGGCATGATCTACCTCCTGTAAGCGTTTAGAAGGCGCTAACCAAATCCTCTTTCAGGAATACAACCGAGCCTTGCCTTGAATTCTGGGATATTCCTGGGCTTTATGCAAAGGCCGGGTATCTGCCTGCAGGCCCTGATAATCAGACGCTCGTGCCCTATGCGGTTCTTCCGGTTACAGCCTTGGCAGCGAGGTACCCTCGGGAACCCGAACTTCAAACCCGGATTTCAGGGTAACAGTCTCGCCGGCCGGCACTTCCCGCTCCCAGGCCAGGACGCCTTTTTTGTCATCGACATTGCGCTGTACCGGCTCACTTATCTCTAAGGGTTTTACCGTCAGAATGTCTTTCTGCGATACAGGAAGCCGATCAAAAATTCGCACCTGCACAGCCTGTGCGTGGTGGTTGGTGACTTCAAACCGGTTTTGTCGTCTCTGCACATTCTCACTCTTCCAGAGCCCTTCTTCGCCGCTGCGCTCCAGCTCGTTGACCACGGTTACGCCGATACCACGATCCACACCAAACCCGAGAGCCAGCTCCTCACCGTCTGCTATGTCGGGTAGCCGGCTTTGGCCCACACTCTGGTTGTCCCGGAATAACGTCACCCGGCCAGTGGGCAGCGGTGATTCAGTTTCAAGAGTGCCGGTAGCATGCAGGTAGCCGGTGGCATCCAGTACCGGTGCAGCCCAGGTGGCGATGTTCACCGGCATCGTATGTTCTGATACGGTTATTCTCTGTTCCGCTGAGCCGCTGGGTAAATCGGCCGGCTGTTGCAATTTATAACTCTGGGTAAACGTGCTCTGGCGGTTAATCGCGACGGTTTGTTCCTGGCTGACCTCCATCATGGGCGCATCGGCCCGGCTAACGGACGACTTGCCACTGAATGTCAGGGGCTGTTCGGGGCTGACCACCCACGAATGGACCGGCGGCATGCCGGTACCGCGCCGTGCGTTGGCGGTTGAAAGGCGCACCTCAACGCTGTTCCAGTCGACGCCCGTGGTCTGCTGAATCACCGCAAGATGCTCCAGCGCCAGCTCACCTTTTGCCGGGGCTTCCGGTTCGGTATTCAGGCGGGCGGTATACTCGCTGCGCCACCTGGCTTGTGGTGTCTGGAACCCGAGCGTTACTTGAAGCCTGCCGCTGCCGGGTACCTGATAACGAACCTGTACTGTTTTGGTGGCCCGGGCGTCCTGCCTCACGGCTGATAATTCCCGTTCAAGCCGGTCTTTCAGCGCAAGGTCGTCGGACATGGCCTCACGAATGCCCCGTATCTCAGACAGCGCACTCTGTGTGGTGGTTTTGAGTGCGGCTGCCATCTCGTTCAGTTCCGAGGCTGAGAGCTGATGCGACGCTTTGGCGGCACTGCTCATCAGGGTAACCTGCTGATTCCATGATTGGATGACATCTTGCTGTTGCTGAATGCGCAAGGACACCTCAGCCAGCTGCTTGCGAATGCTGCGGGTTTCCTCCGCAACATAATCTGCCTGTTCAACCCGCTGCACTTGTACCTGGCGGAGTTGCGCCCCATCCACGCCGGCCAGGCTCACGTTCAGGCTGTTCGCTTGCAGACTTTCCGGCAATCCTTCAATAATAACCGTGCCCGCGCCGGCTTCCACCTGTTCACTGTGCGCCCAGGTAAGCTGGGCATGTGAGGGGTACAGGGTGGCCGAGGTTATGTCGGCCTGTGCTATCAAGGGCACCGTTGCTATAGCAATCGCAAGCAGGGTGTGTTTGTGCATGGGCAGGTTCCTTAATGTTGCAGCTGTTTGAATTAAAACTGGCTACTCCCCCGGCTCGGGCACATCGTGCTTGCTGGCACCCTGCTCCCGGACAATCTGGTTTGCAAACCCCTTATCGTCACCATCAGGGCTTGGCGTTTCCTGATCCTCTCCCCTGACAGGCGCAAACATCAGGCGGCTGAACAGTGGAAAGTGATCCGAGCCGATGGAAGGCAACGGGGTGAGGGAGGCCAGGGTAAAGTGGTGGCTGTGAAACAGATGGTCTAGCGGCCATCGCAACAGGCGGTAGTCGGCGTGAAACGTGCTGAAGAACCCTCGCCCCACCCTGGGATCCAGCAACCCGCTGACCTTTCGGAACAGGCGTGTGGTGGGTGACCAGGCTACATCATTCAAATCACCGGTTACGATCACCGGCTCATCGCTGTCTGCCACACTGCGGCCAACAATCACCAGTTCAGCATCGCGCTCACCGGATTCTTCGTTTTCGGTGGGGCTGGGCGGCGCTGGATGCACAAAATGCATGCGCACCTTCTGCCCGGATTTCATTTCCACCAAAGCATGCATTGAGGGGACTTTCTCCTCAATCAGAAAACACACCTCAGGCTCGTGTAAAGGTAAGCGGGAGAATACATGCATGCCGTAAAGGTTATCCAAAGGACACTCTATGCGGTAAGGCATTTCATCCGCCAATACAGCCAGCTGGTTTTCCCACCACTGATCGGATTCCAGCGTCACCAGCACGTCTGGCTTGTGCTGTCTGACAAGTGCAATCAGCGCGCCGGCGTTACGGTTGGGGGTCAGCACATTAGAGGTCATGATGGATAGGCTTCGTTCAGGGCTCTGAATTTTGGCATCCTTGACTTCCTTGGGCCAGAGCGCTGTATAGGGAAGTATCCACCAGACTTGTAACCCCAATGCCAGCCCTGTGATGCTGACGAGCGCCCAGGTGGTGATATCACCCCACTCCAGAAAAATCAGTTGCGCAACGATAAGTACCAGCGCCAGAACGGCAAGCTGAAGCCGGGGAAAGTCCCAGCTTCGCACACACCAGTGAGGGTTTCGCCACAAAGGCAGCAATGTGGCGATAGCGATTACCAAAGTGCAGGTAATCAAGGCGGCGAGCATCGGCATCTCCCTATATCTATGCAGGTTCGGGGCTGCGGATTCTGAACAATACTGAATACAGCAACGGAATAACAACCAGCGTCAAGGCCGTTGCAAACAGTAACCCGAACATAATGGTCACCGCCATGCTTTTGAAAAAGGGGTCCATCAGCAGGGGTGCCACCCCCAGTATAGTGGTCAATGCACCCAACACCACCGGCCTGGCCCGGCTGATGGAGGCATGTACCACGGCGTCAAAGGGCTCTATACCGGCGCGAACGTCGTTGTCGGCCTGATCCACCAGCACTATGGCGTTTTTTACCATCATTCCAATCAGGCTCAAAAAGCCGAGAATAGCCATAAACTCAAACGCCGCCTGGAATGACGCCAGGCCAATCACCACGCCCACCAAGGCAAAGGGCACCGTGCACCAGATCACCAAAGGCTGACGTATGGCATTGAACATGAACACCACCACCAGAATCATGGCGGCAAAGCCATAGGGTGCCGAGATAGCGAGGCCCTCGTTGGCGTCTTTTGAGGCCTTGTACTCACCGTACCAGGTCAATTCATAGCCAGGTGGTCGCTCAATAGACTCGATCTGCGAGCGAATGGACGCAAAGGCTTCGTTGGTGCCCACCCCCGGCGCCGGATCAGACTGCACCGCGATCAGGTTGTCATCCTGCGCCATCAGCGCTTTGGCCTGCTCTGCCAAACGGCGTAACACCGCTGAATCCGGGCCACTGAAGCCGGCTTCTATTTTCTTGCCGCCGCCCCGGCCCAGCATGAACTTCCAGGCCTTGATCGAAGCTTCCGGGTGTGCGGCCGTCAGTTCGCCCTGCAGCTCGTTGATTAACGGCGAAATCAGGGTTTCATCCGCCACATCCACCAGCAATTGCCCATAGGCCGGGTTCCGGGGCTCCGGCGAATAGGTCAGCATGAATCTGAGCCCTCCGCCACCAATAAAAGAGGTGACATCGGTAATGCCGTCATGGGCTTTGACATCCTCGGCCACCTTGCCCAGCACATTGGCGGTGTGGGAAATATCCGAGCCCTGTGGCAGGTATACGTCCACCACAAACTGCGGCCGCTGGGAATCCGGCATAAAGCCCGGGGGCACCAGGCCGGTACCGGCGATGCCACCGGCAAACAGCGCAATCAGAACCACCCCGGTGGTTTTCCGATACTTGAGAACCCACTGCAACAGCTGGCGGTAACCCCTTAATATTTTTCCTTCCGAGACGGGTTCATTCGTCTGTTTCACGGTAAGGAACTGGTAGCACAGCATGGGTATAACCGTTACCGAGAACACCCAGCTCAGCGCCATGGAATACAGAATCACCCAGAACAGCGACCCTGCATACTCGCCCATATCACTGGGCGACAAGCCGATGGCACTGAACGCCAGAATGCCTACCAGCGTACCGCCCAACAACGGCCATTTGGTGGATTGCACCACATCCAGCACCGCCTGGTATCTGTCCTCGCCGTTTTTGAGTTTCACCAGCACCGCATCGGTGACCACAATGGCGTTATCCACCAGCATGCCCAGGGCAATAATCAACGCCCCCAGAGAAACCCGCTGCATGGCAATGTCGTCCATCAGCATGATGATCAGCGTACCGGCCACGGTCAGCAGCAACACAAAGCCGATGATCACCCCGGAGCGCAGGCCGATAAACGCCAGCAACACCACGAAAACGATCACCACAGCCGCCGCCAGATTGCTGATGAAATCCGTTATGGAAGCCTGCACCGAATCCGACTGAATGGAAACCGGGTTCAGGACCATACCCAACGGGCGCTGCTCGTCCAGCTCGGCCAGGCGCTCTTTCACGGCGTCACCCATTTCCACCACATTGCCACCGGACACATTGGAAATACCCAGGCCGATGGCCCGCTCGCCGTTATACTCCATCAAAAAGGCAGCGGGTTCCTGATAGCCACGTTTAACCGTCGCCACATTCTGCAGCTTCACCGTTTGCCCATCATTGCCAATCCCCAACGGCAGGTTTTTCAATTGCTCGAAACTGCCGACGGCGTTTTCCGGAATCACAGGCAGGCGCATAGTGCCCGCCTGCACATCACCGGCCACGGTAATGGTGTTCTGCTTTTGCAGCACCTGATACACCTGTTCGGCGCTAACCCCCAGGTTTTCCAGGCGCTCGCTGGAGATTTCGATGTAAATGCGATCTTCGCGCTCACCAATGAGGGCCGTCTTGGCAACGCCGTCTACCAGAGCCAGGTCCTTGCTGAGAAAATCGGCATAATCATGCAACTGCTTGCTACTGTACCCTGGCGCCGTAATGGCATAGAACAGCGCATACACATCGGCGAAATCGTCATTTACAAAAGAAGGGCCGGCACCCGAGGGCAAGGACCGCTGGGCGTCGTTCACCTTGCGTCGCAGCTTGTCCCACACCTGCTCCAGTTCGGCTTTGGTTTTGGAGAACGCCAGTTCAATCTCCACATTCACTTCCGAGCGGCCTTGCTTGGACACGGAATCAACCCTCTTTACCTCCTGCATGGACTGCACGGCGGCTTCAATGGGGTCGGTTACCTCATCCGCCACATCCTGGGCGCTGGCACCTTCATAGGAGGTAATAATGACGGCTTTGCGGATGGTGAACTCCGGATCCTCAAATCGTCCAAGATTGGTATAGCTCAGGTAGCCGCCCAGCAGAATCAGGAAAATAATCACCCACAAGCTGGTGCGCTTCTGAATGGCGTAGGCTGCAAGATTCATTATTTCTGCCCCTTTTCTTCAAGGGGGCGAACTTTCATGCCCTCAGTGAGTGCATGAACACCGGCAACGACTATGCGGTCGCCCGGCTTCAGGCCGTCCTTTACCACTACCCTGTCTTCCAGCAGGCCACCTATCCGGACGGTGTTTTTTGTCACCTCCCCGTCATCATTCATCAGCCACACAAACTCCTCGCCGGTATTAGTGGGCATCACGGCATGAACAGGTACCTGGATAACCATCTTGCCGGGCGCACCGTTTTCAATGGGATACACCCGGGCGTTCATGCCGGGCAACACATTCTGTTCTTTCAGATCAGTAAAGCCGAGCACCACCCGAAACGTCTGGGAGAGCGAATCCGATTCGGAAGAATGGCTTTTGTACACCACCGGCAAGCGTTCGCCTCGATCATTCTCAACCGTTGCAAACGCCTTTTTTTGTCGGGCTGGCGACAGAAACAGGCGACTGGGGATGTTGATCACCACCTCAAGATCGGTCAGATCGTGCAGCACGTATATCGCCTGGCCGGAATTAACGTTGCGAAAATTGCTGACGGATTTTTTCGCGATAACGCCGGCAAACGGCGCCCTGAGCTTGGTGTTCTCAAGATCCTGGCGGGCGTTGGACAGTTTGTTTCTGGCCAGATCGCGCTTGGTTTTCAGTTTTTCCAGATCACTCTTGGCAATTGCCTGAGTGGATTCGAATATCTGCACGCCGCGCTGATAATCCGCCTGGGCTTTGTCAAACTCCACTTTTGCAGAACTCACCGCGCGCAAAAATTCTTCCTGATCCAGCTGCGCCAGCACATCGCCTTCAGCAACCTGATCGCCTTCCTGCACCTGCATGTCAATCAGCTTGCCAGGAACCCGAAACGCCAGTTCAGCCCGCTCGGCGGAACGAACCACCCCATTGAAAACGCTGTTTCCAAGAGTGGCGCCGGTAATGGTCTGAATAGCCGCAGGCCTTGCTGGCGCGGCCGTTTGTTGGGCGGGTTCCGGCTCTTCACCGGAACAGCCAGCAATGCTGAGCAAACTTGCCAATACCGCTATGACAACGGTGTTCCGCAAAAACAAACGGTTCATGAATCAGGTTCCTTTAACTGAAAGATCAGAATTGATAGTTAATTGCCAGGCTGCCATGCCACTGGTTGGCATCGCCTACGGTGCTGACAATCGGGCTGTCGGCAGTATCGCCAAGCAACCGGCTGTACCGGGCCACGGTGGATACGCTCAGCTGGCGGGTAACCAGATAGGTTAGCCGACCATTCATACTGGCGCGAAGATAGTCGTTGTCTGCAATGTAGGTGCTTAGACCAGAGCGAGCGGCATCCCGGGCAGATACATCGAACAGTGCCTGATTCCAGCGGTCATTGCCCCAGGAGGCGCCGGGGCCTGTGGCAAACAACAGGCGCTTGGTAATCTGGCCCCGGTAACGCAAATAGCCTCGTGCCCGTACACCCTCGATATCGCCACTTACCGGCGCCGCAATATCGCCATTCAGTTGCCAGTGATGGCTGGTCCAGTTAAGCACCACACCAGCCATCAGGCCGCCGTGCACATCTTCGAAATTCGCCAATGCGCCGGTATTTTCCCGGCCTTTGGCGTAAGAGAGGGTGGGAGCCAGAGTCCAGCGTTCACTGGCCAGCAGGTCGTAGCTCAGCCCGGTCACCGGGTTGACAGACAACCTTCCCTTTTCCACCTGCACCCAGGGTAATCCTTCGGCTGAGTAACTGTCGGCACCCCGGTATTCCGGTGACCAGCCGCCACCAAGACCAAGACCCACTGACCACTCGGAGCCGTTACTTGCCGCCATAGCCGGGACAGCAAACATAGCGGCCAGGATCGGGACCCCCATAAGGCCTGCCATCGAATGCTTGAATTTCATGCGTTTCACTCTGCTCTCCAACTGCGGAATTTAAGGACTTGCACTATACATACACCAGTGAATGTATAAAAGTGATATCATGGTGTAAAAATACCTACAAGGAGAATTCCGGCATGGCGCGCCGAACCAAAGAGGAAGCCCGGCAAACCCGAGAGCAGCTGATTGATGCCGCGGAAATTGTGTTTCACCGTAAAGGCGTGGCGCAGACGTCACTGAATGACATTGCCAAAGAAGCCAAGCTTACTCGCGGAGCTATTTACTGGCATTTCAAGAACAAACAGGACATTTTTAAAGCAATGCTTGATCGTCAGACATTGACCTTCGAGCAGATAAACCCGGCACTGGAAGCCTCCGGTGAAGAGGATTCCCTTGCCCGCCTGCAGCAGTCCATTTTGCACGTAATTCACGATATAGAGCACAACCCACATCGTCGCTTGGTGTATGAAATTATCTTTCAAAAGTGCGAGATCACCGCTCAGAACGAGCCGATCGGCTCTTTGTTGAAAGAGAACGCCCTGATTGGCTCGGAGCGAATGCGCGAAGCGTTCAACACAGCGGTGCAAAATCGGAAACTGCCCCAGAACCTGGATACAGACAGCGCCATTACGCATTTGCAGGTGCAGGTGACCGGGATGGTCTACCTGTGGCTTCTGATGCCGGAAAAATTCCACCTGCAGCGTGAAGCATCACATTCCATTCAGTTGTTCTTTGAGCAACTGCCGACGCAGTTTTTGCGAAGTGCAGAATAACGAACCAGATTGGCGAATAAACTCACCGGAACCGGGGTTAGCCCGGTCCGGCGGTTTGCGACGGGTTGAGCCAGCTCACAGTCAGTGGGCCGCAACCGGAGCCCTATGTTCGTCCGGTTCTGCCTCCGGGCGCCGTTCGGGCATACTGATGCTGGTTACCGGCAAGATCTCTCCGCCCTCCTCCCGGATAATACGGGCGATACTCAAAGACACCTCTTCTTTTAGCACCATGTAATCCACATACCCGGTGGCCAGCGGGAACACATAAAGGAACAGCTCCAGAGAACGCTCGCCATAGTTGTCAAAGCGGAAGACAAAGAACTCCTGGTCAATGCCCGGGTGGGCCGTGATCAACTCGTTGCCACGGCGGATAACCGCTTCAACCTTGTCGATGTCCTGATAACGCATATGAATAGTCTGCTCAACACAGCGACGCTCCATTCGAGAGTGATTAATAATCGTACTGGAGTTGAACAATGCATTGGGAATGTAAAAAGGCTTGCGATCGAACCCCATGACCAGCGTCGAGCGCCAGCCAATGTGCCTCACCTCACCCATCAAATCCGTGCCCGGGATAATAATATACTCGCCTATCTTGAAAATCCGGCTGGCGAACACGGTGAGACCGCCGAACAGGTTGGACACCAGGTTCTGGGCGGCGAAACCCACCGCAATACCGGCAGCGCCACCAAACGCCAACAAGCCGGCGATGGAAATGCCCAGTGTTTGCATAACCACCAGAACGGCACTGGCAATAATCACCACCCAAGCCAGCTTGCTGACGGCCTCGGCGGCGGTCTGGTCAAGATCACTGCCACGACTTGCCAACTGGGACTGCATATTTTTGCGTACGTTGTTGACCAGACGCAGCAAAAACCAGGTCATCAGCAAGGTGCACACCACCTGGAACAGCGACGGCAAAGCGGAATCAACCTGCGCATTATTGCCCACCGGATAAAATGCTCTGGCTGCGAGGGTCAGCACTGATACCCAAATGAAACCATTCAACGGCGCACTTAACGACACCAACAGCGCGTTCCGCCAGACATGTTGTGACGGTTTGGCTTTGCTTGCCAGGGCCCTCACTACGACATGCACAATACGGGTTGCCACCAGCAGAACAACCATCAGGCAGGCAATAAATATCCAGGGCGACCAACCACCCCCCTTAATCCAGAGAGCTTCAAGAGCGTCCATATACAAGCATCCTTAACGAGTGATCCAAAATCGGGAAAGCTATCGCAGCATAGCCACTTACGAACTGCAAACGCATTGGATTACTTCTTGCAAAATTAATCAGGCCCTGTAACAGCATGCTGAACTCACAATTCGGCTCATGCTAAGGTTAAACACTTACCGGCCACTACAACGTGATAGCGAGGCGAATATGCAAGGTGAATACAAGGTTCCCGGCGGCAAGCTGGTGGTGGCGAACGTTGACGTTGAGCAAGGCCAACTGGCGCGGGTGAGTATCTCCGGCGATTTTTTCCTGGAGCCGGATTCGACCCTGGAGCACATCAACCAGGCTCTTGTTGGCCTGGACGAACATGCTGCCCCAGAGCACATTATCCAGGCCATCGAGACTGTAGTGGATGAAAACACCGTAATGGTGGGATTCTCGCCCAAAGCCATTGCCATCGCCTTGCGCCGGGCGTTGGGTAAAGCCAGCACCTGGTACAACCATGTATTCGAGGTTATCCCGGCGCTGAGCTTACCGGCGGCCCAGCATGTTGCTATGGATGAAGTGATTGTTAATGCTGTAGCCACTGGCCAGAGAGGACCCACGCTGCGCTTTTGGGACTGGCCGGATTCGGTTGTGGTGATAGGTTCGTTCCAGTCACTCAGGAACGAAGTCGATTCGGAACAGGCCGAGCGCCATGGCATAGAGGTCGTTCGCCGGGTAACCGGCGGCGGCGCCATGTTCATGGAACCGGGCAACTGCATTACCTACTCAATGGCGGTGCCTCAGTCACTGGTGGATGGTATGAGCTTTGAGCAATCCTACGCCTTTCTGGATGACTGGGTGTTAGGCGCCCTGGCTGATGTCGGCATCAACGCCCATTATGTGCCGATAAACGACATAGTGTCGGACCAAGGCAAAATCGGCGGTGCCGCTCAAAAGCGCTTCTCCAATGGCATGGTGTTACACCATGCGACCATGGCCTACAACATTGACGCAGAGCGCATGCTGGAAGTTTTACGAATTGGTCGTGAAAAGCTGTCTGACAAAGGCAAAACCAGCGCCAATAAACGGGTTGACCCGATGCGCAGCCAGACAGGTATGGAGCGCGAAGCGATTATCCAGGCGTTCATCAACCACTTCCAGCAGAGATACGACACCCGGCTCAGCCAATATACGGCTCAGGAACTGGCGGACGCCGAGGCGCTGGTAACGAGTAAATTCAAAAGCCCGGAGTGGTTGAGCAAGGTTCCCTGAATACCTACTTCAGCTCGTGAAACGCATTTTTTCATGATGCGCCAGCGCATCGTTGAGTTGGCCCTTGGTGAAGGAGGGAGTTGGCTTAAGGTTGAACGGGAATAATCGGAAACTGACTTTAAGGATAGATAGCATTATGTATGACTGGATAGCTGAACATCAGAAAGTGCTGTCCGTACTTGCCAGTTTAGGCTCGGTGATCATCTGGCTGGTCTACGCTCAACTCCTGTACTTGGGGTTTCGTCGGCAACGCAGTCCGCGACTTATCATTAACCGTGGCCGTAACAAGAACATCAATGCGCTCTGCCTTATCAGTAACATGAGTGCGGAAGCCATTTTCATCGAGTACATCATTGCTGAACTTAAGACCTCGGAAGGCACTATCACCATGGACGTCACCGATTTTGAACAGGAATATGACGAAGGAGATGAAGACCCAGAGGGGAAACGAGGTCGATCAACGCTAAACCAACGATCAATCAGCGTTATGAATAATACCTGGCAAGGGCCATTAGAATCTGGTGGGTTTCTGCACATCGGCACGTTCAGCGAGCTCATACAGCGACTTGCCGGTGACGAAGGCATTCGGATGCAAGAGAATGTGCCGGAGGGCGACTTGGAGTTCACGCGACTAACGCTGCGCCTTATTGGTATTTATGGACCCGAAAATATGCCCATTGGCGCAGAGCGTAGTTTCGACCTGTCACTAAACGCAAATAGGTTATCGCTGAGGCCAACCTCATGGGATACAAAAAAATTGGTGTCGGTATGGCAACGCCGTAAATTGCGCAAAACGGTCGAAACATTGAACGCGACGGACTTCTCATCCGCATCGTCGTTCCGTCGTATAGATCGCAAGGAAGAGGTTGAAAATCGATCTGCTAACGAACAGCTGGAGTGAACTCGGGATCTTCGGGAGCCTTGTGCTCATCCCGGCCACATTAATTATTAATTAAACAGAAGGGGGTGTTAAATTAAATTTCGGTAGGTTTGAGCCAGAATGACCTTCGCCTGCCTATTTATTACTACACTACTGTCGAAGTGTAAATATTTTTTTAGATCAGAGGAGCAATCTTATGAGCGCACCACTGAACGAGAAGAAAATCGCCTTTCTGGCCACCGACGGCGTAGAACAGATTGAACTGACTCGCCCCTGGCAAGACTTACAGGGCGCCGGCGCCGAACTGCACCTGGTCACTCTCGAAAAAGGCGAAATCAACGCCTTCCATCATCTGGACAAAGCCCACAGTTTCCCTTCTGACAAAGTTGTAAGCGAGGTAACCGCCAACGACTACGACGCCCTGGTATTGCCAGGCGGTGTCGCCAACCCCGACGCGCTGAGACTGAACCAGGATGCGGTCTCATTTGTTAAGCATTTCGTAAACAGCCACAAGCCTGTCGCTGCTATATGCCATGCTCCCTGGCTATTGATCGAGGCGGGTGTGCTGAAAGGGAAGACACTCACCTCATTTCCCAGCTTGCAAACCGATATACGCAATGCCGGTGGCACCTGGGTGGACAAGGAAATGTGCGATGACGATGGCCTGATTACCAGCCGCAGCCCCGACGATCTGGATGCGTTTTGTGCCCGCATTATTGAGGTATTGTCGCCAGTCTGAGGTTTTATCATGTTCGGTTGGCCACGCCTTATTTACGCATGCTTCGCAACGCTGACACTGTTCTCAGGGATAGCGGCTCTGGTCTGGGCACCAGCCTGGCTGCCTCTGTGGGCAGTGTTCTTCCTGTTGGCCATAGTCGGAGCACAAGACCTTCGCTCCAAACACAACGTACTGCGTAATTACCCGATACTGGGGCATATCCGTTACCTGCTGGAATTTGTGCGGCCGGAACTACGCCAGTACTTTTTTGAGTCAGGGCAAAGCGGTCGGCCGTTTAACCGTGATCAACGCGAAATTGTCAACAAGCGCGCCGACGGCCTCCCGGATACCGAGCCCTTCGGCACCACCCGGGATGTAGGCGGCGCAGGCTATGATTTCGCCCAGCATTCAATCACCCCAAGAGACGTCGACCCACAGTACGCGCGGCTGATGATTGGCGGGCCGCACTGTACGAAACCCTACCATTCCTCACGGTTGAACATTTCTGCCATGAGTTTTGGGGCTTTGTCCAGCAACGCCGTGTTGGCGATGAACAAAGGGGCGATGCTGGGGAACTTTGCCCAGGATACGGGTGAAGGCGCCATCAGCCCCTACCACAAGGTTCATGGTGGCGATCTGATCTGGGAAATCGGCAGTGCCTATTTCGGCTGCCGTACCCATGACGGGCAGTTCGACCCCCGGAAGTTCCAGGAAAAGGCGGTCTCAGACCAGGTGAAAATGGTCGAAATAAAATTGTCACAAGGAGCCAAACCCGGTCATGGTGGGCTCCTACCCGGAGCCAAGGTTAACCGCGAGATTGCCAAAACCCGCGAAATAGAAGAAGGACAAGATTGCCACTCCCCTGCTCAACACCCGGAATTCAGAACCCCCACTGAGCTCATGCATTTTGTAGCACGCTTGCGAGACCTGTGCGGGGGCAAGCCGGTAGGCTTCAAGCTCTGCCTGGGCCGGCAAGAAGAGTTTATGGGTGTCTGCAAAGCCATGCTTGAGACCGGTATCTTGCCGGACTTCATTACCGTCGATGGCGCCGAAGGTGGTACCGGTGCTGCCCCGACCGAGTTCGAGAATTTTCTGGGCACCTACATTAACGAGGCCATCCCCTTTGTGCACAACTGCCTGACCGGCATTGGCAAGCGGCAAGAAATCACGGTTATCGCCAGCGGCAAGGTTGTCATGGGGTTTGATATGGTTACCAAAATCGCGCTTGGTGCCGATATGTGCAACTCGGGGCGAGCCTTCATGTTCTCTGTGGGATGCATTCAGGCACAGCGATGCCACACCAACACCTGCCCCACCGGCGTAACAACCCAGGATCCGGCGCGCACCCGATCACTGCACGTGCCCTCCAAGGCGGAGCGCGTGCGCAATTTCCACCATGCCACCATCGCTTCCTTTCTGGACATTATCGGTGCCATGGGGTTTTCCTCGCCTGAAGACCTGCGCCCGGAGCATATATATCACCGCCCCGAATCTGGCCCTGCGGCCACCTATCGGGCGTTTCATCCCCGGGTAACATCCGGAGATTTTCTGAGAAACAATATCCCTCCTGCCTATTTTGCAGACTGGGAAAGCGCCAGCCCACACCGGTTTTAGGATGTAGCCACTAACTTGAAACGGAGACACTCACATGTCGGAAACAGTCAGCGATTTCATGATCAAACGATTGCAGGCCTGGGGTATAGAGCGTGTCTATGGCTATTCCGGGGATGGCATCAACGGCATGATGGCGGCCCTGCGACGCGCGGAACCCGAACTGCGTATGATTCAGCCGCAACATGAGGAAATCGGTGCGTTTATGGCCACGGGCCACGCCAAATTCACCGGCCAGCCGGGGGTATGCATCTCCACTTCCGGGCCCGGGGCGGTGCATTTGCTGAACGGGCTGTACGATGCCAAAAAAGACCATGTTCCCGTGGTAGCCATCATCGGCCAGCAGGCCCGCAAGACCATTGGTACCGATTACCAGCAGGAAATAGATCTGGGCTCCCTCTACAAAGACGTGGCGGGCGATTACGTGCATGTGCTTTCCGACCCGCCCCAGGCACGCCATCTCGTTGATCAAGCCGTGCGCATTGCCATAGCCAGGCGCACCGTGACTGCCATTATTGTCCCCAACGACGTCCAGGATCTGCCCATGGAGGAGCCCACGGCTTCCGACGGCGTTGTATTCTCGGGCACAGGCTACCGCCGGCCTCACTTCCTGCCAAAGTCTGAAGACCTCGACGAAGCCGCAGAGCTGCTTAATGCTGGCGAAAAGGTAGCCATACTGGCTGGCGCTGGCTGCAAAAACGCAGTGGACGACGTTCTGGCCCTGGCCGAAAAACTGGGGGCCGGGGTCGCCAAAGCCCTGCTGGCGAAGGTGATGATTCCTGACGACGTGGAATTTGTCACCGGCACCATGGGCCTGCTGGGTACCCGCCCCAGCCAGGACATGATGAATGAATGCGACACGCTGTTAATGGTAGGCACCCGGTTCCCCTATGCCGAGTTTTTGCCGGTAGACAAGAAAGTCCGGGCCATACAGATTGACCTGGATGCCGAAGCACTCGGCCTGCGCTTCCCTACCGAAATCAACCTTCACGGAGATGCGGCCGCCACGCTGCAAGCCCTGACTGAGCGTGTCAACCGCAAAGAAGACCGCAGCTGGCAGCAAACCCTCGTAAAAAACACCCACGACTGGTGGGAGCTGATGGGCGAGCGTGCCAGCCAATCAGCCAAACCCATCAACCCGCAACAGGTGTTCTGGTCGTTGAACCAGCGCCTGCCGGATAACGCCTTATTGGCGAGTGATGTGGGGTCGGCCACCAACTGGTACGCCCGCTACCTTAAGGTTCGCCGGGGCATGCATGGTTCAGTGTCCGGCGGCCTTGCGTCCATGGGCAACGGGATTCCTTACCTGCTCGCAGCGAAGTTTGCCTTTCCCGACCAGCCAGGCATAGCCATGGTGGGCGATGGCGCCATGCAGATGCTGGGTAACCAGGCTTTGATAGGCGTTGCCAAATACTGGCAGGAATGGGAAGACCCGCGCTGCATCATTCTGGTGCTCAACAACCGGGATCTGAGCCAAGTGAGCTGGGAGCAACGGGTTATGGAGGGCGATCCGAAATATGAAAGCTCCCAGGACCTGATGGATTTCGCCTACGACAGCTACGCCGATATGCTGGGATTGAAAGGCCTGAGAATGAGCACACCCGAGGACGTGGATCGGGTCTGGGACGAAGCGCTCGCGGCCGACAGGCCCGTGGTTATCAACGCGTATGTGGACCCGGAAGTCGGTCCTCTGCCGCCCCATATCAATCTGGACCAGGCAAAGGGTTTTCTCGCGTCGATGATTAAAGGCGACCCGTCGGCCTGGCGCATGATCAAACAGTCTTTTAAACAGATAAAAGCAGGGTGAGCAAAATGAGCAATGCCAAACACGAGCACCACCCGGCATTTTCACACAGGCTCGATGCTCTGTCGCCGTCGTCAATATTCCGTATTGGTGCGCGGGCAAAAGCGCTATCGGAGCAAAGCCGTGACATTGTGCGCATGGACGCCGGAGAGCCGGATTTCCAGACGCCAAAGTATATTATCGATGCAGCGAAACAGGCCCTCGACGATGGCTTTACCCGCTACACTCCCATTGGCGGGTTGCCAATGCTGAAAACCGCGATTCGCGAGAAATTTCGCAAAGAGAACAACCTCCATTATAACGATGACGAAGTCATGCATAGCTGTGGTGCCAAGCAGGCACTGTTCAATGCCTGCATGACGCTACTGGAGCCATCCGACGAGGTAATCATCCCTTCCCCTCACTGGGGAACCTACCCGGCTATCGCTAACATAGCGGGCGCCCGGGTTGTGGATGCGCGTACGACATTTGATGAGGGCTTTACTCTGAGTGCTGAAACCCTCAAGCAGTGTCTCAGCCCGCGCACCCGCATGGTGATTCTGAACACCCCAAACAACCCCACAGGCCGGATCTACAGCCGGGAAACCTTGTCGGCGATCGGCAATGTGCTGCTGGAATATCCGGAGGTGTTCATCCTGTCAGATGATATCTACGAGCACTTGCGGTTCGATAATGAACCCTACGCAAACATCCTGAATGTGTGCCCGTCATTGAAAGAGCGCACGCTGGTGATCAATGGGGTTTCCAAAGCCTACGCCATGACCGGCTGGCGTGTCGGTTTTGTTGCCGGCCCTGCTGACATCATTACGAAGATGCAGCAATTGCAGGGACAAACCAACTCCCACACGGCTGCTGTATCTCAGGTTGCAGCCACCACAGCCCTCGAATCCGGGCTTCGGGACGTGCACCGAATGACACAGACGTTCGCCCAAAGGGCCCGCCTTGTGACCGAGACGCTTAACGACATAGAGACCATAGAGGTTCAGCCGCCCCATGGGAGTTTTTACTGCCTGCCCGACTTTTCCGGCTTAATCGAATCAAGGGAAGGCATAGAAAACGACCAGCAAATGGCGGACTGGCTATTGGATGAGTTGGGCGTTGCATTGGTTCCCGGCTCAGCGTTCGCCTTGTTTTTTTGAGGAACGTTAATGAACAACGCAACTACCCAACCCCCCCGTAAACGAGCCCGCATTAAAAACTGGGCGCTGCGACTGATCTACTCCCGACATGCTTTTCTCGGGCTGGGTATTGCATCGTTTCTTGAGTCCATACTCATCCCGATTCCGCTGGAGGCGATCTTGGTGCCGTTGATGCAGGCCCGGCGCAATCAGATTTTTCTGCTGAGCACAATCGCCCTGCTCGGCTGCCTGGCTGGCGCCACGGTCGGGTACTTAGTGGGATATTATGTGTTTGACGCTATAGGCCAACAACTGGTGGAGTTGGTCTCAACGCCGGAGCAGTTTGAAAGTGTGCGCCAGCGCATGGAGGCCGATGGCTTCTGGTTTGTTTTGAGCGTTGGCGTTATTCCGGTGCCGTTTCAGATTGCCATGCTGGCAGCGGGCGCTACCAGTTATTCGTTCCCACTGTTTATGCTTGCATCTGCATTGTCACGGGCGGTGAGGTACTACGGCCTGGGGCTGCTGGTGCTTATCGCGGGCAATCAGGCTCAGGCTATTTTCGAGCGCCACAAGGTGAAGGCTACCATCGTTGTTACTATTGGGGTGCTGGTAATCTGGGGCGCTGCATCGTTATGGGGGTGATGAGCCGGAATTGCTGTAGTCCGGGCTACCCAATGAAGGGTTTTCGAACATGACACACTCTTTCTATACCGTGGGGCATTCAACTCGCACTCTCCACGAGTTCTTCACGTTGCTGCGGGCAGGAAATATCGATCACATCGTCGATGTTCGGGCTATGCCACGCTCGCGCAGTAATCCGCAATTCAATCACGATACGCTGCCCGGAGCGCTTGAAGCGGTTGGCGTCGGCTATACCCACTGTTCCGCGTTGGCCGGGCTGCGTAAGCGGTCTACCAGTGTGAACGATGATGTGAATGGGAATTGGAGAAACCGAAGTTTTCATAACTATGCGGATTATGCCCTATCGGAATCGTTTCAGAACGGGCTGGATGCGCTAATCCGACTCGGCACCCAACATACATGCGCCATTATGTGTGCAGAGGCCGTATGGTGGCGCTGCCATCGACGAATAATCGCAGACCACTTACTTCATCGCCGCCACGAAGTCTGCCATCTAATGAATAAAGACCGAATCGTACCTGCAAAAATGACTGAGGGAGCCGCTGTCCGCGACGATGGAGAATTGATCTATCCCAGTGCCAGAGCCGGAACGTGAGGGGCTATTGAGAAAAGTGCCGGAAGCGCCCTATGGGCACTTCCTGGCAGAGTCAGTTACTTAGTCGCCTCCTTGGCTTCGTCACCCATCTCTTCTGCGCCTTGTTTGACGTTATACCAAGCGGAAGAGGTGGCTTCTTTTGTGTTTTCCCAGGCGCTCTCACTGATGTCCTTGGTGTTTTTCCATGCCTGTTGCAAGCTCTCGCTTGTCTTATTCCACCAGCCCTCGTTGTACTCAGGTAATTGTTTCAACTCATCCTGAGTCATGTCCATGTGGACTTCATACTCGACGTTGTCGAAGCCGGCCTTTTTGGAGGCTGGCTTTACGGTAAACGTGCCACGTTCCGCAACAACCTCACCACCTCCTATGCCAAGTATCTCGCCGGTTTCGATAACCAGCGAATGTACCGACATATCGTTACTCATCAAAATGTCTTCTACTTCGCCAATCTCTTCACCGCTGCTGTCAAAAACGTTGGCATCCGACAGCCCATCCATGGAATACAGTCCCTCTGCTGCCGTCGCTGAAAGACTCATTGCCATTCCGCCTGCCAGCAGGGAGGCGCCCATTGTGCGAGTAATAAGTGTACGCATTGTCGTACTCCTGTAGAACGTTACTTTTGCGGTCGCCCGAAGCGAAATTGCACTAAGGACGCTCTTCTAGGTACACGCGATCAATGCCCGAATTAGCGATTCGGAAAACTACGTCGCCGAATAAACGTAGCAAAAAGCCGGGTCGAGGGCCAAATGACGAACGAGTAATTCCGTGGCCACAAATAACTCGACATTTCACATTTACTTTAAATAATAGCTATTGCAGCTCCCGAAAAGCCTTCTTTACATGGTGGGCCAAGATATCATTAAGTTCGTTTGCGCCGCGCCGGGCCAGCGCTAATTGGTACATGCCTATCGTTGGCAAATCCCAGCCGGTAATTTCCTTGAGCGGCGCTCGAACAATGCTTTTTGGAAAAGGGGCAATAGCAAGGTCCGCTGCCATGGCAGCTTCCTGCCCGGAACAATGTTCGCAGGTGTAGGCAATTCGGTAGGATTTACCCGCCTCTTCAAGTGCTCGCAGCGCTATTCTGCGCCAGGCACAACCCTCATGAGCCACCGCAACGGGCAGAGGGATCCGTGAGAATGCCGATGAGTTTTCCCATCCGGCCCAAACCAATGGTTCCTCATGGACTACCTCACCACGAATATTCCGCACATCTTCAGCAACGGTCACCAATGCCAGATCCAGTTCACCCGCATCGAGACGAGCCAGGTTGTCTTTGCTTGAGCCCACAACGACATTAATTGTTACGGCGGGATAGGCGCGAGAAAATTCTGCCAGCACTTTGGGAAGAATTCGGGTGCCTACGTCGTCTGATGTGCCAATACCAATCTTGCCTTCGAGACTCGGCGACAGGAAATATCTAACGGCTTCCTCATTCAATCGAAGCAAGCGACGGCTGTAATCCAGAAGAGCCTCACCGTCTGACGTGAGTCTGACCTGGCGGGGCTCACGAATAAACAGTTTTTTACCCAGTATGCGTTCCAGCTGTTTTATTTGCATACTCAGCGCGGAGGGTGTGCGATGCACTGATTTTGCCGCCCCGGTAAACGTTCCGCATTCAGAAATCGCAACAAAGGTCCGAAGAACGTCGTTATCAAACAGTGGAATTGTCATGGTCAGTACCTCGGCGGATATCAGACAATGAGAACACTATTGCGCCCTACCGAGCCCAACAATGAGTTCAGAATAACTTAATGCAGAGTTAAATTCTTTTCGTTTGATTGAAGCCGCTTTCAGGGCCAACCTGTACATGGATGCACTGATCAGGCAGTTCAGGTGAACCAAAGGCTCTCAAGTCATCTTATCTTGAGCAGGTAACCATGATGTTTAGCACCAGACGAAGAGAAACCACGACCGATTTTGACACCCTCTCATGGATTGAGCGTTTCTCCAGGCGACAGCAGTTCCGGCGCACCGCTAATGCGCTTTTGTCAGAGCCGTACGACGCGCTTGCCGATATGGGATACGAGCGCAAAGAGGTTATGAAAGCGCTGAAACTTCCGTTGCGTGATAATGCTGCGAGGTACCTTGAGAATAATCGCAAAGGCCCTTTGCAGCCCTAGAGGCGGCGAACCGTGAATTCCAGACGACCTGCCAGGGTTGGCGGGTCGACGCATTCAGATTTCCACCTCTTTATGGGCTCGCTCCTCAGTTGCCCCTTCCTTCGCCCTCTCTTTACTGGCCTTCACCGCTATTACAATAAGCAAAGGCGCGGGTAACACGAATGCCGCAAGGACCCACTCCGGATACGTATCCAGAAGCCAGCCGCCCGCTAATGCTCCGGAGATGTAACCCAGTGTGTGGGTACTGGTAAGCCGTCCTGCTACTTCGCGACGGGGATGAATACGAACCGCCCGGGGGGGGGACTATTCAAGAATCCGCATTACAGTCATTGCCCAATATTCACCTCAGGCTATGCTTTCAGGTACCATGCACGCCCAAAGGAGGCCTTATGAAAACACCACTAATCAATCTATTCCTTGCAATATCCCTGTTCGCTAGCACGCCTTTGCTGGCACAGGATGATGCATTGAGAGTCGGGATGTCCGGCCAGTATTTCCCGTTTACGTTTGTTGAGCAGGATGAACTTAAAGGTTTCGAAGTTGATGTCATGAACGCTCTGGGCAAAGAGATGGGGCGTGATATCCAGTACGAAACCGCCAACTTCTCCGGCCTGTTTGGCATGCTGCAATCCGGGCGCATCGACACGGTTGCTAACCAGATCACCATCACCGACGAGCGGAAGAAGGCGTATGTTTTCAGCGACCCCTACGTTTATGACGGTGCACAGGTTGTCACCAAGAAAGGCAACACCGAGGTTCAAAGTGTGGAAGACCTGAAAGGGAAAACCGTTGCCGTGAACCTGGGCTCCAATTTCGAAGCGCTCCTGACGGAGCTTCCCTACGCAGACCAGATCAACATTAAGACCTATGAGAGTAATCTGGAGCGGGATACCGCGCTGGGTCGCGTGGATGCGTTCGTGATGGACCGGGTCAGTGCCAGCCAAATTATCAAGGACAAGCCATTGCCCCTTGAGCTTGCAGGCCCCACTTTCTCGCAGATTACCAATGCCTACCCGTTCCACGACACCAACGCCGGGCGAGCCCTCCGCGACGAGGTTAACAAAGCTCTGGCCACCCTGCGTGATAACGGCACCCTGGCGTCCATTTCCGAGGAATGGTTCGGCACGGACATTACCAAGCCCTGATGGGCGCACCAAGGTCTGATTTCTTATGGACGTGTTGAACGTCGAGTATATGCTTGGCCTGGTGCCTGTTCTGCTCAGGTACCTGCCTCTCACCCTGCAACTGGCGGGCATCGGAATGGTGCTTGCTCTGATCCTTGCCTGCCTGTTTGCGGTTGTTCGGGTGCTGCGCATTCCGGTGCTTAACCAGTTCACGATCGTGTTCATTTCCTTCTTCAGGGGCACCCCATTATTGGTGCAACTGTTTCTGTTCTATTACGGGCTGCCACAACTATTCAGTGCATTGACAGTGATCGATGGTATTACCGCTACCATCATGGGCCTGACCATGCATTTTTCTGCCTACATGGCCGAGTCCATTCGCGCCGCCATCGTGGGTGTCGACCGCAGCCAGACAGAAGCCGCCTTGTCTATCGGCATGACCAATGGCCAGTTGATGCGACGGATTGTCCTGCCTCAGGCTACCCGCGTGGCTCTGCCCACGCTGATGAACTACTTCATCGACATGATCAAGGCCACCTCCCTGGCATTCACTCTGGGCGTTACGGAACTGATGGGCGCCACCCAGAAAGAGGCCGCTGGCAGCTTCCTGTACTTCGAGGCGTTCATTGTTGCCGCCATCATGTACTGGATCGTGGTTGAGCTACTGTCCAAGCTTCAGAACTACCTGGAAACTCGCCTGAACAAGGCCTATAACCGATGATCAAACTGGCGTCACTGAGCAAACATTTTGGCGGGACCGTGGTTCTCGACGGGGTTGACCTGACCATTGAAAAAGGCGAAATCGTGGTAATCATCGGCCCGTCCGGAACGGGCAAGTCCACCCTCTTGCGCTGCATCAATTTTCTGGAACAACCAACCTCAGGAACCATGACCGTGGGTGGTCTTACGTTGGACGTAAACCGCGCCACCCGGAAGGATATCCTTGCCGTGCGACAACAAACCGCTTTCGTATTCCAGAACTACGCGTTGTTCGCCAACAAGACCGGGCTACAAAACATCGCCGAACGCTTGCTGGTCGTGGATAAATGGCCTAAAGAAAAAGCGTATCAAAGAGCCAGGGAGATCCTTGATCAGATTGGTCTGGCAGACAAGGCCGATGCCTACCCTGCGTCCATGTCGGGTGGCCAGCAGCAGCGAATCGGCATTGGTCGAGCCATGGCTGCCAATGCTGAGGCCATCCTGTTTGATGAACCCACTTCCTCGCTCGATCCCGAGTGGGTGGAAGAGGTATTGGGATTAATGAAAAAGCTGGCGTCAGAGCGACAGACGATGATTGTGGTCACTCATGAAATGGCGTTTGCGCGAGATGTGGCCGACCGGGTTATCTTTATCGACGGCGGGCGTATTGTAGAACAAGGACCGCCCAGCCAGATATTTCACAGCCCGAAAGACCCCCGAACAAAAGATTTTCTGAAAAAAATCCTTACTACAAACCCTGTGTGACAGAATCGGCAGGCGCGGAGCGGTACCGAACTAACGCCTCATGCGCCCTGAGGGATGAATTCGGTTGCTTGAAGAAACTGCCCGAATGGCGCTTTTATCTTTAAAAAACCATGCCCCAAAATCGTTCTGCATAGCATCGCCCATATAGAAATGTTTAAAAAAAACAAAACTGTGACTACCCTTAACTTTGGCCTTTCTGATTAGTGACTGTAATAGGAGAAAATCATGTACTACAAAAAACTCGGGATGCCCCTTTTGGCTGCTTCCGCTGCTTTGTTCCTGTCAACGTCACAGGTACTCGCAGAGCCAACACTTGAGGTTGAGATGTTCAAGGCAAGTGTCGATGGTAAAGGGGATTCGTTAGGTACGGTAACCCTCATCGCTTATGATCAGGGGGTATTGGTTGAGTCTGATCTTCGTATGCTTGCGCCGGGTATTCATGGTTTCCATCTACACGAAAACCCCGACTGCAGCCCAACAGAAGAAAATGGAAAGACGACGTCTGCAGGCGCCGCTGGCGGCCATTACGATCCGCAAAAGTCCAAATCACATAAAGGCCCATTCGAAGTCTCAGGGCATCTTGGAGATCTACCGAGACTGCATGTGGGCCCTGATGGAGAGAATGCCCAGACTAATATTGCACCAAGGCTGGAGCTGAGCGATTTTAAAGGACGGGCCCTGGTCATTCATGGCGGAGGAGATAACTACTCGGATTCCCCCCAGCCTCTGGGCGGCGGCGGTGCTCGTATAGCCTGCGGTGTTGTTGCCGACTAACAGGCTGTTTGGGAGAGCCTTCCAATCCGGACGCACTCATCAACGGCGGTTCACCCGTTGCAGCTGAGAAAAGCCTTAAAAGGCTGGCAGGGATTGGTAGGCTAATGTCAGCTCCAGGGTCTACGCAAAAAGGGCTGACAGCTGAATTTCTTTCGTAGGGCGAGAACAACAAAGGAGAAATAATGGAGGCGCGGGCCGGAATCGAACCGGCGTACGCGGAGTTGCAGACCGAACCCTATGATCCAACAATATCTATATAAATCAACATATTATAGACTTTTAATGAAGGGAAGCATCGCTCTTTTGCGAAATAAATAACCCATTCCGATCAGCAAGTTACGTTTCTATTTTTTGGGCTAATTACGGCCTATTACCCAGCTTTAGCCATAAAACCAGCCTGTCCAATTGATCCCAGCCAGCGCACGGGTATTGTGCGCTGGCTGAGGCAAACCATCATTACACAGAACCTCTGTTGAGGCGCATCTGAACAAAAAGAGCCAAGGCCCTTGGGTCTGTTGGCACTTTCTCTGACGTCTCTTTATATTGCAAATGTGCAGGTAGTACGATATTTGACCGGTTTTCAAGACCACCGAATAATATCAAACTTTTACTATTAAATTCATACACTTATATTAACCTATGTATATTTTACTTCGCTCTGAAGACGATTATAACCTATTGTTTCGTATAGAAGTAATTCAGCTATAATATGCAATCTTTTTCAGGAAAAATACAAAATGCATTGCCCAAAATGGGATCGAGAACCGCTGCCCCCTGCCACCTCCGAACATTATTATTTTTAACCAAACTTACATCCCTCATGCCGACAAGTGGACGCTAACCATCTTAAAAGATGTGCATTGCGCCTTCTTATGCGCTCGTTAAACTGTGGGCCCTATCAACAAATTGTTTCTATATTCACGCCTCCTGCTTGCCGGTTAAGCGAAGTTAGCAACACGTTAATGTGCACTTATTATCTTTTTCTTTTATGATGTGGACACTAACCACGTGTTTCGGTGTTGTTACTGTTACCTTAGGAGTTAAGATGAAGCAAAGTGAGGCCATCAAACGTCTTGCTGAGTTCGATCAGCGCGGACGCTATATTTTTGCTGCTCGGGACATGTCGAAAGTGTTTCCGGAAGATACCCCTCGGGGTAGAGAAGCGACGTTGAAACGCCTGGTCAACGAAGGCATTCTTGAGCGCCCATCCAAAGGCGTGTACCTCTATGCGTTATCGCAGCATAAAGGGCCGGACACTCTGGAAATAATTGCCAAGACCCTGCGTAGGGGCGAATACAGTTACATCAGCCTGGAATCTGCCCTGTCAGAGTATGGGGTGATCTCCCAAATTCCAGTAGGTCGGCTAACAGTAATGACTACCGGGCGTAAAGGTGAGTACAAAACCCCTTATGGAGTAATTGAGTTCACCCATACCAAGCGTCTAGTGCCGGAAATTCTGGCTGTCACCAAAGATCGCGGGCGGCCTCTGAAGATTGCTGCCAGGATGGCGGCGCTCCGAGACCTCAAACGCGTTGGTCGCAACACTCACCTTATTGATGAGAAGGACTCACAAGATGACTGAGCCTGATGATTTCAAATCCCTAGTAGATCAAGCGATGAAAGATCCGGCGTTAGGACACATACGACCTGTTATCGAAAAAGAGCTGCTGCATTATGACCTGCTGTATGCGCTGGACAAAGAAAAAATGCTGGACAACCTTGTGTTTCAAGGCGGCACATGCCTGAGGCTATGCTACGGGGGTAGCCGGTTTAGCGAAGATTTAGATTTTGCCGGCGGAGTGAGTTTCACCTCTCAAAAGTTAGCGGATATGAAAACCTGTATCGAAGACTATCTGTCCAAGCGATACGAGCTGGAAGTGACCGTCAAAGAACCAGCGTCCCTGAGAAGTGACCCAAAGTACGCTGAATTGAAGATCGACAAGTGGCAGATTAGGGTTGTCACTTCCCCCGATCGTCGGGACTTACCCAAACAAATGATCAAATTTGAAGTGGCTAATATTCCGGCGTACACCAGAGTCGCGCAACCACTGGTACGAAACTACGATTTTTTGCCGGATGGATATGAGGACTTATTGGTCATGGCGGAAACGCGCGACGAAATCATGGCGGACAAGCTGTTCTCGTTGCCGGCAAACCAAAAATACGTTCGCAACCGTGATATCTGGGATCTGGCATGGCTGGCCCAACGTGGAGCCCAGGTGAACAGCGCACTGGTAGAGAAAAAAATGGTGGACTACCGGCTAGACAGTTATCTGGACAGGCTAGATAACATGATTCCACGGCTACCTGAGATCGTTGCTGGTAAAAACTTCCAGGATGAAATGGCGAGATTTCTTCCGGCTGATGTCCACGAACGGACACTCGGCCAAGACAAGTTTCAGTCATATCTGACCACAACCCTGACCGACTTACTGACGACTGTTCAAACAGAATTAGGCCATGACCAATCTGAAAAGCCATCGTTTCATATGTAATTTGGCCACAATACTGGAAATAGATCGATCGAGGATTAGTCTAGGTGAGCATCGAAACCGGAGTGTTAAGCGCAATGGCCATCGGCATCAGCGGCATAGGCCCTTACCGTAAAAAAATGCAGCTCAAAACCTTTGATTTTCGAAGTCGCACGCGACCGGTAAGGCACCGTTATATTCAAATAGCCTGGGCACAAGCCTGCGAAGAAGCCGGGTACAAAGGTGCATACCAGTTGAGAGATTTGCGCAAGAAGGGTTTGACCGACGAGTTTCTGTCCCACGGAGAAAACCTGATTCGTTGTCGCCATTTTGTCGACATCGATACACCGGCTCTGGAGAAAAAATCTAAGCGACTGAAAAAAAGGAGAAATAATGGAGGCGCGGGCCGGAATCGAACCGGCGTACGCGGAGTTGCAGTCCGCTGCATAACCACTCTACCACCGCGCCAGAAAAGATCGAAGAGTTCGATTCTTTGTGCTCTCAGGTGGGAGTTGAGAGTCTGGAATTATTTGGAGCGGGAAACGAGATTCGAACTCGCGACCCCAACCTTGGCAAGGTTGTGCTCTACCACTGAGCTATTCCCGCTCTTCGTAATCGAAGTAATGCCTCGACAACGGATGCGTATTCTACGGATTACGGTTCTTGCGTCAATACTTTTTTTAAGTTTTTGTTTTGTGGGCAATTTAAGAGCAAATTTTAACCAGCAACTCTCTGCAGCTTTAAAGCTTCAAGATCACGAGGCTCAACGCCTAAATCCCGCCATTTTTCCGGGTGGCAGGTAAATAGCAATATTTGATGTCGAGTTGCGGCATTAAACAGAATGCGCTTCATACCATCCATGCGCTCAGAATCACTGTGCACCAGCGTGTCATCCAGGATAATCAGCGTTGGGCGCCCTGCTTCCTGCAAAAGGTCGGCATAAGCCAAGCGGCTGATCAGCCCCATTTGCTCCCTGGCACCGTAACTCAGCTCGGCCATCTGCCCAAGCTCGCTACCCCGGCTGAACCTTCCAGGCATCAGGTTTTCATCCACCTCCAGGCTGGCTTCCGGAAATAGCACGGTCAGGTAGTGATCCAGGTGTCTCTGCAAGGGGGCTTGCAGCCGACGCGTAAGGGCCTGGCGCTTTTGTTTCAGCAGGTGCAGTAGCAAGTCCAGCGCCTTCGCCCGCCGATCCAATTCACGGTACCGGCGGTTGACGTGTTCCAACTCAGCCATTTTCTCGTTGCACTGCTCGTCCAGCCCTTCAGCACCCCAAGCGTCCAGCCTTGCACGAATCTCGCTGAGTTCCACGGTCCGCTTTTGCTGTGCACTTTCCTGATGTTCGGCAGTGGCCCGGTAACGATCAATGTCCTGCTTCAAGAGATCCGGGCGAGCCTCGTGAATCTTGGCTTCGCGCGCTTTCAGAGAAGCCTCAAGCTCTGCCTGCTGGTTCTTCGCACCAGCAATGTCATCGGTAAGCTCTTGTATCTGTTTCTGTCTCTCAGGGCTGTTTAGCTCGGCAGTCATTCGCTGCCACTCGCGATGGGCTGCCTCAGTGGCGTAGCGAGCTTTCAATAATGTCGTTTCCTGATCCCGTTGGCGCGACTCTGCATCTGTCAGCCGCTGCTCTGCCTGCTTCAGATCGGCCTCCACAAGGTTCAGGGGCCTTTCTCCCTCAACAGCACAAACTGCCGGCAGCGCTTCCAATTCGGCGATGTGGGCGTCCAATTCAGCTTCTACTTCAGCACCGACTGAACGCAGTTGCTCAACTCCATTTGGCGCCAGGGATCTCAGCAACTCCTGGAAACGTTGTATCTGCGCTTCTGCTTCCTGCTGCCGCTCCTGCTTTTTCTCAGCTGTTTCAACAGACCCAACCGCTAAAATCGCCAATTGCTGAGCAAGCGACTGTTCCAGTCGTTCAAGCTGACGGCTCAAGCGTGCAAGCTCATCGCCACCAGGCTGAACACCCAGGCTACCGATACCCGGGATTTCGAGCACACCCTGCTCCAGAAGAAGCTTCTCTCCCTGCCCCTCAATGCTCTGCCCATCAAGTGCCAGGCTTTCGCCTACGTCCAGGTTCCACGTTACGCGGGTAGCCACAGCTTGAGTTCGAATATGTGCGTCATCCAACTCGCGCTGTGTTTGTTGTAACTGGCGTAGTGCACCTGCGTCGATCTGGTTCTGGTGTTTCTGTTTCTGGGCACTTTCCAGCGAGGTGTGAACGCCCCTGGCCTTTTCATGGTTTTGCTGTTGCCTGGCCAGCTCTGCTTTGAGTCGCTCACAGTCTTTCTGCAATCGCTCACGCTTATCTCTTATGTGGGCTCGATCCACAGCTGCCGTAGCGAATTGGTATTGGCTGCGGGCGTTTTCAATCGCGGTTGTCAGCTCAGGGCTGGCAAGCTCTTCGCGTTCAAGGTTTGTTTTTGCCTTCTGATAACTCTGATGGCGCTGCTCCAATTGTTCGCTTTGGTTGCGCCAGTGAGCCTGACTTTGCTGCAGCAAGGTGAGGTTCTGTTTCAATTGCTTCAGGGCGTCCAACCCACGATCCTGCTGCTCCTGCAGCCTTTCAATCTCGCGGTATCTGGTTTCCGCGAGCTGCATGCTGCGCCTTGCTTCCGCCCACGGCCGTTCCTGGCTGGCTTTGTCATGCTCAACCGCCAGGCTGCCAAGGCGATCTACCTGCACCTGGTATTGTTCAACCCGGCCCTGCAGGTCTGACACTTGCTGCTGTAGAGTTTCCTGGTCGCTGGCAAGGGCTAAATAGTCACCCCGGGGCTTTCCGGTAACGGTCAGTAGCTCCTTTCTTTGCTGCTCCACTGACTGAATAATCTCATCGCCGCCGGTGCTGGCCACTTCGCCCACCAGGTTATTCAGCGCGGATTTCAAGTGGCCGCCAGCGTGCTGAACGGCTTTTTCAATATCCTGCCCGGTACCCTGCTCAACCCATAGCAAGCCTGGAATACCCCAGTGCTCCTCTTTGCTCGCCCCTTTTTTGGGGAATTGATAACCCAGCAGTTCCGCAAGCTTCTCTTCGGCTTCCTCACCGCTAAAATTTTCACGGTCAACCAAAAGATCACAGCGGTGCCGCCTCAAGAAGCGTTTATTTAGCTGCCATCTCTGGCCATTGTGCTCAAACGAGAGTTCAACTGTGGGCGCTGCAGAAGAGTCTCCCCAAGGCGCAAGATCCTCCGCGGATTTTGACCGGTAACGCTCAAAAAAAGCTGCACGAATGGCGCGAACCAAGGTGCTCTTTCCCGACTCATTGGGGCCGTGAATCAGGTTGATACCGGGCTGCAGGTCTCTCAGTTCAACGGCATGTCCAAACTGCCTGAACTGTTCAACTCGAAGGCGTTGAAGTTTCACTTGGCCACCTCCGTGTCGTTGGGCGTAAGCAAGCCGGCCAGAATGGCCAGAGCATCTCGTGCTACCCCGGCATCACTATCTGCATGGGTAGGTTGCTGCCTTTCTCGCAGTTCCTGCACCACCTCTCCAAGGTAGCCGTCTGCATGCAGTGCAGAAATGTCATCTTCAGTTGGCTCCAACTGAAGCCCGGTGCGATCGAAAGTTACACTGCGGTACCTTGCTTCGGCTACCGACAATACATCGGTCAGTTTTCGGTCGCCAGCCAGTGTTAAGGTGCCGTTTAGTTTCAGGTCTAAAACCGAGGCTTCGGGCAGTTGGGTTATTCGGTTCAACAGCTTATCCAGATCCGATGGCACGGATAAGTGCTCCCGCCACTGGTGCCACTGATAACGGGCGGTCTCACGCTGAGTAACCTCAGGCATGGCGCCCGGCTGCGCTATATCCACAATCAGTACGTAGCCCGCATCGTTATTCCGGAAGCGCTCCGGCTCATGTGTACCGCTATACCAGGTGCGCGGGTTAATTTCCTTAACTCCGTGCCAGTCGCCCAGGGCCAGGTAATCCAGCTTTGCAATATCGGCCCGGTTCGGGGCGATGGGGTTTGATGCATCTATCTCGTCAGGAAGAACGCCCTGCACACTGCCGTGCCCCAGGCCTATGCGCAATAAACCCGGAGCTGTCTGCATATCATCAAATGGCTGGGTCAGATCGCCGTAGGTATGGCGTTGTGTAAGAGGTGCCGCCAATACTGCTATGCCCTGCTCTGGCAAGGATATAACGCCAGGTTCAAGGGCAATGTGTATGTTTTCCGGAATGGCATTCAGTCGTTTTGCGCGCGTCCACACACTTTCCGCCAGCGCCGCATCGTGATTACCGGGAAGCATTACCCAAGGACCCGTAAAGCCGCGGGTGGCATTAAATACGCGCCGTATGGTGCGGTCAGATACCGTTTGTGCATCAAACACGTCGCCGGCCACCAGCACCGCATCACACTGCTGTTCTGCAGCCAGCGCCGCCAAGCGCTCTATGGTTTCGTAGCGCGCCTCCACAAGTGCCGAACCGTTCTCTGTATCAAATCGACTATACGTTCGGCCCATCTGCCAGTCGGCTGTATGTAGAAACTTTGGCACCTGCTTTCTCCTCGTTTTTTATCGGTGGCAGCCGGCAGTGTATTATCGCCAAGCGGCGGTTTATGCTGAGCGGCTGAACCAGCTAGTCGCACGATACAGGCTTGCGCGGCGGTCATAAAGAATTGCTACTTTGGGCGTGTTACACTCAATACAACTCAACGGGGTGCTGGGCAAATGCCGGGCTGAGACCATACCCGCGGAACCTGATCCGGATTATACCGGCGAAGGGATTGAGC
>NZ_JBQDCO010000024.1:0-51997 GCF_052091845.1 Marinobacter sp. | reverse complement strand
ACCGTGGAGTCGGTCAGGTCGCGCTGCCAGCGTGAAATCGGCAGCTTGGCAGAAAGATGTCCCAGCACTGCGTTGGCAATGCCCAGGTTGCCTTCGGAGTTTTCAAAATCGATGGGGTTAACCTTGTGGGGCATGGTGGAGGAGCCCACTTCACCTTCAATGGTCTTTTGCTTGAAGTATCCCAGGGAGATATAGCCCCAGATATCCCGATCAAGATCGATTACAATCGTATTGAAGCGGGCAACGGCATCGTAAAGCTCAGCGATGTAATCGTGGGGTTCAATCTGTGTGGTATAAGGGTTGAAGTCGAGGCCCAGATTTTCAATAAAGCTTTTTGCGTTGGCAGCCCAGTCTATGGAGGGGTAGGCAGAAATGTGAGCGTTGTAGTTGCCTACGGCGCCGTTGATCTTGCCCAGGATCTCAACGCTGCGAACCTGCTTGATTTGTCGCTGCAACCGGTACACTACGTTCGCGAACTCTTTGCCAACGGTAGTGGGGGACGCAGTCTGGCCGTGGGTGCGGGACAGCATGGGCTGGCCAGCGTGTTCCTGTGCAAGTTCTCCCAGCTTATCGGCAGTCCGCTTCATTGCGGGCAACAGGCCGCTATCCAGGCCTTCACGAAGCATCAGTGCGTGGGATAGATTGTTTATGTCTTCAGACGTGCAGGCAAAGTGAACAAATTCGGTAACCGCGTGAAGCTCAGGCACGCCGGCAATTTTTTCTTTGATGAAATATTCAACAGCTTTTACGTCATGGTTTGTGGTGCGCTCAATGTCTTTAATGCGCTCCGCATCCTGCAAGCTGAATTCGCTGATCATTTGGCCGAGAAAGGTATTGGCCTCTGCACTGAAAGCTGGAACTTCGGTGATCCCGGGGTGCTGTGCCAACTGTTGCAGCCAACGGATTTCCACTGTTACGCGGTTCCTGATCAGGCCATACTCACTGAAAATGTCACGGAAAACGCTGACTTTGTTGCCGTAGCGTCCATCCACCGGCGAAATGGCGGTCAGGGCGTTAAGTTCCATCGAAAACCTCTCAAATGATCAAAGAATCGGGCCAGAAAAAAGATAGACAATGATACACCAGCAAGGGCGGTGTATCAGTTGCAATAGCTGGGAATTAAAGTGGACGGTTGGCTTTCTCCGCGAGTTCTTTGGCGTGTTGAATCACCTTGCGGCGCGAAAGCACTAAATGCCAGCGCCTGCCGCCGGTTTGTCGCCAGAGCACCGCCGAGCGAATGCCCGCCAGCAGGAGCGCTCGCACTTTTGCGGCATTCTCGTCCTGCTGGAGTAGTGTCGGGTTACCACTCACCTGAATGCGCAAACGAAAGGTGCTGATGGTGTCTGTGTAAATGGAGGCCAGATTGCTAATCAGGTTGCTGTGAACATAGCCGAAATGGCTGGCGGTATGCCGGGCCTGTTCGATTCGACTGCCAACCACCTCCAGCATGTCGCTTTGGCGGTTGAGCTTGGATTCCAGGTGGGCCAGGTTCAGCACGTAGCGAAGCACTTCAATGTCCTGCTGCTTGCTTTGTTCGCTCAATACAGTTGAGAGCGTGATCAACCCTTCCCGAACATCCATAAGCTCGCCACCGTAAACATCCAATGTGCTAGCCGGGTCTGTGGCGAACAGCGAGCGCAGGCAGGTTTCCAGGCTGGATTCGTTGCAGCTTCCGTTGTTGGCGATTTGCTGTACCAGGTTGGCAGCCTGGAACACGCCAGCCAGCGCCAGTGTCTGGTCGTGGAGTGACCGGCTCATTACGGTGTCTCCTCGTGTGCGGCTTGGGCGAGTCGATCCGGAAGGGTTTCGCCATCACGCCAGGTTTCCGTAATCACGCCGCCACCGAGGCAAATATCGCCATCGTAAAAAACCACAGACTGTCCAGGTGTTACCGCTCGTTGGGCGTCATCAAATACAACTTTCACGCCGCCCTCAATCAGGGTTACTTTGCAATCCTGATCCGGTTGGCGGTAGCGGGTTTTCGCTTTACAGCGGAAAGTTTGCCCAGGCGCTTCTGCCGACACCCAATCAACCGGCCCGGATAACAGCCCACGGGAAAACAACAGCGGGTGATGCTTGCCCTGAACGGCGGTGAGCACATTACGGTTTAAATCCTTTTCGGCTACGTACCAGGGATCATCCCCAAAGTCGCTGAGCCCACCAATGCCCAAACCCTGGCGTTGGCCAATGGTGTGATACATCAGCCCCTGGTGCTTGCCAATTTTTTGGCCATCAGGTGTTTCGATATCGCCTGGCTGGGCGGGCAGATACTGTTTCAGGAAGTCGCTGAATTTGCGTTCGCCAATGAAGCAGATGCCAGTGGAGTCTTTCTTGTCGTGGGTCACGAAGCCTTGTTGCTCCGCAATTTTTCGGACGTCGGGCTTTTCCAGCTCGCCCACCGGGAACAGGGTGCGGGCAATCCGGTCGCCAGACACCGCGTGCAGGAAGTAGCTCTGATCCTTGTTGCCATCCAGGCCTTTTAATAGCTGGGCTCTGCCCGACCCGCCTGCTAGCGGGCGCTGGCGGGTGTAGTGCCCGGTGGCAATATAATCGGCGCCTAGTGTGACGGCATAATCGAGAAAGGCTCGAAATTTCACTTCTTTGTTGCACAGAATATCCGGGTTGGGAGTGCGCCCCGCCTGGTATTCTGAAAGGAAATGCTCGAAAACGCGATCCCAGTATTCGGCCGCGAAGCTCGCAGTGTGAAGCTTGATGCCTATGGCATCCGCAACGGCCTGGGCATCTGCCAGGTCGGTCATTGCGGTGCAGTACTCGGTGCCGTCGTCTTCATCCCAGTTTTTCATGAACAGGCCTTCAACCTGATAACCCTGATCTTTCAGCAACCAGGCCGCGACGGAAGAGTCGACACCGCCAGACATGCCAACGATAACGTGAGAGTTTTCCTGAGAGTGCGCTTCGGATAATGGATTTGTCATGACAGCTCTGTGCACCGGTGCAAAACACAGGAGGTTACCATTTTGCGATAGTTACGTCTGCGGGTCTGAGATCACGTCCAGCGGATAACACCGGCCATTTCGGTAATCTTCTATGCTTTTGACAACCAGCGGGCTTCGCAATTGATTGCCCAGCTGTCGGATCTCTGCCAGCGTCAGCCAGTGGGCTGCGATTATGCCGGTGTCGAGCTTGTGGGTTATATGCTGCCGGGCCTTTCCTATGAAGCAGAAGCGATAGTAGGTTACGCCATTTGCGGGTGCCTTGTAGGTGTATAGTCCCAGAAAGTGTTCTGGCTCTATGTCCCAGCCGGTTTCTTCCAGGGCTTCGCGCTTTGCAGCATCCAGAATGGCTTCGTTTTCTTCAATGTGCCCGGCAGGCTGATTGAATACGATTCTGCCGCTGCTGTGTTCTTCCACCATCAGAAATCGGCCATGCTCATCTTCAACCACCACTGCTACCGTGGCATGAGGTGTCCAGGTCATGATTTTTTACTTCTCCGTGGCATGTACGCCCTCTTGGGGTGCGTTGATCGCTTTCCGGGGTTGGGCGCTGCGGGCAGATGGATGGAGATTTTCCGGTATTGTCCCGGTGCAAGCCCGCCCAGCGACCAGTCGCCAATACGATAGCGGATCAGCCTAAGCGTTGGAAACCCAACGGCAGCCGTCATACGACGAACCTGTCTGTTTCTTCCTTCGCTTATAGTCAGTTCCAGCCAGCTGGTTGGCACTGTTTCTCTGCGGCGCACAGGCGGAACCCTGGGCCATAGCTCGGGCTCGTTTATTTTACGAGCTTTTGCGGGCCGGGTGGGGCCGTCTTTGAGGGACACACCAGCGGCAAGCGCTGCTATGGCGCTTGCAGACACGGTACCTTCCACCTGAACCCAGTAGGTTTTTGTCATTTTCAGGGCGGGTGAGGCAATGCGGTGTTGCAACTGCCCGTCACTGGTTAGCAGCAAAAGGCCTTCGGAATCGTAATCCAGCCGCCCGGCAGGGTAGATGTGTGGCAGGTCAATCCAGTTGGCCAGGGTTGAGCGAGAGGGCTGCTCCTGGGCCGCGGTTTCATCTGTAAACTGGCTGAGCACATGAAACGGTTTGTTAAAAAGGATGAGTTCAGCCATGAAAACGGCCCGCAATCAGTGGGAGTTGGTTTGGCAGGCAGGGTACGTACAATCAGGCAGGTTTGGAAGTGCGTAGCAGACGGTGTGCTGAACACACGGCATGCACTGACTGTTGCCTGCCGGATTGATCAATCCGGCAGGGTGGTTCAAATAGTGTGCTAATCGCCTAAGGCGTCTCAGCCATTTGCAGCGCGGGGAGGGTAGTCTCTGTGGTCCGCATCGGCGGCTCCGGTCGCTTCTTCAGAACTGTCTGAAGCACCCTCTTTGGTTTTGGCTTGCCCGCTTGCCTGCACACCGGGAACTATATTTATGGCGTGCACACCCTTATCGCTGGGCTTTTTGTCAAAGTTAACTGCCTGACCTGCTTTCAGCGTTTTGTACCCGTCCATTTGGATTGATGAAAAGTGGGCGAACAGGTCGTCGCTGCAGCCATCCTCTATGATGAAGCCGTACCCCTTGGCGTTGTTAAACCACTTTACCTTGCCCGTTGGCATGATGAACTCCCCTGTTCTTTTGCTGTCACTTGTTGTTGTTCATTTCGCTGGCCGATCTTTACGGTTTTTTTTATCGGCCCTGGTTACAAAGATTACTCATGTATTTACATTATTTAACACTACAGGCTAACTGTCGACGAAAGCCGGAGTCGAGTCAATAGCTTCTATTGCTGTAATGTGTGGTTGAACGCAGTCTGGAAGCGGTATCATGTTCGTATTGGTAACTAATTCACCCCCCGGGACGCGATCTGGCTTGAAATCCCGGGGCCTGATAACCACATTAACCAGAGGCACCGATAACCGGTAAAGAATGATGCGGACTATCGAAAATTCTCTACTAGTATTAAGTCAGGGTGAGGATGAACAACCGGGTCGTCATGACGACCTCAGTGTTGCTCCCGAAAAACCTGCCCTGAAACGCCCGTCGCAGTTCCGGGTAATGCTGATGAATGATGATTACACACCCATGGACTTTGTTGTGGAGGTGTTGATGACATTTTTCGGAATGAATGAAGAAAAGGCGACACAGGTGATGCTGCTCGTCCATACCCAGGGTAAGGCGGTATGCGGGGTTTATACCCGGGACATCGCGGAAACAAAGGCGGCACAGGTGAACCAGTATTCTTCGGAATGCGAACATCCGCTCCTTTGCGAGATTGAATGTGCAGACTGATAGACGGCGGGGTGGCCCATGCTGAGCAAAGACCTTGAAATTACGCTGAATACGGCCTTCAAAAGTGCCCGCGACAAGCGCCATGAATTCATGACCGTGGAACATTTGCTGTTGGCTCTACTTGAAAACGAGTCTGCGGTAGGTGTTCTCAAAGCCTGCGGGGCAGATCTCAAACAACTCCATGATGAGTTGGTCGAGTTTGTTGACTCTACAACGCCACTGATTTCCAGTAGTGATGAAGAGCGTGAAACCCAACCAACCCTTGGCTTCCAGCGAGTGTTGCAGCGCGCTGTGTTCCATGTTCAGTCCTCCGGGAAGAAAGAGGTGACCGGTGCCAATGTGCTGGTGGCTATTTTCAGTGAACAGGAAAGCCAGGCCGTGTATGTGCTCAAAAAACAGAGCGTTGCACGTATCGATGTCGTTAACTTTGTATCTCACGGGATTTCCCGTGTTCAGGGCTCTGAGGATCAGGAGAGCGGCGAACAGGCATCGCAAGAGGAGGGTGGTGAAGAAGGCGGACAGTCCAAACCACTGGAAGCTTACGCAACCAATCTGAATGAGCAGGCCCGTCAGGGTCGGATTGACCCATTGATTGGCCGCGAGCACGAGGTTGAGCGCGTGGTGCAGATTCTGGCGCGCCGCCGCAAGAACAACCCTTTGTTGGTAGGTGAGGCCGGTGTTGGTAAAACTGCCATTGCGGAAGGGCTGGCCAAGCGCATTGTGGACGGCCAGGTACCGAACATTATTGCCGACGGCGTGGTGTACTCCCTTGATCTGGGAGCGCTTCTTGCCGGAACAAAATATCGTGGCGACTTCGAAAAGCGCCTGAAAGCGCTGCTTGCTGATCTGAAAAAAGAGCAGCATGCCATTTTGTTCATTGATGAGATTCACACCATTGTCGGTGCGGGATCCGCATCTGGTGGGGTAATGGATGCTTCAAACCTGCTTAAGCCAATGCTGGGTTCCGGCGAACTCCGTTGCATTGGGTCAACCACTTATCAGGAATTCCGGGGTATCTTTGAGAAGGACAGCGCGCTGGCCCGTCGCTTCCAGAAAATTGATGTGAACGAGCCCAGTGTTGAGGATACCTATCAAATCCTTAAAGGGCTTAAGCCCAATTTTGAGAAGCATCATGATCTGACATATACCGATCAGGCGCTGCGCGTGGCAGCGGAACTGGCAGAAAGGTACATTACAGATCGCCAGCTTCCGGACAAGGCCATTGACGTCATTGATGAAGCCGGAGCGCGGCAGCGTTTGATGCCGGAAGACAAACGCCTGGATACGGTAGACGTTTCTGAAATCGAGGATGTGGTGTCCAAGATCGCCCGCATTCCACCCAAGAACGTGTCCAGCAGCGACAAGGATCTGCTGCGCAATCTTGAGCGTGATCTCAAGATGGTGGTGTTCGGGCAGGATCCCGCAATTGAATCGCTGTCCACGGCGATCAAGCTGGCTCGCGCTGGCCTGAAGGCACCTGAAAAACCAGAGGGCTCCTTCCTGTTTTCCGGACCTACGGGCGTGGGTAAAACAGAGGTGACCAAGCAGTTGGCGAAGGCGCTCGGGGTTGAACTGGTTCGGTTCGATATGTCTGAGTACATGGAGCGCCATACCGTCTCCCGTCTGATTGGCGCACCGCCTGGCTATGTAGGATACGATCAGGGCGGCCTGCTCACCGAGTCGGTCAATAAACAGCCGCACTGTGTGCTGCTATTGGACGAAATCGAGAAGGCGCACCCGGAAGTGTTCAATTTGCTGCTTCAGGTGATGGATCACGGCACGCTAACGGATAACAACGGTCGCAAGGCCGATTTCCGGCATGTGATTCTGGTGATGACAACCAACGCGGGTGCCGAGAGCATGGCTCGCCGCTCCATTGGCTTCAGCGAGCAGGATCATAGCTCTGATGGTATGGAAATCATCAGTAAGACCTTTACGCCTGAATTCCGAAACCGGTTGGATAGCATTATCCAGTTTGGCGATCTGCAAATGGATACCATCACGTTTGTCGTGGACAAGTTCCTTACCGAGTTGCAGGCGCAACTGGATGAGAAGCATGTGGTGTTGCATGTGGATGATGCGGTTAAGTCCTGGCTGGCAGAAAAGGGTTACGATGTAACCATGGGCGCTCGCCCGATGGCACGTCTGATTCAGGACAAAATCAAGCGTCCGCTTGCGGAGCAGATTCTGTTCGGCCAGTTATCCGAGAAGGGTGGCGATGTGTTTATTCATCTTAAGGACGATGAGTTGGTATTTGATTATGAGGATGAACCTGCAGAAGCCGTTTAAAACGGCTCGTGGGCTTGGGCGCGCAGGGAATGCCGCCCACAAAAAAACCGCTACAGTGATGCAGCGGTTTTTTTGTGGGTATGCGGTGAGCCTTAGCGGGCGCGGTACACAATCCGCCCTTTGCTCAGATCGTAAGGCGTCAACTCAACCTTAACCTTGTCGCCGGTCAGTATGCGAATGTAGTTTTTGCGCATCTTGCCGGAGATGTGAGCCGTGACAACGTGGCCGTTACTCAGCTCAACTCGAAACATGGTGTTGGGAAGGGTGTCAAGAATAACGCCTTCCATTTCAATAGCATCTGTCTTCGCCATTCAGTAGAAACCTCTTTTGGAATACTTTCCGTCATTTTAAATTGCGCAATTTTGCCTGATTTGTCGGCGTTTGGCAAAGTGAGTTAGCAGGCAAGCAGGAAAAAAGCATTTAATTGCTTTCCATTGTTTGCCATAAACCGTCTTGAAGTGCTTCGATAGGCTTGAAGCGGGTTTTGTAATTCATCTTGCGGCATTGCTTTATCCAGTAGCCCAGATATAAATGGGGCAAGCCGCGCTTGCGGGCTTCTTCAATTTGCCAGAGCACAGCAAAGGTGCCCAGGCTTCTGTGCTCCAAATCCGGGTCAAATACGGTGTAAATGGCCGAGAGCCCATCGTCGAGAGAGTCTACGGCGGCCAGCGCAACCAGCACTCCGTCTTTGCGCATTTCCAGAAACAAAGAGTCTGTAGCGCCTTCTACGAGAAATGAGGTGAACTGCTCCCGCGAGGGTGGGTACATGTCACCATCCTTGTGCCTCAGTTCCACGTAATTTGCATAAAGCTGGTAGTAGCTTTCCCTGAATGCTGCGGGTACCAATGTGCAATCAAGATCGCTGTTCTTTTTCACAACCCTGCGCTGGCTGCGGTCCGGGCGAAAACGGTCTACGTTCAATCTGACCGGTATACAGGCATTGCACGCCTCGCAATGGGGGCGGTAGTAATGGGAACCGCTGCGCCGAAAGCCCAGCGTTGTCAGTTGGCTGTACAGTTTTTTGTCGATATTCGCGCGGGGGTCAACAAACATGGTTGTTGCCTCGCGATCCGGAAGGTAGCTGCAGTCGTGGGCAGGTGTTGCGAAGAATACCAGGGTTCTGAGACTACTCATTTATGCCTCCGGCCCGTGCCATTGCCAGTGGAGTGTCCAGTCGGGCTGGCTGGGTTTTCGGTCTGCGTATGTCCCAATTATAGATAAAAACTCGCTTCTGGGTAGGGTGTGTGCCCCCATGCTGATCAGATGGTCGCTTTTTACCTGGCAGTCCATGATTCGGTAGCCCCACTCCTGTAGCTGTCGAGCAAGGTGAACCATCAGTACTTTGGAGGCGTTGGTTTCCAGGGAGAACATGGATTCACCGAAGAAGCACTGGCCAATTGCCAGCCCATACATACCACCCGCCAGTTCGCCATGTTTGTTCCACACTTCGATGGAGTGGGCCACTCCCTGGCGATGCAGTTCGGAGTAACTGGCGATGATATCGTCGGTTATCCAGGTGCCTTCGCTACGGGTGGAAGCACATAGCCGGATGATGCGACCGAAGGCCTGGTCGGTGGTTACCCGAAAGCGTCGCTGGTTGAGGGTTTTGCGCAGGCTGCGGGATATGTGGATGTTTTCCGGCATTAATACGCATCTGGGGTCCGGGGACCACCAGAGTATGGGCTGGTCGTCGCTGTACCAGGGGAATATGCCGTTGCGGTAGGCGAGGATCAGGCGTTCTGTGGATAGATCGCCGCCCAGTGCGAGGAGGCCGTCGGGGTCATCGAGGGCTTCTTCGGCTGGGGGGAACCACAGTTGGTCAGGGTCTAGCCAGGGTAGTGAGGTCATTCTCTGTTACTTGGAGGTGTCGGCAGGTAAGGGCCGGTTTTCTGAAACACGCTGTGGATACGTCCGTGTACGCTTGGCTTCGCCATCCATGGCTACGCACAGTTTCAGAAAACCGGCCCTTACCTGCCTTATCGGCGAAGGAGTTATCCTGTTTGGTGTAGCGCAATCTGGTTTAGTGCTGTTGATCCAGAAATTTTTCCGCATCAAGCGCAGCCATGCAACCGAAACCTGCGGAGGTCACAGCCTGACGGTAAACGTGGTCGGCTACGTCGCCGGCGGCGAATACGCCTGGCACGCTGGCTTGTGTGGCCATGCCTTGCAAACCGGACTGGATCTGAATGTAGCCGTTTTCCATGTTCAGCTCGCCTTCGAACAGGTCGGTATTGGGTTTGTGGCCGATGGCGATGAAAACACCGGCCAGGTCAAGATCCTGCGTGGCTCCGTCTTTCGTGCTTTTGATGCGCATGCCGGTTACGCCGGTGCCGTCGCCCAGCACTTCATCCAGGGTGTGGTCCCAGACAATTTTGATGTTGCCGTTTTCGGCCTTTTCGAAGAGTTTGTCCTGCAGGATTTTCTCTGCGCGCAGGCTGTCACGGCGGTGAACCAGGGTCACTTCGTCTGCGATGTTGGAGAGGTACAGGGCCTCTTCAACGGCGGTGTTGCCGCCCCCGATCACGGCGACTTTCTGCTTTTTGTAGAAAAAGCCATCGCAGGTGGCGCAGGCAGACACGCCCTGGCCTTTGAATTTCTCTTCGGATTCAAGGCCCAGGTACATGGCGGTTGCGCCGGTGGCGATGATTAATGAATCACAGGTGTATTCACCGCCGTCGCCTTTGAGGCGAAAAGGGCGGTTTTGCAGGTCAGCTTCGTTGATAGTGTCGTAAACGATGCTGGTTTCAAAACGCTCGGCGTGTCTGAGCATGCGCTGCATAAGTTCCGGGCCCTGTACGCCGTCGTTGTCTCCGGGCCAGTTGTCTACGTCGGTGGTGGTTGTGAGCTGGCCGCCGACTTCAATGCCGGTTATAAGTGTCGGGTTCAGGTTTGCCCTGGCTGCGTAAACGGCAGCTGTGTACCCGGCGGGGCCAGAGCCTAGGATGATTAGCCGGGAATGTTTGCTTTCGCTCATGGGTGTCTCTCATTAAAACGGTACGTGTTGGGCTTTTTCAAAGCCGGCAATGCGAGGAAGATGGAAAGGCTACCACGAATAGGTCGGCCTTCCATTTGTTTTGGCCAATTCAACTGATAAAGCGTTGCTATTACGCCAGCACGGAAACAGTGGTTAGCAGCTGTCGCACCCGCTCTGCGCTTTTTCCGGATTCGCCTTGTTCCAGCCGGTGTTCGGCAATTGCCGGGAACACGGCTTGAATGTCGTCGGGCAGGGCGTGTTGGCGGCCGTGCATGAGGGCCCAGGCCTTGGTGGCGCGCAACAACCCAAGCCCGGCTCTCGGTGATAAGCCATATAGTAAGCCGGGCATGCGGCGGCTTTGTTCAAGCAGGCGCTGAATGTAATCCAGCAAGGCCGGGCTTGCGGTTACGCGGCTTACTTCATCTTGCAGCCTGGCCAGATCGGCTTCTGTGATCAGCGTGTTCAGCCTGTCTGTCATTGCCCGCCGCTCTTCGCCTTCCAGCAGCTCCCGTTCGGCTCTGGGATCAGGGTAGCCAAGCCGTATGCGCATCAAAAACCGGTCAAGCTGGGATTCTGGCAAGGGGTAGGTGCCGCCCTGTTCTGTCGGGTTTTGCGTCGCGATTACGAAGAACGGGTAGGGTAGCGGGCGGGTTTCGCCTTCTATGGATACCTGGCGTTCTTCCATGGCTTCAAGCAGTGCGCTTTGGGTTCGTGGTGACGCCCGGTTGATTTCATCCGCCAGTACAACCTGGGCGAAGATAGGCCCCTGGTGAAAGACCAGGCTGCCTGCCTGCCTGTCGTACATGGAATAGCCCAGTACATCTGCGGGCAGCAAGTCGTTGGTAAACTGAATACGTTGGTAGCTAAGGCCCATGGCTTTGGCCAGCGCGTGGGACAGGGTGGTTTTGCCCATGCCCGGAATATCTTCAATCAGCAAATGGCCCTTGGCGAGCAACCCGCAAAGGGCCAGGCGAACCTGGTGCTCTTTGCCAAGGAGGATTTGATTGAGTTCGGTAACAACAGTGTCCACCAGCGCTTTCATACCGGGTTTAGTCCCTCACTCTTTTGAGAATATCGCCATAGGCGTCTATCCGCCGGTCTCTGAAGTACGGCCAGATGCGTCGAACCGATTCGCTTTGGTGGCGATCCACTGTAACACTGAGGATGCACTCGGCGGTGTCGTCTGCGCGGGCCAGGAATTCACCCTGGGGGCCACAAATAAAACTGTTACCCCAAAACTGGATACCTTGGCTCTGTCCCGAAGGGTCTGGCTCGGTGCCCACCCGGTTGGGTGCGACCACTGGCAGATTGTTTGCTATGGCATGGCCACGTTGAACGGTTACCCAGGCGTCGAGTTGGCGCGCCTGTTCACTCGGTTCGTCGGTCGTGTCCCAACCAATCGCGGTGGGGTATATCAGTATTTCGGCACCGGCCAGCGCCATTAAGCGAGCCGCCTCCGGGTACCACTGATCCCAGCAGACAAGAACGCCCAGCCTGCCCACCGAAGTCTCGATGGGGGAAAAGCCATGCCTGCCGTCATTAAACTGTGCATCGCCCGGGGTGAAATAGAACTTTTCATAGAAACCCGGGTCGTCTGGAATGTGCATCTTTCGGTACAGACCGGCAATGGAACCGTCGCTTTCGATCACCACGGCGGTGTTGTGATAGACGCCGTTCATGCGTCGCTCAAAAATGGAGCCAACGATAACTATGTCCAACTCTCTGGCCAGATTGGACAGTCGTTCGCTGGTGGGGCCAGGGATGGGCTCGGCCAGATCGAAGGCGCTGGTGTCTTCAGTTTGGCAAAAGTATTGGGTGGCATGCAGTTCCTGCAGGATAATCAGTTGAGCCCCGCCTGCAGACGCTTCGCGAACCAGCATTTCCGTGGTTGCCAGGTTTGCCGCCTTATCCTTGCTGCAAGCTTGCTGAATAGCGGTGACCACGAGTTGGTCCAGAGCTTTTGAGTTACCTGAGAAGTTGCTCATAACGTCACGACTCCTTCCGGAACCTGCATGGTAACGCAGTGAAGGCTGCCATGCTGCTCTACCAGCGGACGGCAGTTGATGGGGATGATTTCCCTGGTGGGGAAAATGTCCCCGAGAGTTCGAATGGCTTCTTCATCCTGTGGCACGTCATAAACCGGCAAAAGAACTGCGCCGTTGATAATCAGAAAGTTGGCGTAGGTGGCGGGAAGCCGTTCGCCCTCTTCACTGAATACCGCATCTGGCCACGGCAGTGCAGTTAGTTTGTAGGGCGAGCCATCCCGTTGGCGGAATTCCTGAAGGTCCTCTTCCATAGCTGCCAGGGCGCTGTAGTGTTCGTCTGCCACATCCGGGCAGGCCACGTAGCAGATATGGTTCGGCGCGCAGAATCGGGCCAGCGTATCTATATGGCTATCGGTATCATCCCCTCTCAAATAGCCGTGGTTAAGCCAGAGTATGCGGTCTGTGCCCAGAGTTTCAGAAAGAAACTGTTCTATATCGCCGCGATCCATGGACGCATTGCGTGTTGGCGTTAAAAGGCATTCGCTGGTAGCCAGCAAGGTGCCTTCGCCGTCGGATTCAATGGAGCCGCCTTCCAGCACAAAGTCTACCGACTGCATTGGGTTGATGCCAAAAGCCCCGTGGTTGGCGAGGTGGCGGTTGAGTGCGTCGTCTTTTTCCCACGGAAATTTCTCGCCCCAGGCGTTAAAGCGAAAATCCAGCAAGGTGGGTTTGTTATCGTTGAATACGGTAATCGGGCCATGGTCGCGGGCCCAGGTGTCGTTGGCCGGTGCGGGCACGGCAAGCACCTTGCCGGTTAGCCCCTGGTGGATAGCCCAGTTATTCAGCTCACGCTCAAGATCTTGCAACCGAATGACGTGTTCACAGCTGATAATCAGATGTTCAAACCGAAGAATCGAGCGAGCGATTTCAAGAAATACAGGCTCGACCTCGTCAATATTGCCTGCCCAGTCGGTACCTGGGTGTGGCCAGGTGAGTATAACGGCACTTTGAGGTGCCCATTCGGCTGGCAGCTGGAATCCGGATATCACTTTGCAATCACCTTAAAATTACAAAAGCCGCCATACTAACCGAAGGGCGGCGTTTCGTCAGGGTATGCCCGGGGGCCCCGGGCGAAAAAGGGCGTGGCTTACGGGTTTCAACGCTGGTGCTTCAGAACTGAATGGAGAACCCGATCGCTTTCGAAATAAACGACAAACTTACCATAATGCCACTGACTGATAGGGGGCTGGCCAACGGCAGAATCTATGGTGTTCGGCTTTCCCCAGTTGGCCCGCACCGACTCTTGTGTCATGCCGGTTCTGGGCATGCTCTGCTGGCTTCTATCGGCCTGACTGCCTACAGGCACCTGAATATCTTCGGCAAACGCGCCAGAAGCCGGGGCCAGAGTAAGAAGCATTGCTGCTGCCAGTGTTCCAGCCAAGGCGTGTTTTGTTGTCATCGGTGGATCTCCATTAATACAGGGGACTCCGGCAGGCATACCGAAGATATGGATAAAACGTAATATCCGGGAATTATAGGCAAAAGTCACAGGTTTTTGACAGTCTACCCGGTTTGTCGCTGGCGTATTTGCCATCGCATCACATGTCGGGCGATTTGCTGGCGATCGCCATCCTGTATCCGGATAAAACCGGTATGAACCCTTACTCTGCCTGTTTCGTCAGCCTGTATATCCAGTACTTGGGCAATCGCCCGGGGCTGGAAAAGTTCGGGTGACAGGGTCATGCGAACAGCAAGCTTATCGCCATTCTGCCATGCTTGCGGGCTGGCGAAAAAGGCCAGCCCGCCTTCACTCAGGGTCACGTCTTGCCAATCGTCCGGTTGCAAGGGATTTTGTTGAAAGGCCATAATGCGCGCAAGTGAGTCCAGCTTGCCGTTCAATGACTTTATCACGCCTGTAACCAGGCGGTCCTGATCTGCAAGACTGGCGAGCTGGGATTTGATGTCTTGATCCAGGCGCCTGAATTCAGCTTTAAGGGCTTCCAGGTGGTTGTCACTGAACGGGTTTTTGTCGAGTTCGCCTGAATGCGACAGCTTACGGATATCCAGGGCAATCCTGTCTTCGATGCGGAAAAACTCCCGACGTTCTGGTAGACAATCTGCTGACTCGGGTGGTGTGTTTCGGGTGTGCATCCGGGGCTCCGAAAATAAGGATTTCAGCCAAAAGTGTTAGTAGTTCCATTAGTTAAAGTTTAGCAGTTTCCGCCAGTGCTGAAAGGCTGGCGGGAGTTCCAGACCACGACCGACTTGAAGGTAGCGACAGGCACCTCTCCATGTTCAGACCCTTATCGTTTTCTATCGGCTTGCGGTATACCGCAGCCAAAAGGCGCAACCATTTTATTTCGTTTATTTCTCTCACCTCCATGATCGGGCTGATGCTGGGCGTGGCCGTGTTGATTATCGTGCTGTCTGTGATGAACGGTTTCGACCGTGAGCTAAAACAGAGAATCCTGGGCATGGTGCCCCACGCCATCATTCAAGGCAGTGGGCCGCTGGATGACTGGCAAGCGGTGGACGCGCAAGTGCAAAAACACCCCAGAGTGTTGGCTGCGGCTCCCTTTATTCAAGGGCAAGGCATGGTTACCGGTGGCGGCGATGTGCGTGGGGTGATGCTCAACGGCATCCTGCCTGAGGAAGAGCGTTCTGTTTCGATCATTGAAAATCATATGATCGAAGGCAAGCTGGATGATTTGGTTTCTGGCGAGTTTGGTATCATCGTTGGCCGCACCATGGCCTCCAGTTTGCGGCTCCAGTTGGGCGACAAGGTAACCGTAGTGCTACCTGAAGCCTCCGTAACCCCGGCCGGTGTGTTACCACGTCTCAAGCGCTTTACCGTAAAAGGTATTTTCAGCGTCGGTGCCGAGTTGGATGGCAATTACACGCTTATTCACATGGATGATGCATCCAGGCTCATGCGCACCGGTGGTAAGGCTGAGGGCGTAAGGTTGCTTGTCGATGACTTGTTTGCCGCCCCGAAGGTTGCGGAAGAAGCCGCAAGCGGGTTACCCGGGCGGTATTATATTTCTGACTGGACCCGTACCCATGGCAATTTGTTCCAGGCAATTCGCATGGAAAAAACCATGATCGGACTGTTGTTGATGTTTATTGTAGCCGTTGCTGCTTTCAACATTGTGTCCACACTGGTGATGGTGGTAACGGATAAAACGGCGGACATTGCTATCCTGCGCACCATGGGTGCAACGCCGGGGCGCATTATGAGAATTTTCATTGTTCAGGGGGCAGTGATCGGGGTGTTCGGAACCCTGGTTGGCACAACCCTTGGCGTTGTGGGGGCGCTTAATATCAGTGCGTTCATTTCGTGGCTGGAAGCTGCGCTTGGGCATAAGTTTTTAAGTGCCGATGTATATTTTATCAGCTACCTACCTTCTCAACTGCAATGGCAGGATGTAGCCGTTATCAGCGGCGCGGGCCTTGCTATGAGTTTGCTGGCCACCATTTACCCGGCGTGGAGAGCGTCACGAGTGGATCCTGCGGAGGCTCTCAGGTATGAATAAGGAAAATGGTGCCATGAAGGACGTGCCCCTGGTTATTGACTGTCGTCAGGTCACCCGAACCTATACTCAGGGCCCGGAAAAGCTGACGATCTTCTCCGATATCTCGCTGGAAGTTACCCTTGGCGAAACCGTAGCTATTGTAGGTAGCAGTGGCGCCGGTAAAACAACGTTGCTGAACCTTCTGGGCGGGCTGGATAAGCCATCCACGGGGCAGATTTCTATTTGCGGCAAGGATATCCACCGTTTGTCTGAAGCGGGCCGTGCGCGGTTTCGCAATCGGCATCTGGGTTTTGTGTATCAGTTCCACCATTTGTTGCCAGAATTTACGGCGCTGGAGAATGTCATGATGCCGTGCGCCCTTGGGGGTGTGTCGATTCCCAAAGCCCGGGAGCGGGCCCAGGTGATTTTGCAGCGAGTTGGGCTTGGTGAGCGCTTGAGCCATAAGCCTGGCGAGCTCTCAGGTGGTGAGCGCCAGCGTGTTGCCATTGCCCGGGCGCTGGTTAATGAACCTGATTGTGTGTTGATGGATGAGCCCACAGGCAACCTGGACGAACATACGGGTGAGGGTGTCAGAGCGCTTATCGAGTCTTTGCGGGATCAGCTGGGAATTGCGTTTGTAATGGTGACCCATGATATGAAAATGGCGCGAAGCCTTGGTCGGGTGTTGCGATTAGAGCAAGGCCGGCTGGTTCAGGAAGCCTGATCCCGGGAGCCCCTATGCTCCCTCCGGGCCTGGCGACGGGTTTGCCATTCGGTTCGAATTTTCCGGCGCCATAAGAACTGAATAATCAAGTAGGCCAGGCAGGCGCAGAGAGTGGCGACGATCAGCGAGCCAAGATAAAGTGGGATACCTATGTCCAGCAGGCGCTCGCTGATCCAGGGTATCGAAAGCTGAAAGTCGAAGTCTAAAACCGGCCGATTCAGTATCCAGGCACCTACCTTGTAGTTGAAGTAAAACATGGGCGGCATGGTTACCGGGTTGCTGATCCAGACCAGCACCACTGATAGCGGCAAGTTGGCGTTAAACCAGATAGCAAAGAGCGCGGCGGCAACCATCTGAAAAGGCATGGGGATACAGCAAAAAAACACGCCAATGAGGAATGCCCTGGCAACACTGTGGCGGTTGATGTGCCATAGGTTCGGTTCATTTACGATATCGCCAAGAAACCTCAGCGATTGCATCGCTTGCACCTTCTCGGGTGATGGCAGATAGCGTTTCATGAACTTCTTTGGCATTAGGAAGCTCTGTCTTAAAGTAGGCTAAAACTCCGGCGTCAAGGATGTCGCCGGCGGATAAAATCACCGGGAGGACAAGGATTGTCCGGAAGCTCTCTCAATGGCCCGAGCCGCTCTGGTTGGCTCGGCCCGTTTGCGTTCTCTATCTTGCCCTGCTCGGTGCTGGGCATTTTTGCATTTTGCTGCGGCGCCATCTTACTTTATAGGCTGCCAGTGTTGCCAGCTTCAGTGTGGTTAGCCCTGGCCGGTCTTCCAGCTTTTTTGTGGTTTTTGCCGGTACGCCGACTAGTTCCTGCCCCTTTTTGTGCTCTGGCGATTGGCTTTGCCTTCGGTATGATCTGGGTAGGCCTGTGGGCCCAGGAACGTCTGGAGCAGCGGCTTCCGGAAGAACTTGAGGGTACCGGGGTTCAGGTTTCCGGATACGTTTGCGACCTTCCGGTGACTGGCAGTTTCAGCAGCATACGCTTCAGCTTTTGTGTCACCCGCTGGCAGGTACATTCCCTTACCCCGAAGGTCAGACGTTCCCTGCCGGGCAAGCTCCGCCTGGCTTGGTATAATCAGCCCGGCGGGGCTCTCCCGGACCATCGCTTGCGGCTTGAGGTTGTGCTCAAGCGGCCTCACGGCACATTGAATTCTGAAGGGTTTCGTTACGAGGACTGGCTGTTCAGGAAGGGCTATCGCGCAACAGGCAGCGTTCGCAGCGCCACCGTGGATGCCTCTGTATTTTGTGGCGTGGTCTGCCAATACCATCGTATTCATGCCAGGCTGGCATATTGGGTAGACGAGCAGTTTTCCGGTGCTCGCCATCACCCCCTGATTGCTTCACTGCTGATTGGCAATCGTGGGCATCTCTCCTCTGAGCATTGGGACGTTCTGAAAGCAACGGGAACCATTCATCTGGTGGCTATTTCGGGCCTCCATCTGGGTTTGGTGGCTTTGGCAGCAGGAGGCGTGGCCCGCCGCCTGTTGTTAATGGTGCCGTCATATTGGCTGGGTGAGCACTCTGTTCGTTTGGTCGTGTTTTTTGTGGTGCTTGTGTGCTGCCTGATTTATGCACTGGCGGCCGGGTTTTCCATACCCACTCAAAGAGCCCTGATTATGGTGGCGGTGGGCAGTTGGGTGCTCCTTAAGGCTCGGCAGGTTCCGGTGTGGCATTCACTTGTATTGGCTCTGGGGACGGTGCTCATGCTTGATCCCTTTGCGCCGCTGGATCAGGGGTTCTGGCTGTCATTTGGTGCGGTTTCTGTGCTGATTTTTGTGTTTGCGGGCCGCCTGGGGAGAGCCGGTTGGCTGGCGAGCCTGTGTGTTGCTCAAGGTGTCGTATTTGCCGGTCTTTGGCCGATTCTTGAGGTCGTGGGTCAGGGGCAGCCGGTTGCCGGCCTGCTTGCCAATGTTGTTGCCATTCCCTGGGTTTCTTTGGTTGTGATGCCGGCGATCATTATTGGCGGACTGTTGGTGGCTTTACTGCCGGGGTTGTCCGGCTTGGTCGTCCCGTTACTTGATACGGTGCTTGGGTGCATGTGGAGTGCTCTTGAGTGGGTTGCCGGTATCACCTGGCCAGACCTGAGCGGAGAGCCCGCAGAGCTTGCTTTGCTTGCTCTGTTGGTTCTGCTGATTGCGACGGTTCCATTTCGTGGGTTTCGTCTGACAGGGAGTTCGGTTTTGCTGATCTGGGCCGTTGTTACGATTTTGCCGCGAGGTGTCACTAACCCCCGAATCAGCGTGCCCGAGATCAGGGTGTGGGATGTTGGCCAGGGACTTTCAGCCATGATTCGTGCGGGAGACGAGGTTTGGCTCTACGACACAGGGCCGGAGGTGAAAGGCGTATTTTCCTCTGCGGAGTCAGTACTGCTTCCAAATCTGCGGGCATTGGGCATTCGTCGTATCGATACGCTGGTCGTCAGCCACGCGGACAATGACCACTCCGGCGGGTTAGGTCTGCTTGTAAACGAGTTGGATATTGGCCGGATTATCACGGGTGAACCTGATGCCATTCGCGACAAGCTGCAGCCGGGCCTCAAGGTGAATATACAAAGCTGTGCCGGGGAGGGAGTGCTGGCGGATGAGTTGTCGTTATCCCTTTGGCAAGCCACCGGAGATTTTGAAGGAAACGATGCATCTTGTGTGCTAACCGTTTGGCAGCCGGGGGTTGGGGTGGAGTGGGTTTTCCCGGGTGACATAAGCGCCCGCGTTGAAACTCTCTACCTGCAGGCACTTGGCGACGCAGTGCCGAACAATATGCCCCGTGAGCGAGTGGTTGTTGCACCGCACCATGGCAGTCAAACGTCCTCCTCTGAAGCTTGGGTAGACGGGCTGGGCCCGCAGTGGGTTATCTATACTGCCGGGTATCTGCACAGATATGGTCACCCCCACAAAATGGTAACGGGCCGGTATCGCGACGCTGGCGCTAAAGCTCTGAGCACGGCCTGTTCCGGCAGCCTGACCATGAAGGTAGTGGACGATACCCTGGAAATAAACGAGGCACGCCATAGTGCACCCTTCTGGGTCAGCGGCGCGGGCCTGGCCAGGGGGCAGTGCGAAATACCGTGACATTGCGGGTGTGGCCTCGACCTGCAGCTATGCTAAAGTAGCGCCGCTTGCAAACAATCAGGGAGATCAAGCGTGTTCGAGTTGTTGAAAGCCGGTGGCATTCTCATGGTGCCAATTGTTGCCTGTTCCATTCTGGCGCTTGCGATTATTCTGGAGCGTTTTTGGACCCTTCGCGCGTCCCGCGTGTCGCCACCACAAACCTTGAATGAGCTTTGGCGCTGGATCAAGAAAAAAGAGCTTAATGCCCGCAAGCTGAAAGCTTTACAAAACTCATCGCCAATGGGGCGTGTGCTTGCCGGCGGCCTTATGAATGCCAAGCATGGCCGTGAGATTATGAAAGAGAGCATTGAGCACGAGGCCAGCCAGGCTATCCATGAGCTTGAGCGCTTCCTGAACCCCCTGGGCACGGTGGCCACAATCACACCACTGCTGGGCCTTTTAGGCACAGTGATCGGCATGATTAAAGTGTTTGCTGAAATCCAGCTTGCGGGTGTAGGCGACGCGGGCAACCTTGCCGGTGGCATATCCGAGGCATTGATCACCACCGCCGCTGGCCTGAGTGTGGCTATTCCAGCGCTGATTTGTCACAGGTATTTTATCCGTCGGGTAGATGAGTTGGTGGTTGGCATGGAACAAGAGGCCATCAAGTTGGTTGAAGTTGTACACGGTGACCGCGAAATCGACGTGGAAGGGGCCTGACCGCCGTGAAGTTTACACGCCAGAGAAGCCAGGAAGTCGGTGTAGACCTGACACCGCTAATCGATGTGGTTTTCTTGCTGTTGATTTTCTTTATGGTCTCTACGACCTTTACCCGGGAAAGTCATTTGCAGGTGGAGTTGCCTGAGGCAAGTGGTGAGCCAGCGTCAGCGTCTGAAGTAAAGCAAATAGATGTTGTGATCAACGCACAAGGACAGTACATCCTTAATGATAAAGCGCTGGTAAACAACCGCCGCGAAACCCTCGAACGAGGTGTGAGCGAACTGGCTGAAGGCGATCACACCTTGCCGTTCGTGATTACGGCAGATGCCCGTACCCCCCATGAGTATGTGGTCAGAGCCATGGACGTTGCGGGTCGGCTGGGTTTTTCGGGTCTGAGTATTACTACAGAGCGTGAGGCCGAAAACCAGTGAGCCATGCAGCACCGCCTATAAAATCCAAGCAGGTTCAGCCCGGTGAGAGCTGGGCAACGTACAAGCGCTTGCTGGCTTACGTAAAACCCTTTTGGCTTGCTTTCTCTCTCGCGGTTCTGGGTAATATTATTTATGCGGCTGCTTCCACGGGTATGGCCGCGGCGATGGAGTATGTTATCGCCGCTATTGAGAACCCCACCCAACAAAACCGGGTTCTTCTAACAGGCTTGATTGTAGGTATGTTCACTTTCCGTGGTGCCGGAACATTTTTAAGCCAGTATTTTATCAGCTACGTGGGTCGGCAGGTGATCAACTCGCTCCGTACGGATGTGTTTGATCGTTTGATGTCACTCCCGTCCCGCTACTTTGATGACAACGCTTCCGGAAGGCTGGTTTCCAAACTGACCTTCAACGTAGAGCAGGTGGCGGAAGCCACTACCAATGCGGTCACCATTACTCTCAGGGAGGGCCTCACGATTGTCGGCCTGCTCGGGTTTATGCTGTACACCAACTGGAAGCTGACCCTGATTTTTCTCGCCGTCGGGCCGTTGATTGGTGCAGTCGTGAGCTATGCGAGCAAACGTTTTCGCAAAATAAGCCAGCGTATCCAGGGTTCTATGGGCGATATAACCCACGTTGCTTCTGAGTCTATTATTGGCTATCGGGTGGTACGAACGTTTGGCGGTGAAGAATATGAAAAAGCCCGTTTTCAAAGAGTTAACGATAGAAACTTAAAGCAAAGTCTCAAAATGGCCTCCACACAAGCCATCAGTGTTCCGGTGATTCAGACTCTGGTGGCCGTTGCCATTGCGGCACTTGTGTGGACCATGCTGGCCCCGGAGATACGGGGCGAGATGACCACCGGACAACTGGTTGCGTTTATTACAGCAGCCACCACCATGGCTAAACCCATCCGGCAGGTGACATCTGTTCACGCCAAAATCCAGAAGGGCGTGGCTGCGGCATACGACGTGTTTGAAACCATTGACGAAGCCCCGGAACAGGACCCCGGCTCTTTTGCCCCCGAGCGTGTAGAGGGCAATATTGAGTTTGATCGGGTAACATTTCGCTATCGGGATCAACTTGATGACGTGTTGAAGAGTATCTCTGTAGATGTTTCTGCAGGCCAAAGTGTGGCGTTGGTGGGGCGTTCTGGCAGCGGCAAATCAACCATGGTGAGTTTGTTGCCCAGGTTTTATGAGTTTACCGGCGGCGATATCCGGATAGATGGTCATTCGCTTAAGGATTTTTCCCTGAAAGCGCTGCGGGCGCAAATAGCACTGGTGACTCAAAACGTTGTGCTGTTTAACGACACCATTGCAGCCAATATAGCCTATGGTGCGCTTCGGGAATGCAGCCGGGATGAAATACGGGAAGCGGCGGCCAAAGCTCACGCGCTGGAGTTTATTGATCGCATGCCTGAGGGGCTGGACACCATGATCGGTGACAACGGCGTGATGCTTTCAGGTGGGCAACGGCAGCGATTAGCCATTGCCAGAGCATTGCTCAAAGATGCGCCCATATTGATACTTGATGAAGCAACCTCTGCGCTGGATACGGAGTCTGAGCGGCATATCCAGGAAGCCCTTGATGCTGTCATTCAAGGCAGAACCACTCTGGTGATTGCCCACAGGCTTTCTACAATCGAAAATGCCGACACAATTCTGGTTATGGACGATGGCCGTATTATTGAATCCGGGCGTCACGATGAGCTTCTCGCCAATAATGGCGCGTATGCCCAGTTGCACCAAATGCAGTTCAGTGAGCACTCATGACATCCCTGGTAGATCGCCTCTGGTACGGTAAAGGCCGGCCGTTGTTTTTGTTAACTCCGCTGTCCTGGCTATACCGGGCAATTGCGGAATCGCGGCGACGTAAAGCGGTAAAAGCGCACACACAAAAGCTATCAGTACCTGTGTTGGTGGTGGGTAACATCACCGCGGGCGGCACCGGTAAATCCCCGCTAACGGCTGCGCTTGTGAAAACCCTGCAGTCAGCGGGCTGGCGCCCGGTAGTGCTTAGTCGAGGCTATGGTGGTCACGCGTCGGACTACCCACTGTTAGTGACCGAGGATACTCTGCCGGCCCTTGCCGGTGACGAACCCGTTATGCTGTCCCAGGCAACGGGTGTGCCAGTGGTAGTTGATCCGGACAGACAGAGAGCCGCGACCTACGCACTTGATCATGCCCTGGGGGATGTTTTCATCAGCGACGATGGGCTTCAACACTATCGTTTGCCAAGAGATATTGAACTCTCGGTATTTGATGGCAGTCGTGGTGTAGGCAACGGCGCATTGATTCCTGTGGGGCCACTGCGCGAGCCTGTTGATAGGTTAAATACGGTTGATTTTGTAATTGTGAACGGTGCGACCGCAGCTGACGACGAGGGCAGAGTGCCGGCCGAGGCGTTATCCGGCATTGAGCACCCACATATGTACGCCATGGGGCTTCAGCCAACCCGCCTGGTAAACCTTAAAACCGGCGAAACCCGCTGGCCCGAAAGCCTTGAGGGCCAGAAAATCCGTTCAATAGCTGGCATAGGTAACCCCACACGTTTTTTCGATACACTTAAAGCGCTGGGCGCGAAACAAATCGCCGTGCCTTTCCCTGATCATCACAGGTTTCGCCCTGAAGATCTGGGCACTGAATCCGGCCACCTGCTGGTGATGACCGCAAAAGATGGCGTTAAATGCCGCAGTTTCGCACCAGATAATGCCTGGGTGTTGCATGTTGAAGCGCAGTTGCCAGAGGCGTTTTCCCGGGCTGTTGTTGAAAAATTGCAGGCAAACTCCAAGGTGCCTGATTCCTAACTGTCAGTGAGATTGAATTATGGATAAAAAACTGTTGGCCATGCTGGCTTGCCCCGTTTGCAAGGGTGAGCTGAAACTGAACCAGGCAAAAACAGAGCTCACCTGCTTTGTGGATGGCATGGCTTTCCCGGTTCGAGAGGGTATTCCCGTCATGCTGGCCACTGAGGCCCGCACACTCTCCACCGACGAACGTCTACACAAGAACTGAGCCAGTTCTCTGCAGGATCGAAACCCTATGTCTTTTACGGTTGTGATTCCGGCCCGCTATGCCTCCACCCGATTGCCTGGTAAACCGTTGCTGGATATTGCCGGCAAGCCGATGATCCAGCACGTTTGCGAACGTGCTTCTGAAAGTCAGGCTAGCCGCGTGGTGGTGGCTACCGACGATGCACGTATTCAGGCTGCCTGTGGGGCTTTCGGTGCGGAAGTGATCATGACTTCACCCAACCATGTCAGCGGTACCGACCGACTGGAAGAGGTTGTACGTCAACTTGAGCTTGATGAGGATCACCGGGTTGTAAATGTACAGGGCGATGAGCCATTAATTCCGGCAGAATTGATCGACCAGGTGGCAGACAACCTGGAGCGCTATCCCGAGGCTGCAATTTCCACACTCTGCGAACGCCTTCATGATTTAGAGCAGGTCCTCAACCCCAATGTAGTAAAGGTTGTGTTTGATGTGGAAGGAATGGCCCACTACTTCAGCCGTGCCCCTATTCCCTGGGCACGGGATCATTGGGCTGATATCAGCAAGAATGGTGTGACAGCCGCCAATGCCGGGGCTGCCCTTAAAAATGGCACCGGGTATTTTCGCCACATTGGCATTTACGGGTATCGCGCCAGTGTGTTGAGTCAGTTTGTTTCCTGGCCGCCGGCCCCCACGGAACAGGCTGAGTCGTTGGAGCAGCTTCGAGCCCTGTACAACGGTGCTCGTATCCATGTTGAAGTGGCCGCGGGAACCCCGCCGGCTGGCGTTGATACCGAAGCAGATTTACAACGTGTCAGAGCCTGGATGGCTAAATTGATTGAAACAGGAGAAAACGAGGCATGAGTGAGCGTGTTAGTGTGCTGTTTGTGTGTCTGGGCAATATCTGTCGTTCGCCGACCGCAGAGGGCGTATTTCGCAAACTGGTTGACCAGGCCGGGTTGCAGGATCAGGTTCACATCGACTCCTGTGGCACCAGTAATTGGCACATAGGTAAGGGGCCGGATTCGCGGTCGCAGGAAGCTGCAGGGAAACGTGGGGTGGATATCAGTGCGCTTCAGGCGCGCCAGTTTTCTGAAAAAGATCTCGATATCTTTGACTATGTGATTGTGATGGACCGTCAGAACCTCGCAGATGTCAAAGATATCTGGCATCAGAATGGCGGCACAGAACCCTCGTTGTTTCTCGAATATGGGCGCTCTGGCGTAGCCGAGGTGCCAGACCCTTACTTTGGTGGCGAAGACGGGTTCGAGCAGGTGCTCGACCTGATTGAAGAAGCTGGCGAAGGCCTGATCCGCACTATTCAGGGGCGTATGGCGTGAGCCAGAAAGACTGGCTACAGGCGAAACTGAAAGAGAACGTGGAGCTTTCCCGGCTCAATACTCTTCGCGTATCCGCTTCGGCACAGTTTTACGTGGATGTGACCAGCCTGGACGATTTGTGTGACGCTCTGGCGTGGGCACAGTTGAACGAACACAGTACGCTCGTGCTGGGTGGTGGCAGCAATCTGGTTTTTGCCGGCAAGTTCAGCGGCCTTGTGATGCGCATGCAGATAGCTGGGCGCTGTTGGGAGCAAGTAGACGAAACCGGCGCTACGCTCGTTTTAGGGGCAGGTGAAAACTGGCATGATTCGGTTTTGTATGCTGCCGGGGCAGGGTATCGGGGCATTGAAAACCTGGCCCTCATTCCCGGTACTGCCGGCGCCGCGCCGGTTCAGAATATTGGCGCTTACGGTGTCGAATTGTGCGATACCCTGGTGTCGGTAACGGCTCTGGATCGCGAATCAAACGAAGTGGTGTGTCTGGAGAATGCAGACTGCGATTTTGCCTACCGCAACAGCTTGTTCAAGCGCTGGCCGGGTCGATACATTATTACCGCCATTCGGCTTCGCTTGTCCCGACAAAAGCCATTGCAGCTTGGCTATCAGGATCTCAAGGAATACCTGGGCGATGCGGCCGCAAGAGATCTGGCTGCGCTCACGGTCGCCGAAGCTGTGATGGCCGTTCGTCACCGCAAGTTGCCAGACCCGGCTATCCTTCCCAACGTGGGCAGCTTTTTTAAGAATCCTGTGGTAACCCGTGAAAAATTTCAGGGGCTACAGGCTGAGTATCCCGACGTGGTTGGTTATCCCCACAGTGGTACCGTAAAACTGGCGGCCGCCTGGTTGATTGATCAAAGTGGGTGGAAAGGCTACCGAAATGCCCGTGTAGGCGTTCACAACCGACAAGCGCTGGTGCTCATCAATCATTCATGTGGGACAGGGCAAGATGTGCTTGAGCTGGCCTCGGATATTCGCCAGTCGGTACAGAAACGTTTTGGTGTAGAGTTAGAGGTGGAGCCGGGCATTGTCGGCGGCTGAATGTTCCTCGTGAACATCCAGCCGCTCATCTGCCGGTCAGGGTTTGGTGTTATAAACCTTATTTCGACGAAACGCTGGCAAGAACCTGCAATGCTTCTTCAACGGCAACATCCTGCTTATCGGCGTCTTTGCGCCCCTTGTACTCCAAGGTCCCTGCTGTAAGCCCGCGATCCGAAATCACAAAGCGGTGGGGGATGCCCATTAGTTCCATATCGGCAAACTTTACGCCCGGACGTTCTTTGCGATCGTCCAGCAGCACATCAAAGCCGGCCTGCTGCAATTGTTCGTAAAGTTTCTCACCTGCTTCAGCCACGGCCGGGGCTTTGTGGCCATTAAGCGTAACAATAGCCACCTGGAACGGCGCAATGGCATCTGGCCAGATAATCCCCTTGTCGTCGTGGTTTTGTTCGATAGAGGCAGCCACAATACGAGATACGCCGATTCCATAACAGCCCATATCCATGCTAACCATTTTGCCGTTCTCGTCGAGTACGGTGGCGTTCATGGCTGTGCTGTACTTGTTGCCCAATTTGAATATATGGCCAACTTCAATGCCTCTGCGTATTTCCAGAGTGCCTTTGCCATCCGGGCTGGCATCGCCTTCTACCACATTGCGAATGTCCTCAACACGGCCCAGAGGCAAATCCCGCCTCCAGTTTACACCGGTCAGATGAAAGCCGTCTTTGTTCGCGCCACAGACGAAATCCGCCAGGTGGGCCGCGCTGCGATCCACGATAACAGGCACATTCAGATTAACCGGGCCAATGGAGCCGGCTTTGCAGCCAATGATTGATTCAATCTCTTCGTCGGTTGCCATGGTCAGGGGTTCTGCAATGCCTGCCAGGTTTTCCGCTTTAATGTCGTTCAGCGTGTGGTCGCCACGCAGAATAAGTGCCGCCAGACCTGCCTTGCCTTCGTCGTCTGCTTCGGATTTAACCAGCAACGTTTTAACAGTACGAGTGGCATCAATGTTCAGGAACGTCGAGAGCGCCTCAATGGTTCGCTGGTCTGGCGTGGCAATTTCCTTCAGCTCTTCGCCAGGTGTTGCCGGCTCGCCTAATGGCGCGACCGCTTCGGCTTTTTCAATGTTAGCCGCGTAATCACTTTCGGTGCTGAATACTATGTCGTCTTCGCCGGATGAGGCCAGCACGTGGAACTCGTGAGACGCACTGCCGCCAATGGCGCCGGAATCTGCTTGTACCGGGCGGTAGTCCAGCCCCAGGCGATCAAAGATAGCGCAGTAGGTGCGGTGCATAACCTGATAGGTTTCATCGAGAGATTCGGCATTGGCATGGAAGGAATAGGCGTCCTTCATGGTGAACTCCCGGGCGCGCATCACCCCGAAACGCGGTCGGCGTTCATCCCGGAACTTGGTCTGAACCTGATAAAAGTTGGCCGGCAGTTCCTTGTAGCTTTTCAGTTCATTTCGAACCAGATCAGTAATTACTTCTTCATGGGTGGGGCCAAAGCAGAATTCACGGCCGTGGCGATCGTTCATTCGCAGCAGTTCGCCGCCATATTGCTCCCAGCGGCCGGATTCTTCCCAGAGTTCTGCGGGCTGAATCGCTGGCATCAGAATTTCCTGGGCGCCGCTCTTGTCCATTTCTTCGCGAACAATCCGCTCGACTTTGCGCAGGGTTCTCAGGCCCATGGGTAGCCAGGTATAAAGACCTGCCGCCAGTTTCCGGATCATGCCTGCGCGTAGCATCAACTGGTGGCTGATAATTTCCGCGTCAGAAGGCGTCTCTTTTTGGGTTGCAATCAGGTAACGGCTTGCTCGCATTATGGTTTCCGTTCTGTGGTGTTTCGTAGAATAAAGTGGTGTTTATTGTACGGAGCCAGCCGCACAAGGTACAGGTGGCGAAAGTGGATATCCGGCAAGAGGGTCGGTTGCCGGCTGGGAAGGGTTATGACAGATAGCCCAGAGGCAGGGCGGTACTGTCGATAACACGCTTTAAAACAAAGCTGGAATGGACACCGCTTACCCCCTGAATACGGGTGATCCGGTTAAGCAAGAAATGGTGATATTCGTCCATGTCTGGCACCACCACTTTCAGCATGTAATCTGCATCGTGGCCAGTTACCAAATAGCACTCCAGAACTTCAGAATATTCGCCTACCTGTGCCTCGAATGCTGCAAAGCGTTCCGGTGTATGCCTGTCCATGCCAATCAATATAATAACGGTTAAGGAAAGCCCCAGCTTTTTGTGATTAAGCACGGTTGCGGTGCGTACGATAACGCCGGCGTCTTCCAGTGCCCGCACCCGCCTCAGGCAGGGTGAGGGCGATAACCCAACTTTTTCCGCCAACTGCTGGTTCGTCAAAGAGGCGTCTTGCTGTATCTGAGTAAGAATGCGCCGGTCTATTTTGTCAATTTGTATGAGTGATTCGGGTTTAATAGCCATAAAATGTCGCCGCTGTTCGATTTTTTGAAATATATGATCATTAAAGTACTTTTTTGTCCTTTAATTAGCAATCGCCTGCTCCAGGAATCGCGTTATGCTGGATACCATTAAGACAAACATCCGAACCGCTACGGAGAACAACAGATATGGCTTTTGATTATCGCAAATATGTGGCCTTCCCGCCTGTCGCCAAAACCAATCGTCGCTGGCCAGACAGGGTCATCAAAAAAGCGCCCACATGGTGTGCGGTGGACCTTCGCGATGGCAATCAGGCCCTGGTGAAGCCCATGAATGTGGCCCAAAAGCAGCGAATGTTTGATTTGTTGGTAAAACTGGGTTTTAAGGAAATTGAAATCGGTTTTCCGGCCGCCAGCCAGCCGGACTTTGATTTTTGCCGCAAGCTGATTGAAGAAAACCGAATCCCTGACGATGTGAAAATCCAGGTGCTGACCCAGGCCCGGCCTGAATTGATCAAACGGACCTATGAGGCGCTGGAAGGTGCCCGGTGCGCCATTGTGCACGTGTACAACTCGACTTCCACGGTGCAGCGTGAGCAGGTGTTCGGCCTGGACCGAGCGGGGATTCGTGATATTGCGGTTAACGGGGCGCAAGTGGTCAAGGATTTAGCGGCACGCTATCCGGACACCGAATGGACCTTCCAGTATTCACCAGAGAGCTTTACCGGAACCGAGCTGGATTTCGCGGTGGACGTTCTGGACGCGGTAACGAATGTATGGCGCCCGGACCAGGGGCAGCCGGTTATCTTTAATCTGCCTGCTACTGTGGAAATGTCCACCCCGAACGTATTTGCAGATCAGATTGAATACGTGTGCGACAACATTCGCCACCGTGAACACATCAACATTAGCGTGCACACCCACAATGACAGGGGGTGTGGCGTGGCCGCTGCGGAGTTGGCGGTGATGGCCGGTGCGGATCGCGTAGAAGGCACCCTGATGGGCAACGGCGAGCGCACCGGCAACATGGATTTGGTAACCATGGCCATGAACCTGTATTCCCAGGGTATAGACCCGACGCTGGATTTATCTGGCATGGCGGAAATCACCGAAGTTGTGGAAGCCTGCACGGAAATCTCCACACACCCGCGGCACCCTTACGCGGGCGAACTGGTGTTCACGGCATTCTCCGGCAGCCACCAGGACGCCATACGTAAATGCCTGGCACGCAGGAAAGATGGCGATGTCTGGAACGTGGCTTACTTGCCCATCGACCCCTTCGATCTGGGGCGCAGGTATGAAGAAGTGGTGCGCATCAACAGCCAGTCTGGCAAGGGTGGCGTCGCCTACATTCTCGAGCGGGACTACAACATCAGCTTGCCTCGCTGGTTGCAGATCGAGTTCAGCAAAGTGGTTCAGACAGCAGCAGAAACCAATGGTGGCGAGATCGACTCCATGGCCATTCACAGCCTGTTTGAGCAGCGGTATTTGAAGGTGCATGAAAACTGGGCATTGCGAGCTTACGATTTGCACCGAGATGAGCAGGGCGTGTTTGCTGAGGTAACCTTTGGCGGTGAAGCCGCGCCATTGCGCCTTGAAGGTCGGGGCCTTGGTGCCGTTGAGGCCGTATCTGGCGCGCTGGAAAAGTGTTTTGGCTTTGCTATTGCCGTGGAAGCGTATGATGAGTTTTCCCTGGGTGAAGGTACCCGCGCCAATGCCCTGGCGTGTATACGGCTAACCGCAGGCGGTAAGCATTGCAGCGCCGCTGCTTTGGCAGAAGATACAACCTCTGCAACGCTACAGGCATTGTTTTCCGCAGTCGCCCAGGCGGTAGGTGAAAACAAAGCCAACGTCAGCAGCGAGGAGGGTGTGGTAAGCGCCTGATAAACAGGTTTTCAGATTCGCTAACCCGCTCAAAAGACAACAAGCCGGCATCTCTGCCGGCTTGTTGTCTTCTTTTATGCCCGTGAGGGGCAAAGGCCAGAAAGATAACTAGACTGCTGTTACATTTTCCGCCTGAGGGCCTTTGGGGCCTTGTGTAACGGTGAACTGCACTTGTTGGCCTTCTGTAAGGGTGCGGAACCCACCAGAATTGATGGCACTGTAGTGCACAAAGACATCATCACCGCCATCCTGAGCAATGAATCCAAACCCTTTGGATTCGTTAAACCACTTTACGCTGCCTGTTTTTGTATCGGACATTGATCTTTCCTGTATTTCCGAGATTTCCCCTCACGGGGCGCTGAAGGTCCTCCACAGCATTTTTAGTATAGATCGACTTCCGGGGCCGTCAACGTTGCCTGAGCAGCCCCTGAGCAGTTTCTGTCAGCGGTGGAATTGCTCACTGATTTCCTCAAGAATGGCGGGGTCGTCAATGGTGCTTGGCACCGCATATTTTTCGCCGTCGGCGATTTGCCGAATAACCCGTCTTAATATTTTGCCTGAACGGGTTTTGGGTAAGCGTTCCACCACAAGAGCCCGGCGGAAGCAGGCGACTGCGCCTATCTTGTCTCGCACCATTTCAACCAACTCTTCCTCCAACTCGTCGTGATCAATGGTGGCGCCGTCTTTAATCAGTACAAGCCCCAAGGGGACCTGGCCACGCATATCATCGTGAGCGCCCACGACACAGCACTCGGCAATGGCTGGATGAGAGGCAACGACTTCTTCCATTTCACCGGTGGATAAACGGTGGCCCGCCACGTTAATTACGTCATCGGTGCGCCCCATCACGAAGACATAGCCGTCTTCGTCGATAAAGCCGCCGTCGCCCGAGCTGTAGAAGCCGGGAATCGGGTTCAGGTAGCTGTCCAGGAATCGTTGGTCATCCTCCCAAACGGTCGTCAGGCAGCCAGGGGGTAAGGGTAGTTTAACCGCAATTTGGCCCTGTTCGCCGGCGGCTATCTGGCTGCCGTCGGGACTGACAACCTGAACATTATAGCCAGGTGAGGGTACTGTTGCAGAGCCGGGCTTGGTGGGCAGTGTTTCGATACCAACCGGGTTGCAGCAAATGGCCCAGCCGGTTTCGGTTTGCCACCAGTGATCCAGTATAGGTAGCTGCGTGTGCTCCCGTAGCCACTCATAAGTTGGGGGGTCCAGGCGTTCACCTGCCAGGAAAATCTTTCGCAGTGAGTCGGTGTTGTAACGTAAATGCTCATCTGCCTCCGGGTCTTCTTTGCGTACGGCACGGAAAGCGGTAGGAGCGGTGAACAGGATGTTTACTTTATGATCCTGCACCACGCGCCAAAAAGCCCCGGCATCTGGTGTTCTGACAGGTTTGCCCTCATAGAGTATGGTTGTACAACCTGCAAACAGTGGGGCGTACACTATATAGCTGTGGCCTACCACCCAGCCTACGTCCGACGCGGCCCAAAATACGTCACCCGGATTGGCGTCGTACACTAATTTCATGCTGTATTTGAGTGCCACGGCATGCCCGCCGTTGTCTCTGACTACCCCCTTTGGTTTGCCTGTGGTGCCAGATGTATAAAGCACGTAAAGGGGGTCAGTTGCTTTAACCGGAACCGGGCCGGCAGGCTCTGCACTGGCCATTAGCTCGCCCCAATCGTGGTCACGACCCGCTTGCATGAGCGCTTTTGCTTGCGGGCGCTGATACACAACGCAGAAATCAGGTTTGTGTGAGGCCTGTTCAATAGCTTGATCTACCAAAGGCTTATATTCAATCACTTTAGCGACTTCGATCCCGCAGGATGCAGTGATAACCGCCTTTGGTTTTGCGCCGTCAATTCGAACAGCCAGTTCGTGGGACGCAAAGCCGCCAAATACTACTGAGTGAACAGCGCCAATACGGGCGCAGGCCAGCATCGCAACAGGTGCCTCGGGAATCATTGGCATATAAATGATGACCCGGTCGCCCTTGGCGACTCCTTTTGCCTTCAAGGCACCTGCGAAACGGGCAACTTCGTCGGTCAGTTCGTTAAAGGTGTATGAGCGCTTTGAGCCAGTTACCGGGGAGTCGTAAATAAGCGCTATCTGGTCGCCTCGACCGGCACGTACGTTGGCATCCAGAGCCACATCAGATGTATTCAGCGTACCGTCAGGAAACCACTGGCCGTGGCCGTTGTCGGTGGCCTGCCAGATGGTTTGCGGTGGTTTGATCCAATCGATATCAGCCGCTTTTTCACGCCAGAAGTCTTCCGGCTTATCAATGGATCTCCGGAATTCTGAGTGATAATCCATACAGTCTACCTCGTTGCGCCCGTTGTTATTGTGTTGGTAATAACATCAACTTTAGGCGCTTTGAGATAGTGATCCAGTAGACAATAGGCTTAGTTATCAGGGGGTGTGGGCCAGCTGTTATCGGCGCTGACAGAGGTTACTTCGCTTGTAACCATGCCCTCGGCTACGTGGGTGAACATCGGATCGCCAACTGAAACATCTTTTGCATTGCGAACAATGTTTCCCTGTTTATCACGGGCGATGGCGTACCCGCGCCCGAGCGTTGCCAACGGGCTTACCACGTTGAGGGCGCTGGCGGTGTGCTCCAGTTTATCCTGCTGCTGTGCCAGGATTCGCTGCATGGCTTTATTCAGTTGCAAGTCTGAGCGGTCAAGAACTTCGCGACTGTTTGCGAGTTGTTTGCGGGGGGACTGCATGGCAAGGCGCTGAGCCAGGTGCGTGCTGCGTGTTTGTAAGCGCTCCACCCGCTGTTCGATTGCCTTGCCCAGTCGCTGTTCCAGTTCGTCCAGGCGCTGGGCTTTCTCCAGTAATTCGCGGCGAGGATCCCGAAGGCGGGCCGATAAATGGTCCAGCTTTGTATTCAACTGCTGGAACGCTCTTTTGGCGGCGCTGATAAGTCGAAACTCGCGGTCATTGATTTGCCTCAGCATCTCCCGCTGGTCTGGCGAGACCTTCTCGGCCGCTGCTGAGGGGGTAGGTGCCCGCAGGTCGGCCACAAAATCAGCAATAGTTACGTCCGTTTCATGACCGACTGCGCTGACTGTCGGAATGGGGCAGGCCGCTATGGCTCGAGCAACAGATTCCTCGTTGAAACACCAAAGATCTTCCAGCGAGCCGCCGCCGCGCCCGATAATAAGTACATCGGCCACGCCGTGGGTCTGCGACAATGCTATTGCGCGCACGATTTCTGCGGTCGCCGGCTGACCCTGAACGGTTGTTGGGTAGAGGGTAACCGGGATGCCGGGGCAGCGCCGGGCGAGCACCGTAAGAATATCGTGTATGGCCGCGCCTGTTGGTGAGGTAACCACGCCAATGTGTGCCGGCAGGGCGGGAATCGGTTTTTTCAGGCCTGCATCGAACAGGCCCTCTGCCTGCAGCTTGCGCTTAAGCTCCTCAAAAGCCTGCTGCAATGCGCCCAGCCCTGCAGGCTCAATGTGCTCAACAATAATCTGGAAATCGCCGCGGGTTTCATAAAGGGTAACCTTGCCGCGAATCCGTACCTTGTCGCCTTCCTTCGGTATGGTGCGAATGCGCTGATTCATGCCCCGGAACATGGCGCAGCGAATTTGGCACTTGCGATCTTTCAGAGAAAAGTACCAGTGGCCGGACGAAGGGCGGGAAAAGCCCGACAGCTCACCCTCAACCCACACCTGCATAAAGCTGGATTCCAGCAGGTGTCTCGCCTGATGATTCAGTTCACTGACTGTCAGTGCCCTGGGCCGGGAATCCTGTAGCGGGTCGTTCACCAAACATCTCCTGACCGGCATATACGCAGTAGCCGAAAAATAAGCGTGTAATAAGGGTGCAATTTCAATTGCATGGGGCTCATAGTGGTAAATCACACAGTTTACTGACCTGCGACACCCCTTTATAATAGCGCGATTAAGCATTTTACTTTGCGGCTGCACCCTTTTCACCTACAGGTGCCGCACGAAAGGTTCAAATTTAGCACGTTCAAAAGGCCTGTCCCAATGCTGCGAATTGCCGAAGAAGCCCTCACATTCGATGACGTTCTGCTGGTACCCGGTTATTCCGAGGTTTTGCCCCACGAGGCGGATCTGCGTACCAGATTAACCCGGACTATAACGTTGAATACACCGCTGGTGTCGGCGGCCATGGACACGGTTACTGACGCAGAGTTGGCGATTGCCATGGCCCAGGAAGGCGGTATTGGCATTATGCATAAGAACATGAGCCCGGATCAGCAAGCCGCTGAAGTGCGCAGGGTGAAAAAGTTCGAAAGCGGCGTGGTAAAAGACCCGATAACTGTTAAACCGGAAAACACCGTACGCGAACTGGTTGAAATCACCATGGCCAATAATATTTCAGGCCTGCCGGTAGTTGATGGTAGCGAATTGATTGGCATTGTAACTGGTCGGGATATCCGCTTTGAGAGTAGTTTGGATACCCTGGTGCGTGAAATCATGACGCCCAAAGAAAAACTGGTTACTGTAAAAGAAGGCGCCGACCTGGCCTCTGTAAAAGAGCTTCTGCATCGGAACCGGATCGAAAAAGTGCTGGTGGTGAATGACAATTTTCAGCTTCGGGGCCTGGTGACCGCAAAAGATATTCAAAAATCCAAAGACTACCCGCTGGCCTGTAAAGATAGCCAGGGCCGCCTGCGTGTCGGCGCTGCTGTTGGCACCGGCGGCGATACCGAGCAGCGCATCATTGCCCTGGCCGGTGCCGGGGTGGATGTGATTGTGGTGGATACTGCCCACGGCCATTCTCGTGGGGTGATTGATCGTGTTAAGTGGATCAAGAAGCACTACCCGGATCTGCAGGTGATTGGTGGAAACATCGCCACGGGCGAAGCTGCAATCGCGTTGGCTGATGCCGGAGTAGACGCGGTAAAAGTGGGTATTGGCCCAGGTTCTATCTGCACCACCCGTATAGTGGCGGGCGTTGGCGTGCCGCAGATTTCAGCTGTGTCGAATGTTGCTGAAGCGTTGAAAGACCGTGATATACCACTAATTGCAGATGGCGGGATTCGCTTCTCCGGCGATATTTCCAAGGCCATCGTTGCCGGTGCACACTGTGTCATGATCGGTAGCCTGCTGGCAGGTACAGATGAGTCTCCTGGCGAAATTGAATTGTATCAGGGGCGTAGTTATAAGGCTTACCGTGGTATGGGCTCCCTGGGTGCCATGGGGCAGGGGTCAAGCGATCGCTACTTCCAGGATGCCAGTAAAGGCATTGAGAAACTGGTGCCGGAAGGTATTGAAGGTCGCGTTGCCTGTAAAGGGCCGATGCGTAATATTATCCACCAGCTAATAGGTGGCCTGCGGGCGTCTATGGGCTACACGGGTAGCGCAACCATGACTGAAATGCGCACCAGGCCCCAGTTTGTTCGCATCACTGGCGCTGGTATGCGTGAAAGCCATGTGCACGACGTAACAATTACTAAAGAAGCGCCAAATTATCGCGTAAGCTGAGAACAAACAGTCAGGTTGCGGCTCTGACCGGAGTCGCACAGCTTATTTGCCTCGAGGATTTCATGGCTCACAATATTCACGATCACCGTATCCTGATTTTAGATTTTGGTTCCCAGTACACCCAGCTGATTGCACGCCGTGTGCGTGATATTGGCGTGTACTGTGAAGTCCGCGCGTTCGACATTACAGATGAAGAGCTGCAGGCGTTCAATCCCAAAGGTATTTTGCTGGCGGGTGGTCCGGAATCCGTGACAGAGCTGGGTGGTCCCCGTGCTCCTAAAAATTTGTTTGACCATGGCATTCCTGTGCTGGGAATCTGTTACGGCATGCAAACCATGGCCGAGCAATTGGGCGGGCGAGTAGCCAGTTCCGAGAAGCGTGAATTTGGCTATGCCCAGGTGAAGGTTCGTGCCAAAGGCCCGCTGCTGGAAGACATTACCGATCACCTGACCGCAACTGGCGAATCCTTGCTGGATGTATGGATGAGCCACGGTGACAAGGTGGTAGCAATGCCCGAAGGCTTCGAGCTGCTAGCGTCTACCGAAAGCGCGCCCATCGCAGCCATGCAGGATTTGTCCCGCAACCTGTACGGCCTGCAATTTCATCCGGAGGTAACTCACACTCTGCAGGGCAAGCGCATTCTGGAGCATTTTGTTCTGTCGATTTGCGGCTGCGAAGCCCTGTGGACACCGGCCAAGATTGTTAATGATGCGGTACAAAAAATCCGCCAGCAGGTAGGCACCGACAAGGTCCTGCTGGGCTTGTCTGGCGGTGTGGATTCATCTGTCACAGCAGCACTGCTGCACAAGGCCATTGGTGACCAGTTAACCTGCGTATTTGTAGATAACGGCTTGTTGCGCCTGAACGAAGGCGATCAGGTAATGGATATGTTTGGCAGCAGCATGGGTGTGAAAGTCATTCGCGCCGACGCGGAAGAGCGTTTCCTGAATAATCTCAAAGGTGTTAGCGATCCAGAGCAAAAGCGAAAGGTTATTGGCAACACCTTTATTGACGTATTTGATGAAGAAGCCACCCGCATTAAAGATGTGAACTGGCTCGGTCAGGGCACCATCTACCCCGATGTGATCGAGTCGGCTGCCTCGAAAACCGGCAACTCTCACGTGATCAAATCCCACCACAATGTGGGGGGGCTTCCAGAAACCATGAAGCTGAAGCTGGTAGAACCGCTTCGCGAATTATTCAAAGACGAAGTTCGCCGTATTGGCCTGGAGCTTGGCCTGCCCTACGACATGGTGTACCGCCACCCGTTCCCGGGGCCGGGTCTTGGTGTACGTATTCTGGGCGAAGTGAAAAAAGAGTACGCAGACATCTTGCGCCGTGCCGATGCCATCTTCCTGGAAGAGTTGCACCGGGCCGACTTTTACCACAAAACCAGCCAGGCTTTTGCGGTATTCCTGCCTGTGAAATCTGTGGGTGTTGTTGGCGATGCCCGCCGTTACGAGTGGGTAGTTGCCCTTCGTGCTGTTGAAACCATCGATTTCATGACCGCTCGCTGGGCACACCTGCCATATGATCTGCTTGAAACAGTCTCTAATCGAATTATCAATGAGATATCTGGCATATCCCGTGTGACCTATGACGTGTCATCGAAACCGCCGGCCACAATTGAGTGGGAGTGATAGCTAACATTCCTGCCTGCTTGTTGGTAGAGCGGCTGCTATGGAGAAGCTAGGCGATAGCGACGAATACTGGATGTCCCGAGCGTTGGAGCTGGCGGCCCAGGGCGCTGCCATAAATGAGGTGCCTGTCGGTGCGGTTGTGGTTCGTGACGGCGAAGAGCTTGGCGCTGGCTTTAACACGCCTATCACTGGTTGTGATCCCACAGCCCATGCCGAGATTAACGCGCTGCGCGATGCGTCTGTGAAAGCAGAGAACTATCGCCTGAGCGGAGCGACTCTTTACGTTACTCTGGAGCCTTGCACCATGTGCGTGGGCGCCATTATTCACGCTCGTATCAGTCGGGTTGTTTACGGAGCCTGCGAACCCAAGGCAGGTGCGGTAGAATCGGCACGGCGAACCCTGGATGAGCCTAATCTGAACTGGCAGGTGGAGGCAGTGGGTGGCATTTTGCAGGATGATTGCAGCCAGATAATCAGCGATTTTTTTAGCCGCCGGCGGGCCGAAATCCGGCAGCGGCGCAAACAGGATTCAAGGAAGGAGTAGTTCCGCATGAAAGTACTCGTTACCGGCGGCGCCGGTTACATCGGCAGCCATGTTGTGCGCCAGTTGGCCGAGGCCGGCCATGATATTGTGGTGTTTGATAACCTTTCAACCGGGTACCGCTGGGCCGTCACGGCAGGCGAACTGGTAATAGGGGATCTGGCGAACGAAAACGAAATCGACGAGGTTTTTGCCAGGTATGATTTTGAAGCGGTTTTGCACTTTGCCGCCAATATTGTGGTTCCGGAGTCTGTCAGTAATCCGCTTAAGTACTATGGCAACAACACCCGTAACACCCTGAACCTGCTTAAAGCGGTCGAAAAATACAAAGTACCGTATATGGTATTTTCCTCGACAGCGGCTGTGTATGGTACGCCACAAGAGACGGTGCTGACTGAAGACCTCCCGCTTGCCCCGATCAACCCTTACGGCGCATCCAAAATGATGAGTGAGCGGATGATCATGGATCTTGCGGCCGCGTCTGATCTCAACTATGTGGTGCTGCGATACTTTAATGTGGCCGGCGCTAACCCTGACGGCCTGTTGGGTCAGGCAACGCCCGAGGCGACCCACCTCATTAAAGTAGCCTGTGAGTGCGTTACCGGGCAGCGCGAGGGCATGAGCGTGTTTGGCACCGATTATGAAACCCGCGATGGCACCTGCGTGCGTGATTACATCCACGTAGAAGATCTTGCCAGTGCTCATGTTATGGCCTTGGACTATATGGCCAGAGGTGGCGAATCAAAGGTGATGAACTGTGGCTATGGTCGCGGGTTCACTGTGCAGGAAGTGATTGATGTGGTGCACAAACAATCCGGTTCCGATTTTCCGGTAGAGAAAGCGGGGCGCAGAGCCGGTGATCCTGGTGCGCTGATGGCGGATAATACGTTGATTAAGAAAACCCTGGGCTGGCAGCCTGTCTATGACAATCTGGATACGATTGTTGGCACTGCTCTGGCTTGGGAGGCAATCTGGCAGAAGAAAAAAGCGACATCTGGCCAATAGCCATCTACTTCTAGCATTTACTGTATCGGGATTTAACGGATGAAAATTACGATTTTTGGAACCGGTTATGTTGGGCTTGTTACCGGCGCTTGCCTTGCCGACGTTGGTCATCACGTTCTGTGCATGGATGTTGATCAGGCAAAGATTGACAAGCTGAGGAATGGCCAGATCCCCATTTATGAGCCTGGGCTCGACAATATCGTGAATCATACGGTGGAAGCAGGGCGCCTTGCGTTTACAACCGATGTAAAAGAGGCAGTGCAGCATGGCACTCTCCAATTCATCGCGGTTGGCACTCCCCCGGACGAAGATGGCTCAGCCGATCTGCAATATGTAACAGCGGTAGCCAAGTCCATCGGCCAGCACATGGATGATTATAAGGTTATCGTAGACAAGTCCACTGTCCCGGTTGGTACCGGTGACAAGGTGAAAGCTGCGGTTCGCACGCAAATTGAAAGCCGTGGTTTGGAACTTGAATTTGATGTGGTTTCAAACCCTGAGTTCCTGAAAGAAGGGGCGGCGATTAACGACTTCATGAAGCCGGACCGCATTATTATTGGTACCGACAGCGATAGAGCGTCGGACGTGCTTCGGGAAGTATACTACCCATTCAACCGTAGCCATGACCGTATGATCTTTATGGATATCCGGTCTGCAGAGCTGACCAAGTACGCTGCCAACTCCCTGCTGGCAACCAAAATCAGCTTCATGAATGAGGTTGCGAACCTGGCCGAGCGCCTGGGTGCCGATATCGAATCGGTTCGCCGGGGTATAGGCTCAGACCCGCGTATTGGCTACCATTTTATTTACCCGGGTTGTGGTTACGGCGGCTCCTGCTTCCCTAAGGACGTTCAGGCGCTGGCACGCACTGCCAGCGAGTTTGGTTATGATGCCCGCATTCTCAATGCGGTAGAGGCGGTCAATTACGCCCAGAAACACGTGCTTTTCGACAAGATCAGCCACTACTTTGGCGGTGATCTGCAAGGCAAGGTTGTTGCTATCTGGGGGTTGGCGTTTAAGCCAAACACTGACGATATGCGTGAAGCTTCCGCCCGCACGTTGATGGAAAAACTATGGAAAGCCGGTGCAAAAGTACAGGCGTTCGATCCGGAATCCATGGAAGAGACTCAGCGCATTTATGGCGACCAGGAAGGTTTAGTGTTGTGCGGTACCAAGGAGCAGGCACTAAAAGGCGCCGATGTGCTGACCATCTGTACCGAGTGGAAGGAGTTCCGTTCGCCGGATTTTGCAGCTATTGCGTCGGCTTTGCGTGAGCCAGTAGTATTCGATGGCCGCAATCTTTATGATCCGGAAATCCTGGCCCGCCACGAACTGATTTACTATGCCATTGGTCGCGGCCGTAACCAGTTCCAATCGTAAGGGGGCGGCGATGACTCAGAGCCAGAATCAGAATCAGAATTATCAGCTTCACGAACGGCTGGCGGCCGATACTATTAGCCTTGGCCGTAGTAGATTATGTGAAATCCGGCTGATGAATGATCAAACCTGGCCCTGGGTGTTGCTGGTGCCGGCGCTTGCCGGCATTCGCGAAATCTACGAGTTGAGCCCGGACCAGCAGCAAGTGCTGCTGCAGGAATCTTCTGCCTTGAGTCGGGGCATGATGGACGCTTTCGGGGGCGATAAAATGAACGTGGCAGCACTCGGGAACATGGTTCCCCAGCTGCATTTGCATCACATTGTGCGTTTTGAAGGTGACCCGGCCTGGCCAGGCCCTGTATGGGGTAAACAGCCACCTGCTCCATACGATGAGAGCGGCCTTGCCGACATTAAACTGGCTCTTGCACCTGTGTTGGCTGAGTTAGGCGCCGCCTGAGCGTAATAGGCTTTCGCTCATTACCGGGTTGTCGCATGCTTGGCTAGGCGTTGAGACCCTATCAAAATCATTCTGAGCTCGGTTTTCAGCTTGGCTTTTAATTCTTCCCGCTCTTTCGGCGTTCCATCCAGAGCATCCGCCCCTTGGTTGAACACGAGTGTAACCATGGATTCGGCAACGAGCCTGGCTTCAAATAATGGTTTGCGCTGTTCATCCGCAAAGCGTCGCAAATCATCTGCAAGCTCTGTTACAAAGTGATCAATCTCGGCTTTAATGGCTGTTCGAAATGGCTTTGAGCCACCGGTGCGTTCCCGCAGCATTAGTCGGAACAGGTTGGCGTTGTTGCCAAGGTATTCCATAAAGGTTTCCACAGACGTTGAGATGGCACTGCCATCCCGGGCAATTCGTTTGCGCGCCTGGCGCATAAGCTGTCGCAGTGCCACGCCCCCTTCGTCGACCAGTACCAGCCCTAGCTCATCAAGGTCTGCAAAATGGCGATAAAAGGACGTTGGCGCGATTCCGGCTTCCCGTGCCACTTCCCGCAGGCTCAAGCTCCCGAATCCTCGATCCACGCTCAGCTGGGCGAGGGCGGAATCCATCAGGGCGCGCCGGGTAAGGAGTTTTTGTTCGGCTCTTGTTGACAAGATTGCGGCTCCAATAACACTTGAACGCTGCATTCTAGCGATCTGCTTTCCAGTAGTCACCAGAACCCTTTCAATCTGCGGCAAACACGACTGATTTCCGGCGCCAAACTGTTTATAATAGCCGGCCTTTACAGTATGGTTCTTGGCTATTTTGCTTGCCAGACTTCAATATTCATCTTAAACACCAGACACTACGGGAACCGGTATGCGCAGTCATTATTGCGGTGGGATCAACGAATCCCACATTGATCAGGAAGTTACACTCTGCGGATGGGTACACCGTCGCCGTGACCATGGTGGGGTTATCTTCCTGGACCTGCGAGACCGGGATGGCATTTCCCAAGTCGTGATCGATCCGGATACCCCCGAAAGCTTTGCGCTGGCCGAAAAAGTACGCAGCGAGTTTGTGGTGAAGGTTACAGGCCTTGTGCGCCGCCGTCCTGCTGGCACTGAAAACAGCAACATGCCCACGGGCCAGGTTGAGATGCTGGGTAAAGACGTGACCATTTTGAACACAGCGGCCACACCTCCGTTCCCACTGGATGAGCATGTGGATGTGGGCGAAGACGTTCGTCTGCGTTATCGCTTCATCGACTTGCGCCGCCCGGAAATGCTGAATCGTCTGCGCTTCCGCTCGCGCGTCACCAGCTATATCCGTAACTATCTGGACAGCAACGGTTTTATGGATGTGGAAACCCCCATTCTGACCCGCGCCACCCCTGAAGGTGCCCGTGATTACCTGGTGCCGAGCCGCACTCATGAAGGGTCATTTTTCGCACTTCCTCAGTCACCTCAGCTATTTAAGCAAATGCTGATGGTGTCTGGCGTGGATCGCTACTACCAGATCGCCAAGTGCTTCCGTGACGAAGACCTGCGTGCCGATCGCCAGCCCGAGTTTACCCAGGTGGATATCGAAGCCTCGTTCGTTGACGAAGAAGACCTGATGAGCCTGAACGAGGGCATGATTCGCGCTCTGTTCAAAGACGTTATGGATGTGGAGTTGCCAGAATTTCCGCGTATGTCGCACAACGAAGCCATGGACCGGTTCGGCAGTGACAAGCCGGATTTACGTATTCCGCTGGAGCTTCAGGATGTGGGCGATCTGGTGGCCAGTGTTGATTTCAAGGTATTCGCTGGTCCGGCCAAAGATCCAAAAGGTCGCGTGGCTGCTTTGCGTGTACCTAAAGGCGGTGAGCTGAGTCGCAAGAAAATCGATGAGTACACCAGGTTTGTTGGCATATACGGTGCGAAAGGCTTAGCGTATATCAAGGTTAACGAGCTGGCCAAGGGCCTCGAAGGCCTGCAGTCACCCATCGTCAAGTTCCTGGGCGAAGACGTTGCCATGGCCATTATCGAGCGCACGGGTGCCGAAGATGGCGATATCGTGTTCTTTGGGGCCGACAAGACCACGGTTGTCAATGAGGCGCTTGGGGCATTGCGTATCCGTATTGGCCATGATCTGGAGTTGCTGACGTCAGAGTGGGCGCCCATGTGGGTTGTAGACTTTCCGATGTTTGAAGAATTACCAGAGGGCGGATTTACGGCCATTCATCACCCATTCACTGCGCCTAGCTGCAGCCCGGAAGAGCTGGTGTCGAATCCCGCAACGGCATTGTCTCGCGCCTACGACATGGTACTCAATGGTACTGAGTTGGGTGGTGGCTCGATTCGTATCCACAACGAACAGATGCAACAGGAAGTGCTTCGTATTTTGGGCATTGGTGAGGACGAGGCCCGTGCCAAGTTCGGGTTCCTGCTTGACGCCTTGAAATACGGGTGCCCACCCCATGGCGGTCTGGCTCTGGGCCTGGATCGCCTGATTATGTTGCTGACGGGAGCGGGCTCTATCCGTGATGTGATTGCCTTCCCGAAAACCCAGAGTGCAACCTGCCTGATGACTCAGGCCCCGGGTGAAGTAGACGAGAAACAATTGCGTGAGCTCAACATTCGCCTGCGTAAAAAGCCGGCAAAAACGGCTGATGTACAATCTTCTGAAGCTGAAGAAAAGTAAACAGGCATTGATGTGGCGATTATTCTAGGTGTTGACCCTGGTTCCAGGATAACCGGTTACGGGATTATCCGTACCGAAGGTCGCCACATAGAATATATCGACAGCGGCTGTATCCGCATGGGTGAGAAGCCCATGCCGGAGCGCCTGAAAATTATTTTTCAGAGCCTGGTAAGTTTGATTGGCGAATACCGGCCTCAGGAATTTGCCATTGAGCAGGTATTCATGGCCCGCAACCCTGATTCCGCACTCAAACTTGGCCAGGCCCGCGGTGCTGCTATAGTTGGTGCTGCCACTAGCGGACTGGTGGTTCATGAGTACTCCGCACGGCAGGTTAAACAGGCCGTGGTAGGCAAGGGCGGTGCCGACAAAACCCAGGTGCAGCATATGGTTCAAGCATTGCTGTCACTCTCGCGCAAGCCCCAGGAAGATGCCGCTGACGCGTTGGCAATAGCCCTTTGTCATGCACATATGAATCAAAGCATCATGAAAGTGGCAGGCGCTTCAGGTAAGGCGCGCAGTGGGCGTGTGCGACAATAATAAATTGCTCCAGGGAGCGACAGGAGGCTTTCCTTGATAGGTCGTATCCGAGGTATTTTAGTTGAAAAGTCACCCGGGCAGGCGCTGGTTGAATGTGGCGGCCTAAGCTACGAGGTTGATATTCCTTACACCACCTTTTTTCATCTGCCAGAAGCCGGTCAGGAAGTTACCCTTCATACACATTTTGCGGTTCGCGAAGACGCTCAAAGTCTGTTCGGTTTTGCGTCACGTCTTGATCGTGACCTGTTCAGGTTGCTGATTAAGGTAAACGGAGTGGGGCCAAAAATGGCCACCGGCATTTTGTCTGGCCTGGATGCACAGCAATTTATCCACTGCGTTGAAGGGCGTGATATCAACTCTCTGGTAAAACTTCCAGGGGTCGGAAAGAAAACCGCAGAGCGCCTGTTGATCGAGATGACAGACCGTATCAAACAGCTGGAAGGCCAGTTTGTACCTGCATCTGTCAGCATCGGAGGCTCCGCAACAAGCTTTTCCCCATCGGTGCCCGCCTCACAAAATCCCGCCGACGAAGCCGAAGCAGCACTCGTTGCACTTGGTTATAAACCTCAGGAGGCAGCACGTGCCATTTCCCGGGTTTCGGAAGAAGGCCTGTCTAGCGAGGCCTTGATTCGTTTGGCCCTGCGCAACATGATCCCTGCTTGATGACGCGACTTTAATATGTCGCCTGTGTAGCACCAAACCTGTAGAGAGCGTAACGTGACACACGGTGGGCTGTTTGTACAATTGGGGCACTTCAGCGCTGAGCGATTGTCTATTGGATCCCGAAAAAAAACGGAAGTATAAATGATTGAGTCTGATCGCCTGATCTCAGCTCGAGCTGGTGACAACGAAGAGGTTCAGGATCGCGCGATCCGGCCAACGCTGCTGTCCGAGTATGTAGGGCAGCCCGCAGTGCGGGAACAAATGGACATCTTTATCTCGGCCGCTCGTGGTCGCCAGGAAGCGCTTGACCATGTTCTGATTTTTGGGCCGCCCGGGCTGGGCAAAACCACGCTGGCCAACATTATTGCCAATGAAATGGGTGTGGCCATAAAAACCACCTCCGGGCCGGTGCTCGAAAAAGCCGGGGACTTGGCAGCCATGCTGACCAACCTTGAGGAGGGCGATGTTCTCTTTATTGATGAGATACATCGCCTCAGTGCTGTGGTAGAGGAAATACTGTACCCGGCAATGGAAGATTATCAGCTGGATATCATGATCGGCGAGGGGCCTGCAGCACGCTCGATCAAGCTGGACTTGCCGCCCTTTACCCTGGTTGGCGCAACTACCCGGGCCGGTCTGCTGACATCGCCCCTGCGAGACAGGTTCGGCATTGTGCAGCGTTTGGAGTTTTATAACACGGCGGATCTCACGCATATTATTGTGCGGTCTGCCCATTTGTCGGGCGTTGATATTGATAACGAAGGCGCACACGAAATAGCCCGCCGCTCCCGTGGCACGCCCCGTATAGCTAATCGGCTGTTGCGGCGGGTCAGGGATTATGCGGAAGTGCGGGCAAATGGCCACATAGATGCAAGTATTGCAGATCAGGCCCTGAATATGCTGAAAGTGGATGGTCAAGGGTTTGATCATATGGACCGTCGATTGCTGCTGGCTATGATCGAAAAGTTTGATGGCGGGCCGGTCGGCGTTGAAAGTCTGGCTGCTGCGATTAGCGAGGAGCGGGGTACGATTGAGGATGTACTTGAGCCGTTTCTTATCCAGCAAGGCTTCATGATACGCACTCCGCGGGGGCGTATGGTGACATCCCACGCGTACCAGCACTTTGGAATCGTCAGGGCACAACCGGATTCTGCAGGGGGTTCCCTTGAGTGACGCGCAGGCACCAGCCGTGTTCGTGTGGCCAGTCCGGGTTTATATTGAAGACACAGATGCTGGTGGAATTGTTTTTCATGCCCGCTATCTTCATTACATGGAGCGTGCCCGAACAGAGTGGGTTCGCAGTTGTGGGGTAGGGCTTCGGGCCGGAATGGCCGACAACATCAGCTATGTGGTGCAGCGGCTGTCGATTCACTATGCCGTCCCGGCCGTGCTTGATGACGAACTTACCGTAACCGCCGAACCGGTCGCATTTGGTCGGGTCTGGATGGAGTTTCGGCAGCGAGTTGCGCGGGTGCAGGATGGAAAGCAGTTGTGTGAAGCAACGGTAAGAGTGGCCTGTATTGCGTTGGATAGCGGGCGGCCGAAGCGGTTACCGGAAAATATGCGGGAGTTGCTTGAACAAAACAGGCAGTACCCGGAAACAAAACATGAGCTAAGCCAGGAGTAAGCGGTGGATTCGGAACTGTCAGTATGGAATCTGATTTCTAATGCCGGTGTATTGGTGCAACTGGTTATGTTGCTACTTGCACTCGCATCGGTGATGTCCTGGGCGCTGATCTTTCAGCGCATACAGGTGTTTCGCAAGGCTCGTCAGGCGCAACTCGCGTTTGAAGAGCGTTTTTGGTCGGGTATGGATCTGGGTCAGCTTTATCGTGAGGTAAACGAAGAGCCAACACCTTTCTCCGGAATGGAATCACTGTTTCGAGCCGGCTTTAAAGAGTTTTCCCGGTTGCGCCAGCAAAGCCGCGATGCTGACGCCGTTATGGAAGGCACCCAACGTGCTATGCGAGTGGCGTTTTCCCGCGAGCAAGAGCGCCTTGAAGCCCATTTGCCGTTTCTTGCCACCGTAGGGTCCACCAGCCCCTATATCGGTTTGTTCGGTACGGTCTGGGGCATTATGAACTCGTTTCGTGGCTTGGCTCAGGTTCAGCAAGCGACGTTGGCAACCGTGGCACCAGGTATTTCCGAGGCGTTGATTGCGACGGCTATGGGTTTGTTTGCAGCGATTCCGGCGGTTATTGCGTACAACCGCTTCTCTGCCAAATCAGACGCGCTGCTGAAAAATTACGAAACGTTCGCCGACGAGTTTTCGAGCATTTTACACCGTCGGGTCCACAGTGCGGAAAAAGGCGCAGCCTGATGGCTGATACGTATAACAATCGGAGAACAGCGCTATGAAAGGCATGGGAATGATGCCCCAAAATCAGCGTAAGCCGATGGCAGAAATCAACGTGGTTCCTTACATCGATGTGATGCTGGTGCTATTGATTATTTTCATGGTGACCGCCCCGATGCTCACCCAGGGTGTAAAGGTGGATTTGCCCGAGACCACGTCCGATCCCATTCAGGCAGACAAGGATGTGGAATCCATTGTCGTGTCGGTAGATTCCAACGGAGCCTATTACGTAGAGGTTGGCGATGAAGGCAGTGATCCCATGTCTCTTGAAGATGTGCGTGGGCAGGTAGGCAAAATCCTGTCGCAAAGAACATCCAGCGACATACTTGTGCGTGGAGATGAAAATGTGGATTACGGCACGGTGGTCCGTTTGATGGCCGCTCTTCAGGGGGCAGGGGCAACCAGCATTGGTCTGATTACCGATACGCTTCCGGACGAAACGTGAGACTAGGGCAGGCAGAATTGTTGTGAAAGGTCACGAACGGGAATTTAACAGCACCGGAGAGCCGGCCTGGAAGTCGCCAGTGGCGCTTTCGATTGCGTTACATCTGCTGATAGTCGGTGTCGCGCTTACAGGTTGGTCGTGGTCCTCTTCTATCCAGGAGCCCCCGCCCAACAGCGTATCTGCACGCCTTATCACACAGCAGAAGCCCAAGCCGAGCCCGGTAGTTGAGCCGGAAGACCAGCCAGACCGGGAGCAAGAGCGGAAAGAGCGAGAAAAAAGCAAAGAAGCGGAAGTGCAAAAGCGTCAGGAAGAAGAGGCGCGCAAGGCCGCCCAGCAGAAGAAGCGCGAAGAAGCCAAACGCAAAGCGGAAGCTGAGGCACGCAAGCGCGAACAGGCCGAAGCCGAAAAACGTAAAGCCCAAAAAGCACGTGAGGCAGAAGCCGCGCGTCAGAAGGCTGAAGCCGAAGCGAAAGAACGAGAGCGTCGGAAGGCAGAGGCGGAAGCCGAAAAGCAGAGACAAGAAGCCAAACGTAAAGCTGAAGAAGAAAAGCGTCGTAAAGAAGAGCAGCGAAAGCGTGAAGAAGCCGAGCGCAAGAAAAAGGAAGAACAAGCCCGAAAGGAAGCCGAGCGTAAGCGGCTAGAGGCTGAGCGCAAGTTGCAGGAGCAACAGCTGGAAGCCCAGGCTGACCAGGCAAGAAAAGCCAGGGCGGAAGAGGCGCAGCGTAAAAAACAGGCAGCTGCAGCCAAGGCCAAAGAGGCACAAATGCTGTCGGAAAGCCAAAAATATCAAGCCATGATTCGTGAGAAGCTGACTCAGGCTTGGTTTCCACCGCAATCGGCAACAGAGCAGATGACCGTGCGTTTGCAAATTACACTGCTACCAACCGGAGAGCTGGTCAGTGTTAAAGTAATGGCTAGTAGCGGAAATACAGCCTTTGATAACTCGGCAAAGGGCGCGGTGAGATCTTTAAGCCGGTATCCGGTGCCGTCAGACCGAAGCACCTTTGAAGCCTATTTTCGTCAGTTTACGATCGAATTCAATCCTCGCAGATTGAGATAAGGAAGCGGGTAACGCCATGATACAGAAGGTTTCACTCAAACTATTGAAGGCATTTTATGCGACGCTGGCCCTGATGCTTCTGACAGCGACCACTGCCCAAGGTGAATTGCTGATCCGTGTTACCGAAGGGGCTGATTCAGCTATTCCGTTGTCAGTGGTGCCATTTTCAGAGAGCGGCAGCATGCCTCCAGGGGACAAGTTAAGCAGCATTGTCCAGGCGGATTTGGCCATGAGTGGTGAGTTCCGCACCTTACCTCCCGAAAAGATGCTGAGCCTGCCGTCAACGCGTTCAGATGTCTATTTTCGTGACTGGCGCATGCTTGGCCAGCGTTACGTGCTGGTCGGCGAGCTTACCCGAAACGGGGACCGTGTGCAGGCTCGTTATGAACTGTTTGATGTTAACCGCGAAGAGCGAATTCTTGGCGAAACGGCTGCAGCGCCCGCCTCAAATATGCGCTCACTCGCACACCATATTAGCGACAAAGTGTATGAGGCGATTACCGGTGTTCCCGGCGCGTTCTCTACCAAGCTTGCCTACGTAACGCTTGAAAGAACAAACGGAAACGCCCGCTACCGGTTGCAGGTGAGCGATGTAGACGGAAAACGAGCCAAAGTCCGGCTTGAGAGCAAAGAGCCTATTTTATCGCCAGCCTGGTCACCGGATGGGAAGAAGCTGGCTTATGTATCGTTTGAAACCGGCAAGCCAGCCATATTTGTTCACCAGCTTAATTCCGGGCAACGCAAAAAAGTGGCCGACTTTCCTGGGCTGAACTCGGCGCCTAGCTGGTCTCCAGACGGGCAATCGCTGCTTATGACCTTGTCGAAAGACGGCAACGCCGAGGTGTATCAAATGAACCTTCAGACCGGGAACACCACAAAACTGACCAACCACTGGGCGATTGATACCGAGGCGGTTTGGGATAGCTCCGGTAAAGGGGTGTTCTTTACGTCAGACCGATCCGGTGGGCCACAGGTTTACTACATGGCAACGCCCGGTGCCGAGCCGCGGCGCATCACCTTCGGTAGCCGTTATAATGCTCGCCCACGGCCAGACAATAAAGGCGAATACGTGTATTACGTGCATCAGCGGGAAGGGAACTTCCTTATTGCCCGCACCAACCTTGAAAACGATGAGGAAACGGTTCTGACTCGTACCAGATCTGATGAATCACCCAGCGTGTCGCCCAACGGCCGCATGTTGATTTATGCCACTAAAAACAGTGGCAAGAGCGTGCTGACCGTTATCTCCTCGGATGGCGGTGCTGCGTATAGTCTCCCAGCGGCAGAAGGTAACGTTCGGGATCCGGCCTGGGGGCCTATTGTTCAGTAATGAATGATTGCCTAAGCAATCACCGAAAAGGCAAAGATTGAATTTAATCAACGGAAAGGAATGAACCATGAAGTTGTCAGCCCAAACCAAATTAGTTGCTCTTTTGTTCTCCGCAGGTCTTTTTGCCGGTTGTAGCACCACCGGTGAAAATATGGATGAAGGTGCCTACGATTCCGATGTCGCGCCTATCGATCAGGATCAGGGATCGACCGTTTATGGCGGTGGTGATCAGGATGGTATTTCCTCGTCTTCAATGACCGACGAAGAACGCATGCAAGCTCAACAGCAAGCTGAGCAAGAAGCTCTGCGCGACATCACTACATTCTATTTTGATTTTGATACCTCTGAAATCAAGCCAGAAGCTCGCGATGTGCTGATTGCTCACGCCCGCTATCTTTCCAACAACCCTGGCCAAAACGTACGTCTTGAGGGCCATGGTGATGAGCGCGGCTCCAAGGAATACAACCTGGCTATAGGCGAGCGTCGTGCTGACGCCGTTGAGCGCTTCCTGATTGTAAATGGAGCTTCACGGGGCCAGATGGAAACCATAAGCTATGGTGAAGAGAAGCCGGCGGTTATGGGCTCAACCGAGAGTGCATGGGCACAGAATCGCCGTGTGGAACTCGTGTTCGAGTAAACGCATAAACAACATCAGGTTAAACCCATGAGAAAACAGCTCATGGCGGCAGTGATTTTCCCGCTTGCCTTGGGGCAAGCGGGAATAACTCTGGCGCAATCATCTACGTCTGAATACAAGAGCAGTGCCTCAGAGACTCGGCGCAAGGCCAATACCAGTCAGGCTACGTCAGAGCTTTTTTACATGATCCAGCAGCTACAGAGCGAAGTCCGGCGGCTTCAGGGCGAATCTGAAGAGCAGCAGCATCTCATAAGGCGCCTGCAAGAGCAGAGCAGGGATCGCTATATAGATCTGGATCAGCGCATTCTCGAGCTTTCCGAAAAAGTGTCGGCGCGACCTCAGGCTGCCGATAACACTGGCGGTGAGGCAGGCAAGAATGAGAATGCGGCTGAAATACGCGAGTACCGTCAGCCAAAGCCTGAAGAGCGCAAAGCGTATAACGCTATCCAGGACCTTATTCATAAAGAGAAAAAATACGATCAGGCTATCAGTCGCCTTTATGAGTTTATCGATAAGTATCCGGAAGGGGATTTAACGGTAAATGCTTATTACTGGCTGGGCGAAGTGTACCTTGTTAAACCGCAGCTGGAACAGGCTCGCCAAGCGTTCTCTATTGTAGGAACCCGTTTCGGGGATCACCGTAAAGCGCCAGACGCTGTATACAAGCTGGGCGTAACGCTGGACCGACTCGATAAAAAAACCGAGGCCCGCCGCCAGATGGAGCAGGTTGTTAACGACTACCCTGAAAGCGATGCAGCCAGGCTAGCCAGGAAATTTCTGGCCTCTGACCAAGGCTGAAAACCGGGTTTTACAGAAATTTTAAAAAACATGGCGCGAAAGGGTTGATCGTCGGGGAAAAATCATTACTATATGCGCCTCGCTTGGGTCGTTAGCTCAGTTGGTAGAGCAGTTGGCTTTTAACCAATTGGTCGATGGTTCGAATCCATCACGACCCACCATATCGATATTTCGGGGCAGTTGCTGAGCCGCCACGAAATCGATCAGGGTCTCCGGGCACTGGTCACAAGTTTTGGGTCGTTAGCTCAGTTGGTAGAGCAGTTGGCTTTTAACCAATTGGTCGATGGTTCGAATCCATCACGACCCACCATATTACAGTGTAATGATTTGACAAATTACAACGTTGAACCTTATAAGGGCTGCAGAGATGCGGTCCTTTTTTTTTGTGCGCCAGGCATGGCGCGTAGCGCCTTGACGGGCGCTGTTCCGGTACAGGTGGTGCTGGCCGGATGACTTGGGGGTGTAAGTCC
>NZ_JBQDCO010000023.1:0-53996 GCF_052091845.1 Marinobacter sp. | reverse complement strand
TCATAGCACTTTTAGCCGCTTCTTTTTATCCCTTCATGAGAAATCCGGGCTAGGCCTGCGTAAGGGGTAAAGGTACTGTCATTACGATCCTGTACGTTTCCAGCAACACGATCTGTTTCCTCAATCTCATAACGGCTCCCCCGGCTCCCAGCGATCAAAGCCAGAGATTCCACAGGCCGCACCGTCAGTTTGGCGTATAGCCCGGTTTCCTTGAGAGTGCTTTTTGTATCACTGTATTTATACCCGGGCGTTCCCACCCTCGCCGTTTCCAGAATATCCACAAAAGACAGGTCGTTCAGCCCTTCAAGGGTAACCGTACCACTGGTCAGCCCCCGCGCACGTCCCGCCTGAGTGTCTGTGTCGTAACGCTTGAAATCAGTCCCTACAACGAATTCATTAACGTTATCGAAGAGCTCGAATGGCTTGCTGTAACTGGCATCAACCGACAGCGCCTGCTGCTTAACCTTACTGCCGGTTCCAGCCACCTTGAGCTCCTGATTGTTATCCAGAGCACTGCCGCCAAAAGCGTAGTTATAGTTTGCATCACGATCAGAATATCGCGCCAACAGCTGACCAACCCCGCCGCCAGAAAAACTGTGTGTCAATTCCGCAATCCAATCATTGGAGTCACTTTCAAAATTATTCCAGCGCGCGCCATAGAAATCCGAGCGCGAGCCGTAAGTAAGCTTGTCATCACTGTCGACCGGTTGGCCGTTATTAACCACAATGTCTTTGTTGTTATGCACAAAGCCGATTCCCAGGGTGGTTGAGTCGCCAAGATCGATATCCAGGGCCGCATAAACATCATCTTGTTTGTTGTCGTTATGATCTACAAAGCGGGCGTGCTCGGTATGATCTGCCACCACCCGGCCACGGACACTGCCATCCGCATTCATTGGGCCGGCGATGTCGAACTGACCGCCACACTGGTATTCGGTGCCGGTAAACCGTCGATGTTGTATTCATCATATTCATAACCACGGGCATAGATGGACGAACGTCCGTTGTCGTTCGATAGCACACGCATTCCGGGTGTACGGCGTCCAAGCTCATCCAGCGTAACCAACCGTTGGTCGTCGATGGCCTCACGGGTCACCACACTGACTGACTGGGGTATATCCCGCAGTGTGGCGGGTGTTTTGGTGCCTACAGTTGCCGAATCTATGCCGTAGCCGCCGGTAGCTTCCGATGAAGGCATCTCATAAAAGCGGTTACCTTCAACGGTAATCGCGTCAAGCCGGGTGATCGGCTCAGCTGGCTGCGCCAGGGCGTTCTGGCCCAACCCCATGGCAATCAGTGCGCCCCCAGCCGTGACCATGAAAAACCGTTTGCCATGCTGCAGTACCCTCTCGTTGCGCTTTGTCGCCATATTTCATTCCTTTACTCGTTATGCCTGTTGCCAGTAGTTCACGTTCTGTTACAGGAAACCAACGTTTATCGCTTCAAACAGTTCACCTATCGGCCGATAACCTCTTTCATAACAGAGCCTATTATATATTCCAGGGTTCACCATAAGCACACTTATAAAAAGACCTGAGTAGACCACGTGCACACCCCGGGGCGTAGCTGTGGGAAAGACAACCCACACTACGCCGATTGATTATCGAACCCGAGAAGGTTTATTAAGATATGAAAAAGCTACCGCTTAAGGTCAAGCTTTACGCCCTGGTTATCAGCTTGCTGCTGATAATGGGCGTCAGCATGATGGTGACAGCGCAGTTGTCGCTAAACCAGATGGAAAGCAGTCTGACAGAAGACACCAGTACGCTGGTGCAGGACATTGTCATGGACCGTCTGTCTGCGACGGCAGGCGAGTACGGCGAACAGGTGAGCGGTAAGTTCAACGCAGCGTTCAAAGTTCCGGGAGTCGTGCGCGACATTATTCAAGAGAATATTGCGGCCGACAACTCTGCGCGGATCAGTCGCAGCGCCTTATCCGACGCGGTGCGTGCAGTATTAGTGACAGAGCAAGACCTCAGTACTATTTACGCCCAATTTGAACCCGATGCGTACGATGGTCAGGACCGCTACTTCACCGGGAACGTGGAAGATCACAGCACCAGCACAGGCACGCTGGAGATCTACTATTTTCGTGATCGTAATGGTGATATTCAGTTTGAACGGGTTGATGATCCCGAGGAAAAATACGATGAAACCCGGAACGAGTTCGGCGCCCGCGAAGCGGAGTGGTATTTCTGCCCGATGGAAACCAAAGGTTCCTGCATTATGGAACCGTATAACTATGAGATTGAAGACGGCTACAGCAAGCTGGTGACCACGCTGGTGGTGCCCATTATGGCCGGTCGTGACTTTGCCGGCGTTGTCGGTGTAGACATCAACCTTGATACCTTGCAAGACACTGTCAAGTCTGTCAGCGGTCAGCTTTATAACGGGCAATCCCACGTCACTTTGCTGAGCGAGAAAAGCTTAATTGTAGCAAGCAGTCACTATGGTAATGCCTTGGCTCGGCCCTTGGCCGAGGTGATGCGCGGGCAGGCAGATAAGATGGCAGCACTGCATCGCGAGGGTGGCCGCTATGATGACGGTGAAACGCTTGCGGTATCATATCCGGTTCGTGTCGCGGACACTGGCCGGGAATGGTCGCTACTGATTGAGTTGCCACGTGCTACGGCGCTCGCACAGCTTGACGAGATAACCACACTGCTTTCAAAAGAGGTTTCAGCAACAGCGCAACGCCAGTTACTGGTGGGTGTTGCAGTATCCATTTTTTCATTGTTGATGCTGGTCGTGATGGTTCGTTCTGTGACTCGGCCGCTGGATGAAATCCGCGACCGTATGAACAGCCTCAGCAGCGCTGAAGGCGATCTGACCCGAGAGCTGGATATTGACACCCATGCTGAGCTGATTGAACTTGCCAATGGTTTCAACACCTTCCTGGCACGCCTGCGCGATATGATAAACGACCTGAAAGCGGTGAATGTTCGCGTACATCAGCAAGCAACGGATGTCGGCACCATAGCCCGGGATACCGAGGAAAACACAACACGACAGCACCGCGAAGTAGACAGCGTGGTCACGGCGATGAATGAAATGTCAGCGGCCGCTGGTGAAGTGGCCGGTTTTGCCAGTGAATCTGCCGAGAATGCTCGCCAGGCACAGGATGGTATTCGCTTTACTCAGGAGACCCTGGGTTCTGCGGTTGGGGGTGTAAGCGCCTTGGCCGATGATATGGGCGAGGCCAGCAAGGCGATTGGTCATGTCGCCAGCCGAAGTGATGAAATCAACCGTATTCTGGATGTCATTCGAGGCGTTGCCGAGCAAACCAACCTGCTGGCACTGAATGCTGCTATTGAAGCCGCCCGGGCCGGAGAGCAGGGTCGAGGGTTTGCTGTGGTGGCCGATGAGGTGCGCACACTGGCATCGCGTACACAGCAGTCTACCGACGAAATCAGCCAGATGATTGATGGCTTGCAACAAGAGGTGCATCAAACGGTAGCCGTGATCAATACAGGTGTTGAGCGGGCCACTATGGCTGTTGATGGTACTCGTGAGGCCGACCACTCGCTGGCAACCGTGGTAACACGTATCGCTACCATTGTTGAGCACGTCACTCAGGTGGCCACAGCAGCAGAAGAACAAAGCTCGGTCAGTGAAGAGATCAACCGTAACCTGACCGCCATTGGCGATGCCGCCAGTGATCTGAACAAGCTTGCTCAGCGAGTGCGCGGTAGCGGTGAGTCACTCGATAAAGAGGTTGAAATACTGGATAACGAGCTAAGCCGTTTAAAAACCCTGGATTAAATAAACAAAAAAACCCCGCCAGGCAAACGCAAGGCGGGGTTTTCAGTACCACGAAGAAACGATCAGCCTAGCAGCTTTATCATTACACCCGCAGCAACAGCCGAGCCAATAACGCCGGCAACGTTCGGCCCCATTGCGTGCATCAGCAGGAAGTTATGGGGATTCGCGTCAAGACCAACCTTGTTGGACACCCGCGCCGCCATCGGTACCGCCGATACGCCCGCTGAACCAATCAATGGGTTGATTTGCTCCTTGGTTAGCTTGTTCATCAGCTTGGCCATCAGAACACCGCACGAAGTGCCCACACAGAATGCCGCCATGCCCAGCAACAGAATACCCAGTGTCTGAAGATCCAGGAACTTGTCTGCGCCCAGCTTTGAACCAACAGAGAGACCCAGGAAAATGGTCACAATGTTAATCAGTGCGTTCTGGGAGGTGTCGCTCAAACGCTCAACCACACCGCATTCGCGCATCAGGTTACCGAAGCAGAACATGCCCAGCAGCGGCGCCGCATCCGGCAGGAACAGAGCAGTCGCAACCAGCACAACGATCGGAAAGACAATTTTTTCCGTCTTTTTCACCGGGCGAAGCTGAGACATCTTGATCGAACGCTCTTTCTCCGTGGTCAACGCCTTCATAATAGGCGGCTGGATCATTGGAACCAGAGCCATATACGAATAGGCAGCCACCGCGATGGCACCCAGCAGGTGCGGCGCAAGGATGCTTGATACGTAGATAGAGGTTGGGCCGTCGGCACCGCCGATGATGCCAATCGCCGCTGCTTCAAGAATGGTGAAGTCCATAACACCACTCCAATTGAGTAACGCCGCACCAAGCACGGTACCAAAAATACCGAACTGGGCAGCTGCACCCAGCAGCAATGTTTTGGGGTTAGCCAACAGCGGACCAAAGTCCGTCATGGCACCCACACCCATGAAGATGATTAGCGGAGCAGCACCACTGGCGATAGAAACCGTGTAGAAGTTGTAAAGCATGCCATTGGTGTAACCCATACTCTGAGCCATAACACCGGCCTGCTGAACCGTCGCATAATCTGCCATTTTGTAGGCTTCCCTGAATGCCTCTAAAACTTCAGGGGTGACCACCTGGCCTGCTTGATAACCCACATCCAGAATACCTGCAAGCGCCAGAAGCGCATCAGGGCTTGCAATGTGGATGGCATTTTCAGCGGCAGACAGGGCCAATCCGGCCTCCGGAATGTTCGCCAGAATGCCACCAAAACCAATCGGAACCAGCAGCAACGGCTCAAAGCCCTTGCGAATTGCAAGGAACAGCAGAAGAAGACCGATACAGATCATGAAGAACTGACCGGGCCCTAAATTGAACAGGCCACTGCCTGTCCATAACGTCATAATTTCATTCATGGAAAGCCGGCCCTTATGCGATTGTCAGCATTTCATATTCAACAGCGACGGCATCACCGACCTTGATGAAGACTTCACCGACAGTGCCGGCTTTATGTGCGCGAATCTCTGTTTCCATTTTCATGGCTTCCAGAATGATTAACACATCGCCCTCTTCAACAGCGTCACCTGGCGAAACCAGCACTTTGAAGATGTTGCCACCCAGCGGTGCGGTAACCGGTTCACCTTCACCAGCCGCCGGAGCGGGCGTTGAAGGCGCAGCGGAGGCGGATACAGAGGCACCACCCTCGCCTTGAATCTGGGTAATTTCGCCACCCTCAGACACGGCGACCACGTAGTTCTTGCCGTTAACATCCACGGTATAGGTCTCTGGACCACTTGCCTTTTTAGCTGGTGCCGAACCCTCAACCGATGGAACCGGCTCGAAGGCGTCGGGGTTGCCACGGTTTTCCAGATACTTCAGGCCGATCTGCGGGAACAAAGCGTAAGTCAGTACATCATCAACCGGATTATCCGCCAGCTTGATGCCTTTCTCGTCTGCCAGCTTCTTCAGTTCATCTGTCAGCTTGTCCATTTCCGGCTCAATGTTATCCGCCGGGCGACAAGTGATGGCCTGGCCACCGTCCAGAACACGATCCTGCAACTCTTTGTTGAAAGCCGCTGGCGCGGAACCGTACTCACCCTTCAGGATTGCAGAGGTTTCCTTGGAAATGGATTTGTAGCGCTCACCGGTCAGAACATTCAGTACCGCCTGGGTACCCACAATCTGCGACGTAGGCGTTACAAGTGGAATGAAACCCAGATCTTCCCGAACCTTGGGGATTTCCGCCAGAACATCATCAAATTTGTCTGCTGCGTTCTGTTCTTTAAGCTGGTTCTCCATATTGGTCAGCATGCCGCCGGGCACCTGAGCAATCAGGATACGGGAGTCCGTTCCCCGAAGGCTGCCTTCAAACCTGCCATACTTCTTGCGGACTTCGCGGAAGTAGCTGGCAATTTCTTCCAGTAGTACCAAATCCAGACCCGTATCGCGCTCTGTGCCCTGAAGGGACGCGACAACCGCCTCTGTGGGCGAGTGGCCGTAAGTCATGCTCATTGAGGAGATAGCGGTATCCACGTTATCGATACCCGCTTCCGCCGCTTTAATAGCGGTTGCGGTGGACAGGCCAGTGGTCGCGTGGCACTGCATATGAATCGGAATATCCAATTCTTTTTTCAGTCGACTAACCAGATCAAAAGCCACATACGGCTTAAGAATGCCCGCCATATCCTTGATTGCAATAGAGTCGGCACCCATATCGGCCACTTCTTTCGCCAGCTCTACCCACATATCAACGGTGTGTACCGGACTGGTGGTATAAGAGATAGTACCCTGTGCGTGCTTGCCGGTCTTGCGGACAGCCTTAATAGCCGTTTGCAGGTTACGTGGGTCGTTCATCGCGTCAAAGATACGAAACACATCGACACCGTTCTCGGCGGCACGATCAACAAACCGCTCGACCACGTCATCCGCATAATGCCGATAGCCCAAAAGGTTCTGGCCACGCAGCAACATTTGCTGGGGCGTATTGGGCATGACTTTTTTCAGTTCACGGATGCGCTCCCACGGATCTTCGCCCAGGTAGCGAATACAGGAGTCGAAGGTAGCTCCACCCCAGGACTCCAAAGACCAGAAACCAACTTTGTCGAGTTTCTCGGCAATGGGCAGCATGTCGTCAAGCCGCATGCGGGTGGCAAGCAGGGACTGGTGGGCGTCGCGCAGTATTACGTCCGTAATCCCCAGCGGTTTCTTTGTGTCTGTCATCGTGTCAGCCTTCTGTTTAAAGGTTCTATCTAATCGGTTACCGGATTCACTTCTTGTGGCGTGACCGGAATTGTGCAATCGCCTTCTTGATAGCCTCGGCTGTATCAGGATCTACTGATACCGGTGCCTTGGGCTTGGCACGAGGCTGTTTAACCGGGGTCACCGGTTCTGGCGGAGCAAACCTGGTAAGCAGTTTGGACATAAGCAGAGTCGCGAACACCAGGAAAACCAGGAACGCGAACACGAACCCCATACCCGCAACCATCAGATCGACGGCTTGAGACATCAGCTCATCCATATTGAATAGCTACCTGTTATTGGTTTATGGATTTACCCGGAAACCCGAAACACCTAAAACTTAGATCGAGCCGGAGCAGGCCGGGAGTCAAAATCCTGCGTAATTTACCGGTTTCGCAAGCCGTGAGCAACCAAAACGCAGATGACAATACGGACTTTCCGAGCGTCTGCTGGCGCAGCAGGCTTACCTTAAAAGCCTGCCTTCCCCTCTCTCTGAACGCTTCAGACCAACCTAACCCTTAGCTTGCGACCTTTGATACGACCGCTTTCCAGACGCTTGAGGGCACGACCTGCCTGCCCTGTTTCGACAGCCACGAAACACTGAAAATCAAACAAATCAATTTTGCCAACAGACTTGCCATTCAGCCCCGCTTCTCCGGTAAGTGCACCAAGCACATCTCCCGGTCGAAGCTTGTCTTTGCGACCCGCACCAATGCACAGGGTTTTCATGGCTGGCGCGATTGGCTGCGCAGGAACCGAAAGTAAAATTTCCGTATCGCCCCAGGTAACCGGTCTGCCACGGTCACTCTCAAGGCGGTTGATCTTGTGGCCCTGGGCCGGGCTGCACAGAGTGACCGCAAGCCCTGCCTCGCCGGCACGCCCCGTGCGCCCTACGCGATGGGTATGCACTTCCGGGTCCCGGGCGGGTTCTGCGTTTACAACCAAAGGCAACGCTTTGATATCCAGCCCACGGGCTGCAACGTCAGTGGCTACCAGAACCTGGCAACTCTGGTTTGAAAACTGCACCAGTACACTGTCGCGTTCTCGCTGCTCAAGATCACCATGCAAAGCCAGGGCGGAGAAACCCTGGCTACCCAACTCTGCCGCCAACTCATCACACTGCTGCTTCATAGAGCAAAACACCAGGCAAGAGGCCGGCTGATGTTCAGACAACAAGCTTATGATTGCCCGGGTGCGCTCCTGGGGAGATATTTCGTAGAACAGCTCACGGATATCCTTATTCACACTTTGGGTCTGCGCACGCACGTCAACTGGGTCGCGCTGAAAACCCGCACTGAGTTTGCGGATAGAGTCTGGCCAGGTAGCAGAAAACATCAACGTCTGGCGCTGTTTCGGGGTGAACCCGAGAATCTCTTCCATGGTGTCCTGAAAGCCCATATCGAGCATTCGATCTGCTTCATCCAAAACCAGGGTGGTCACACGCTTCAAATCAAGGGTCTCTTTACGCAAATGATCAGCAATTCGCCCCGGAGTACCCACAACAATGTGTGCACCGTGAGCCAATGAGCCAATCTGAGGCCCGATGGACACACCGCCACAGAGGGTAAGCACTTTAATATTGTCTTGCGACCGTGCCATTTCCCGCAATGCCTTTGCCACCTGATCTGCCAGCTCGCGGGTCGGGCACAGTACTAACCCCTGCACCGCGAACAGCTTTGGCTTAAGGCTTTCGATCAACCCGATGCCAAAGGCGGCCGTTTTACCACTACCGGTTTGCGCCATGGCGATCACATCGCGTCCGGCCAGACAATGAGGCAGTGCCTGAGCCTGAATATCCGTTGGCTTGGAAAATCCCAGTTGGGCAAGGTTGGCCTGCATGGCTGCAGACAGCTCAAACTCTTTAAAGGAAGGCATACAAGAAAATCCCGGAATCAGCGATTGCTGGTTAAGAAGGTAAACACGAGGGCGTATACTATAGCGCTAGAATACCAGACTTGATAATCAATTGATGGAGTTATCCCATGGCGTCCCTGCAGGATCAGCTTTTAAAAGCAGGCCTGGCCGACCAGAAAAAGGCCAAGGCGATTCGCAATGAAAAACACAAGCAACGCAAACAACAACCCAAAGGTGCCGTGCAGGTTAATGAAACGGAAGCTCGTGCCCGCCAGGCCCGGGAAGAAAAAGCCGAGCACGATCGCCAGTTAAACCTCAAACGCCAACAAGAGGCCGAGAAAAAAGCCATCCAGGCTCAGATCCGCCAACTGGTAAACACCAATCGACTGGATCGTAGCCGGGGTGAAATCTCTTATCAGTTCGTGCACGACAAAAAGATCAAGAAGCTGTACGTGGACGACATCATGGCTGATCAGCTTTCCCGTGGCCGGCTCGCCATTGTGTTTGTTAATGATCAGTACGAGATTGTAGCTGAAGGCGTAGCCCGCAAGATTATAGAACGCGACGAACAGGCTGTGGTTGCCCTGCACGATCGCAAAGAAGACGACCTGGGTGATGACGATCCTTACGCGGGTTATGAAATTCCCGATGACCTGATGTGGTAGCCACCAAAGCCGGGTTCTGGACAGACAGTACCCGGCGATTGCGTTCCTGATCTAATACGCAAACTAAGGAACTCATGCCTGAACAAGCGGTCGTATGCCCTTCAATCGACTTTGTTACCAACCCTGACCATCAGAAGTAGAGCGCCCTGAACGCTACTTCTCACAAGGAGAAAAGATGTTATCCGTTAATCTTGGCCCGCTGAGCTTGCCGCTTGCTCAGCTTCTGCTGATCGGTGCGTTTATTATCGCCCTGATCGTTGGCGCGATTACCGGTCGCAAAGAGGGTGTTCCCATAGCCGGGGCCCTGTCTGATATCTTTTTGGCTTCCATGGTAGCGGCCCGCATCGGTTTTGTTATCCAATACTTTGAACACTATCAGGAAAATCTGTGGGGCATTATCGATATCCGCGACGGAGGCTTTCACGTTATCGCTGGCCTACTGGGTGCCCTGGCACTAACTGCCTGGAAACTTTGGCGCCACGCCAAAATCCGCCGACCACTGTCGATTGCCGTAGCTTCAGGCCTGTTAACCTGGGGCGCTATTTCATTGCTGATAGGCTTGATGGAAAGCAGTTCCAGAGGCATACCCGAGGCGACATTCACCCTGTTGGATGGCACCCCTGTTGAGCTGACACAAGTAACAGACAATAAACCCATGGTTGTCAATTTGTGGGCCAGCTGGTGCCCTCCCTGTATCCGGGAAATGCCGGTATTGGAAAAAGCCCAGCAGGACAACCCTGATGTGACCTTTGTTTTTGTAAACCAGGGTGAGCAGCCCGAAACGATCAATCAGTTCATGAGCCAACATAAGCTTTCGTTGCAAAATGTCCTGACAGATATCAGTGCCAGCCTTGGCCGAACCACAGGCAGCCAGGCCCTGCCAACAACGCTGTTTTACGACGCCAACGGCCAACAGGTAAACGCCCACCTGGGCGAGTTGTCGCGAGCAAGCCTGGCCCATAATCTCAGTAGCTTTGACACTGAATAAACTCTGATTCGGAGACTCACGATGCCGCCATTAAAATCTACGCTCAAACCCTCGCTGCTTGCTGCCGCTCTGGGTGCATGCGTTTTAAGCCTTCCCACACTGGCGCAAGAACCGCACGCTGATGCAGTTCAACAACTGGTCGACCGAGGCGTTACCATTACCGAAAGCTTTGACGCGCCCGGAGGCATGACCGGCTACGTTGGAGAGATGCAGGGACGTCCCATCGCCTTTTATCTCACGCCAGACAAAGAGCAAGTGGTCGTAGGGACAATGCTCAATGCCGACGGCGAAAACCTCACCGAACCAAAAATTCAGGAGTTGGTACAAGGGCCGAAAAATGAGAAAGCCTGGGGCCAGTTGGAAGACGCTGACTGGGTTCGCGATGGCGATGCCAACGCGCCCGTGATTATTTATACCTTTACCGACCCTAATTGCCCCTATTGCCACCGTTTCCGCCAGGACGCCGCGCCCTGGATTGATGCCGGAAAAGTACAGCTGCGTCATGTTATGGTGGGCATTTTAAGGCAGGATAGCCTACCAAAGGCTGCCACCATTCTGGGCTCTGACAACCCCCGGGACGCCCTGAATGAAAACCAGCAAAACCACGATAATGGCGGCATTTCTGTAGACCGTGCCATCGTCAGCGCCAATGCAAAACGGGTAAGAAAAAACAACCAGTTGATGTCCAGCCTCGGGCTGAGCGCCACACCAAGCACTTATTACCGGGATGAAAGTGGCAACATTCAGATGAAGCAGGGTGCTGCGCGGCCTGGAGAAATGAAAGCGATTATGGGTAGCCCCCGCCCCTGAGCCCGCCCTCTTCCGCCTGGCTAACACTCTACGACAGAACCGGCACCGCCCTGGTTCTGTCGACCCCTTCCTTCTTTTTTCGCCGCCTTTCCTGAGCCATCTACCTGCCAGCAACCGGCCACAAAACTGATAACTCGAAAGCACTTTGTTGATAAATCGTCGACATAAACCTGCCAACTTCCCTATTTTTTAATGGTGTCATGTTTGACAGTGCAGAGTCGTCCAGCTAGCTTTGATCACATAAAGCACAAACCGGATTCCCGTCACCCACGCGAGCCCTGTGCTTTAAAAAATACAAAAACAAACACAGTTGACACCTACCGGGACGTGTCAGCTCCAGGAGAAAACACCATGCAAAGCAGCATCACCCCCTCCCCTGCGTCTTATCTGAAACGAGTAGGCAGCGTATTTACCGCCGCGGCGCTCACCTTGATGGTTGGTAACGCCCAGGCCACTGACTGGGATATGCCAACACCCTACGGCGACTCCAACTTCCACACAGTCAACATTCAGCAGTTCGCTGACGATGTGCGAGAGGCAACTGACGGTGAGTTGGACATTACCGTTCATAGCAGCGGCTCGCTGATCAAGCATTCGGAAATAAAAAACTCGGTGCGCCGCGGGCTGGTGCCGATTGGTGAACTTATTATGTCCCGCCTTGCCAACGAAGACCCACTGTTTGAGGTCGACTCGGTGCCTTATCTGGCCAGTGACTACGACCAAGCGTGGAAACTCTGGCAAGCATCAAAAGAGGCGCTAGCCAAACGCCTGGAGAAGCAACGCCTGAAGCTGCTTTTCTCGGTGCCCTGGCCTCCACAGGGTATTTACACCCGGTTTGAAGTGAAAACCGGTGAGGAGCTGGAAGGCGTAAAAATGCGCGCCTACAACAAATCCAGCGAACGGCTCGCGGAACTGCTCGGGGCCATACCCACGCAGGTTGAAGTACCCGACATACCAACAGCCTTCGGCACCGGCCGTGTTGATGCCATGATTACCTCGCCGTCTACCGGGGCCAACACCCGCGCCTGGGATTACCTGACCCACTTTAATCATGCCCAGTTGTGGCTGCCCAAAAATATGGTCGTCGTTAACGCAAAGGCTTTTGACCGCCTACCTGAAGACGCCCAAAAAGCACTGGAAGACGCCGCTGAAGTGGCAGAAAAGCGCGGCTGGGAAGCCAGCAAAGCGGAAACAGATGCGAAAATAAAGATTATGCGGGATAACGGCATTGAGGTCTCCGAGCCTTCTCCGGAACTGGTCGAACACCTGCAAAAAGTTGGTGAAACCATGACGGACGAGTGGCTCGAGCGTGCCGGTGAAGATGGCCAGGCCCTGATTGATGCCTACCACAACGAATAACGACAACGCTCTATTACCCAGTCGATAATAAGAGAACAGACCAATGCGCCGAGCGCTTGATACATTTTACCGGCTGGGCGGCGCACTGTCTGCGCTGTGTCTAACCCTTATCATGTTGCTGATTGTGGCCCAGGTTCTGGGCCGCATACTCGATGAGCTGCTGGGGTGGGCAGGCCTCGACGCACTCGGCCTCAATGTACCCGGCCTTGCCGAACTGGCTTCATTCCTTCTGCTTGGCGCAACATTTTTTGGCCTTGCCTATACGTTCTGGCAGGGCGGTCACATCCGCGTCACCCTGGTACTTCAGCAATTGCCAAAACATGTGCAACGGATCATGGATATGGCGGTTACGCTGGTTGCCGCTGCGGTTACCGGCTTTGCCACATGGCACAGCGCCTGGTTGACCTGGGACAGCTACGATTACGGCGATCTGTCCATCGGCATGGTACCCGTACCATTGTGGATTCCACAGCTTGTCATGACCCTGGGCCTTGCCTGGCTACTGATTGCTTTGCTGGACGCTCTGGCCTCACTTGCAACCGGACGTATTGCCAAGCTGACAAGCGAAGCGCCTCAGGAGTAACCATATGGAAATGATCTGGATAAGTGTTCTGCTTCTCTGCCTGCTTCTTGCGTTTCTTGGCGCGGGCTTGTGGGTTGCCTTCTCATTAACCGCCATCGGTTGTGTTTCGCTGTATTTTTTCAGCGGCATACCAGTTGGAAGCAGCCTGTCGACGGCTTTTTACAGTGCCAGTGTGTCCTGGGACCTGGCGGCGCTTCCCATGTTTATCTGGATGGGCGAAGTGCTGTTCCGCTCACGCTTGTCAGAAGAAATGTTCCGCGGCATTTCCCCCTGGGTCGGCAAGGTGCCCGGGCGGCTCCTGCACACCAACATTTTAGGCTGTGGCATTTTCGCAGCTATCTCCGGATCGTCTGCCGCCACCGCAGCAACCATTGGTAAAATGTCGATCCCGGAGTTAAGCCAGCGCGGTTACAACAAAAACCAGATCCTTGGCACACTGGCCGGATCAGCCACGCTGGGGCTGTTGATTCCGCCTTCTATTATTCTGATCGTATACGGCGTAGCTACCGAACAATCCATCGCGCGGTTGTTTGTGGCTGGTATTCTTCCCGGCCTGCTACTGATGTGCCTGTTTGCCGGCTACGTAATGGTCTGGTCACTGTTGAACCCGTCAGAGGTACCCGCAGGCGAAGCCGAATCCTTCTCGTTCACCGCAAAAATACGACGCAGTCGCCCCCTTATTCCAGTGATGCTGTTGATTGTCGGCGTGATTGGCTCGATCTACGCTGGCCTGGCGTCGCCCACTGAATCCGCCGCTATCGGGGTCGCGCTGGCGCACCTGCTGTCGTGGAAAAGCGGTTCAATGAGCAGACATACCTTTGTTGCCGGGCTGATGGGCACGGTAAGAACCTCGTCGATGATTGCATTTATTCTGGTGGGAGCTCACTTTTTAACCAACGCCATGGGCTTTACGGGTCTCCCACGTGAGCTGGCCTCCTGGATCAACACTCTGGGCTTGTCGCCCTACATGCTGCTGGTGGCGCTTACGTTATTCTTCATACTTCTGGGCTGTTTTCTGGATGGCATATCGGTTGTAGTCTTAACCACATCGGTGATTCTCCCGATGGTACAGTCAGCCGGTATAGACCCGCTATGGTTTGGTATTTACCTCGTGATCGTCGTGGAAATGAGCCAGATTACTCCACCTGTAGGGTTCAACCTTTTCGTGATTCAGGGTTTAAGTGGCGAGAACATTCTGCGGATTGCCTGGGCCGCATTGCCTTACTTCCTGCTGATCCTCAGCGGTGTTGTACTGATCACGGTATTCCCGGAAATCGTCACCTACCTGCCTGGCAAAATGGGCCGCTAGTACCCTGCGGATGTGAGTGGCCAACGAAGCACCTGCTAATGAAGAGTATCTGAGTGATTATGAACAAAATCCATAACCCCAAAAGCGACACAGGCAAAGACAGCGCACCCCACAGCAAAGTAGGCCCCATTGTTTCGTCGGCACACCTGGCTTCTGGCAGCGCTATGGAACTGTCTGAACTGGAATTCGGGCTGATTGTCGCAGGCAATGCGTTCAATCGCTGGATGGTGCGCTGCATGAACGCGGCTGGCCTGCCTGAACTAAGCCCTCTGGATGTGCTCGTACTGCATAGTGTGAACCACCGACATCGCGCCAAAAAGACGGCTGATATCTGCCTGGTCTTGAATGTAGAAGACAGCCATACCGTGACCTACGCTCTCAAAAAACTGCTAAAGCATGGGGTGCTGGCGTCGGATAAACGCGGGAAAGAGACCTACTATTCCGCCACAGAAGAAGGCATAGCCGTTTGTCGGCGTTACCGGGAAATTCGCGAGGAATGTTTGGTTGATTCGCTGCGAAGCCTTGGGTTCTCAGGCGCCGACACCGGAGCGGTAGCCGGCTTTCTGAGAGGAATATCCGGGCTCTACGACCAGGCAGCGCGATCTGCTGCCTCACTGTAAATCGTGTCGCCCGGCGCGGTTCAGACAATATCCGCTACCACGCGTACTTTTACCGGCAATCCCTGCCGGATAGCAGCGCCACTGACGTTTTCCAGCCAGGTGGCCGTGCCATCTTTGCGGGTGGGGTCAGAAAAGCCCAAATCGTTGATATTGACGCCGGCAGCCAAATACGGATTGCCTGCACGTTCCTCGCCATCAATAACGTGGCTTGCTGCACCCAGCTCACGGTGGCCATAGCCGTGCTCAATACCAAGGGCACCCTCATGCACGTTGTCGCCCACCAAAGCCAGAGCCAACACCTTGCCCCCCGGGCTTTCAATGCTGATGGTATCGCCGTGCTGTACCCCGAACTTTTTGGCATCCTTGTGATGCAGAAGTACCGGGTTGTATGGTTTGATCATGCGCAGCCGCTCAAGGCCGATGGCGTAGGAGTTCATCAGATTGGACTTGAACGAGAATGCCAACAATGGCCACTCGTTCTCCGTGTAGTGCTCTCTTAGCAGTGAGCCATCCCAGAACCGTGGTGCATGATGGGTAGGCGTACCTATATGGCGTTTGCCGCTATAGCTATCAATGGTGGTGCCGACCTGTTCGTTGTAAACACACAATGGGCGCTTCCAGGCATGGCCTAACTGCTCATCGTCATACGCCTGCTCCATGGTCTCAAAGCGGCCACCACGGGAGTACAGATGCGCAACCGGGCCTGCTTCTTCTGCACTCACTGTACTCTTGATCCGATCCATCAGAGGCTCGATACCACTGGCTGAGATGTCTTCTTCAGCGGCATCCACCAGCGGTTTACCGGCCATGGCGATATTTGCCGCTGCCCGCAGGTAGAAATCTTCCGCGCGGTTCAGGCCATGCATCTTGCCATCTGCTCCTTTGATGACGTTATCACCAAAGCCTGGCAGATCAAGGCGCTTGCCCAGTTCGATAAAGAAGCTGTCCATACTGACCGGCTCGCCGGCAGCCGTCTTTGCCTGACGCGGTTCCACAACTGGCCAGCAGGCGGTGGTCATTTTGGTAAGAGTGCCACTCCAGGCACCGGTGAAGCCCCAGACTTCATACATCACAGAATCGGGCACAATATAGTCTGCAAACCTGTTGGTTTCGTTAATAAAACCATCGACGGCCACGTACAGACCAATGTTCCCTGGATCCTTTAGCTTGTCCTCAAACAGCGCAGTCAAACCCGCCTGACCGTACATCGGGTTTGCCATGACCCCGATCATCGCCTTGATTTTGTACGGGTAGCCTTCAAGACCCGAGAGCAGATGCTCAGTCAGAACCGGTGGCGCGAGTTTGCGCCAAGGTGCTGACGCCGGGTAAGGCGACTCTCCAGCAGCAACATGACGTTTGTACTCGCTGGTTTTCTCATACGGGAACCGGGAGCGTGAAAGAAACACGCCCTTGGGCCCGATTTTTCCCGGGAAGTTCGCAAGGTCGTAACGGGGGCCTGCACCCACACCATTAAAGCTGCCACCGCCTTTAGCGACGCCGCCCTTTTGGTTAAAACTACCAGCCAACAGATTAATCATGTTAATGCCGTACGCCGCATAAAAGCCGGCACCTGACATCATTCCACCGTGAGTATCTGCTGCGGCCTTGCGGCCAAAGCTGGTGAAACGTTTGGCAAGATTGCGGATGACACCTGCCTCAATACCGCAGAATTCAGCATAGTCATCAATGCTGAACTGCATGGCTTCCTTGCGCAGCTTGAACAGCGAACTGCGCACAGTGATCTGGCCTTCCCCGGCCTCAACCTTGCGCTCAACAAAGAGCTGAGCACGCCTGGCTGCTTCGGAACTGACCAGCTGCCCGTCGCTGCTGGCCACAACAGGATAGTCATCGTCGGCTCCCGCTTCCGCCTGGCCGATATCACTCAAGCGCAGGAAATGACCGGCACGAGGATGGCTATCGTCTTCAATAACCAGGTGCGTAGCGTTGGAATGACCCGCTTCCCCGGCGCTGTTGGCTGCCATATTACCTGGCAACTCCAGAAAATCTTTGGCGTAAGCTTCGTTCACCAGCATCCAGCGGATCAACGCCATGGCCAGCGCTGTGTCTGTGCCCGGCAGAATGGATATCCAGCGGTTGCGATCACTGGCGGAATGCGAGGCTGCAGCGGTCAATGCCGGATCAACCAATACATACTCCAGATCACCGGTGGTGCGGGCCTGGGCCAACAAACGCCCCTGGCGTTTGAAAGGGTTTCCTGCCTGACTGGGCGCGGTGCCGATAAACAGTGCAAACTTCACGTTGGCGTAGTCTGGCTTTACGTGGGCAAATTTCGCCATATCGTTCATCAGCGCACCAGAGCCCATGCGGAAAGCCAAACCACAATAAGCGCCGTGATGTCCGTAGTTGCGTGTGCCAAAGGCATTAAAGGCAAAGCGCTTGAGCAACGCAGAGCGGCCGTAATCTGTTGCCTCCATCATCAGCAACTGATTGGCTTTGGGGCCATATTCCGGGTTTTCCGGGTCCAGTGGTGTTTTCACATCGCGAATGGAGCGCAGGCCTTCGACCTCGCCTTCCCCAAACAGATCACCACCGGCAACAATTTCATCCAGCATTTGCTCAAAGGGAACACTTACCCATTGATTGCTACCCCGGGGCCCGGTCCGCTTCAGACAACTCGTTACACGCTGGTCACTGGTGAGCTGGGCCATGGCCGCGTTACCACGGGCACAGGCGGTGGAGCGATTAAGCTGACCCTGGTCCTGAAAACTGCTCATCCGCTGAAAGGCTTCCAGCACCGGGGTGTTCTCATCCAAATGCTCATCAGAGGACAGCGGGTGATACGGGTTACCAGACACCCGCAGCACTGTGTCTTTATTCTTATCAATACGCACGCGCACGCCGCACTTGGTGGTGCAGCCATAACAAACCGTAAACGCGACACGCTGATCCGGATTAAGCACCACCTCACCAGTTTGCGGGTTTACCGTATATTCTGGTGCAAGGCTGTTACCGTGCAGCCTGTCGGCTGTGGCTTTGCCGGAGGTTCCGTTTACCAGACCTTTACCCATTTTTTCCAGCGGGCCATAGTAGCCAGCCGCGAAGGTTGCAGCCCCACCAGCGGCAGCTGCACCCTTGAGGAAGTTACGACGATTCTTGTCCATTACTTATTCTCCGGAGACGTGAATCAATGGGTGCTTACCTGGAGACTTTTCTTCCAGGGCACCAGAATGTCAATAATCAGCAGTGCGGCCAGCCAGAGCCCGAAGGTTCCGAAAATGCCCAGCAACCCGCTGGAGCCAGCCTCGACGGCGTATTGATAGTAGCCAGCGGTGTTTTTGGCGACGGTTTGCACCTCCATTAACACCATCCAGCGGAAGGTCCAGCCAATGTGTACCGCCAGCAAACCAGCGATCCAGGAACGGCCCAGCCAGTTGGGACGGCGCAACATGACAATGGCAGAGGCTGTGAGTGCTGCGCCCACCATCAGTCCGTAAACAGCCACAGCACGCCATTCCGGGTTTCTCTTGAGCGACGCAAACGCTGCCTCAACCGAGGGGCTGAAGCCGGTGAGGCCTTCAGACGCCCAAAGGGCAGCAACCAACGCTGCGAGAATCATGGCTACGAAGATAACTTTCAGGCTTTGTTCATTAACGTCTTCATCGTTGCCTGTCATCAAGCGATTAATCAGTATGACCAGGCCCGCTGCTGCGACCAGGCCGGTCAGCACAAACATGACAGGCAGCCAATGGGTATCCCAGAGCGGGCGGGCCTTAACAATCGCCACCTCTGCGCCGGTATAGAGCATGATGCCGAAAGAAAACAGCAGCGCTCCCAGCCCGGCAGCCACCAGCATCCAGCGGGGCGCATGCCATTGCCCCAGGCTGATCCAGCCAGACAATCTGGCAATCCACCCTTCACCCTGCGCCTGCTCCTGCATGGCCGGGCGCCAGGCTAACCAGGCGTAGGCCACCACCAGCATGAGATACACAGGAAGCATCAGGCTGCCTATGGACATCCACGACCAGGGCGTGAGATTGGCGTAGAAGTGCCAGAACCGCAGTGGCTGGTGTAAGTCCGCCAGCAAGGCCACCGGTCCTACCAGGGTGCAGCTCACGGTGACCAGCAGCGCGACTTTCGCCAGGGGCTCATAGTTCTTTTTACCAAACAGCAGCCCCGGCACGGTTAAGAGCAATGCGGAGTAGGAGACGGCAATCAGGAAAAAATACTGTACCGCCCATGGATACCAGGCAATTCCGTAGCGAGGTGCAAGAACCTCAATGACCGAATTCATAGCCAATCTCCTCACCTTGTTGATCACGTACGTCCCAGATGGCGGGTTTGGCATCCGGCCGGGATACGAACCGCTCATCCATGCCCAGGTAAAACACGTGGGGGGATGTTCCCATTTCCGGTTTGAGCACCATCAATTCGTTGTAGTGCTCTTTCATCATGCGGCTGATCTGGCTGTCCGGATCGCGGATGTCGCCAATAATCCGGGCACCTCCCACGCAGGACTCCACACACGCCGGCAGCAAGCCAACATCCAGACGATGCGCGCAGAATGTGCACTTGTCGGCTGTTTGAGTGTGTTCGTTAATAAACCGCGCATCGTACGGGCAGGCCTGCACGCAGTAGGCGCAGCCAACACAGGCTTCGTTATCCACCACCACAATGCCATCCTGGCGCTGGAACGTAGCCTGTACCGGGCACACGGGCACGCAAGGCGGGTTTTCGCAGTGGTTGCACAAGCGCGGCAGCATGAACGTGGCAACATCGCCGGTCTCCTCATGCTCAACCTCGTACTGGGACACAATGGTGCGGAAACTGCCCAAAGGGGCTTCGTTCTCGATATGACAGGAGACTGTGCAAGCCTGACAGCCAATGCAGGCTCTCAAGTCGATCAGCATGGCATAGCGTTTTCCCGGGTCACCTTCCCTGCGTGGCGGTTGGTCGTTAATACCTGCAGATGCGATGCTGCTTAGCGGAACCAGAGCGGCCCCAGCTGTCAGTTTGGCAATCTGCCCTAGAAGAGCGCGGCGGATCTTATCCATGGTTAATACATCCAATTGCACTGGAGGTTAATTAATGAGGTAACTAACGAAAGTCTATCAGGGAGGTTTTCGCGAAACTTGACAGTGGTCAATTGGATGACGATAGGTGGTAGGGGTATTCCCGCATGATGAGAAAAAAGGGGTATGCAGGTTTCGGTCGAACCTCTTTCGGTTCAAATTCTCCCAGCTATACAAAGCAAAACGCCTCAGGCTGTGAGGTTCACAAACTGAGGCGCTTTGGTTTTAATATGGCGCGGCTGGGAGGATTATTCGGGCCTTTGGCCCTCACCCCTTTGGGGCCGCCGTCGCTGCGCTCCCGCGTTCCTCAACCTGCGTAGCAGGTTTCGGTCGAACCTCTTCCGGTTCAAATTCTCCCAGCTACACAAAGCAAAACGCCTCAGAATGTGAGGTTCACAAACTGAGGCGTTCTGGTCTTAATATGGCGCGGCTGGGAGGATTCGAACCTCCGACCGCTCGGTTCGTAGCCGAGTACTCTATCCAGCTGAGCTACAGCCGCCAATAGATAACCCTCACACATGGCGGTTTGCCTTATGGGAGGAGTATTCGGGCCTTTGGCCCTCACCCCTTCGGGGCCGCCATCGCTTTGCTCTGGCGTTCCTCAGCACACTGCGTGTACTTCGGTCGAACCTCTTTCGGTTCAAATCCTGTCTGACTTATGAGAATGGCTCTAGCGCCGGGTTCACATGACATCAGTTTATAAAAAGTGGCGCGGCTGGGAGGATTCGAACCTCCGACCGCTCGGTTCGTAGCCGAGTACTCTATCCAGCTGAGCTACAGCCGCGCATTGATCACTTAATAATGGTCGCTTGCTAGTTCAACCTGTTCTGCCTTTCCTGGTAAAAGAAATGGCGGAGAGGGAGGGATTCGAACCCTCGGTACACTTTCGCGTACGGTTCCTTAGCAGGGAACTGGTTTCAGCCACTCACCCACCTCTCCTTGAGAACGGGGCGTATACTACCACAATGTTTCGGTTTTCATAGGGGTAACGCGATTTTTTTAGTAATCGTTTCTTTCAGGCACAAAAAAACCGCCCGAGTTTCCCTTGAACGGCCTTTTTATGCCCAACTCAGCTGTTACCGGGCTCTGACTCATCTGCATTCTTTTCAGACTGAATGCGCTGGTATATTTCTTCCCGATGAACGGCGACTTCTTTGGGCGCATTCACACCAATTCTTACCTGGTTACCTTTCACTCCAAGCACAGTCACCGTGATTTCATCACCGACCATCAATGTTTCGCCAACACGGCGAGTTAAAATCAACATATCCCTCACTCCCTATCCTGAGCTACCTGTTCCGACAAGTAATTTTTTGATTAGTTTCCACGTTCATATGAGATCACTGGCTCACCAATACCCGCATATTCCCTTATACGACCACATGCAGACACAAGGTCAGAAAATAAATCTCTTTTTTTGCCCTTCAACAAGCCAGGTCACGGCCTGAATTACAGGATTTCTTCTACTGCGGGCTTGTCGAGCTCAAACACACTGTGAAGAGCACGAACCGCAAGCTCGAGATATTTTTCATCGATCACCACAGAAATCTTGATTTCCGATGTGGCAATCATTTGTATATTAATACCTTCCACCGAGAGCGACTCAAACATCTTGGTCGCCACCCCAGCGTGGGAGCGCATACCCACACCCACTATACTCACCTTGGCAATCTTGGTATCGCCGCTCACGCCTCGGGCACCCAGCTCGTCAGACACTTGCTGGAGCACCTCTTGTGCACGCTTGAAATCGGTGCGATGAACGGTGAAGGTAAACGCTGTCCTGTTATCTTCGCCTACGTTCTGGACAATCATGTCCACACCAATATTGGCATCACTTACCGGTTTTAGAATGCGCAATGCACTACCCGGGGTGTCAGGCACCCCGGAGATCGTAACTTTAGCTTCATCACGGTTAAACGCAATGCCGGAGACAACCGGTTGTTCCATGGCGACATTATCCTCAGTTGTAATCAGAGTGCCCTCACCTTCCTGGAAACTGGAGAGAACCCTTAATGGAACATTATATTTGCCCGCAAATTCTACGGCGCGAATCTGGAGCACTTTGGAACCCAGGCTCGCCATTTCCATCATTTCTTCAAATGTAATCCGGTCCAGGCGGCGGGCACTGTCCACCACACGGGGGTCCGTGGTGTAAACACCGTCTACATCCGTATAGATCTGGCACTCAGTTGCCTTGAGTGTAGCGGCCAGAGCAACTGCCGTAGTATCAGAACCGCCTCGGCCAAGCGTGGTGATGTTGCCGTTTTCATCAACACCCTGAAATCCGGCAACTACCACAACACGACCCGCGTTCAGATCCGCACGTATACGTTGTTCGTCAATCTGCTTAATGCGTGCCTTGGAATGCATGCTATCGGTGAGTATGCGAACTTGCGCGCCAGTGTAGGAGCGCGCATCGCAGCCTCGCTTCTGAAGGGCCATGGAGAGAAGAGACATGGTTACCTGCTCACCCGTAGACACCAAAACATCCATCTCTCGCGGAACAGGCTCCTCCGTAATATCGCCGGCCAGCCCAATTAACCGATTGGTCTCACCGCTCATGGCGGAAACAACCACAACAACATCATGGCCCGCGTCGCGGAAACCACACACTTTCTCAGCTACTGCTTCTATGCGGTCGGTGGTACCTACTGAGGTGCCGCCAAATTTTTGAACAAACAGGGCCATTGTCTTTCCAGTATCCAAATCAGGGACCTAGGGCAAAGCAGTCACTCTGCCCGTCAAAACACAAGCGGCCGGCATTATAAACTGCGACCACTTCCGAAAAACAGTTGCTCAGACAATGTTTTTCTCAACCCACTCCGGCACACCTGCAAGGGCTTCAGCCAGTTTTGAGGGATCGTTGCCACCACCCTGAGCCATGTCGGGGCGGCCACCACCTTTGCCGTCGACCAAAGAAGCCAGATGCTTCATCAAATCACCGGCCTTGATTCGACCAGTAGTCGACTTACTCACGCCTGAAACAAGGGTGATTTTCCCACCATCAACGCTCGCCAGAACAACCACACCTTCACCCAGCTTGTTTTTAAGCTGGTCAGTGGTTTCCATAAGCGTTTTGCGATCCGCCCCTTCAAGCACAGAGGCAACCACTTTTACGCCAGCCACATCCAGCGCTGAATCGGCCAAATCGTCTCCTGCCGAACTGGCAAGCTTTGCCTTCAGGGCGTCAACGTCTTTTTCAAGCTGTCGGTTACGCTCCACAGTTTGTTGCACTTTATCGACAATGGTTTCCCGACTGCCTTTCACCAGGCGGGCGGCGTCACGCAGAGTGCGCTCGGTTTCATCCACCCACTCAAGTGCGCCCAGGCCTGTGACGGCTTCAATACGGCGAACGCCTGACGAAATACCACTCTCCGAGGTGATCCGAAGCAGCCCGATATCACCAGTGCGAGCCACATGAGTCCCGCCACACAACTCCACAGAGTAGCTGTCTGCGCCCATGCTCAATACGCGAACCACATCGCCATACTTTTCACCGAACAAAGCCACTGCGCCTTTTTCCCGGGCCTGCTCCATGTCTGTAATGTCGGTCTGTACCGCTGTATTGCCAAGAATCTGCTCGTTCACCTGGCGTTCAATCTCTTTCAATTGTTCAGGTGTAACCGCCTCGAAGTGTGAGAAATCGAAGCGCAGTTTATCCGGGTCTACAAGCGACCCCTTCTGGGCCACATGCTCTCCCAGAACATTGCGCAAAGCCGCGTGCAGCAGGTGTGTAGCCGAGTGATTACAACGGGTCTTGTTGCGGCGTCCGTGGTCAATACGCGCGTCCACTTCCAAGCCGGGAAACAGTTCACCCTCAATAAGAGTGCCCACATGCAGGTGGTTATCCCCGTCCTTGCGGGTATCCGTTACCTTGAAACGACCACCGCTCCACGTCAGCAGCCCGGTATCGCCTACCTGACCACCGGATTCCGCATAGAACGGAGTGCGCTCCAGCACTACAATGGCTTCATCACCCGCTTCCGCTGTTTTCTGCTCACCACCGACCACAACAGCACGGATGCGCTCATGGCCATCCACCTGGTCGTATCCGGTGAACTCGGTTTTTCCCTCAATATTCAGGCTGGCCGCATTATAATCCATACCGAATTTACTGGCTGCCCTGGCCCGTTCACGCTGAGCTTCCATGGCTTTTTCATAGCCTTCGTAATCCAGTGTTAAACCGCGCTCACGGGCAATGTCATTGGTGAGATCCACCGGAAAACCATAGGTGTCATACAATGTGAAGATGGTGTTGCCGGGAATGATCTCACCTTTCAGCTCGGCAATGTCTTGCTCCAGAAGTCGCAGCCCTTTATCAAGGGTTTTTACAAACTGCTCCTCTTCCTGCAGCAGTACACGCTCAATCTGTTTGCGGCCACTAACCAGCTGTGGGAAAGCGTCTCCCATCAGCTCAACCAGAGCACCGGTTAATTTGTAGAAGAACGGACCGGTGGCACCCAGCTTGTTGCCGTGACGGGCCGCACGACGAATAATGCGGCGCAGCACAAAGCCGCGACCTTCGTTGGATGGCATCACGCCGTCGGAAATCAAAAACGCACAGGAACGAATGTGATCCGCAACCACTCGCAAGCTTGCTTCTGTGGCTGCCACACCACCAAGCACCTTTGAGGCCGCCTTTAGCAGGTCGTCAAAAAGGTCAATCTCGTAATTACTGTGCACACCTTGCAGAACCGCTGTTATGCGCTCCAGGCCCATTCCCGTATCCACAGACGGCCTGGGCAGATTGAGCATTTCACCATCGGCGGTGCGGTTGTACTGCATGAAGACCACGTTCCAGATTTCGATATAACGGTCGCCGTCCTCTTCCGGGCTTCCGGGGGGGCCGCCAGCCACATCCGGGCCATGGTCGTAAAAAATTTCTGAGCATGGACCACAGGGGCCGGTGTCGCCCATCTGCCAGAAATTGTCCGAGGCATAGGGTGCGCCGCCGTTGTCTCCGATACGGATAATTCGCTCCGCCGGCACGCCAACTTCTTTATTCCAGATGTCGTAGGCTTCGTTGTCGTCTGCGTAAACAGTTACCCACAGCCGCTCTGCAGGGAGGTTCAGCCACTGCTCTCCCGTCAGAAAGGTCCACGCATAGCTGATGGCCTCACGCTTGAAGTAATCGCCAAAGCTGAAATTGCCCAGCATTTCGAAGAATGTATGATGGCGTGCTGTGTAGCCAACGTTCTCCAGATCGTTATGCTTGCCGCCTGCCCGCACACATTTTTGAGTGGTGGTCGCACGGCTGTAGTCGCGCTCCTCCCGGCCAAGAAACACGTCTTTGAACTGGTTCATTCCCGCATTGGTAAACAGCAGTGTCGGATCATCCGCTGGTACCAGCGAGCTGCTTGAAACAATGGAGTGACCTTGCTGTTTGAAATAATCAAGAAATGCCTGTCGCAACTCTGCGGTTTTCATAGCCCTTTGATACCTTTCCATAAATCCCGCCACAAACCGGCGCGATCCGCGATTGAATACGAATACTTACATGCGTGTGTAAATCGGCTACTCTAGCACACGCCGAGTACATGAAAAACGTGAAACATCACAGGAGACCCCATGCCCCGTCGCTTCCACGCCGCTGACGAACTGCTTCCCCCAGCGACGTTTCTTAAACGATCCCTCGCTATTGTTTACGACGGCCTGATCAGCATTGCCGTGCTTCTGGTTACCACCGGTATTTACACCATGATAACCGGCTGGGCAAATGGCTGGGTCACCAACTGGGATGCCCCCCTGAAAAAAGCTGATTCGGGTCAGATATCCGGAGACCCCGGCCTGACCTTTGTGCTCTTTCTGGTGATGTACTTATTTTTTGCCTACTTCTGGACGCGCCTGGGACAAACACTTGGCATGCAAGTATGGCGCATACGCATAGAAAACCTGAATGGCACCTCGGTAAGCTGGAGCCAGGCACTTCGCCGCTACGTATCCGCTGCTGGCGTGTTGTTCCTGGCGCTACTCGCTGGCTATTACCTTGGTGCGGCCACCCTCTTTCTTTCCGTTCCGGCAATGCTCGCACTGTTCTTCCCTATCAATGGGCTATCGGTAACCGACAGGCTGTCTGACAGCGTTGTTGTGAGCCTGGCCAAACAGCCCAAAGCCAACTAACCCCGCGCCGTGACAGGCTAACCCGCCCGGCGCATGAGTACTGCGCCAAACACGGCATTCACCGCAATCGGCACAAGAACCGCAAGCACAGGATTGAACCCGAAGACCAAACTCATGGGGCCGAGCAAATCCTGCATATACTTGAACAGCAACCCCACAAGCAGCCCGGTAAACACCCGAAAGCCCATGGTGACCGAGCGCAACGGCCCGAAGATAAAGGAAATCGCCACCAACGCCATCACCCCGGTGCCGAGCGGCATCAAGGCTTTTTTCCAGAACGCCAACCAGTAGGGAGAGGCGCTCAACTCCTGATCGCCCAAATAGCTGGCGTAGGTGTATAGCCCCGTCATAGAGAGGTTTTCCGGCTTCACAATCAGCACGCTCAGCACACTCGGCGACAAGCCCGTGTCCCAGCGCAGGGATTGATGCTCTTCGCGGCTGGTAGATTCGCCTTCAAGGCGCGTGGTATTGGTGTTTTCCAGCATCCAGTAATCGCCCTGATAAACAGCCCGCTCTGCAAAGCTGGCAGCCATCAGCTGGCGCTGATCGTTAAAGCGGAACATAGAGATGCCGTGCAATACACCATTAGGTTGCACCGCATTAAAGTGCATGAACACATTCCCTTCGCGATGCCATACACCATGGGCTGCAGCAACATTCTGGCCGGCACCCAGGGCCACCGCCTTATAACTTTGAGCAGCTCGCTCCGCGGGTGGGGCCATGTATTCACCGATAAGCACCCCCGCCAGAACAATCACCAAAGCGGGCTTCATGGCAGACCATACTACCCGCTTCAGGGAGACCCCGGCCGCACGAATAACCGTAAGCTCAGAGGCACTGGCCATGGTGCCCAGACCTACCAGGCAACCCATAAAGGCACCCAGAGGCAAATAATCGTATATCCGCCGGGGCAACGTGAGAACCACATACCAGAGTGCACCTGAAATTTGATAATTATTGCGGGTGTCATCCAGCTCACCTATAAACGCAAAGATGAGATCCAGCGACAACACCACAATCATCACCAGGAACATGGCGCCACCCACATTGCGCATCACATAGTGATCAATCTTACGCATTGGCCGCTCCATCTCGCGTCACCTTGCGCCTGTATAACCAGGCCGGGCCAAAGTGCAACCACAATCCAAGTGCAAGAAAGATTGCGTGCACCCAAAGCATTCCCAGCCACTCGGGCACTTTGCCGTCCGACATGGCATCCCGGGCAACTATGAGCAGGCCGAGATAGGCTACATACACAAGCATGGCGGGCAGAAGGTGGAAAAACCGGCCTTGCCGGGGATTTACACGGCTAAGCCGAACCGCAAGCAAGGTTACAATCGGTACAATCAGCGGCAACGAAAAGCGCCAGTGCAGCAGGGCTCTGTCTCTGGGATCATCCGAACGCATAAGCTGGCCGGTGGTCACCCCCTCATCCAACTCCACATCACCGCCACTGCCGCTGCGGATTTTCAAACCATAGGCTTCAAAACCGGTCACCTGATAATCCAGTTTACCTGGCATACCATCGAAACGGGCGCCGTTCTCCAGCACAAGAAACCGGCTACCGGTCTCCTCATCAATGATCTGGGAGCCCGAATCGGCAGCAATAACACTAACGCCCTCACCATCGCTGCCATACTCGGCAATGAATACCCCCTCAAGGCGGCGCTTATCATCACTCAGGGCCTCGGTATAGGTGACACGGCCACCGGATGAAAGCTCCTGGAAGCGCCCGGGCGCAAGCAAGTCGAATTCTGTGGCTTTCGATTGTTCAGCAAAAATTTTCTCAACCTGCCCCATGCCCCAGGGGGATATAAACAGGCTCATGCTGCCCACCACCAACATTACAGCAAGACTGCCCAGCAGGGTTTTTGAAAGCAGCTGACGATCACTCACACCACAGGCGTAAAGCACCGTCATTTCGCTTTCCAGGTACATTCGGCCATAGGCGAGCAAAATGCCGATAAACAACCCCAACGGTAGAATCAGCTCAAGAAATCCGGGGAACCGATAGGCCATGATTTCAAACAACACGCCCGGCGCAATCTTGCCCTCAGCTGCGCCGGCCAGATATTTGATAAACCGCCCGCTCATGAACACCAGCAATAGAATGCCCGACACAGCAATCATGCTGACCATAATCTGACGTATGAGATAACGAAAAATAATGTGCAAAACGGTTTCTCTGCCCGTGTAAACCGGAACATGGAGGAATAGGAAAACTGCGCGTATTCTATGTAACCTTGCCGCTGAATAACAGTGCAGCAGCGTTAAGGCCATGACAGATCAAGTGCCAGCAAAATACAGCAACCCGGCCTGCCAACTTGATAATCTAACCACATGCCCCAATGCTTGAGAGAATCGTAAGATCAATTTCGCCGCTTACACCTGCGGTTTTCCCGGACAACTACAGGAGTTTCCATGAACTTCAGCCTGAACAGCAATGCCATTACGAGCACCAAAGCCGACTGCCTGGTCGTCGCCCTGCCAGAAAAAGGCGACTGGCCAGCCTCAACCACCGAGGCGGACAGCGCTTTGGGTGGGCTGATCAGCACACTCCAAAAGGCCGGTGATGTTACCGGCAAAAACGCAGAAACAACCCTGATCCCCCTTAGCGATCAACCCTGGAACAGGCTGCTTGTTGTCGGTACAGGAAACGACACCGACCGCAACAGCGCCGGCTTCCGCAAAGCCTTGACGGCTGTAATGGGCGCACTCAAAGAGGGTCCCTCAAAAAGCGTGCTCATTGCCATAACAGATACTAAGGTAACGGGTGACGACAGCGTGAGCTCCGAACTCGCCAAACTAAGCCTGATTGGCCGCACGCTCGAAGACCAACTTTACCTTTTCAGCGATTTCAAAAGCGAAAAGCCGACCGCCCGCAAATTGAACAAGGTTCTGGTTTCCGTCTCCGATGCTGGCAAAACCGAGAAGGAAGCCTTCAATCTTGGCCTGGCTACCGGTCGCGGCATGAACCTTACCCGCGACCTGGGCAACACACCTCCCAACGTCTGCCACCCGATATGGTTGGCCGAACAAGCCACCAAGCTGGCAGCTGACCACGAGTGCATCAAGACTGAGATCCTTGATGAAAAGCAGATGAAAAAACTGGGCATGAATTCCCTGCTGGCCGTTGGCCAGGGCAGCACTCAGCCGCCACGCCTTATTGTTATGGAATACCGCGGTGGCAAGGCAGAAGCCAAGCCCCATGTTCTGGTTGGCAAAGGCATCACTTTTGATTCCGGCGGTATCAGCTTGAAGCCAGGCGCCGGCATGGATGAAATGAAGTACGACATGGGCGGTTCGGCAGCCGTATTCGGTGCCATGCAAGTACTTGCCGAGACTCAGCCGAAAATCAACGTGGTTGCGGTAATCGCTGCCGCTGAAAACATGCCAGACGGCCACGCCACCCGCCCGGGCGACATAGTAACCACCATGTCGGGCCAAACCGTTGAAATTCTCAACACAGATGCCGAAGGTCGGTTGGTATTATGCGACGCCCTCACCTATGTGAAGAAGTTTGACCCGACAGCGGTGATCGACCTAGCGACGCTTACAGGCGCCTGCATTGTGGCGCTTGGCCATGAAGCAACCGGCCTGCTGGCAAATAACGACCAGTTGGCTAACGAGCTGCTGGCTGCCGGCGATCGCGCCAGTGACAAGGCCTGGCGCCTGCCGTTGTGGGATGAGTACCAAAGCCTGCTGGACAGCAACTTTGCCGACTTAGCTAACATTGGCGGTCGCTCGGCAGGCACCATCACGGCTGCCTGTTTCCTGTCGCGCTTCACCAAGGAGTACAACTGGGCCCACCTCGACATAGCTGGCACCGCCTGGCACTCAGGTCAAGCCAAAGGCTCTTCCGGCCGCCCGGTTCCGTTACTGGTCGATTATCTGATGTCCCATGCCGGTAAATAATGGAAACTGATGGAAAGTAACCCGGCAACACAAACCGGCAGCCACGCTGCCGGTGCCTCCGGGCAGCAGGACAAGAACCAGCGTTACTGGTTCCACATCCTGCTGCAGGACACCCCCGCCGCTCGCCACCTGCACGCCACCAAGCTTGTAAACAAAGCCTGGCAGCAAAGCGACCGGGTGTGCATCGTATGTGATACCACGCAACAGGCAGAAGAACTGGATGATCTAATCTGGAACTTCAGCCCGGATGCGTTTATCCCGCACAGTATCATTCCCGATTCCGCCACACCCTGTACTGACCCAGTTGGCATATTACTATGCCCGCCGGTAGCGGAAGATTGGGACACGGTTATTATTCTCTCGGAGACACTTCCGGCGAATGCAGACAGGTTTAAACGGCTTGCTCTCGTAGCCCATAATGATCCGGCAGTGCTAAGCCAGGCCCGCCTGCACTTCAAACAGCTGCGCGCACTAGGTATTGAGCCTCAGGTGCATGATCAACGAAAGCGATAAGCCTGACTGATAGTGTGTTAGCGGCAATCAAACTCTGACAGGGGCACCGCATAAACAAAGCCATCCTGGCTACCGACAAACACTGTTCTATTGATCACCACCGGTCCCGCGGGCGCAAGTGCGATTGCCGGACTGTTATGGCTGGAGCCACCCAGCTTGAGTGTGTCAGTGGCACGGCCGCTGTCACAATGCGGTGTGTCACCATCCTCGGCATCAAGCGCATGAAGCAATCCAGCGGTATCGCCAAAAAATACTTTGCCGGCGGTGATGGCCGGGGCTCCAGACGTGTTATTGGATTGACGGGGGCCGCTGCCAAGCAGGTCGCGCCACAGAAGCTTGCCGTTTCCAGGCGCCAATGCAATTAGCTCAGCGCCACCAGTAACCGCATACAGAGTGTCATTCCAGAACGCAGGTGTAGGCATGACCTCGCCTAAAGTCTCGTATTGCCACAGGGTGGCTCCGTCTTCCGGGTCAACTACCATAACACCGCTGGCACCGGTACCGCGTATATCCGGGCTCTGGAAAACGCGATTACCGTAGCCGACAAAAATGCGCCCGCCTGCTTGAATCATCTCGGAATGAATCCAGTTTGGCGCATGGCGAAACCAGGGATTGTCGTCATGCCATGCTACCTTTCCATTGGGCAGGTCGAAGCGAAACATGCCACCGGTGGCATGGTTGCCAATGTATAACGCATCTCCAACAACCACAGGAGTCGCACGCACCTGATCGCCGGTACGGAACTTCATTCGATTCAGCAATTCGCCACCATTGTTATATACGGCGTTGTTGGCTGCATTCATACGGTACTGAGTCCACTCATCTGGGCCGAAGCTATCTGCGAAGACCGGCATAGCCATGCAGCACCCGATGAGCCAACTCAGAGCTTTTTTCCTCGTATCCATGGCGTTTTGTCATCCTGATGAAAAATAAGACTCAATCAATCGTGTTTGTTGGTAAGGATTGTTTATTCTTGCATAAGCCAATAGTGCTCCCAACGACCCCAAAAAGACATCCATGCTGGCAAAATCCGGACGCGCCCGGTTCTCTGGCAAGTCATTTCTGCATGCCCCGAATTTGAAACCTTTGACCAGGTAAGGTAAAACCTTGATTGGACTTGAATTGTAAGGTTTGGCTCTGGCCGCCCAAAACTTGCAGTACATGGGTGCATGCTTTTTTCTCGGTGATACTCCGGGAATTTGTTGCCTGGGCAGTCGATGGAGACGAGACAATGAGTGCGGATAAAATCGGGTTTGCGCTGCTGATACTTGCCGTGCTTCTCTTCGCGGGCAAATGGGTCCGAATGCACTGGCGACCCGCCCAGAAGCTGTTTCTGCCTGCCTCTATTCTCGCGGGTGTTATCGGATTGTTGCTCGGCCCGGGGGTGCTGGGTTTATTGGCGCAAACGGTTGCCGGTCCGGAGACCGCGCTCGCCGACGGTATAATACCCGAGTCTATGCTCAACATATGGAGTGAGCTGCCGGGCCTGCTTATTAATGTGGTTTTTGCCACGCTTTTGCTGGGAGTGCCCCTGCCTAATTTCAAACGAGTGTGGAATCTCGCGGGTCCTCAGCTTGCTTTCGGCCTGACCCTGGGCGCAGGCCAATACGTTGTTGGCATACTGATCGCCGCTCTCGTTCTTGCGCCTGTTTTTGGATTGCCATTGATGGCCGGTGCACTCATTGAAATCGGCTTTGAGGGCGGGCATGGCACAGCGGCTGGCCTGCAGGATGTGTTCGCAGACCTGGGCTTTCCCGAAGGTGCAGATATGGCGGTGGGTATGGCTACCGTCGGCGTCATCTCAGGCATTGTCGGCGGCATCATACTCATCAACTGGGGTGTGCGTAACGGCAAGAGCGAGGTGCTGGACAAGGACGTTGGCGAGATTCCGCAGAACCAGCAACGTGGCCTGATCCCCAAAGACAACCGGCCTGTGCCAACTGGCGGAATGACAGTGCGCTCAGAATCCATTGAACCATTAACCCTGCACTTCGCGTTTGTCGCCATGGCTATCCTGGTAGGTCTAGGCATTCTTGAGTCGCTTACCTGGATTGAAAAACAGACCTGGGGGAGCGGCGAGGATGGTATGGAGCTGTTGGGCGCCGTGCCCTTGTTCCCGCTAGCGATGATCGGCGGGCTGATCGTACAACAGGTTCTCACCCGCATCGATAAAAACGATCTTCTGGATCGCGAGACTATGCTGCGAATCCAGGGAATAGCGCTGGATATCCTGATCGCCGCAGCCATCGCCAGCCTCTCACTGGCCGTGATTGCAGCAAACCTGGCACCTTTTCTCCTGCTGGGTATCGCCGGCATTGCCTGGAATGTGTGCCTGTTCCTTTTTCTGGCACCGCGCGTTATTCCGAAATACTGGTTTGAACGCGGCATCGGCGATCTTGGCCAATCCATGGGCGTGACCGCGACCGGACTGATTCTCATGAAAATCGCCGACCCTGATAACAAAACGCCCGCCTATGAGGCCTTCGGCTATAAACAGATGGCCTTCGAGCCTCTCTTTGGCGGCGGCCTGATAACAGGCATCTCTTTACCTGTTATCTACAACTTTGGCCCCTGGCCGTTATTCGGCGTTATGTTGGCTCTGGTAGTGCTGGGCATGGGCTCCGGCTTATTCTATTTTGGTAAGCTTAAAGAGCAGTAAGGTAAGGAAAGCCGGAGAAGTCTGCTCAATGGCCCGATCCCAGGCGAGCATGTATAATCACGCGTCTAGAATTTCCCGCGAATCCATCAATACGGTCATCAGCAAAACCCATGGAAAAAACCTACCAGCCAGAAAACATCGAGCGCCAGTGGTACGAAAACTGGGAGTCCAACGGCTACTTTCGCCCCAGCGGCGAAGGTGAGTCATACAGCCTCGCTATCCCGCCACCCAACGTGACCGGCAGCCTGCACATGGGCCATGCCTTTCAGCACACCATTATGGACACCCTTACCCGCTACAAGCGCATGCAGGGCTACAACACCCTCTGGCAGGTAGGCAGTGACCATGCGGGTATTGCCACTCAAATGGTTGTGGAACGCAAACTGGCTGCCGAGGAAGACAAAACCCGTCACGATCTGGGCCGGGAAGAGTTCATCAAACGCATCTGGGACTGGAAAGAGCAATCTGGCGGCACCATTACTGGCCAAATGCGCCGGCTGGGCAACTCGGTAGATTGGGACACCGAGCGTTTCACCATGGACGATGGCTTCTACAAAGCCGTGCAGGAAGTGTTTGTTCGTTTGTACGAAGACGGCCTGGTATACCGCGGCAAGCGTCTGGTGAACTGGGATCCCAAGCTGCATACCGCCATTTCCGATCTGGAAGTTGAGAACAAGGAAGAAAAAGGCTTTTTCTGGCACCTGCGTTACCCGCTGGCCGATGGCGCAACCACGCAAGACGGCAAAGATTACCTGGTTGTCGCCACCACTCGCCCGGAAACCATGCTGGGCGATACCGCCGTGGCGGTACACCCGGACGACGAGCGTTACCAGCACCTGATCGGCAAGTTCGTGATGCTGCCGTTGGTGAACCGCCGTATCCCGGTCATTGCCGACCACCACGCTGATCCGGAGAAAGGGTCCGGTTGCGTAAAGATTACCCCGGCCCACGACTTCAATGACTACGCCGTGGGCAAGCGCAACAACCTGCCGATGATGAACGTGCTGTCCCAGGACGCGAACATTCGCCAACAGGCTGAAGTCTTCAACAGCGACGGCACTGAAAACACCGAGCTGGATGGCACCCTGCCCTCAGCCTACGCTGGGCTGACTCGAGAGGATGGCCGTAAACAGATTGTGGCAGACATGGAAGCCGCCGGCCTGGTTCAGCAGGTGGAAGACCACGTACTGAGCGTGCCCCGTGGCGATCGCTCCGGCCTGATCATCGAACCCATGCTGACTGATCAGTGGTTTGCCGACGCCAAAAAACTGGCCAAGCCGGCGATTGAAGCCGTAGAAGACGGCCGTATTCAGTTTGTGCCCAAGCAATACGAGAACATGTACTTCTCCTGGATGCGGGACATTCAGGATTGGTGTATTTCCCGCCAGCTTTGGTGGGGCCACCGCATTCCGGCCTGGTACGATACGCAAGGCAATATTTATGTGGGCCGCAACGAAGAGGAAGTGCGTGAGAAGCACAACCTCGCTGCCGAGGTAAAACTGGAGCAGGACGCAGACGTTCTCGACACCTGGTTCAGTTCCGCCCTGTGGACCTTCGGCACCCTGGGCTGGCCGGAAATCACCGAGCGCCTGAAAACCTTCCACCCTACCGATGTGCTGGTGACCGGTTTCGACATTATTTTCTTCTGGGTCGCCCGGATGATCATGATGACCATGCACTTCATGAAGAACGAGGATGGCACACCGCAAGTTCCGTTCAAGACTGTTTACGTGACAGGCCTGATCCGTGATGAGAACGGCGACAAAATGTCCAAGTCCAAGGGCAACGTCATTGACCCACTGGACATGATCGACGGCATTGATCTGGCACCTCTGCTGGAGAAGCGCACCGGCAACCTGATGCAGCCAAAATTGGCGAAGAAAATCGCCAAGCGTACCGAGAAGGAGTTCCCGGAAGGTATCTCCGCTCATGGCACCGACGCCCTGCGCTTTACCCTTGCCGCCATGGCCACCACCGGCCGTGATATCAACTGGGACATGAAACGCCTCGAAGGCTACCGCAACTTCTGCAACAAGTTGTGGAATGCCGCCCGTTACGTGCTTATGAATACCGAAGGTGAAGACTGTGGCGCGAGTGGCGAGCCGGTTGAGCTATCGCTGGCGGACCGATGGATCACCAGCGCCCTGCAGCAGTGCGAACAGGATGTGACCCGCTATCTGGATCAATACCGTTTTGATCTGGCGGCGCACGCGCTGTACGAATTCATCTGGAACGAGTACTGCGATTGGTATCTGGAGCTATCCAAGCCTTCGTTGAGCAGTGACAGTGCCAGTGCTGAAGCCAAGCGCGGCACCCGCCGTACGCTGGTTCGCGTTCTGGAAACGGTTCTGCGCCTGGCGCACCCGATCATGCCGTTTATCACGGAAGAAATCTGGCAGCGCATTGCGCCGTTGGCGGGCAAATCAGGTGACAGTATTATGCTGCAGCCTTTCCCGCAGATGGATGCCAGCAAGCACGACCCACAGGCTGTTGAGGATATTGAGTGGCTGAAGGGTGTGATTGTGGCGGTGCGTAATATTCGTGGGGAGATGAACATTTCTCCGGCGAAGAAAATTCCCGTGCTGTTCCGTGGCGACAGTGCGGAAGGCAAGCGACGGATGAATGAAAACCGCCAGTTCCTGGGGTCTCTGGCCAAGCTGGAAAGTCTGGAGTGGTTTGAAGGCGACAAAGCGCCCATGAGCGCTACCCAGTTGGTGGGCGACATGGAAGTGCTGGTGCCTATGGCCGGGCTGATTGATAAGGATGCGGAACTGAAGCGTCTGGACAAGGAGCTTGAGCGCCTGCAGAAGGAAATCGCGCGCTTTGAGGGTAAGCTTGGCAATGAAAAGTTTACGGCCAAGGCACCGGCTGAGGTGGTTGCCAAGGAGCAGGAAAAGCTGGCCGAGGCTCGCAACAACTTGAGTCGGTTGAACCAGCAGCACGCAGACATTGAGGCCATGTAGGCATGATGTCTGAGGATGAGCGTTCCGGGGGTGGCGGGGTAATCGCCATTCTTGGAGCGGGTTCTCTGGGGCGGCTTTGGGCCGCCCTTTTGCCTTCCTGGCTTTGTGGTTTCTTGCCTCGGCCTGAGCACGCTTCTCGGCTTGGGAGAAGCGTCAGCCGTCAGGAACCCCTCCCCGAAGCACGCTGTGAATACGTCCTTGTACGCTCTGTTCCGCCATCCATGGCTCCACAAGGTTTCGGGAAGGGGTTCCTGACGGCTTCGCCAGACTCTGGTGATATCCGCTCCCATGTAATCATTCATTGGCTTCAATCAGCTGAGAATGTAGAGCTTCTGCTCGTAACAACGAAAGCTGGAGATACGCTCGCGGCTTTGGAAGATTGGCTGCCACGCATTCCGGTTAGCACACCAGTTATTTTGTTCCAGAACGGTCTGGGTAGCCAACAGGCAGTGGCCGAACGTTGGCCAGGGCGGCCGATTTTGGCTGCCAGCACCACCGAAGGCGCAAACCGCCCCTCCCCTGATGTGCTGGTCCATGCCGGTGCTGGGGATACCTGGGTTGGTGCACTTACGGCGTCGGCTGCCCATCACACGGCGAGTGTTGTTCAACAGTTAGCTGAAACCGGCTTGCGGGTTCATGCTGAGGAGAAAATTCTGCAGCGGCTTTGGCAGAAACTGGTCGTGAACGCAGGAATAAATCCGTTTACTGCGCTGCTCGACTGCCCTAACGGAGACATTTTGGGTTCGCATCTTTATCAACAGAATATTGACGGGCTTTGCTCAGAGATATCTCTCTTACTTCACGCGGAAACCTCGGAGGCTGTTGCGCCGGAGGTTCTTCGGGAACGAATCGAAACCGTGGCGAGGAACACCGCCAGCAATACATCGTCCATGCGCGCGGATGTTTTAGCGGGGCGTAAAACCGAGATTGATTTTATCAACGGCTATCTTGTGCACTGCGGAAAACGCCATGGTATTGCTACGCCGGTAAACCAAATGCTGACCGAACAAGTACAGGGTCTGTAACGTTTCCTATTAATCGGTTTTACTCATTCAGTTTTCATCCAAAACAGTTTCAACGATCAGGAGCACTCTTCCATGGGCAATCGCCTTTCAAAGATCTACACCCGCACCGGTGACGACGGCTCTACCGGCCTGGCCGATGGCAATCGTATCGCCAAGAACTCCCAGCGTGTTGAGGCCTTGGGCACGGCTGACGAGCTGAACTGCCATATTGGTTTGCTGATTGAAACTCTGGACAGCGACGATGAGATGTTGGAGCCATTGCGCCGTATTCAGCATCATCTGTTCGATTTGGGTGGGGAGTTTGCGATTCCAGGCAGCAAAGCAATCAACGATGAGCACATCAGTTGGTTGGAGAATCTACTGGACGAAATGAACGAGCCGTTACCGGCTCTGAAGAACTTCATCCTGCCAGGTGGTAGCCCAGCTGCAGCTCAATGCCACCTGGCCCGCGCTGTTTGCCGCCGCGCTGAGCGTGTGGTGGTTGGGCTCAGCCACGAAGATTCTATCAACCCGCTGGGCCGACAGTACCTGAACCGCTTATCAGACCTGCTGTTTGTGGCTTCGAGGGTACTAGCGCGCCGGGAGGGCGCGGAAGAAATTCTGTGGGATCAAAAGAAATCCGGCATGTAGAATTCGCTACAATCGATAGCTGCGATGCGAGACGACTGGCTCCAAAACCAGGTCAAACTCACACCTTAAACGCCTCCACAAGCCTCTGAAGAGAAGTGGTCAGCTCAGACATTTCCCGGGATGAGGCCAGTGTTTCTTCAGCGTTAGCCGCAGTGGATGTGCCAAGCTCGCCAATGTGGGCAACGCTGGCATTTACATCCTGGGAAACAGCCGATTGCTCTTCTGCTGCTTGAGCGATCTGGTGGCTCATGTCCACAATTACCGAAATGCCATTGGCAATCCGGCTCAGTGCCTCTGTGACTTCTCCGGATTTTTGGACCGTTGTCTGGGTAACATCCCGACTGTTGGTCATGGCCGATACGGCATCCTTCACGCCACTTTGCAGCCGCGAAATCATGCCTTCAATCTCTTCAGTGGATTTGTGAGTGCGCGCAGACAAAGAGCGCACTTCATCCGCCACAACCGCAAAGCCACGGCCTTGCTCACCTGCGCGGGCAGCTTCAATAGCGGCGTTCAGCGCCAGCAGATTGGTTTGCTCAGCAATCGCCTTAATCTCCACCAGAGCCTGGCTGATGTTGTCGCTGTCTTCGCTAACCCGGTTGATTACGTCCACCGCACCCGATATTTCCGCAGCCAGCCGATTGATGGTTTCGACAGTATCGGCAACCACACCGCGACCTGTTTCCGTATCCTGCTCGGCCGCTGAGGCACTGTCGGCCACCCGATGGGCACTCTCGGTCACTTCACCTACAGCCGTCACCATCTGCCCCATGGCTTCATTGATCTGGCCACTTTCTGCCATCTGGTGCGCCACCGCCTCGCTATTGGCTGCGGCTGTGTCATTTACCTTTGCAGCCTGCTGGTCCACTTCTGAGGTTGTCTGGCCAACAGAACGGATCAGCTGTGCTATTCGATCCGTCATGTTATTGAACTCGCTGGTCAGTTCACCAAGCTCGTCCCGGTTATCAAGAGAAATCCGGGTGGTCATATCCCCGGCAGCCACTTTTCGCGCTGCTTCGCTAAACCGGTTTATTGCAGTGCGCACCGACATGAAAAACCCGATGTAGAGGTACACAACAACCAGCAGAACCACAATCAACGCCACAACAATCAAACGGCGCTGGCTCACCTCCTGATCCAGGCTGGCCTTCAGGTTCGCTTCTATCACGTTAAACGCGGCCGCCTTTAATTCACCATACCCCGCCAACTCAGCGACTACACGGGAATCATACGCCTGCCAGGACATTTCCAGCCGCATGGGCGTGATGATGTTTATATCCATCACGTCACGAACATTTACCAGGCTCTCATCCACCTTCCGGAGTGCATTACCCGCCTGGGAAGTGAGTGCTGGCGAAGCGTCTGCGGCTAGCGTTAGAGCCGGTGAAAGCAATGACCCACGGTTAGTCAGGTCATCATAAATTTCGTTGAAGATATCGCTAAGGGCGTAACCCACCTGGCCATTTACTAACGCATACATGCCGTAGGCGTGCGCCTGCCCTATCACACTGCGAGCTTCCGGCAGGGTTTCACGGATCAGCCCCAACACGAGCTGGTCTTCTCGTGAAGCGCCCTGGGCCAACCCGGAACTTTCAATCGTTGCGGGAAGAAGTGCCAGCGCCTTCTGGGCAAACCCCTGATAGTACTTGAATTGGGGATCAAAGTTCGTCTGGTAGTTATCGTCCGCCCGTAAACTTTGCCAATCGGTTTTCAGCGCCTCCACTTGCTCAGCCCAGGCCCCGGAGGTGTCAAATGAACGGGACTCTGCCGTCAAACTGTCCAGAATAGAGCTTATTTTTGCTGCGGCCTTGTCTGAGACAGCCATAATAGCCTCTTCATTCTTGGCTACTGCCGGAGCGCGATAATCCCGATAATCAAACGCAGCGTCTACAAGACGGTCAACCTGGCGCAATTGCTCCAGGCCTTCAACCCCACGCGTCATCGTCTCAACCGAGCGGTTGAGCTCAGACATCACAAGCCAGGACAACCCACCAATCGGTAAAAGAAACAGTACGCTGATAAGGCTGAATTTATACAGCATCGGCAACCGGTTCATCAGTGCTACTGCGGGATTAATGAGTTGTTTCACATCGGCCCTCTCTTTGAAAACAAAGAACTGAATTCATGTTCTCTTTTTATTATCGCCCGAACGTTCAAAAACTTAAGCGCTATTTATTATTTGGCGCCTCAAACAATGCCCGCAATAACCAGCAACGCCAACAGGCATATCCACACCAGCATGCTTCGGTTAAGCAAGTCTCTTACTGCACTCAGGCTACGCCCTCCAAAATCGGTCCATTCATCCGGATGGACCCGGGAAAACCGGGCCGGATCAAGTGCATACCCGGTTAACGACCCATTGGCAGAAATCATGAGCACCTCGGGTGTTTCTTTCTTCAGGCCTGCAATCGCTGATCTTGCTTCTCCCAGCCACCCGGACAGGTCACCGGCAATCCCGAAGGTCACTGAAAGCAGCCTTACCGGTATCCAGTTAACCCACTCACAAACCTTAACGTACTTTGGTCTTGCAGCCGCCTGGGGCCATTGCTCTGCCAGAGCCACCAGCCCGCGTACAAGTATTGCCAGGCCGATACCACCTATTACGTACCAGAATGCAATCAGGAAAAAGCGCTGAAATACCGCCAGTATCAAAGCTCGAGACAAGGAAAGATGCATTGCTTCAGGTAATACGGCTGCGCCCCGCTCACTGGCGGGGAGGCGCCCTTGTATATGGTGCCAGGCCGCTTGCATATCTCCTTTTTGCCAGGCGTTGGCATAAGGCTCAAGCGATTGTCGCCACCCGGGCGTGCCCATCATCAGCACAAGCACCAGTATTTCCAGAGGGTAGGCTGGAACTCGCCAGCCATATAATTCCAGCAAATAGACACACAGCGCCGCCAGCAGAGCAGGCACTGCCACAAGAGTCAGACCGCCAAGAATGTTTGCCTCCCGGCCGGCCTTTACCACACTGCCCTGGTGAAACCACCGTCGCCAAAGCTCGTCAGTAGAAACGGCGTTCAGGCTGTCAAGTCGCCGTCGCACTACATAGGCAATAAGAAAGACCACCAAAGTCATTCATTCAGCTCCTTTTCGAGGCGGTTGAGCATCATGCATGCCACGCTGAACTGCCATCAACGATGCCCGAAAGCCAGGCCAGTCAAAGGCTGGCCCGGGATCTGTCTTGCGCCCCGGGGCAATATCGCAGTGGCCGGTAATTCTGTCGCTGGTTACGGCTGGCCAGGCCGAACAAATGATCGCGGCTACGTTGGCCAACGAGCGATATTGTTCCGGTGTGTAAGGAATATCATCCGCCCCCTCAAGCTCAATTCCGATAGAGAAATCGTTACACTCATCCATACCCCGAAAGCAGGAACGCCCCGCGTGCCAGGCTCTTTCCAGAAAACTGACGAACTGCACCAGGGTGCCGTCCCGAAGAATCAAGGCATGGGCCGAGACGCGCATATCGGCAATGGTTGGAAAATACGGGTGTTCCGAAGGGTTCAGGCAGTTGGTGAAAAACTGCTCAATATAGTGACCACCAAACTGGCCGGGGGGAAGGCTGATATTGTGCACCACAAGAAGACTTATGAGCGAGCCTTGCGGCCTGGGCCCATAGTTGGGTGAAGGACACCATCGGGCAGTTTGCAGGCGCCCCGTTTCGCGGAGGACTTTTATATTTTCGCCGTGAGCGGTTTCGCCGGAGTGATCAGAAGCTGAATGAGGCAAGATGAATCCATAATTATCAGAGCATTACGTTATGTCTTGATTGAATCACAAAGTAAGCCCTGTTACCAAGAATCAATCCTTGCGGCTGCTACGAAGGTTGTCGATGATAGATTCCAGGGCCCTGTCAAAAATAAGCCCGTCGTCGAGCATACTGATTGCACCACTTGCCATTGTGGCTGCCAGTTCCTGTCGACGATATTCGACAACCTTCGCACCACTGCGATTCACAAAGATATACTTACCCGTCGCCCGGATAAATGCAGCCAACTTGCAACGTAACCTGGTTCCGTCGCGAGTGAGTTCAATCCAGGCGCCAACGCGAAGATTGTCAGCCTGATCCAGCCAATGCTGGGAAACCACTTCAGCACTGTCTGTGGGTGGTGTTTCATTCGCCTGATCTGACAGCACAGGTGGCACTTTCTCAGCCTCGTGAGGCTCAGCTACCCTGGTTTCCTGCTGCAAAAAAACCGGCTCAGGAATGTCTGGTCCGGATGGGGTCCCGGTTACCGGAACCTTAGCAACCACCAAAGGTGCAGGCTGGGAAGATGCTGTGGCCAGGCGCTGAAAAACGTCAACGTGTGCCAGTTCCAGGTCGCGGACGGCAGTATCTGTGGCAAACGGGTCCCAGGATATTTCCTGAAGGGCCCGGCGAAAATCATCAACAATAGCAGGGATCGCCCGCAGCAACTCGCTTCGGGTTGTGTCTTCAACCGGCTGCGGATCGACACTCCACACAATATGTTCTGTCAGCTCACTCGCGTCTGCCCAGCGCTCCCCATCTTCACCTTCTCGCAACAACACCCATTGTAAATACTTTGTCCAGGCTTCGTTGAGCATGTCGAGTACAGGCCTCGGCACATCACGCTCGGCTGTTGAATTTTCAACCAAAGACTCTGCAGCCTGGCTCGCCCTCTCCTGGCGCGCTCTGCCCTCCTCCGCATCCCGAAGGCGTTGTTCCACCAATTCCCCACGGCGACGATCCAGATCGGTAAAATGGCAATAGTCTTTCAGGAGCTCATCGAAAAGCGACACATTGTCGGTAAACTCATGTAACACCCGGTCCACGACGGTTCCAATTTTCTCGCGTAAAGGATCACGCTGGCCAGGACGCTTTTCAGTCCAGCCAATAGCGGAAAGGGCAAGTTCGTTCAGCAATTTACGAACCGGGTGGCCGCCGCGATTAAAAAAGGTTTTATCGCTCAAAGCCACTTTCAATACCGGAATTTGCAAGCGCCCGATGAGAGCCTTCATGACTGGGTGCAACTGCCGGTCTTCGAGAATGAAATCGAACAGCATAGACACCAGGTTAATAACGTCGCTATCTACCTGGGCAATATTAGCTCTCTGACCATTGGCCGCCTGAAGCACAGACTGAAGTTGCTGATCCAATGAGGCTATTTCACCGCCTTCCTGCCCGCCAAATGAAGTCTGGGCTTCACCAAGACGGGCCATCAAATGATTGGTGTCGAGATAGGCTTCACTACTAGCAGCCTTCTCACTTGCCCCATGAGCACTGCCGTTTTGGTGCAAAAGCGCGCTCAACTCGGAAAACGTTGCATAAGAGATTCCACCTTGAACCTGATCGTACCCAAAACTCTGGGCGCTGTGTGCTTCCCCTGCCTCCACCGCCTCATATCCCGCAGAACTGGATGAAACAGGTGCCGAAGTGACAGACCTGGCGCCGGAGGTACGATCCGGTGAACGGGCGTGTGGCCGCTTAACGTCTGGCAAAATCCCTTCAGCAATGAGCGTTCGGTTGGCATCCTGATAAAAGTCGCCAAGAGTATCTGACAGCAGACGGTCGAACAGTTTCAGCACAACCAGCTTTGCGCGAATATCGATATCCAGCTCGGCACAGGCCTCTGCCACGCCACCGCAAATCACTTCCGGGCTGAGAGGCATTTGGCTGTCGGCCAACTGAATGCCAGGAACCAGGTGGTTCACTCGCATCGATAAAAGCTGAATGGGGTTTTGGTGACTATTGCGCAGCTTGTTGATTAAGTTATCAACAGCAACCTGCTGCTCCAGGTCGGAATGCTCTACCAGGCTGAGGGAGTCCTGATCTACTTGATCCAGCGATCCGCTGGAGTGTCGCGGGCGGAATTTTCCAATATCGTTAAAGGCCTGACTGACATACTGCAGTACTGAAACCGCCATAGCTTTACGTCGCAGTCGCAGCTCGCGCATGGCATCAAAATAGACGGTCTGGTCTTTGTTGGAGCCGGCGCGGTCAGCCAACTCAAACAGGGCATCATCAGCTCGCTCAAAAAAACGCCCCAAAACGCCCTTCAGGGCCTGGCCAGAGGTGTCACGCAAACGAACAAGGGCCGGCGGCAGATTAAACCGGGAAAACGATTTCTGTCCGGAAAAACTGACAACCTTGTTATCTTGTTTCATTCATCGACTCCTGACCAGCCAGCGTGCGCACGGCCATAGGTTTAAAACTACTCTGATTACACATCATACGAGTTGTTTGCGTCACCTTGTGTCAGAATTTGTCACCTTTTGTGTAGACCGGACCCACATCACAATTCCTGTCTGATTTGGCGAAAACGCTAACGGGCTATAGAATTGTGATCCGGAATATTTCCGACCCCTTTTGGCCCCAGACGCGAGCGGATATACGATCATGAATTTCACTGAACGCCTACGCCAGTCAAGAATTGAAACAGTCGCATTGAGCCTGCGCGAGGATATTGGCGATGGCGATATAACGGCTCGACTCATTCCGGCGGAAAAACAAGTCACAGGCCACGTTATTACACGGGAGCAGGCGACAATCGCGGGGCGTGAATGGGTGAACGAGGTGTTTCGTCAGGTGGATAACTCTGTGTCACTGGAGTGGCTGGTTCAGGATGGCGAATCCGTGTCTGCCAACCAGGTTTTATTTCGCATGAAAGGAACGGCCAGAAGCCTGCTGACCGCCGAACGCTCCGCACTCAATTGGCTACAAACCCTGTCCGGAGTTGCGACAAACTGCGCGGGCTTTGCGGCGCGCGTCGCTCACACCAACGTGCGCCTGCTGGACACCCGAAAAACCCTGCCGGGGTTGCGGCTGGCTCAAAAATACGCTGTAACCTGTGGCGGTTGTGACAACCACAGAACCGGCCTGTGGGATGCGTTTCTTATCAAGGAAAATCACATTTCAGCCTGCGGGTCTATTGCAAATGCGGTTAATGAGGCTCAGCGAATTGCGCCGGGCAAGCCGGTAGAAGTGGAAACCGAAAGCCTGGCAGAGCTGGAACAAGCCCTGAACGCCAGCGCCGATATCATTATGCTGGATGAGTTTTCCATGGATGACCTGCATGCTGCAGTCGCCATGAACAAAGGACGGGCAAAATTGGAAGCATCCGGGGGCATCAACACACATACCCTGGTTCCTATTGCAGAAACCGGTGTCGACTATATTTCAATCGGGGCCCTGACCAAAGACGTCAGGGCGGTGGATCTCTCCATGCGCCTGGACTGACCCGGGCGGATACCCCGATCAACAGAAAATCAGTTGCCTGACAGCAGCTGATCAACCACTTTAAGCTCGCGGATCAAACGTTGCCGTGACTCCGGGCGGTCACGAAAGCACTCCTCCGCCATAGGGGCAATACCTGAACTTACCGGCAAGGCATGCCCGTTCTCGATAATCTGTTTCATGCGCTCTATAAACACAAACTGAATCCACTGGCTGAAACTCAGCGTGTCCAGGCAAAATGGCTCTGTGCTCTGAAACGCGCTTTCATGAGGGCGCTTGCTCTGCCATAGATCGAGCCGGCGCATTTCCGCCTCGATACTCAAAAGACTATCAGCAACCTGCGCTACAACCCCATAAGAATCCGCCATAAAACTCCCACCTCACTCTGCCAATGGTTCCAGCTCTACTGATTCCCCATGCAACACCTTGAACAGATCTTCAAATTGCCGTGTCAGGGCATGCTTCGGAGCCATGTGAATAAGCGGTTGCCGGCATTGGTGCGACTCTTTCATCTTTACTGAGCCAGACAAGCGCACAGGCAATACCGGCAAGCCTTCAGCAATTAACTCTTTTACCAGTTTTTTGGGCAGGCTGGCACGGGGCTGGAACTGATTGGCAACAATACCTTCAACCACCAGATCCTCATTGTGATCTTCCTGCAAATCACGAATTTCGTTGAGGATATTATAAAGCGCCTGGCGAGAAAAATCGTCACAATCAAAGGGAATCAGACACCGCTGGGCGGCAATGAGTGCCGAACGGGTATAAAAGTTTAACGCCGGGGCCGTATCAATGTAGATTTCATCGAAGGATTCGCCCAGCTTTTTAAGGGCTTCCCGCAATTTATAAATCTTGTGCTTTGCCTCCAGCTTGCGCTCAAGAAAATCCAACTCAGGACTGGAAGGCAATACAGAGAGGTTTTTGAACGGTGACGCGTGCACAAACTCATCGGGGCGCCGGTTGAATACCTTGAACGCCACGGTTTGCTCCAGCATGTCTGCAACCGTATCTTCGAGCTCACCCGCGGGCTTACCCAGAAGGTAATGAGTTGAGTTTCCCTGAGGGTCGAGATCAACCACAAGCGTCCGCTTACCCCGAGCTGCACTGATCGCGGCGAGATTGCAGGTAATACTGGACTTCCCTACTCCACCTTTTTGGTTAAATACTACCCGTCTCATGTCATTTCTCCATCTGGCACTTTATCCAGTGCCTTATCGTTTGAATACTGCGCCTTTATTTTGTTGGTCAGGCTTATAACTACCACCGCATTACCGTTTTCACAAAGGGAATGGTTAGACGCCGCTGGGCACGCAAAGAGTTTTCATCAAGGGTGTCGAGGATACTCAGCAGGTCGCCAAGACGCCTTGGTGCCCGTCGCATAATAAAACCGGCAACCTCATCTGTCATGGTCAGCCCACGCTGCTCAGCGCGCGCCATAAGAATTTTCAACCGGTCATTATCGCGGTAAATCCCAAGTTGCACCGTAAACCCGTGATGCAACCTCGAAACCAAATCTGGTAGCACAAAAGGCAAGGAACCAGCCGTTTCTGAAAGACTGACTACCAGCATATGGCCGCCATCGTGCAATCGGTTATACAGGTGAAAAACGGCTTCTTCCCAATCCTCTTTTCCGGCCACTCGATCTAAATCATCCAGCGCGACAATATCCATGGTCTCCAGGCCGGCCAGCGCTTCCGGCCCAAAGGGCTCCAGCTCGGCAATACTGATGCAAACAGCGGTTTTACCCTGCGCTTCCGCATGATGACAGGCTGCCTGAAGCAGATGACTTTTCCCGGTATCCGAGTCACCACACACTACCACTACCGGCAGCCCAGCAGGCTGCTTGAATACCGACAAAATGCGCAGAGCCGCATCCCGGTTACGAGCACCGTGAAAATTATCAAAACGTGCATCGTCCCGAAGCCGTACGCCAAGAACCATTTGAGAAGCGCTCACGACTGCCTGGACCTCCACGCCTTTACACTCCAGATGACAATATAATGAATACCGCTAAACACCGTCGAAACAGCCACAAGCCAAACTCCCGCATCGAGCCACCCCGGCTGTACCGGTAACCCTGCCAGAATAACAATGACTCCTAAAATCACGGTTACCTGAATCAGGGTGTTCAACTTGCCAGGCACGCTGGGCTCCATATCAAAACGGCCAATACAATAGTGGTAAACGAGCGCGCCACTCACAATCGTGAGATCCCGCCCGAGCACCAGGGCAAACAGCCAAACCGGCAACACCGATGTATATGTCAGCACCAGGTAAGCGGTAACCAGCAACGCTTTATCTGCCAATGGGTCGGCCACAGCGCCAAAACGAGACCGCCAGTTGAAATATCGTGCGAGAAAGCCATCAAGGGCATCGGTAACCGAAGCAACAACAAAAACCAGCAGAGCGAGACGGTACTCCTGCACCAGCAGGGCCCTGGCAAACGGAGCAATCAGCAAAATACGCACAAACGTCAAAGCATTGGGAATCCAGCGCCAAGCGTGTGATTTCACAGACCTGCCTCCACCGGCAGCTTACTTGCCGCCATCTTTGTCGATAACCGGCGCGGGTTGCCAGCGATAATAGAGAACCTGATAAAGCGATTCGAATGCCTGCTCTGCTTCCTGTTCATCCACTGGGGAGGGTTGATAGGAAAACCCGTCCTGTTCAGGGGCGTTGACACTCACCTCTCCTGCACCGCCCTCAGGGTCAGTCTTCGGCTCGTCCGAATCAGTCTGCCCCAACTCCGTACCTGCAGGCGTGGTCGGCGTTTTTGCAGAATCTGGTGCCGCCTCTTGCGTTTCGCCTTCAACAGGCACAAAGCGGGAGTCCAAAGCAATATACCGCTTGAGTTGATCCAGTTCGCCAGAAAATGCCACCCTCAGGGTTAGCTGATCGCCCTTAACCCGGGAAGCCCCAACATTTACCACTGGCGTTAAACCCTCAAGAACCTGACTGGCCTTACCGTAACCGGAAATAGAGGTGACACCGCGCAACACAATATCAATTTGGGGCAAATCTCCAACCTCACCCGCAGCAACGGCGTAACGGCCAGCGTACAGCTCCGCCCAGCGGTTCACCAATGCCTCGGCCAAGGCTTCTCGTGTGTCGGCACTCACCGATTCTTCGCTGCTGTTGAGATTTGCACCCTCAAAAACCCAACCGGCGCGCCATTTGCCCCCTGAACGGCTCACCCGGACCAAGGCCAGAACGTCGTGTTTCAGGCCGTCTGATGCTTTGCGAACACGCCCGGTAAACTGCCCCCATATATCTGACAGCAACTCCCTATCACTACTGAATTCAGCTGTTGGCAGAACCACAGGAAGCCCTCGCTCGCTGGCCGCACGGGCAAATGCTGAAGACCAGACAGTACCGGCTCCACCATCTCCTGTAACCAGCCGACGAACCCCCCGATCTTCTACCGCCACCCAGGCCAGGGTGAGAGGGCGGTTAGCGCCCCAAACTGGCGCATCAATCGAGGCTAGCGCCCGGTTCACGCCCACGGCACCAAACGCCATACTCAGCCGGCTTTCGCCGTCATCTCCACGCAGCACCTGATAAGACAGCAGCAGCGATTCAGCGTCTGCCAGCACAGCCTGTACGCCATCCAGCGCAAGCACATCGCGGGTACCTGAAATCCGCACAAACACCCGGGCCAGGCCATCGGCGTAACCCTGTGCCAAAGCATTTTGCCCGGACCCGGATACCGGAACATCAACAGTGTAGAGGCCGGATACCGTTACAGCGGCCGCTGGAGCGGGCACCATGGTGAGCATGAGCATAAAAAAAAGAGCAAGCCATAAGGCCGGCAGCGGCTTGAAAACCGGGTTTTGGTCTGATATTGGCATGAAATACCCTGCAGTTCGCATTAATGGCGCCTAGGATACACCATGCCCCGGAGACTGAGTAGCCGGCCGGTGTTTCTGAAATGCAATCTTGCCCGCCCCAGGTGCGTCCCGGCACGCCAATCAGGGCACCTGGCGGCAATTGCACTTGGAGCCCTACACCGCACCTGTTAAAATCCGCCGCCTGACCCACTGGCCAAACGGTTAAGCACACCATGAGCGAACAGAAACCCTCCCTGACCTACCGCGATGCGGGCGTTGACATTGACGCCGGTAATGAACTTGTTAGTCGCATCAAGGAAACCGCCGCACGCACTCGGCGCCCCGAGGTTTTAGGAGGGCTTGGCGGGTTTGGTGCCATGGTCGCCATTCCGGCCGGGTATAAAGAGCCGGTTATGGTATCTGGCACTGACGGCGTGGGCACCAAGCTAAGACTGGCAATGCAACTTGATAAGCACGACACCATTGGCATTGACCTGGTCGCCATGTGCGTTAACGACCTCATCGTTGGCGGCGCCGAACCTCTGTTCTTCCTCGATTATTACGCCACCGGCAAGCTCAACATAGAGATCGCCGCAAACGTGGTTGCCGGCATTGGCCAGGGCTGCGAGCAGGCCGGCTGTGCGCTGGTAGGTGGCGAAACGGCAGAAATGCCGGGCATGTATGAAGGCGAAGACTACGATCTTGCCGGTTTTTGCGTGGGCGTAGCCGAACGCAGTGAAATCATTGACGGCAGCAATGTCAGGGCGGGCGATGCCATTCTGGCTCTGGAATCCTCTGGCCCCCACTCCAACGGCTATTCACTGATCCGGAAAATTCTCGAAGTCAGCAATGCCGATATTAACCAGCCCATCGGTGACACCACTCTGGCAAATGCCTTAATGGCGCCAACCCGGATTTATGTTAAAAACCTGTTGCAACTGATCCGCCAGGTGGATATCAGCGCCCTTTCCCATATTACCGGTGGTGGCTTACCAGAAAACATCCCCAGGGTTCTACCAAAGGGCATGATTGCAGCCGTCGACACCGCAAGCTGGGAGCTGCCCCCCGTGTTCCAGTGGCTAAAGGACGCCGGCGGCGTGGCCAGCGAAGAAATGTACCGCACCTTTAACTGCGGCATAGGCATGGTTATTTGCGTTCCGCAAAGCCAGAAAGAGCTTGCGCTGGATGCCCTGAAAGTTCTGGGCGAGAAAGCCTGGCAACTGGGCGTGATAGAACGCGCAGAAGATATCGAGAAAGACGCAATGGTGCGCTATGCGCCGGGGCTATTGACAGAATGAAGGCAGACCAACCAACCCTACCCAAAATTCTGGTACTGGCCTCCGGCAGTGGAACCAACTTTCAGGCTTTAATGGATGCCAGCCGCGACCGGGACTTCCCGGGCCAGGTGATTGCTGTGGGCTGCAACCAGCCCAAAGCCTTCGTGCTTGAACGAGCAGCCCAGGCCAACATTGAAACCTTTACCGTTAACCATAAAGAGTTTGGCTCACGCGAGGAATTCGACGCGGCGCTCATGGCTCACATTCTGCGCCACAATCCCGATCTCATCGTGCTTGCCGGATTCATGCGAATTCTGACGACCGATTTTGTACGGGCGTTCCGTGGTAAGCTGCTGAACGTGCACCCTTCACTACTGCCAAAATATACCGGCCTGAATACTCACCAGCGAGCTCTGGAAGCCGGCGACCGCACCCATGGGGTTTCCATACACTTCGTCACCGAAGAACTTGATGGCGGTCCGGTGATTGCTCAGGCCGAAGTAGCTGTGGCGCAGGAAGACTCCAGCGACACCCTCGCAGACAAGGTTCAAACGAAAGAACACCTGCTGTATCCGATTGTGGTGCGCTGGTTCTGTGAAGGCCGGATTCAGCTGGGCCGGGATCAGGTTCTGTTCGATGGCCAGGCCCTGGAAAACCCAATGCGCCTGCCAGACAACTGAGGCAGACCTTAACAGACTGTCACCCCGAGACACCCGCTGACCCGCTAAACTTTCAACAAACATGAAGGCTTTGAGGTCAACGAAATGTTTCCAGCTCAACTGATTACGCCCACTTTAAAGAAAGGCCAAATCACCATAGTCGGCCTTCTGTGCATGCTGGCACTGCTACTAAGCAGTGCCGTGCAGGCAAAAGAACCCGTGGCAAACCTCTTCCCTTTTGAGGTCAGCTATGGCGCCTCCATGGAAAAGGGAATCTCCCTGAATGGTAGCGCCAAGCGTATCCTCACCTCCCAGGGCAATAATGTATGGTTATATCGCACTGAGGTTAAGTCCTTTATTGCAGACCTTGACGAGTCCCTGATTCTTAAATGGGAAGACGGCCAGGTGGTGCCACTCAGGTACCGGTATCGGCTATCCGGCTTTCTCATCAAGGATAGAAAACAGTCCATCGATTTTGACTGGCAAGCGAAGGTAGCCACAGGCAAGTACAAAGGCAAACCATTCGAGGTGGAACTGGAAGAAGGCGTGCTGGACCCGCTCGGTTTTCAGGTGCAGCTGCACCAGGACATCATGAACGGCAAACGGGATATGGAATATCAGGTGCTGGACAAGGGCAGCATTGATAGCGACCGCTTTGCCGTTGTGAGTGACAACACTACCGGCGCTGATGGCAGTCAGTCCTCTCAACTAAAAGCCGAAAAGGTTCGCGAAAACTCCGAGCGGCAAACCTATATGTGGTTTGATCCGGACAATAAATATGTACTGGTGCGCTTGCTACAGGTTGAACCAGACGGCAGCGAGTACGAGCTGAAGCTCAAAAATATAGAACTGGGAGGTTAACCCTCCAGTTCTACCTCGGCCCACACTGCCTTAACCTCATCTGCAATGATTCGCAGCCCTTGCGCCACCCGCTCGTCGTCCTGCGAATAGGTCACGCGCAGGCACTCGTGGCGATGCCGCCAATCGTCATCCGGCAACCCCGGGAAAAAGTAGTGGCCGGATACCACCAGCACGCCACGGGCTTTTAATCGCTGATAAAGCTCCAGGCTGGTAATAGGCAAATCCGGAAACCACAGCCACAAGAACATGGCGCCTTCCGGCTTGTGCACATACCACCGACAGCTATCCTCGCCCATCGCCTCACTGAAGGCCGCAACAGCACGCTGCATTTTCCGTTTATAAAACGGGCAGACCACATCTCTACTTAAAGATAAGATTTCTCCGGAACGAACCAAAGGCTCGGCAAGCATGGCACCGAAGCTTCCTGTAGCCAGATTCATAATGGCGTTGATACCAGACAGTGCTTTGATCACCGGCTCCGCCGCAATCACAATACCTGTGCGAGCAGCCGGCAAACCTAGCTTGGACAAGCTCAGGCAAAGAATAATCTGCTCATTCCAGGTTGGCTCTGCATCCACAAATAACAAGCTCGGGAAGGGCGTACCGTATGCACCATCAACGATCAACGGTACGTTGTGCTGGCGAGCCATGTCTTCCAACCGGGCCATTTCTTCATCGGTCACCACGTTGCCGGTGGGATTGGTGGGCCGGGATACGCAAATGGCCCCGGTTTCGCCCGTGACTTCTACCGCGTTAAAATCGACACGGTATTTGAATTCGTGAGCATCGGTAAACGAAATGTCTGGCTGAACGGCGCGAAACAGGTCCGGCTCAATGCCGGCATCAGCATAGCCGATATATTCCGGCGCCAGAGGCAACAATATGTGCTTACGCTGGCCTTCGCCGTAATCGCCGCCAAACATGTTAAACAGCATGAAGAATGCCGCCTGACTGCCGTTGGTCAGCGCGATATTTTCAGGTTTCAGGCCCCAGTCGTATTCACGGTTGAGCAATTCTGCCAGCGATGCAATAAACTGCTTTTCGCCCTGGGGGGGATCGTAAACACCAACCAGCCGGCGAACATCACTCTCACTCCGGCTCATATCACCGAGAATTTCCTGAACTCGCGCCTGAATCTCGGGAATGTGCCCCGGGTTTCCACCCCCCATCATAATCATATCGTCGCCCGACGCCATGGCGTTGCCCAGGTCATCCATCAACGAGGTTATGCCGGCATCGGCGGTGAATTTACGACCAAATGTGGAAAGTTTCATGGGGGTTGCATCCATCCAATCAGTGCTGAACATTTAAAGGTTTTCATGCAGGCTTGGTGACTTTCACCAAGGTACGGTCAATCCGCCAACGAGATACCGAGGTTGCTTACGCCGTCATTTGCGGCGCTTTCCCGAAGCTCTGTGATGAACTCTTCTATTGGCGTTCGCTGGCGCTTGAGAGCTAACACCAAATTACGCTGAAAAGCTTTGTCGTCTTTCATCAGGGGGTGGGAATCCAGCAAACGAACCAGCTCATCTTCGTCCATGCCCTCACCTTCTGACAACTCAACAAAACTCATGACTGTGCCGGTGGCCAACTGTGACGCTTCTGTGGCCCGGTGCCTGGAGGGGTTCAAGCGATTTAGCAGGGCCTGCTCCAGAAGCTGGCAAAAGTCAAAGGCCGGGTATACGCCATAGGCGTCGTAGGCTTCTACATCAGGTGACAGACCTTCAAGCTTCACTAGCAGCGGTGGAATAACCGTTTCGGCCTCCTCTTCCTGAAGCATTCCCCAGGCCTGCTCGAGTATTTGGTGCATTTTACCGCCCGTTTTCAGGTCAACGGCTTCTGCAAACAATGCATAATTGGGAAATGAGCGCTCGGCAAGGGCCAACAGAAAGGCGCACTCACGCCATCCCTGCAACTGTGAAACGGCTTTTAAAAACTGGTTGGCGTTCATGTTCTTGGGAGGGTCACGCCGGTTTGGCCGAAATATTTTCCGCCACGGTCTTTGTAACTGGTCTCACAGATTTCGTCAGACTCAAAAAAAAGCATTTGGGCGATGCCTTCGTTGGCGTAGATTTTAGCCGGCAGATTAGTGGTGTTGGAGAACTCCAGGGTAACGTGCCCTTCCCACTCGGGTTCCAGCGGGGTGACGTTTACGATGATGCCACAGC
>NZ_JBQDCO010000022.1:5297-54385 GCF_052091845.1 Marinobacter sp. | reverse complement strand
GTTTCAGTATGACGCCAGCCAATTCCAAACCGACTCTGCCCGCGCCCAATACAATTTGGCCCAACAGCAACTGATTCTTGATGTGGCTACGGCTTACTTCAACGTGTTGCGAGCTCAAGATACGGTAACCACCGCCAAGGCCAGCGAGGCGGCGATTCAGCGCCAGTATGAGCAGGCCCAGGAGCGCTTTGATGTCGGCCTGATCGCCATTACGGAAGTATACGAAGCTCGCGCCAGCTACGACGACAGCAGAAGCTTACGAATTGCGGCCGAGAACCAAGCGAACATTGCCCGGGAACAGTTGTCACGCCTAACGGGTGAGTACTCCGAAGACCTGGAAAATCTGCGACAGAACTTCCCTCTGGGCCGGCCCGACCCCATGGACCCGGCGTCTTGGGAAATGACAGCATTGGAGCAAAACTGGTCTATTCAGTCTGCAATGTATGATCTGAATGCCAGCGAAGCCGGACTGAAGCAAGCTAAGGCTGGCCATTATCCAACTTTGGATCTGAGCGCTTCTTACGGTAAATCTGATATTCACGGAATGGAACAAAATGGCCCGGGCGTATCGCCTCTCAGCCAGCGTGACGGCGAAACCACCCAGGGTGTTATCGCACTGAACCTCAAGGTGCCTCTGTATTCAGGCGGCGGCACTCAAGCCGGTGTGCGCCAGCAACGCTCCCTGGTGACCGTGGCTGAGCAGTCACTGAACACGGTGCGCCGTGATGTGCGGGTAAATACTCGCAGTTTGTTCCTGACGGTCAACAACAATATTGAAACAGCTTCTGCTCTGGAGCGTACGATTATTTCACGCCGCAGTGCGCTGGATGCCACACGCGCCGGTTATGATGTAGGTACACGGAACATTGTTGAGGTGCTGGATGCCGAGCGGGCTTATTATGTTGCGCTGAGGGACTACGCCAACGCCCGGTACGACTACGTGAACAATACACTTCAATTGAAGCAGGCGGCTGGCACACTCAGCCCCAAAGATCTGATCGAGCTGAACAATTGGCTTAGTGCCAGCGCACCAGGCATTGAAGCTCTGGCCAATGATGAAGAAACTCTGGACGACCCTGCCCAAGACCCTGCCTTATAGGGTGCTTGGAAACGCAGTAAACCGCGGGTTTAGAATGTGCACCTAAACCCGTTCAATAATTCCATCAACTACCCTGTCCAGTGCGCCCCGGTTTTTGTTGACCACCGACAACGCCCTTTGACCACTAGCGCCACGCTCAACGTCATCATCAAACAGTGTTGAAAGGTGCTGGTGCAATTCATCAACCCCCTCAACGATAACCACACCACGATCATCACGAAGACGCTGGTAAATGGTTTCAAAGTTGAACACGTTGGGGCCGGAGATAACCGGAATACCCCAGCCTGCGGGTTCCAGCGGGTTGTGGCCACCCCGCTCGATCAGTGACCCGCCAACAAACGCGACATCACTTGCACCATAAAGCATCATCAGCTCGCCCATGGTATCGCCAAGATATACCTCTGCGCTGCCCAATTCTTCGCCTCTGGACCGGCGTGCCAGGGTAAATCCCTGTTTGGTGATTTTGTCGGCCACGGAGTCAAAGCGCTCGGGATGGCGCGGGACAATGATCAGCAACGCATTCGGGTGTTTCCCCAGCAGCTGCCGATGCGCCGCCAGCAGCTGGGCATCCTCCCCCTCATGGGTACTGCCAGCCACCCATACCGGGCGATCTGACAAAGACGCCTTAAGCCGCAGCGATGCCTCGCGCACAGAATCGGGAATATCTACATCAAACTTAACGCTGCCTGTAACGGCCACCTTGGGTGCTGCCACCCCAATGCGGCGAAAGCGCTCTGCGTCTTTCTCCGCTTGCGCAGCCACCCAACTGATACTGCGCATGATAGGTGCTGCCAGGCTTTTAATGCGCTCATAACCTCGGGCAGAGCGCTCAGAGAGCCGCGCATTGATAAGAAAAACGGGAACCCGGCGAGACCGGCTCTGGCGTATCATGTTCGGCCATATTTCCGTTTCCATGATAACCAGGATTCCGGGGTTGGCCCGATTCAGAAAGCGGCGTATTGAGCCAGGCGTATCGTAAGGCGCGTACGCATACTGAATCTGATCGCCAAACATTTTCATGGCCTGGGCCAGACCTGTGTCGGTCATGGCCGTCATTAAAATAGTGATGTCAGGATTGCGGGCACGCAGGCGCCGCACCATGGGCGCCGCTGCAATGGTTTCGCCAACAGACACCGCATGTACCCATACCACTGTGCCGCTGGTGCGCGGCACAAAGCCTAACCGTTGCTGCCAGTTAACGCGCAACTCGGGCGCCTGCCGACCCTGCCACCATAACCGCAAAAGGATAAACGGCAACGCCAACCGTATAAGTTGTGAATAGATAAATTGAAGCACGCAAGACTCCCAACAAACCAGTGCGGTATCATATAGCAAACCCTAATCATTTGCTTACGACTCACTCTGCCGGGCAACATAGCCAGACGGGACACTAGCCAGCAACCCAATGAGTTAGCAGGATACATTTCAAGTGAAAAAGAAATACCGCAAGCAGCCACGCAACACAGACTTCTCCGCATATCGCCACCCCCGTTGGTGGCCTACCTGGGCCGGAGTTGCTGTTATGTGGTGGACGGCCCAGTTGCCCATCCGTTTTCAGTGGTGGCTAGGCAAACAGGTGGGCCTGCTGGCCTGGCATTTTGCGGGTCGACGCCGACATATTGCCGACGTTAACATTCGGTTGTGTTTTCCCGAGCTCACAACAACCCAGCAGACGGCACTGGTTCGCAACAGCTTCATTGCTAATGGAATTGGCCTGATGGAGCTGGGCATAGCCTGGTTTCGGAACCCGGCAAAGCTCACAAACATAACCGGGGTTCATGGCAAAGAGCATCTTGATAACGCTCTGGCCGAGGGCAAAGGCGTACTCCTGCTTGGCGGGCATTACAGCACTCTGGACCTTGGGGGCAGCCTGATTACCGAATACATTGAAGCCGATGTAATGCAGCGGGATCACAATAACCCACTGATGAATGCCGTAATGACCCGGGCCCGGGAACGTCGGTATGAAACCGTTCTTGGCGCACGGGATATCAGGGGCATGTTCCGAAGCCTGAAAAAAAACCGCACGGTTTGGTACGCCACCGATCAGGATTACGGTCGAAAAGACATTGTGTTTGCCCCCTTCTTTGGCATTCCGGCGGGCACCATCACGGCAACATCCCGATTCGCCGCCCGCAGTCACTGCAAGGTTGTGCCTTTCAGCCACTTCCGGCGCGAAGGCAAACCAGGCTACGACATTTACTTTCATCCGCCTCTTGATCCGTTCCCAAGTGGTGACGACCTGCAGGATGCCACCGCCATCAACCAGATTATTGAGAGAGAAGTCCGCCGCGCCCCCGACCAATACCTGTGGATGCACCGGCGCTTTAAAACGCGGCCGGACATAGACGATCCAGACCTTTATGGTGGCGAATAGTATGTCCCGGGCACCTGTAATATGGCTGCTTACAGACAACAAGCCCGGGCACCGGAACCAGCTGAAGGGCCTGGGTAACCGATTGCGGGTAAAGGTGGGCGCCAGCCTGCATTGGATCAATGCGGAAAAGGTAGCCGCCCCTTTGTGGCGCGCACTGCTGGCGATACCCCCGACTATGGACAAAGCTCTCCCGCATCCGGACCTGATCATTGCTGCCGGCACTGGCACCCACAAACTTCTGCTTTCTTTGCGGCGACTTAAAAAAACCGGAACACTGGTTATCATGAAACCCGGGTTTCCACGTAACTGGGTCGACGGAGCCATTATTCCCGCCCATGACGGGGTTTCAGAAAACCCAACTACATTGATAACAGAGGGTGTTATAAATACTGTCACCCCGCTTGCCAGAATGACAGATAAACCGGAAGCATTGTTATTGCTTGGCGGACCCTCGCCCCATTTTGACTGGGACGATGACGTTATTTTGGGGCAGGTTACCCACCTGATCGGCGAGTACACTCAATGGCGCTGGACGATCAGCGGCTCAAGGCGCACTCCGGAGGCGCTCAAGGCACGGCTTAATGAACTTGCAGGCCCCAAAATCACCGTTGCGGACCCGGACAGCACCCACGAAGACTGGCTAAGCCAACAGGTTGCAGCATCCCGGGCCATTTGGGTTACGCCAGACAGTATGTCTATGGTATGCGAAGCGGCAACATCCGGCTTACCAACCGGCCTGCTTCAATTGCCACCGCACACAGGCAGCCGCGTTGCTGCCGGTGTGCAGCAGCTGGTTGAAGCCGGCCACGTGGCTCGCTGGAGTGATCATGCGACGGTAATGGGTGGCAAAACAGGCCAGGAAACACCCCTTTGGGAGGCTGACAGGGCTGCCCGTTGGATCATCCAGCACTGGCTTACACCAGCGGACCCGCGCAAAGAACAAGCAAGGAGTAACACTTGAGAATTCTGCAGGCACTGCCGGCCCTCTACAGTGGCGGTGTAGAAAGGGGAACCGTTGAGTTCGCGTCAGACCTTGCAAGGCACGGCCATGAGTCGTTTGTGGTCTCCAGCGGCGGCCCCTTGGTTAAGCGGCTGGAGGAGCAAGGCTCCACTCATATCCAGATGCCGATTCACCGTAAATCGCCCGCATCGTTCGGGCAGATCCGCCCCATGCGCAATCTGATTCGCGAATTACAACCGGACATTATCCACGTGCGCTCGCGCATGCCTGCCTGGATTGTGCGTTTGGCATGGAAAGGGCTACCAACGCAGCAGCGGCCCGCCATTGTGTCTACGTTCCACGGCATGTACTCGGTGAACCCCTACAGCGCCATCATGGCCAAATCTGACCATGTGATTGCGGTGTCAAACTGCGTGCGTGATTATGTTCTTGAACACTTTCAGGTTCCGGACCAAAACCTGACCGTGATACAGCGTGGCGTGGATGTGGATTATTTTCAGCCCAGGGAGCTGAGCCATACATGGAAAGAACGCTTTTTTATGCAGTACCCGCACCTCGAAAACAAGCGCATTCTGATGATGCCGGGGCGCATTTCCCGATGGAAAGGCCAGCTGGAGTTTCTTGAGGCAATGGTAGAGATCACCCGCAAAGAGCCAGACTGTCATGGCATTATTGTGGGGGGCGCGGAGCCGGGCAAAGACCGCTTCCTGGACGAGCTTCAACAGAAGCGCTCAACACTCGGCCTTGCAGATAAAGTGACCTTCCTTGGGCAGCGCGACGACATGGCAGAGCTGTATCTCTTTGCGGATCTGGTGTGCCACATGTCCACAAAACCGGAACCCTTCGGTCGCACGGTCACCGAAGCACTGTCATCTGGTACGCCCGTTGCGGCGTTTAACCGGGGTGGCGCCGCTGAGACCTTGCAGGCCTGCTTTCGGGACGGGCTGGTAACGCCTGATGATACTGGAGCGTTTGCCCGGGTTGCACTTGATTTGCTAAGCGACGATGCACCAAACATAAGCATTCCACACCGGTTTCGGCTGCAGGCGCAAACCGAGTCGTCGCTGGAGGTTTATGCGAGCGTGTTGAAGCATAAGATGGCTGCGGCCGGTCGCAAGCCATGAACATTCTGTTGCTGATGATTTCCAAGGGTGAAGGCACTGGCGGAATGGAGAAACACTGCCAGGAACTTGCAAATGGCCTGAGCGCAAGGGGACACGACGTTACCTGCGCTACATCCACCCATCACCAATCGCAACTCAATGAGACGGTGAAAACCGTCACACTGAACCCCAGGGCCTCACGACTTTCCCCGGGCCTGCTAAAGGCGGTAATGAAAACCATCAAGAGCGGTAATTTCGATATCGTACATGCCCAGGGAAGCAAAGCTGCAGCTGTGATACAACTGCTCGCCCCATTGCTGCGCCGCGTGAAAACCGTTGCGACAATTCATGGTTTCAAATCCACTTACCCCAAAGCCAAGGCTTTTTGCCGGATTATAGCCGTCAGTAAAAAGCTCGCCGCTGATATCGGCCATAACAATGTCAGTGTTGTGTACAACGGCATCATACCTCCGCCAGCGCCCAACTTGTCCGGCCCCTTACCGGATCACGCTAACCACCCGGTGTGGTTAGCAGTCGGCCGCCTTGTCCCGGCAAAAGGCTTTGATTTTCTGATCGATGCATTCCAGTACGTAAACGGCACTTTGCTTATTGCAGGCTCTGGCCCGAACCATAAAAGCCTGGAGCAGCAAATACGAACAACCTCCCAACACGACAAAATCACTCTTTTAGGCCACCGGGATGATATTCCGGCACTGATGGCTTTAGCTGATGGGGTTGTTATTTCTTCTCGCAGGGAGGGATTTTCTTACGTGTTTGCCGAGGCCTTGCTGGCCGGGAAGCCCGTGGTTGCGACTGATGTTCCTGTTGCAAATGAGTTTCTCGATTCACGATTTATTCATCACGAATTCGCCCCAAAAAAATTTGCCAACCTTCTGATGACCGATATGGAAGAACTTCACCGGGAACAATCAGGTAGTCGCAAAAAGGCCCGTGGCTCGCTTTCGATGGCCAACATGATTGAGTGCACTATCTGCGTTTACTCAGAGTGCCTGAATCATTCAGCCTGACGCTGCCTTTCGATTTCTGCCAACAGTTGCATTTCTTTCGCTTTCGCCAATCGCATGAAATTGCGGTTGGCCCCTGTAATAGCAACGCTAAGACCAAACCAACCATTCAGAATCTGTCGGTGCACAAGGTAATACTTAAGAAACTTCAGGGGAAACTCGACAAATAGGCGACCACCGGATATTTTTCTTCTGCTGGCTACAATAAAATGCGCCTGTTCCGAGGAAAGCTGGCAGTACTTTTGCTCCATTTGCTCAAGGGAGATCAACGTTCGATGCAGAACGTCTCCTTTAATATCCAACACCCTACCCTCACGTACTTGGGGCCGATCGTTGTTGCTATGTTTTTCGGGGATAATCTCAGCTTTTCGACGATCATATAACCTTAGGATTTTTTTTGTCTTATCATGCCGAAAAGGATGCCTCGGGTCAGGCTGCGAGAGTACCCAGCGCATTCTGAACCCTGCGACGCCCTCTGAAAGAGGCTTCACGAAGAGCGCTTTAATATTTTCCACAAGTTCGTCTGAGAGCACCTCGTCGGCATCCAGATCCAGCACCCAGTCATTTCGGCAAAGACTTGCTGCGTATGCTTTCTGGCATGCGAAGCCCTGCCAATCGTTATATACAAACCGTGCGCCTATAGATTCAGCAATTTCTCGGGTTTTGTCCACACTGCCTGAGTCCACAACAATAATCTCATCAACCCAGCCAACTACCTTTGCCAAAGACTCAGGCAAGCGGAGTTCTTCGTTTTGTGTAATGTAATAAACGGATAGCGGTAGTTTCATTGCAGCTCCCAGTATTAAAACAATCGACTCTGGCCAAAGCCAATCCAATATTGCGATGCCAGTATGGTAAAGTAGTTCGTCTCAGCTGGGTGCTTTTCACTAGCTTTCACAAACTCGAACTCGGAGTAAACACATGATTCATCCCGTTATTATGGCTGGCGGCACCGGCTCTCGGCTCTGGCCACTGTCGCGACAATTAAACCCGAAGCAATTTCTTAAGCTGACGGACAGCCCGCTTTCGATGCTGCAATCAACGGTTGCCCGGCTTGACGGTATGAGCGCCCAAGAACCTCTGCTCATCTGCAACGAAGAGCATCGCTTCCTGGCAGCAGAACAAATGCGGCAATCAGGCCATGAAGATAGCCGCATTATTCTTGAACCCTGTGGTCGCAACACCGCACCTGCCATTGCACTGGCGGCGCTTCAGTTGTGTGAGAGCGCTGAGGGCACCGACCCATTAATGCTGGTTCTTGCCGCCGACCACTTGATCCAGGACGTGCAAGCCTTCCAAAAGGGCGTCGAAAAAGCCATTCCCCTGGCCCAAAAGGGCAAGTTGGTCACCTTTGGCATTGTGCCGCACCAGCCCGAAACCGGGTACGGCTATATTCACCGCGGTGATGAGCTTTCTGCCGACAGCTATTCAGTTGACCGCTTTGTGGAAAAGCCTGACCTGGAAACCGCCAAAACCTATATTGCCTCCGGAGAGTATCTCTGGAACAGCGGTATGTTTTTATTCAGCGCCAAACAGTATCTGGTTGAACTGGAACAGCATCGCCCTGACATTCTCTCCGCCTGTCGCGGGGCGATGACAAATATCAGCGAAGACCTGCATTTTATTCGGGTGAACTCTGATCTGTTCGCCACCTGTCCGTCCGAATCCGTCGATTACGCGGTTATGGAAAAAACCGACCATGCAGCGGTTGTCGCACTGGACGCAGGATGGAGCGACATTGGCTCCTGGTCGGCACTTTGGGATGTTAGTGAAAAAGATCAGGACGGCAACAACCTCAGAGGCGATGTCATTGCGCAGCAAACCCATAATACGCTTGTTCGTGCAGACAGCCGGCTGGTGGCGACCATTGGCGTCGATAACCTGGTAGTCATCGAAACCAAAGATGCCATCCTTGTGGCCCACAAAGACAGCGTACAAGATGTGAAGTCGGTGGTTGAAAAAATTCGCAGCGACGGGCGGCACGAACATATGAATCACCGCGAGGTTTATCGGCCCTGGGGCATCTACGACTCTATAGATAACGGCGCCCGATACCAGGTCAAACGCATTACGGTAAAGCCCGGAGCCAAATTATCCGTCCAAATGCACCACCACCGTGCCGAGCACTGGGTAATTGTCAGCGGAACGGCAAGGGTGACTAATGGCGAAAAAACCTATCTGGTCACAGAAAACCAGTCTACATATATCCCCATAGGACAAGTGCACTCCTTGGAGAACCCTGGGGTGATTGACTTAGAGCTGATTGAAGTGCAATCGGGCTCCTATCTTGGTGAAGATGATATTGTCAGGTACGAAGATCGGTACGGTAGAAAATGAGTAAGCTGAAATACTTTTTCGTCGCAGGCCTTCTGCGTATCGCCGGCTTGCTCTCCCTTGCAAACGCGCAAAGAATTGGCAAGTTCGTGGGCTTACTTATGTGGAAATCACCAAACAAGCCTCGTGAAGTGACTGACATCAACCTCTCGATCTGCCTCCCGGAACTCCCTCCGGCGGCGCGCGCTGCGATGGCGAAAGAGTCGCTGATAAACACAGGGATGACGATGTTTGAAGTTCCTTTGATGTGGGAGTGGTCTGTTGAAAAGTGCCTTGGTCTGATTCGTGAAACAGAAGGGCTTGAGCTAATTGATGAGGCAATGGCTGACGGCAGCGGGCTGATCCTGCTCGCGCCGCACCTTGGAAACTGGGAGCTAGCGGGGCTGTTTTTCTCATCCCGCTACAAAATGGCCGCACTGTACAGCCCGCCAAACATGCCGGAATTCGAAGATTATATGATTCAGGTCCGAGGGAGGCTCGGCTCAGAGTTGGTGCGCGGCGACAGGCGCGGGCTTGTAAGATTGGCCTCAATTCTTCGGGAAGGTGGTGTTGCCGGCATCCTTCCAGATCAATCCCCTCGCGGCAAAGGCAATGCTTTTGCTCCGTTTTTTGGCATGGAAGTCAAAACCATGACTCTGGTATCAAAGCTCATGCAGCGCACCGGCGCCAAGGCTCTAATTACGTATGCCGAAAGGCTGGAGAACGCTAAAGGCTTTCGGATTGTAGTCCGCCAAACTGAACCAGGTCTAGACAGCAAAGATGCCGTAGCAGCAACCACTGCAATGAATCTGTCTATCGAGCGCTGTATCCGGAATATTCCCGGGCAGTACCAATGGGAGTATAAGCGCATGCGGCACAGGCCAGCGGGCGAAATTAATCCCTATAATCCAGACCGGGTATGTTAACGATTTAATATGCCGGAACACGATTCACGAACCACCTTAAACCGATACGTATCCTTATACCGCGCGGGCACTACAACATGACCAATTACATCAAAAAGCCAATCCACCTGCTTTTTGTACTCGGTGTTGCAGGCGCGCTTATATCGTCTAGTATCCTGGCAGGCGCAACCCTGCTACTTGCACTCACAGGCCTTGCGATCAGTTACCGAAAGTCCCTCTATCTAGCCGGATGGGATAAGCCTAAAGAGTTGCGTCTGCTACATTTCGCATTCTGGTTTTTCGTACTCGTGAGCTTTTACTCTTGGGCAGTTGAAGGCTTCAGTTACGAGGGTGGCAAAACCCTTGGCACTCACGCTCGTTTTATCCTGTTCTGGCCGCTGATTATCGCACTGAGTTATGTTCGTCTGGGCGCGAACACACTATTTGCCGGGACAGGGCTGATGGCTATATCAGTTATTGGCATGCTGGGCTCAGCACTTATCACAAATCCAGGCTCTTTGGGCGCACTACTTAGCAGCCGCTTCGGCGGTGGCATAAACCCAATCAGTTTCGGAAATATCGCGTTGCTAGGTAGTTTTTTGACCTTGGCAGGTGGGTTGTTTTTTTACCGCAGCAAACGACCCTCTCTCGCATTTCTTTTTATCACTATGGGCGTAATAGCTGCCGTCATTGCCATGTTATCGCAAACCCGGAGTAACCTTGTTGCTCTGCCATTTTTTTTACTACTTCTGGTTCCGCTACTCAGAAGAAAGTTACGCACCATCAGTCTGACCGTAATTCCTGTGGTACTGGCTACCGCAATTACTACTAACGAACGTATGTCCGCGTCGCTTGAGAAAATCCTGAGTAACGACGTTCAGGGGGCCGGCATCACGAGCCGCCTGGAAGTCTGGGGACAGGCTTGGCGCATGTTTGCAGACACTCCGTGGACAGGAGTGGGCCTCGGAGGTTATACGCGAGGAATAGAAGCATCCGTCGCATCCGGAGATGCCTCTGCAATGCTGCTCGATTGCTGCACCGGCCATGCCCACAATGATCTGCTTAACGCTGCTGCTTCTAGCGGAGTTCCAGGCATTCTAAGCTGGGCGCTCCTAATTTTCATACCTTTGGCTATTTTTTCACGACACCTGTTCAGCAGCCACATCGCAACGGCGCACCTGGCAGCGGCAGGTTCTATGGTCAGCATTGGCTACCTGCTCTTTGGGCTGACCGAAGCCACCTTCAACCGAACGCTGTTTTTAACATTCTACTTGCTATCCGTTGCAGGTATTGCGGCTGCACTGCTCAATGAGCTGAGCGCCTCTTACGTGCGGCAGCGGTCGAAAACAGTATCGGCAACGATCATCACCATGAATGAGGAAGACCACATCGCCGACTGTTTGAAATCGGCCAGACTGGTGGCCGACGAGGTGATCGTTCTGGATAGCGGAAGCACAGACAGGACCGTTGAGATTGCAAAGCAGTACGCGGATACAGTTGAAGTCACAGACTGGCCAGGCTTTGGCATACAAAAGCAGCGAGCACTGGAAAAAGCCACGGGCGACTGGGTACTGTCTCTAGATGCCGACGAGCGCATCACGGCAGAACTTGCCCGTGAAATCAACCATCGACTTGCAGAGCCGGATGCAGACGCTTATAAGCTTCCCTGGGCGGTCACCATCTATGGCAGCCGCCTGGATTTCGGTCGCAGCGGCCGGGCGCCGTTGAGACTATTCCGGAGGGAGGGCGTTCGATTTTCCGACGCTCTGGTTCATGAACGGATCCTGATCCCAGAGGGGCGAAAAACCCGAACGTTGCGTGGCCGCCTCACCCATTACACGCATCGGGACTTTGGCCACTCGCTGGAAAAGAGCGCCAAATATGCTTGGCTGGGATCGCTGGAAAAGTACCGGAAAGGTAAGAGAACCCGTACTATGGTCTACCCTACCCTCAGGGGCTTGATGACTTTTGTGCAGGTTTATTTTATCCGCTTCGGGTTTCTGGATGGGGCTATGGGGTATCTAACAGCGGTGACCTATGCGCAGGTCACATTCAATAAGTATGCAGGCTTATGGACTCTATCTAAAGTCTCTAAAGAGTAAAAACATGATCGTAGAGTACTGTCGCAATGACGATTTTAATTTTGGTGACGACCTCAATAACTGGTTTTGGCCCACGCTGCTTGAAGGCTGTCTGGATTCGTCGGACAACATTTATCTAGTAGGAATAGGAACCCTTCTTACCTCAAAGCGATTTGAGAAAACACTCTCCAAGGCAAAAAAAATTGTCATACTTTCTTCGGGCGCATGGGATAGAGACTGCCCGCTACTCGATGACAGGGCAGTGATCTATGGTGTGCGGGGCCCCAGAACAGCAAGAAGACTCGGCATTCCGGAAGAGTTTGTTGTGGGTGATGGCGCCTATCTTCTCAGGACCCTAAAGTTAGGCCCCTCAGAGAAAAACCTCAAAACAGCTTTCATACCTCATCATCGAAGTGAACAATACGTCGACTGGGAAACGATTTGTGATGCCGCAGGCCTCAAGTTCATATCAACACGCCAGCCTGTCGATACATTCATTTCAAAAATTCGTCGCTGCGAAAAAGTAATCTCTGAAGCCATGCATGGCGCTATTGCCGCTGACGCTTTCCGAATACCTTGGGTAGGAACACGGTTCGCACCTAACTTCAACGACGAAAAATGGCTAGATTGGAGTGAGGCGTTAGACATTAATCTCAAGCTTCATACTCTCCCTACCGTTTACCAAAAGCGGCCACCCTTCTACAGATCTTTTGAAAACTATATTAAAAGAAGCACTCCTAGCTTCGTTTCAAAAACTAAAAAATGGAAAGACTTACCCGTATCCTTTAGAGCAGCCTCTAGCACCGAAGTAAGCCGTTTAGTCTTAGCATTAAAATCCCTAGATACGGAAGCAAAAACAACACTGAGCTCAGACGCAAAAGTAGAAGAGATAACCAGAAAACTCTGTGAACAGGTAAAAAAACTGCGCATGGATTATAGCAATGGTAATATCTGAGACGACTGATTATGAGAATCTGTTCAGGGCTTTCGCAACTCCCTACGCAAGCGCCTCCTCACCTTTAACTTTCTAATTAGATTGAGCGGCTTGCTGCGCAACCCAAGTTTCTTGTTTGCCTGAAAGTCATCTACCGCATCAAGAATACGGGCACTGGAGCAACCATCGCGAAAGCTGTGCAAATCATCACAAAGATTCCTTGCAGCAGACATCAAGGGATCAGGATACTCCAAAGCTTTTGCCAAAGCTGGCTCCAACTCCTCCACCCTATTCACATCAATCAGGTAAGGTCCGGGCATCCTGGTTCTGAAGGTAACCACTGGTCGATCCAAAAACATGAACTCGAACATGATTGACGAGGTGTCGCATAACATCACGTCGGCCTCGGGCAGGATTGGGAGCAGGTCTTCATCACTCTCGACAAACCGCAGGTTGTCTCCCTTCAGGCGCCGGTACTGGTGAACCACCAAGGGATCCATTTTCGGATGCAGGGTAACAATAAATTTCCAGCGCCCGCTCGCCGCCAACTCAGCGATTTTATCAACAAGAACGGGCGCAGAAGTTACAGAGCGGCTGAAAGTTGATGCGTAAAAAATAACAGGCAGGTCACCTTCAGCGCGGTGACGCCTGTCCTCATGCGGCTGAGAGAAAAGAGGATCGAGTTTCGGCCAACCGGTGTGAGCCACAGCAAAGTGTTGATGCTGCTTCGCAAGCTCCTGAAACTTTGCAGTATCACTTGCAGCTTGTGTACAGTAGAGATCGAACCACCCCCGTATACGGTAATGATCGCTCTCGTCTTCACTGCTGTGGCCACGCTTGTTTCGCGCCATGCCGTGGAAAACCTCTACTTTGATACCCGGAAAGAAATAGGGCACCCAGTCGCCTGGGACGAAAGTAGCGTCCGCTTTGTAGTCCATTACGTCTCGCACCGTTTTCAGGTGCTGTTCATCTGTGCGCAAAGGTGCCGTAGAACAGCCGGCGACAAACCAGGCAGCTTCATCGCCACGACGGCGGATTTCATCCTGGAGAGGGCGCAGAATGGAGTAGGAATATGGCTGGTTAACGAAAAACAGGTACCGACGCATTCAATGTTTACTCGTCAGTGTTTTATAGAGCTCACCGGTCTCGCGGACCGTTTGCGACGTGTGAAAATTGCTCGCAATTCGTTCCCTGGCTGCAGATCCTAACTGATCGAGCAATTTTTTGTCACGGTATAAGCGCTCAACCGCCGAAGACAGGGCTACAGAATTCTTCGAAGGGACCACTAAGCCACTGACACCATCCTCAACCAACTCGGGCATCCCGCCGACATTGGTGACCACTGGCGTCACTCCATAAGCCATTGCTTCAATAACGGCTCTGGGCAAACCCTCCCGATCCTTTGAAGGCAGGACGAATACATTACTTGCCGCGGCTATGGCCGGTGCGTCATTTTGATACCCGGTGAAATGGATGCGCTCAGGGTGTTTTGACTGCGTAACCTGAGTTTTCAGCTCTTCATTATCGATTGCGTCACCAACTAACACCAAGTGTGCATTTACGTCATCCGGCAAGCGACTCATCGCCTCAATCAGGTCATCATATCCCTTTCTGGGACTGTTGCGCCCGGTGCTGCACACAACGAAGGCTCCGGCAGGCACTCCAAAGGGCTCAAGGCTCGTAGGCACCGACTGATACCACCCAAGATCGTGACCTTTGTAGATGCGCGTGAGCTTCTCACCCGGAACGTGCATCCAAAGAAACTTCAGGCTCGCCAGATAGTCTTTGATAGCATCTGCCACGCAAACAATTTTGCTTACTCTCGGATGCAAAAAAGTAATCCACGACTCCGGGTTCAGAAAGCTGATATTACCGATGACACCTCGATACGCCACGATGCTGATATCGGTTCCTTTTGAAGCCCGAAGAGCACAAGCCAATGCCCTCGGATTGTATGCGTGTATGATATCGTAGCTCTTGCTCTCCAGCTGCGCTCTGATCGCAGAAGTACCTTCTTTATCAAACCGGCTTTTAAGTGCCATGGACTGCGCCACCAAACCCTCATCATCCAGGCGCTGATAGTTTCGGCCTTTTGGGTTACACATAACATCTACGTCGAACCCAGCATTTTTGAGGCCGATGAAGAGCTCGCTCTCGGGGCGATCGCAGGCATCCGTCAAGCATAAAATTGCTGGCATTTTCCGCTGTTCAGTTTGATCGTTCAAGAGACCATGCTCCCTTCATATCCGTTCAAAAATGCGCCCCAAACTTGATTCAATGCCGCATCACCCGCAACCTTTTTCAACGAGCGTGCAAAACGATTCAGATTATCATTTTTCCAGAGAGGCCGTGAGCTTGGCGGCATAAAACACCCTTTGTCAAAATCAATCAGGAAAAAGTCGCTCCCCACAACCAAAACATTAAAGCAGTTCAAATCTGCGTGTCGCACTCCGGTGTCATGAAAGCAACGAATTGTCTGCCCAAGCTCATGCCAGTCAGCATCATTGAGTGTGCTGATCCGGTCTGCCAAGGGGACTGCATTCTGTATGCGCTCAACAATGATCGCGGCCTGGTATTGAAGGGGAGAGACTTTTCGATACCAGGCAGCTATAGGCGTGGGCACAGGCAAGGACAGCGAATTTAAACGGCTAAGAACTCGAAACTCTGAAAACGACCGAACATTGTGCTCGTTAGTATAGAGGTAGGTTTTCCGGGAAACGCGAGAGACAAGCCCTCCGCGCAAGTACTTACGTAAAACAAGTTGCCGGCCATGAGTATTGATAAACCAAGCGCCACCACGGCCGCCACTGTCCACGGGCGCAGCGTCACTTCCCCAGTATTCCGGCACAAACCAGTCCGATGTCACGTCTCCCCTGAAGTCAGAGTTAACAAGAAAAAAAGAGCTATTTTCACGCTTACAAATTTCAGACTCGGCCATGTAACCCCTGGAACAGCAATGAGAAGCTACCCATACACTCGTGCAGCCCGCAGGACGGCGACGCGCAATTCAGATAGGATAGGCATTAGTTTATCAATGAATAGCCGCAAAGCTCCACTAGCTGTTTTTTTCAAACTGTAACGGATTATCAATAGATGAAGTCTATCTGCATTCTTCGCCTATCCGCCATTGGCGACGTAACCCATGCAATCCCTGTGATACTCAGCCTCCAGGAACAAACCCCAGAAATAAAGATAACCTGGGTCATAGGGAAAACAGAAGCAAAACTCGTTGGTAACTTACCCGGCGTGGAATTCATCACCTTCGACAAGCAAGGGGGCCGAAAAGCTTACGCGAACCTTCGAAAAAGCATGAAGGGCCGGAGGTTTGATGCTCTATTACACATGCAAGTAGCACTGCGGGCAAACTTGGCTGCTGCGCTTATTCCGGCGGAGATCAAAGTCGGCTATGACAAAGCTCGCAGCAAAGACCTCCACAGCCTTTTCATCAATCGCCGTATTAAGCCTGCTGCAGAACAGCACGTTCGTGATTGCCTGGCCAGTTTCCTTGAACCCTTAGGCTTACAAACAGCACCACCAAAATGGCTGATCCCACTGGCTCAGAGTGACCACGAGTTCGCCCGCAAACACCTCGCCTCAGAACGAAAAAACTTGGTCATAAGCCCCTGCGCGAGCCACATGCTGCGAAACTGGCCACCAGAGCGTTATGCGCAACTCGCGGATCACGCGGCCAGCATGCATAGAATGAAGGTGATTCTAGTTGGCAGCCCGGCTCCGTTTGAGGCTGAGTATTGCGCGGCCATTGAAGCCGCAATGACGAAAGAGGCTCACAACATTTGTGGCAAGGATACACTGAAACAATTAACCGCACTTATGTCTGGCGCTGATCTTGTTGTTGCGCCAGACACGGGTCCTGCTCATATCGCCAGCGCAGCGGGTACAGACGTGCTGGGCATATTTGCCGCCAGCAATCCAAACCGGTCTGGCCCGTATAACTCGCTCAAGTGGTGCGTTAATCGATACCCTGAGGCACTGCAAAAATTTACCGGCAAAACAGTGGCTGAAGCTCGCTGGGGGGCCAAAGCGGAGTTCGAAGGGGCTATGGAGATGGTTACGGTTGAGGATGCGACAAGGATGTTGGATCTGTGGGTGGTTGAGCACACAGAGTGACTCTCCCCCTCTCCCTAGCCCTCTCCCGCGAGGGGAGAGGGAATTACGGCTGAGGCCCGGGTAAGTCGCTTAATTGCGAGCAGCGGAAGCCGGTTTAGTTTCTGGCAGTATAGTCCTGGTAAGACTTCTCTTCTACAAACCGCGACCCAAGTGCCAGGTTGATGTCTTTCTTGAGCGCCGCTCGCTTATCATTAGTCACGTAAACAGCACGAGCCAGCTCAATAAACCTTGAACCAAAATCCTGCGCGGCCTCTTCGTCGCGAATATCGTCCTCGATAACCCAAAGCTCTTCATTCACAGCCTTCAGCTGTTTGCGCAGATCTGCAATGGCGCTTTGGTCTTTAACGGCATCGTTCCAGGTTGCACTGAGTTCGTTCAGTTCCAGCTGGACATTTCGAACCTTGGCCTCATCCTTGATACGTTCGGATTTAATTTCAAGGATGGTAATCTTGTCGAGGACTTCGCCGAAAGAAACCGGAACTTTAATGACATCTGCCATTTTTTGTACCTGTCAATTTGATGAATGTGAATACAAACGAAACCGCCCTGCTGCCGGATAGCAGAGGACGGCTATAAAACTGTCAATCCCAGCTTTAAACCAGCGTCAGCCAATCACTGTGTTGGGGCAGCTTCCCTTGCACCGCATCAAAATACATAGCCTGCAGTTTCTCGGTAACCGGCCCACGCTTGCCTGCGCCGATCGCGCGACCATCCAGTTCACGAATCGGCAGTACTTCTGCCGCCGTGCCTGTGAAGAACGCCTCATCGGCAACGTAGACTTCATCGCGAGTAATACGGCGCTCTTTGACGGGGATGTTCAACTCGGCGGCAAAATCCAGAATAGTCTGGCGGGTAATGCCTTCCAGGCAAGAGGTCAGCTCTGGCGTATGCAGAACGCCATTGCGCATGATGAATATGTTCTCGCCTGAGCCTTCAGCTACATAGCCCTCGTTATCCAGCAACAGCGCTTCCTCACAACCACTGGCAATGGCTTCATTCAGCGCCAACATGGAGTTGATATAGTTGCCGTTCGCCTTGGCCTTACACATGGTGATGTTAACGTGGTGGCGGGTATAAGACGAGGTGCGCACCTTGATGCCCATTTCTTTAGCCTCTGGCGACATATACGAAGGCCAGCTCCAGGCAGCCACCATCGCGTGGACTTTCAGGTTGTCTGCGCGCAGACCCATGCCTTCGGAGCCCAAAAAAGCCATCGGGCGCAGATAGGCTTCATCCAGTTTGTTATCACGGACAGCCGCACACTGGGCATCGTTCAGCTCTTCCTTGGTGAACGGCATTTTCATGTTCAGGATGTGAGCAGACCGGAACAAGCGATCAGTGTGATCCTTCAGGCGGAAAATAGCCGGGCCGTTCGCAGTGTTGTAGGCGCGCACTCCTTCAAAACAGCCCATGCCATAATGCAGGGTGTGGGTCAGGACGTGGGTTTTGGCTTCCCGCCAGGGAACCATTTCACCATCCAGCCAGATAACGCCATCGCGGTCAGCCATCGACATGTTTCGTTGCTCCTAGAATGCGGTTTTTGAGGATAATGCATTCTAGCAGGAATTTTTAACGGTACGAACCCAACACACTACCGGGCCATGATTTGTTGCCAGACAGATTGTATGTAACGCCTCTCGTCTAAAAATGTATCTCCCGCAACTTGGTCATTAAGGTTTTGCAAAGCTCTTCGATGGATACTTGAGCGAAGCGCAATATAAGCTTTCCGCAGCTGCTCAGCTTCTTCCACCGGCAACACGCCAGCCCGGCCCAGTTCCTCCATTTGCCGGATATTATCAGACCACCCGGTCAGTTCGGGATGCGATTCACTCCACGCCAGCACCAGGTATTGCACCATAAATTCCATATCCACAATGCCACCTGCATCGTGCTTGATATGAAAGGTTTCTTCACGCCGGCTTTCCGGCGTGCCCAGATTGGCTCTCATTTTTTCACGCATCTCTACAACTTCTTGCCGCAACAACTCTTTGTTACGGCTCTGGCAAAGCAGGTTGTGGCGCACTGTCTCGAAGCTGGCAAGCGTTTTTGGACTTCCCGCGACCCCTCGGGCCCGGGCAAGAGCCTGATGCTCCCAGGTCCAGGCATCGTTGCGCTGGTATTTTTCAAATGCGTGTAGTGTGCTCACCAGCAGGCCGGAGTTGCCTGATGGCCGCAACCGCATATCAACTTCATACAGTTGGCCCGAAGGGGTTTGGGCATTCAGTATATGGACAATTCGTTGCCCTAAACGCGTGTAAAAAACGGCGTTATCAATAGATTTGTCACCATCGGTTGCCAGCTCAGGGTCTGCGGTATGAACAAACACCAAATCGAGATCCGAGATATAACCAAGCTCAATCCCCCCGAGCTTGCCGTAGCCAATTACCGCAAAGCCGGTTTCACTGGTAGAGCCGCCAGCGTGGCCCGGATACCCATGGCGAGCAACCAGGTTGGAAAACGCGACATCGACCACGTGATCAAGCACAACTTCGGCAATCCACGTTAAATAATCACTCACCTTCATTAAAGGCAAGGTGCCCTTCAGCTCAGACGCAGCCACCCGGAGCGTGTGAGCCTTTTTGAAATGCCGCAGCGATTCCATCTGATTTTCTAAATCATCATAGGGAATTCTCAGCATTTGCTGGCGCAAATCGTCCTGTAACTCGTCCTTGGCAGGCGGGTGATAAAGGCTCTCGGCATTCAGTAGTTCGTCTAGCAACAGTGGCGTTTCTGCAAGCTGGCGAGCAATCCAGGGGCTTTCACTGCACAGGTTGACCAGTTGCGCGCGCGCGCCGGGGTTTTCCAGCAGTAACACCATGTATGCGGTTCGGCGCAAAATGGCCTCAATCAGAAGCAGCACTCGGGACAGGGTTTCAGACGGGTTCTCCACCTCGGTCAGAGCTTCCAGTAATACCGGCATAAACTGGTTCAGCCGTTTACGCCCCTGGGTTTGCATAGTTTGAATGGTACGACTATCTCGCAAGCTGGCGAGCAACTTCAAGCTGGCAGCCGGGTCTTCATAACCCTGGGTTTCAAGCCACTGGGCACCGGAGACCTCATCTATTTCTGCCAGCCAAAGCTCACACCACCCCTCGTCCAGTGCCGCCTGGGCGCTCTCGTCACTTTCTTCTGTGGCAATAATATTGGCAAAATGGGTGGCTACGTTTTTCCGGTGTTGCGCCAGAGTTTCCTGGCAGCTTGGCCAGTTGTCATAACCCATAATCAGCGCAACCCGGGCTCTCGAAAGCTCATCCTCCGGCAATAACTGGGTCTGTTTGTCTTCCATCCCCTGTAGTGCGTGCTCCAGATTACGCAAAAAAACATAGGCTTCCCGGAGCTCGTTCACGACTGGCGAGGGTAGAAGCTCAAGCGCCTCAAGCTCATTCAAAATAACCAACAGCTCCCGCTGCTGCAGTTCCCTGTCACGGCCACCGCGAATAAGCTGGAATGCCTGAACCACAAACTCGATCTCCCGGATACCCCCGCTGCCGAGCTTGATATTGTTCTCCAACCCCTGCCTGCGCACCTCGCGGCTGATCATCGCTTTCATATTGCGCAACGACTCGAATGCACTGAAATCGATGTATCTGCGATACACAAACGGGCGGAGGCTCTCCATGAGAACCTGCCCTGCTTCAGGATTTCCGGCCACCACCCTGGACTTCACCATGGCATAGCGCTCCCAATCCCGTCCCTGGTCCTGATAATAGGTTTCCAGGGCCGCGAAGCTCAGTGCAAGGGCACCGCTTTGGCCGTAGGGGCGCAGTCGCATGTCCACGCGAAACACAAAGCCATCTGCGGTAATCTGGTCCAGAGCCTGAATCAGCCTTTGGCCCAGCCGGATAAAAAATTGCTGGTTATCAAGTGAGCGCCGCCCGTCTCTTGTTTCACCTTTTCCGGGAAAGGCGAAAATAAGGTCAATATCCGACGACACGTTCAGCTCGCGCCCGCCCAGCTTCCCCATGCCTATAACAATCATCGATTGCGGTGCCTCCGCACCTGATACCGGATCAACACCCCATGGCGTGCCATACTGCTCGCAGGCCGCCTGGTGCAGCCAGTCTAGTGCGGCCTGAATGCACACCTCTGCAAACGAACTGGTTGCGGCTATGGTTTCAGATAGATCGGCCCAGCGCATCAGATCCCGCCAGATAATGCGAAACTGCACTTCTCTGCGGAAACGACGCAATGCCGTGTGCAGGCTTGGCTCGTTAGTTACATTAGCAAGATACTCACCGCAACGGACCTGAAGGTAATCCGGTGTCGTTGGCTCACTCAAAGCCCGGGACTCCAGCAAGACTTGCACCTGCGCCGGGTGTCGTTCAAGGGTCTGGGTTAAAAACGGGCTCCGTGCCATCGCCTGGGCAACGACTGCAGCCGAAACCTGGTCATCCTCAAGCAGCCAATCGGGCACCCCTTCCGGGAAAACCGACGCCCAATGGCCAGCAACATCGTCTGCGAGCGGCAACGGAAGACAACTCCATGGCTCGGACATAAGGCAAACCCCTGTTTCTCTGTTATATTTCCGCTACTGTATAACGAACTTAACCGAGACTGAACAGGCCAACGCCGGATGCTGAGAAATCGCCTTCCCCTTAACCCGGAACACCAGGCAAGCCAACTGCCCATGGGCGGGATGATCCGGAAGCGGGCAAAGCGCCTGTTTTTGATTCTGTTAGCGCTACTGATCACCCAGGTGCTTATTATTTGGGGAGTCGAAGAACTAACGCTGTTTGAGTCTCTGTGGATGACAATGACCACAATCGCTACCGTAGGCTACGGCGACTACGCGCCCGTAACCTACGTTGGCCGGATCAGTACTATCCTGATCATGTTTGTGGGCGCAATCACTTTGCTGACGCTGATTGTCAGCGATTTCATTGAATACCGGTTTTACCGCCGGGAACGTATTCTCACCGGACGCTGGATTTACAAGATGAACGATCACATTGTCATCATAAATACCCCAAAAAATGGCGGCATGACCTACTTCATGCGTTTTGCCACACAGGTACGCGCTATACAGGGGTATGATACCATCCCTATCATGCTGCTTACGCGGGAGTTCCCGGGCGGCCTTCCGGTTGAGCTGTCTGATCTGGGCCTGGTGCATTTTCATGGGTCGGGGTTTGATCCGGATGCGCTGAAAGCAGTGCATGCCGGGAGCGCACGCCACATTGTGGTGCTGGCGGCTAACGAAGCCGACCCGCATTCAGACAGCCTGACTTTCGATATTTCCCACCGGCTAAGTGAGCTCAATCTTGCCCATAAAACCACCGTTGAGTGTGTTACGGATGCCAATCGCAGCCGCTTCAAAACTCTGGGCATGCGCGCCACCATCCGCCCGGTTCGCACCTACCCGGAGATTATGGTGCGCTCTGTGGTAGCCCCCGGATCAGAAAAAGTACTGGAGGACATGTTCAATTATGAGCACGATCACCCACACCGCTACGATCTGGTGCTTGACGACCTGAACTGGGCTGATATTGTCAGCGCACTGATCCGCCACGGCATAGGAACCGCACTGGCGTATATTGATGATAACGACGATGTTATCTGCCACCCACCTGTGACCGATGAGATCGAGGGAAAAGGACTTATCGTGCTGGTTAAATCAAACGAACCGCCAGATCTTGAAGTGGTCACAGATGCATTAGATCGCTATCGTACGTTTCTTGAGAAATGGCGGGGCTTGCAGGATGATGCGGCCCTACCTGACGCTCCAGGCAACACTGCCCACTGAACATTTTTACCAGGCATCGTCTATGGAATCCGTACTTTTCCAGCCATTGGTGGATGCACTTGCATCCGGCCAGCCCCAGGCCGCTGTCGACGCAGCTAATCTATTCAATGCTGCGGATCTTGCCGAATTTATAGAGCAAAACCTGGAAAATGAAACCGGGCCGTCGCTATTTCAGAACCTCCCCCTGGCCCTGCGCGCAAAGGTTCTGGGCTATACGAATCCCGAGACACAACTTCTGCTAACGCAGACAACACCTCTGGGTGAGCTGGCGCTGCTGACAGCAGAAATGCCGTCTGATGATCGGGTTGGTTTTTTTAATCTGCTGGAGCAGCCCCGCCAGAAACAGCTCATCAGGCAGCTCAACGAGGATGACAGAGCCGATTTAACGGCGCTGCTCGCTTACGACAAGGGCACCGCCGGCTCCTTGATGAGCACAGATTACGCGGTCTTTGATTCTGGCATCACAGCCAGCGCAGCCATTGATATTCTGCGCAAAACAGCAGAAGACAAGGAAACGATTTACCAGTCTTACGTGATTGACGAGGATGAGGTGCTCATTGGCGTGGTATCCCTGCGCCGCCTGATCATAGCCAAGCCAGACACGGTTATTGACTCGCTACTTGCCACCGGCCTTGTGTCGACTCATACGGACACTTCCCAGGACGACGTGGCCCGATTGATCGCCAAGTACGATTTGCTCGCTCTGCCTGTGCTGGATGACAACGACCATCTTGTTGGGATTATCACATACGACGACGCCATGGACGTCATTGAGGCCGAGGCAACGGAAGATATTCATAAAGGCGGCTCGGTCAGTAATCTGGAATACGGCATTACCACAGCCTCCCCGTTCTCACTATACCGATCTCGGATTCAATGGCTGGTTATTCTGGTGTTTGCCAACATTTTTACCGGCGCAGGCATCGCACATTTTGAGCATATTATTGGCGCCCACCTGGCCCTTCTGTTCTTTATGCCACTGCTGGTGGCCAGTGCAGGCAACGCCGGCGCCCAGTCCGCCACGCTGGTGGTGCGTGGTATTGCCACGGGCGACGTGGTAAACAGCGATTGGCTTCGGCTGTTTAATAAGGAGTTGCTGGTAGCAACGGCCCTCGGCCTTACCATGGCACTGACCGTGTGGGTGGTGGGTATGTTCCGCACAGAGATCGCCATTGCCACCACTGTAGCCATAACCATGATTGCGGTTGTGCTTGCAGGCGGCCTGATAGGTATCTTGCTGCCACTGCTGCTTAACCGGTTGGGGGTTGACCCGGCGGCGGCGAGCATACCGCTTATCACCACCATTGCCGACGTAAGCGGTGTAATGATCTATTTCACAATCGCATCGGCAATTTTAGGGCCTTAGCGCCCTAGCCGAAAGGCTGCCTTTCACGGCTAGCCAGCAAACCAAGCTGGCACTGGCCAAGCTCTGGCTCTCCCAGCAACTGGCTGGGGGACTCTCCCTGAGTCAAACGCTCAATCAGCGTAGAAAACACCTGCTCTAACCCACTGATTTTCGCCTGAGCGTTAAGCGACTGAATATCGATACCTTCAAGCTCAACCACTCTTTGCTCTAACCATGCCTTGCTAAGCTGGTGCAATAGCTGGTCAAGATCGTCGTACTCACTGGCGGTGCTGCCTGCACTATCGCCAGATTCGTGCATGCCGGCCAGATAATAGCCCTGCTCTGCCTTACTGATCAGATTCAGAAAAACCGGGCACTGCCGGGCCAGTTCTTCTGCCCAAACAAGCAAGCGGGAAGCGTCGCCAGTCTTGAGTTCGAACTCCACTTCATGAAGCGGTATTTCTTGCTCACCCGCGGCAATTACTCCGTTATCCAATGCACACTCAATGACGGCTTCGCCATCGTCCAGCATCACGACTTGCCGGGTAAAGTTGGTTTCAAAAACTGGCGAGAGCTGTGCCAGATTAATGCCATCTGCCAGAGGTGTATCCGCCAACAGGCCGAGCGAAAGTGAAGGCCCTGAAAGCGGCCATTCCCACTCCTGGCGTCGATGTGCGCCATTAACAAGCTCGCCCTGGGTTTTCAGTGTCTGGATGTACCTGTCACCAGCCTGCCGAACACGCAGAGCGGCACGCTGCTGGTTCAGTTCGGCGGCAGGGGTATCGTAATAGCGGTTTACCAGGGTTTTCCTGCCGCCATTTGTCGCTCCGGGCTGAGCCTGTAACCAGCTTAAAGCACTTGCCAAACCGTTAGACTCAAGACTCAGCTTGATTTCCAGCTCTTCCGCCATACTGCTCGCACCTCTACATTTTACAAACCCCAAAAACAAAAACCGATGACCCAAAGGGCCACCGGTTTTCAGTACTAACTGATTAGCTGGTTAGCTGATCAGAAGTAGTATACTGCGCCAACTGCAGCGACAGAGCGCTCGTCAGAGGCCGAAGTGACGTTTCCGTCTTCATCTTCGTAGGTCCAAACGTTGTCGTCGCCACCACCAAGATAGCCTTCAACATACACGTACATGTGATCAGACAGGTTGTGCAACGCCTGAAGAGTAACGGTATTCCGGTCAGAATCATCAGCATCAGCACTGAACATTTCGTATGACAGGGCAAACTGGTTAGCGCCCAGTGTGTAAACGCCCTGAACACCGTAAGTGTCGCCAAAGTCTTTGCGAGTCTGGTACTCACCGGTCAGGCTCAGGCTGTCAACAGCGTAGGTGGCACGCAAGCCATAGGTGTTTTCGTTGTCGATGCCAGCATCATTACTGGAGTATCCAGTAGTGCCGTCATTGGAGTCCATAGCGACCGCCAGCTCCAGACTATCTACGGCGTAGATGGCCGCCAACTGGTACGGGTAAGACTTGCCACCTTCAGTGCTGTCGCCATTGACCTGTACAGCTGCACCCAGAGTCAAGCCACCAAATGATGGAGACATATACTGAATCAGGTCGCCTTCACCTGTGCTGTAAGATCCACCGATGCTCAGATCCGCAGCTTCGTAGAAGTTTGCGATGGTATCGATGGCGGACTCATAAGTGGAGTCGTCTGAACCAATCCAGATCTGACCGAAGTTATCGCCCCTAACACCAATGTAGGCTTCATCCAGGCTGTCAATGCCGCTGCTGCCAGCCTTGTTGTTTGCACCAATGCCTTCCAGCTCGATTTTCAGGAAGCCAGTGATTCCAGGCGCAATTTCATGATCATGCTTGAAGCCCAGGGTTGTGCCGTTATCGCGATGGTTGAATTCATGATCACCATCTTTGACATCGTTGTAAATCAGAGCGTACTGAATGTTGCCGTACACCTGCGGCATGGAATCCATCTTCGCCGCCAGCTCAGAAGCGGACAGATCACCCTCAGCAGCGAATGCTGAACCGGAGAAAGCAACTGCAGCGATAGCCGTCGCGATGAGTGTTTTTTTCATGTTGTATGTCCTTTTGCGAGTTTTTTTCAGATTTTAACAACGGGTTAATCCCGATTTCTGTTTGGTGCCCCAGTTCAACTGGATGGCTCCGATTTTAGGGTCGCCACATGTCAAACCTGTGACATGCCGGCAACTTTTCTTATTATTGAGATCCACGCTTTGCGGGATCTTTATAGTTCAGCCACTTACGGTTATCTCTTAAAGTGCTGCATCATGTCTATGTTGTAATACAGGAACGCTTATTTTGCAATATTTTAATGTTGCGTTTTTAGCTCTTTTGGTAACAGAGGCATAAACCCTTATTCCCGAATTCTATTTACCGCGCCCTTCAAGGCCGGCAACAGGCGCATTAACGCTCAGATCGCGACAACTGAATCACTGGCCTTGCCCGGCTGAAAGCATGAACGTTACCGGCCCGTCATTGATCAGATTCACCTTCATGTCTGCACCAAAACGCCCTTCTCTCACTCTTTCTGCGCCTGCATTTGCGCGTGCAAGCTCAAGAAAATCGAGGTATAGGTTTTTTGCCGCTTTCGGCGCTGCTGCCCGGGAGAAGCCGGGGCGGGCACCAGAAGAAGTATCGGCTGCGAGAGTGAATTGGGGAACAACAAGCAGCGCACCGCCTGTATCGAGCACACTCAGATTCATGCGACCTGCATTGTCGGGGAAGATACGATATGAAAGAACTCTTCGGCAAAGCTCTCTGACCTCACTTTGTCCGTCTCCATTCTCTATACCCAAAAACAGTAAGATGCCGGCTTCTATACGCGATATTTCGCAACCACCAACGTCTACGCTCGCGCCCGACACCCGCTGTACAAGCCCTTTCATTCGCTTTTCTGGAAACCCTGGCCAAATGAGAATTAAAATCAGGCAAGAGTGTATCCATGCGGGCAACTTCTAGCAACCCTCCCTTGGTAGCTTGTGTTAGCTGGCGTTTTTTTCAGCTTTTGCAACAACTTCCTCAACGCCTCGTATGAGCGCATCTACAATGGCGGGCTCAGACGCCGAATGCCCGGCGTCGCGAATAATCCGTAAGTCCGCTTCTGGCCAAGCCCGGCTGAGTGCCAGGGCATTATCCAACGGACACACCATATCGTAACGACCATGCACAATAATGCTGGGTATGTCGCGAAGCCTATGGGCATCTCTCACGATTTGATTATCCTCAAGAAACGCGGCGTTCATGAAGTAATGGCACTCAATTCGCGCCAGCGCAATTGCGACGTGTGGGTGGCCAAAATGCTCTACCACCCGCGGATTCGGTTGCAACGTTGCACAGCGCCCTTCCCAAATGGACCAGGCTTTTGCTGCCTGAATCTGCTCCAGGTCGTTGCTACTGGTCAGCTTGCGATAGTACGCGCTTACCATCTCGCCACGCTCACCCTCGGGAATCTGCGCCTCAAAGTCTTGCCAATAATCCGGAAAAATTCGGCTTGCGCCATCCTGGTAAAACCAGGAAATATCCCGCGAACGACACAGAAAAATGCCCCTAAGCACAAGGCCCAGCACCCGTTCGGTATGCGCTTGAGCGTAAGCCAAGCTAAGCGTCGAACCCCAACTGCCACCGAATAACAGCCAGCGATCAACGCCCAGAAATAAACGAATGGTTTCCATGTCGCCAATCAACTTGTCGGTGCTGTTGCCCGATAACTCAGCCAGAGGTGTTGAGCGGCCGGCTCCACGCTGATCCATCAAAATGATTCGAAAACGCTCGGCATCGAAGAAGCGGCGATGATACCCCTCACATCCTCCACCAGGCCCGCCATGTACGAACAAAACCGGTATGCCTTCCGGGTTGCCGCTTTCTTCCACATACAGTTCGTGGGGATCTTCCACCGCCAACCTGTGTGTAGCGTAGGGCTTAATTTCTGGATACAAGGTGAGCATGGGCTACTCCGCAGTTCGGGTAAGGTTGTATAACATTGTAGCGGAGTTGCCAAAGGGGGGAGTCGTCTTCAGAGAAAATCCAAACCCAAAAAAGGCCGGGGCTGTCACCAGCGCCGGCCTCATTTCAAGCGGGAACCTTACTTCTTGTTCGCGCGCTTGCGATCGTTTTCAGTAAGGTGCTTCTTACGCAGACGAATAGACTTGGGTGTTACTTCCACCAGCTCCTCGTCGTCGATAAATTCCAGCGCTTGCTCAAGGGTGAACTTGATGGGCGGCACCAGCGCAATGACTTCATCCTTACCGGACGCACGCATGTTATCGAGCTTTTTGCCCTTGGTGGGGTTGATCACGAGGTCGCTGTCACGGCTGTGAATACCACAAAGTTGCCCTTCGTAGACTTCCTGACCCGGGTCGAGGAAAAGCTTGCCGCGGCTCTGGAGTGTTTCCAAAGAGTAGGTCAAGGCTGTACCCGTTGCCATGGAGATCAGCACGCCGTTCTGACGACTGGTTACGTCACCTCCCTTGATGGGCCCGTAATGACTAAAGGTTGAGGTAAGAATACCTGTGCCAGATGTCATGGTCAGGAAGCTGTTACGGAAGCCAATCAAACCACGGGCAGGAATCGTGTACTCAAGCCGCATACGGCCTTTGCCATCCGGAACCATGTTGGTAAGCTCGCCTTTACGCAACCCCATTTGCTCCATCAGAGGGCCTTGATGCTGCTCTTCAATGTCGACAATGACGTTTTCGTAGGGCTCCTGCTTTTCGCCGTCCACTTCTCTGATAACCACTTCAGGGCGACCCACCGCCAGCTCGAAGTTTTCACGGCGCATGTTTTCGATCAGAACCGACAGGTGCAGTTCACCACGGCCAGACACTTTAAACTTGTCCATGGTTTCGCCGTCTTCAACCCGCAGAGCTACGTTGTGCAGCAGCTCTTTTTCCAGGCGCTCTTTAATGTTCCGGCTGGTTATGAACTTGCCTTCCTTACCACAGAACGGTGAATCATTAACCTGGAAGGTCATGGATACTGTGGGCTCGTCTACCGTTAGGGCAGGCAAAGCCTCCACATTGTTCATATCGCAAAGGGTATCCGAGATAAACAGTCTATCCAGGCCACTGACACAAATAATATCACCAGCCTGGGCTTCATCGACTTCTACACGCTGTAAACCGGAATGCCCCATGATCTTGAGAATCCGACCCTGGCGTTTTTTACCGTCGGCGCCAATGGCAACCACTGGCGAGTTGGTTTTCACTTTGCCGCGGGCGATGCGACCAATGCCAATTACCCCAAGAAAGCTGCTGTAATCGAGCTGGGAAATCTGCATCTGGAAGGGGCCTTCAGGGTCCACGGAAGGCGCAGGTACGTGATCAACGATGGCCTGGAATACAGCATCCATGTTGTCGTCAAGTTCCTCGTGCTCAAGGCCAGCAACGCCGTTAAGAGCACTGGCGTAAACAATCGGGAAATCCAGCTGGTCGTCGGTGGCACCAAGGCTGTCAAACAGATCAAAAACCTGTTCCACAACCCAATCCGGGCGAGCACCCGGGCGGTCAATTTTGTTCACGACCACAATGGGGCGCAACCCTGCCGCAAAGGCTTTCTGGGTTACAAACCGGGTCTGTGGCATGGGGCCGTCGATGGAATCAACCACCAGCAGCACGCAATCGACCATGCTCATGACCCGCTCTACTTCGCCGCCAAAATCTGCGTGGCCTGGGGTGTCTACGATATTAATATCGTATCCGTTCCATTTAAGAGCGGTATTTTTGGCAAGAATGGTAATGCCCCGCTCTTTTTCCTGATCGTTGGAGTCCATAACGCGCTCGTTCTCGAGCTCTTTGCGATCCAGCGTGCCAGATAGACGTAACAGCTTGTCTACAAGCGTGGTTTTACCATGGTCAACGTGGGCGATAATGGCGATATTACGAAGTTTTTCAATCACAAAATTATTCCTGCGAAATGCACTCAATGACCTGAGACAGCGGGTTAAAGGCCAACACCGACAACGCCATCTCAACTCTGTAAAATGAACTCATCCACCAGAGCCTGGCGGCCCGGAGCCTCACATGCGCCAACCAGATCGATAACCCGGACGCATGAGGAGAAAAATGAAGCGGCGCGCAGTATATCGAAAACCCAGCACCGTTTATACGAGGAAGACCGTCTATTTCTTAAACAATTTTCGCCGGCCAGTCCCAACGCACCACTTTAACGCGACATTGGAAGCCATCTGACAACAGCGCACCAACTTGGTGCATTTTCCCACTTTCACAGCTGCATTCTTTTGCCAATCTTCCCGGCAAGCCTGCGACAGCCCCCTTTGCCCCGCCAGATGCCTGCCCGCCACAAAGCCGGCAACCAAAACTGGCAAGCACCTTGCTTTGATATACACATCAGGCTTCTAGCCACTTATGCAGCCGAAATATGAAGGTAAGGATCACCGGCTTTTGCTAAGCTGCGCAGACCTGTATAACAGACCGGAATTCGGCCTCCAGGAATCACCCGGATCACAGATCACGAATGCACCCGCGGCGCGGGACTACTTAAGGAGCACGCACAATGTCCAAGACAGTTGATTTGATCAAAGAGCACGAGGTCAGATGGGTTGACCTGCGCTTCACCGATAGCAGAGGTAAAGAGCAGCACGTGACTCTGCCTGCCACCGTGGTAGATGAGGATTTTTTCACTGAAGGCAAGATGTTTGACGGCTCCTCTATCTCTGGCTGGAAAGGCATCAACGAATCCGACATGATTTTGATGCCCGATGACAGCAGCTCTGTGCTTGATCCGTTCACCGAAGAAAGCACCATTAATATCACCTGCGACATTGTCGAGCCTTCTACCATGCAAGGTTACGAGCGGGACCCCCGCTCTGTGGCGCGCCGGGCTGAGGAGTATTTGAAATCCACAGGCATCGCAGATGGCGCATTGTTTGGCCCGGAGCCTGAATTCTTTGTGTTCGACTCCGTAAAATGGAAAACAGACATGCAGGGCTCTATGTATGAGCTCTATTCTGAAGAGGCCGCCTGGGTTTCCGGAGACGACTTTAACCGTAACAACATTGGCCACCGCCCGGGCGTTAAAGGCGGTTATTTCCCGGTACCACCGGTAGACAGCCTGCACGACCTGCGGGGAGCCATGTGCGCCGCTATGGAGTCCATGGGGCTGGACATTGAAGTGCACCACCACGAAGTAGGTACCGCCGGCCAGTGTGAAATTGGTGTTGGCCCCAACCCGCTAACCAAAAAGGCCGACGAGGTACAGATTCTCAAATACTGCGTACACAATGTGGCTCACGCCTACGGAAAAACCGCCACCTTCATGCCCAAGCCGGTTGTCGGGGACAACGGCTCTGGCATGCACGTACACATGAGCCTCAACAAAGATGGCAAGAACCTGTTTTCCGGCGACAGCTATGCTGGCCTGAGCGAAATGGCCCTGTTTTATATTGGTGGCATTATCAAACACTCAAAAGCCATTAACGCCTTTACCAACCCGGCCACTAACAGCTACAAACGCCTGGTTCCGGGCTACGAAGCTCCGGTGATGCTGGCATATTCTGCCCGTAACCGTTCTGCATCCATTCGCATCCCATACGTAACCAGCCCCAAGGCTCGCCGTGTTGAAGTACGTTTCCCGGATGCCGCTGCCAACCCGTACCTGGCATTCGCAGCGCTGATGATGGCGGGTCTTGATGGCATCCAGAACAAGATTCACCCTGGCGATGCCATGGACAAGGACTTGTACGATCTGCCAAAAGAAGAAGCCCTGAGCATTCCAAAGGTAGCCGAAACCCTGCAAGAAGCTCTGGACTGCCTGGCAGAAGATCACGAGTTCCTGACCCGCGGCGGGGTGTTCACCGAGGACATGATCCAGGGCTACATCGACTTGAAACGTGGCGAGGTTGAGCAGATCAACATGACCACCCACCCGGTAGAGTTCGAACTTTACTACTCCTGCTAAAAGCCGCCTTGGCAATACCAGAAGCCCCACTCCCGTCGAGCGGGGCTTTTTTATGCGCCGTTAACGATATGTAACCATCATCTCTACTCTGCCACATTGAAAAGGCCTGCCCGGCCATTGATAATTACATTAAACATTACTGCAGGTTTTACTTATGAACCCAAGGCTTGGAATCACCGCAGGGCTATTACTCCTGATCGCAGGGCCGGTTACCGCCGAGGTCTACCGCAATGTGGATGCACAGGGCAATGTAACCTTCTCTGACGAGCCATCCAAAGGCGCAGAAACGGTAAAGGTAAAGCCTGTTACCACTGTTACTCTCCCCAAGCCGAAAAATGTCAGGGAAACCGACAAGCTTCGCGAAGACGTTAAACGGGAAGGGTCAGTCTATGAAAGCGTCTCGTTTACCCACCCTGAGGATGAGCAGGCATTCCATAGTGGCAGTGGCGATGTGCGCTTTGAAATGCGCAGCACCCCCGGGCTTGAATCGGGCCATAAATACGAGGTAACTCTCGACGGCCAACCGGTAGGCCAGAGTACGTCGGGCACAGTCACAGTTAACAACGTTTATCGCGGCACCCACGAAGCCGGTATTCATATTGTCGACAGCAATGGCGTGCAAATTAAAACCGGCAGCCCTGTTCGCTTTACCGTTCACCGCCCGTCAACCCAGAACTGACACCTCCCACCGACGCACCAAATTAGTGCGCTCGCACCACAAAAGTGCAACAATACGGACAGCAAGGGCTAAAAAAGCCTGGGCTGTCCGGTTGTCTCACGCTGCCCGCTCCGCAGCAGAACCTTAAGGGCACGCTTGTTGCCCGAACGTTTGCAGCCCATCCTGCCGACAGACAGCCAACGCACCAAGGCTGGTTCGGTTTTTGCTCAATCCTGTGACAACCAACAGGAAATACCCATGGCGTTCACATCGGCCCAGGCAGGCACATACAAAAATATGCTGGATAATCTCGCCACAGCCGTTGCTGTGCTGGGGGAAGATCTGGCCATCCGCTACCTGAACCCGGCGGCCGAAAGCCTGTTTGAAACCAGTATGGCACGCAGTACCGGCCTGGCGCTCAACGACATACTGCTGGACTCTGACGGCGCCCTCAAAACTTTACGTAAAGCCGCTGAAACCGGGCAGCCTTATACGCGCCGCGAATCCGAGTTTTTGCTTATTAGCGGTTCACGCAGAACCGTGGATTATTCTGTCTCTCTCCTTGAGCAGCACCCGGCGACACTGTTGATTGAAATGCAACCCAGGGATCACCTGCTACGGATAAGCCGGGAAGAAGATCTTATCGCCCAGCAGGAAACCACGCGAACCCTGGTACGCGGCATGGCCCACGAAATTAAAAATCCACTCGGCGGCATTCGAGGTGCGGCTCAACTGCTTGATCGTGAACTGGGCAGCGCCGACCAACGGGAATACACGCGAGTTATTATTGAAGAAGCGGATCGCCTGCGCGATTTGGTAGATCGTATGCTGGGCCCCAACAAGGCACCTAAACCGGCGCTCACCAACATTCATGAAATCCTTGAGCGGGTACGCACCCTGCTGGAGGCAGAGAGTAAAGACCAGGTGCTGTTCAAGCGCGACTACGACCCCAGCCTGCCAGAACTTTTTGGCGACAAGTCGCTGTTAATTCAGGCTTTTTTGAATATTGCACGCAATGCCATGGAGGCAGCTTTTGAACACCGGACGAGCAACAGCAAACAGGCAGAAATGCCCAGTATAACGTTTCGCACACGTGCAATGCGGCAGGTCACTATCGGCCCCAAACGCCACCGGCTTGGATGCCGGATAGACATCATCGACAACGGCCCCGGCATCTCCCCGGAACTGCGTCAGAACATTTTCTACCCTATGGTCAGCGGCCGTGCTAACGGTAACGGGCTCGGCCTATCTATCACCCAGAGCATCGTAGGCCAGCACAGCGGACTGGTTGAGTGTGAGAGTGAGCCTGGCAAAACCACCTTCATCATTTTACTGCCCCTGGAGTGCACGCCATGAGCGAAAAGCCCGCCAAAATCTGGATTATTGACGACGACCGCAGCATACGCTGGGTGCTGGACCGTGCCCTGACCCAGGCGAACATGCTACCTACCGCCTTCGAAAGCGGCGAACACATCATGGAACGGTTAGAGCATGAACACCCGGAGGCTATCATCAGCGATATCCGCATGCCTGGTGTAGACGGCATCACACTGCTGTCACAGATAGTTGAGACCTACCCGGATGTTCCGGTCATAATCATGACCGCGCACTCTGATCTGGAAAGCGCTGTAACCAGTTATCAGGCCGGTGCTTTCGAGTATCTGCCGAAGCCTTTTGACGTAGACGACGCTGTCACCCTGGTTAAACGGGCCGTCGCCCACAGCCGTGAAAAGCGGTCGACCTATCAACCGGAAGCAGAACCTCTTCTGCACAGCACTGACATAATCGGCGAAGCCCCCGCCATGCAGGAGGTCTTTCGCGCTATCGGCCGACTTTCACACTCCAACATTACCGTACTGATCAACGGCGACAGCGGCACCGGCAAGGAGCTAGTGGCTCAGGCACTTCATAATCACAGCCCCCGGGCCAAGAAGCCGTTTATTGCCCTGAATATGGCGGCGATTCCCAAAGACCTTATCGAGTCGGAACTTTTTGGCCACGAAAAAGGCGCCTTTACTGGTGCAAGTGCAGTGCGCCAAGGCCGCTTTGAGCAAGCCAACGATGGCACCCTGTTTCTTGATGAGATTGGCGACATGCCTGAAGCTACTCAAACCCGGCTACTGCGTGTTCTGGCTGATGGCGAATTTTACCGGGTTGGCGGCACCACCCCTATAACTGTGGACGTGCGCATCATCGCGGCCACCCATCAGAATCTGGAGAATCTTGTTCAATCCGGCTTGTTCAGGGAGGATCTCTTCCACCGGCTGAACGTCATCCGCGTGCACCTGCCAAAGCTCTCCGAGCGCCGCGAGGATATACCCCGACTGATGCAGCACTTTCTCAATAAGGCTGCGGGAGAACTGGCAGTTGAGCCCAAAAACCTGCGACCAGAGGCTGAGAACTACCTCAACACCCTGCCCTGGCCCGGCAATGTGCGGCAGCTTGAAAACACCTGTCGATGGCTCACCGTGATGGCAAGTGGCAGAGAGATTCATATTGAAGACTTGCCCCCGGAGTTACGCCGCAATGAAAGCGACACCCCCGCTCTGGGATCCACCTGGCAAGAAGGACTGAGAAGCTGGGCAGATCAGGCGCTTAAAAGAGGAGAAAAGGCAATTCTCGAGTCAACCATGCCGGAGTTTGAAAAAATCATGATCGAGGCTGCCCTCAAACATACGGCAGGACGCCGCCGGGACGCATCGATTTTGCTTGGCTGGGGGCGGAACACACTGACACGCAAGATTAATGAGCTGGGCATAGACATTACGCAATAGGGCCAACTGCGGGCGACACGCTTCCACACACAAAAGCCCCGCATCAGTGGGGCTTTTGAGATAAACGTAACGAATAAACGTTACAGTTTACATAAATCAGATTCTAAAACGGTATATCGTCATCAAAGTCGTCAACCGGCTCGGGCATGCTGCCGCCCTGCGCTGGCTGACCCTGATTATAGCCCCCGGAAGGCTGAGACGGCGGGTTGTTCCGGGGTTGAGCTGCCGGCGCAGTCTGCTGTTGCGGCCGCCCTGCAGGTGCACCCTGGCTGGCGCCGCCGCCGTCGCCGCGACTGTCAAGCATTTGCATCTGGCCATTAATGTCCACCACAACTTCCGTCGTGTAAACATCTTGGCCTTCTTTGTTCTGCCACTTACGGGTTTGTAGCTTGCCCTCAATATAAACCTTGGATCCCTTACGCAGGTACTGCCCCGCTATCTCGGCAATCTTGCCGAACATAACGATCCGGTGCCATTCCGTTTTAGGAACCAACTGGCCCGTCTGGCGATCTTTATAACTCTCGTCGGTAGCAATATTCAGGTTAACTACGGCATTGCCGTTGGGAGTGTAACGGGTATCCGGATCTTGCCCGAGATTCCCGATAAGAATAACTTTGTTTACGCCTCTTGCCATGTTCTGCTCCCGATTCTGTTTTCATGGACGCCTGCATTCCCTGCAAACCTCCGGATTTCAAGAACTGCTACTCTGCCGGACAAACGGAAAATCCGCGAGTAACGCCTCATCAAAGTGCTGTCGATCCACCTTGAGATAGGCGGTGGCAGCGTTTTCAACAATGACCACATCCTGCACACCCGGCAAACGGCGCAGGCTGCCATCCACATCGCCGTACTGAACACCGACCATATCCCGCAACTGTACCACGAAACCCGAGGTGTAGCCTGGCGCTGGCATAGTTAAGGCTATCAACAGCCAAAGCCCGAGAACAGTCACCATAAACCACACAACACCTGCAATTCCCACTTGCTGCAGCAAGAAGCCACCCAGGGCCCCGCCCAGAAATGCGCCCATGAACTGGGAGGTAGAATACACACCCATGGCCGTTCCCTTGCTTGCAGCCGGCGCTTCCTTACTGATCAGAGATGGCAGACTGGCTTCAAGCAGATTAAAGGCCATAAAAAAGAAAAACAGCACAACCCAGGCAAAAACCAGGCTGCCCGATACGCCAGACAGCGCCGCTGCAGCCAACGTGAGCAGCGCAATCGCACCGCACAGTACCGGCTTCATTCTGCGCTTTTTCTCGCCAACAATAATAAACGGCACCATGGCAAAAAACGAGGTGACCATCACACTCAGATAAAACCACCAGTGTGAGCTACTCGCCAGCCCCAACTGATCCTGCAGCACAGAAGGGAACACCAAAAAGAGCGACGTCAGCACCAGATGCAGGGCAAAAATTCCGAAATCCAGCCGCAACAGACGTTTGTCAGACAACACTCGCCCTAGCATGTCTTTCGCTGGATGGGTGTCGGCGCTGGTTTTTTTGTGGTGCGGCGTAGGCACAACACGGCTGACAACGAGCAACGCGAACATAGCCAGTATGGCGGTGGCATAAAAAATTCCGGACAGTCCCCATATAGAACCCAGCAGCGGCCCCAGCACCAACGACACGGAGAATGAAAGACCTATGGAGATGCCCACCGTTGCCATAGCCTTGGTACGCTCTTCCTCTCGGGTCAAATCACTAAGCAGTGCCATAAGCACACTCGCGATCGCCCCTGCCCCCTGAAGGATCCGACCGGCAATCACCACGTATATAGACTCTGCGGAGCCAGCCAGTATGCTACCCGCAGCAAAAAGGACCAGGCCAATATAAATCATGCGCTTGCGACCAACCCGGTCTGAGAGCAAACCGAAGGGTATTTGTAGCAGAGCCTGGCTTAGCCCGTAGGCGCCAATAGCGAAGCCGAGCAGTGCCGGGGTTGCACCTTCGAGCCCATCGCCCAGCAGCACGAATACCGGCATCACCATAAAAAGCCCGAGCATGCGCATGGCATAGACCGATGCCAACGCAAAGACGGAGCGTTTTTCCAGGGTATTCATGGTCGTTGGCTCCTTTGCCGGGTGTGAAAGTGTCGCCGGGCGAAAGAGCATATTTTCCGCGGGCGGCGCATTGTAACAGAAGGTCATCCAGCGGGGCACAGCTACAACTTTATCTACACTTTCGCCGCAGCCGGCGTAACACGGTATAATTTACGTTTTTTTCCCAAGCGAGGTGTTATGGACCATATCCAGATCAAAGGGGCACGGACCCACAACCTTAAGAACATCGACCTGGATATCCCTAGGGACAAGCTGATTGTCATAACCGGCCTGTCCGGTTCCGGTAAATCCTCCCTGGCATTTGATACGCTCTATGCTGAAGGTCAGAGGCGCTATGTGGAATCGTTATCCACCTATGCCCGCCAGTTCCTTTCCATGATGGAAAAGCCCGACATTGATCACATTGAGGGTCTGTCTCCTGCGATATCTATTGAGCAGAAATCCACATCCCACAACCCGCGCTCGACAGTTGGCACCATCACCGAAATCTACGATTACCTGCGACTCCTGTTTGCGCGAGCGGGCGAGCCTCGATGCCCGGACCACGATCTGCCGTTGTCGGCACAAACGGTAAGCCAAATGGTCGACCAAGTGCTCGCAATGCCCGAAGACAGCAAGTTGATGATCCTGGCGCCGGTTATTCGGGACCGAAAAGGTGAACACCTGCAGATCATTGAGACCATGCGCAGCCAGGGCTTTATCCGGCTAAGGGTGGACGGCACAGTTTACGACATAGACGACATACCGGCGCTCGACAAGAAGCGCAAACATCAGATAGACGTTGTGGTTGATCGCTTCAAGGCAAAACCTGGCCAGGAGCAACGGCTTGCCGAAAGTTTCGAGACCGCCCTGGGTCTTGCTGACGGCATCGCACTGGTCGCACCAATGGAGGGGGATACCGCGAGCGACGGTGAGGAGCACACCTTTTCCGCAAAATACGCGTGTACGCAATGCGGCTATGCTCTGAGCGAACTGGAGCCAAAGCTTTTCTCCTTTAACAGCCCCGCCGGCGCCTGCCCTACCTGCGACGGCCTGGGAGTAAAGCAGTTTTTCGATTCAGACAAAATCATACAGCACCCGGAAGCCACTCTGGCCGCCGGAGCCATAAAAGGCTGGGATCGCCGCGCGGTATATTATTTCCAGCTACTTGGCAGCGTAGCCGAGCACTACAACATTGATCTGGAAACCCCTTGGGAAGACCTGCCGGAGGAATTTCGAACCACGCTTCTTTTCGGTTCCGGCACGGAAAAAATAACGTTTAACTACGTCAACTCCCGCGGCCATATTATGGAACGGTCCCACTCCTTCGAGGGCATTATTCCTAACCTGGAGCGTCGTTACCGGGAAACAGAATCCCAGAGTATGCGCGAAGAACTGGCGCGTAATCTCAGCACCCAAGCCTGCAAGGAGTGCCATGGCTCGCGCCTGAGACGCAGCGCCCGCCACGTGTTCATCGATAAGCACAACCTGCCGGAACTGACCAATCTTCCCATCGGTGAGGCATATAGCTATTTCGATACGCTGGAACTGCCCGGGCGAAAAGGTGAGATCGCTGAAAAAATCACCAAGGAAGTGCGGCAACGGCTGCAATTTCTGGTCAATGTAGGATTGGAGTATCTAACTCTTGAGCGCAGCGCCGACACGCTATCCGGCGGTGAAGCGCAGAGAATACGGCTGGCCAGCCAGATAGGTGCGGGCCTTGTGGGGGTTATGTATATTCTGGACGAACCCTCCATTGGCCTTCATCAACGGGATAACGACCGCTTGCTGAGCACCCTTACCCATTTGCGCGATTTGGGCAATACGGTCATCGTCGTTGAGCACGACGAAGACGCAATTCGGGCAGCTGATCACGTGATTGATATAGGCCCTGGAGCCGGCGTCCACGGCGGCGAAATCATTGCCCAGGGCACTCCTGACCAGATTCTTCAAAACCCGAACTCGCTAACAGGTCAATATCTCAGTGGTGTCAAAGAAATAGCTATCCCGAACACAAGAAACCAGGGGAAAGGTCAGAACATAACCCTCACCGGCGCCACGGGCAACAACCTGCAAGATGTGACCCTGACATTACCCCTGGGGATCATGACCTGCATCACCGGCGTTTCCGGCTCCGGAAAATCCACTCTGATAAACAGCACCCTGTACCCCGTAGCTGCGGCCAAACTCAACAAAGCCACCAGTCTGACCGCCTCCCCCCACGCCGCACTGAAAGGCCTCGATCAGCTCGATAAAGTCATCGACATAGATCAAAGCCCAATCGGTCGAACCCCTCGCTCCAATCCAGCGACCTATACTGGTTTATTCACGCCAATCAGGGAGTTGTTTGCGGGCACTCAGGAAGCACGTTCGCGAGGATACAAGCCCGGCCGTTTCTCTTTCAACGTCAAGGGCGGCAGGTGCGAAGCATGCCAGGGCGATGGTATGATCAAGGTGGAAATGCACTTTTTGCCAGACGTGTACGTTCCCTGCGATGTGTGTAAAGCCAAGCGCTATAACAGGGAAACCCTCGAGGTGCGCTACAAAGGAAAGAACATCAATGAAGTGCTGGGCATGACTGTGGAGGAAGGTCGAGAATTTTTTGACGCTGTGCCGTTTCTCGCCAGAAAACTGCAAACACTGATCGATGTGGGGCTTTCATACATCCGCCTTGGCCAGAGCGCCGTCACTCTGTCTGGCGGCGAAGCGCAGAGGGTAAAGCTTGCCAAGGAGCTATCCAAGCGAGACACCGGGCAAACCTTGTATATCCTTGATGAGCCCACTACCGGGCTGCATTTTTACGATATCCAGCAACTGCTGAACGTGCTTCAGCGCCTGAGAGATCACGGCAACACCGTGGTCGTGATTGAGCACAACCTGGATGTCATCAAGACCGCAGACTGGGTCATCGACCTAGGCCCGGAGGGCGGTTCGGGCGGTGGCTACATTATTGCCGAGGGCACGCCAGAGGATATAGCCAGAAACCCGGCCTCGCACACAGGTCGGTACTTAAAGCCTATACTGCAGGGTTAACCGGCACAAAAAAACCGGAGCCGTTTCCGGCTCCGGTTTTTTCAACTCAACAGCAATATTACTTGCCGTCTTCGTCTACTTCTTCAGCTTCGATGTCCAACGGACGACCCACAAGCTCAACAAAGGCCATAGGCGCATTGTCGCCTGCACGGAAGCCACACTTCAGAAGACGAAGGTAACCACCCGGGCGCTCGCTGTAACGGGGGCCAAGCTCATCAAACAGCTTGGCAACCGCTGCTTCGTCGCGCAGGCGGGAAAACGCCAGACGACGATTCGCAACCGAATCTTTTTTGGCGAGCGTAATCAAAGGCTCGGCTACGCGGCGAAGTTCCTTCGCCCTCGGTAGCGTTGTCTTGATCAGCTCATGACCAACCAGTGACGCAGTCATGTTACGAAACATGGCCTTGCGATGCGCACTGGTCCTACCAAACTTACGACCACTCTTACGATGACGCATTGCTCTGATTCCTTACCTTAAACTAATCGGCAATCAACCGCCCAACACCCGGTCGTCGCCACGAAGGCTAGCCGGTGGCCAGTTATCAAGGCGCATACCAAGAGATAAACCGCGGGACGCCAAAACGTCCTTGATCTCAGTGAGCGACTTCTTACCAAGGTTAGGCGTCTTCAACAGCTCAACTTCTGTGCGCTGGATAAGATCGCCGATGTAGTAAATGTTTTCAGCCTTCAAGCAGTTAGCTGAACGCACTGTCAATTCCAGATCATCCACCGGGCGCAGCAGAATAGGATCGATTTCCTCCTCTTCCTCTACACGCTCAGGCTCTTTCTCATGATCGAAATCGACAAATACTGCCAGTTGCTGCTGGAGAATGGTGGCTGCCCGGCGAATTGCTTCTTCCGGATCAATTGTGCCGTTTGTCTCCAAATCAATAACCAGCTTGTCCAGGTCGGTACGCTGCTCTACTCGCGCGCTTTCCACGGAATAGGCTACACGGCGAACCGGGCTGAAGGTTGCATCCAGTTGCAGACGTCCGATGGCGCGGGTTTCATCTTCCTCGAGACCGCGCTGGTCCGCTGGCTCATAGCCGCGACCGCGTCCAATGCGCAGGCGCATGTTCACTTCACCGTTCTCACTCAGGTGACAGATCACATGGTCCGGATTGGAAATCTCAACGTCATGATCCAGCTTGATATCACCGGCTGTCACTACGCCCGGGCCTTTCTTGGTGAGCGTGAGCTCAGTGTCATCCCGACCGTTCATCTTGACCGCAACGCCCTTAAGATTCAGAAGAATCTCAATGACGTCTTCCTGGACACCCTCAATGGCGCTGTATTCGTGCAAAACACCATCAATCTGCACTTCAGTTACGGCGCAACCCGGCATCGAAGACAAAAGAATACGGCGCAACGCGCTACCCAGAGTGTGGCCAAAGCCCCTTTCCAAGGGCTCAAGCGTTACCTTGGCACGCACTTCGCTCGATTCCTTTACATCAATCGTACGAGGTGTCAATAACTCTTGAACTGAACGCTGCATAGACGCCCCTATCTGCTATCGTTGCTACTTACGTTGCAAATCAGGCTTTACTTGGAGTAAAGCTCGACGATGAGGTTCTCATTGATGTCGGCCGGCAATTCAGTCCGCTCAGGCACTGATTTGTAAACGCCGGACATCTTGGTGGCGTCGACCTCTACCCAGCTCACCGGTGCACGGCTTGCAGACAGGTCCAGAGCGCCTTTAACACGCAACTGGTTTCTGGCCTTTTCACGTACACCCACAACGTCACCCGGCTTAACTTTGTAGGAAGCAATATTCACTACTTTGTCGTTAACCAGGATCGCCTTGTGAGAGACGAGCTGACGGGACTCTGCACGGGTAGAACCGAATCCCATGCGATATACAACGTTGTCAAGACGCGTCTCGAGAAGTTGCAGCAGGTTTTCACCGGTTGCACCTTTCAGGCGAGCCGCCTCTTTGTAGTAGTTGCGGAACTGCTTTTCAAGAACGCCGTAAATACGACGGACTTTCTGTTTTTCACGAAGCTGTACGCCGTACTCGGACAGACGACTGCGACGCGCGCCATGCATACCTGGCGGAGTCTCGATGTTGCACTTTGAATCCAGTGCGCGAACACCGCTCTTCAGAAAGAGGTCTGTCCCTTCACGACGAGACAGCTTGCACTTCGGGCCTATATAACGAGCCATATTTCACTGTCTCCTGTGTTAGACGCGGCGCTTTTTGGGCGGACGACAACCGTTATGGGGAATCGGCGTCACATCTGTGATGTTAGTGATCTTGTAGCCACACCCATTAAGAGCGCGAACTGCAGACTCACGTCCGGGCCCGGGACCCTTAACCTCTACGTCCAGGTTTTTAAGGCCGTATTCAGCAGCCGCGTTACCGGCTCTTTCAGCTGCTACCTGCGCAGCAAAAGGTGTACTCTTGCGTGACCCACGGAAACCGGAACCACCAGAGGTAGCCCAAGACAGGACGTTGCCCTGACGGTCAGAAATGGTCACGATAGTGTTGTTGAAGGACGCGTGAACGTGCGCGACGCCATCAACAACGGTCTTTTTCACCTTTTTACGGGTACGTGTACCTGGCTTTGCCATGTTTGCCTACCTGTTACCTGCGAATAGGTTTGCGTGGACCTTTACGGGTGCGCGCGTTGGTCTTTGTGCGCTGGCCGCGGACTGGAAGCCCGTGACGGTGGCGCAGACCACGGTGACATCCGAGATCCTTCAAACGCTTAATGTTCATCTGTACTTCACGACGCAGATCGCCTTCAACGATCGCCTTACCCACTTCAGTACGAAGTGATTCAAGCTGCTCGTCTGAAAGGTCTTTAACCTTGACGTCCGGCTTAACGCCGGTTGCATCGCAAAGCTTCTGAGCTGTCGTCTTACCAACACCGAAAAGGTAGGTCAGCGAGATAACAGCATGTTTGTGATCGGGTATATTGACACCGGCTATACGTGCCATCCAAATTACTCCGCGTTCAAAGCTATGCTGTGTGAATTTTCCGCCACTAAATACGGGCGCGAAATAATAGCGCCTGACCCGCTACTGAGTCAAGCGCTAGTATTCTTACCCCTTATGGCAGTGCAAGATGCTTCCCTTAGGAATCAGCCTTGACGCTGCTTATGGCGAGGCTCCGAGCAAATGACTCGTACCGAGCCATTGCGACGAATTACTTTGCAGTTACGGCAAATTTTCTTTACCGAAGCGCGTACTTTCATTGTCGACTCCAGTTTTCAAGGGGAACGGGGTTAACCGTTCCGACTATAGCCCTTGAGATTGGACTTCTTCATCAGTGACTCATACTGATGTGACATCAGGTGCGACTGAACCTGGGCCATGAAATCCATCACCACGACTACAACAATCAGCAGTGATGTGCCACCCAAATAGAAAGGCACATTCCCGGCAACCATCAGAAACTGAGGAAACAGGGAGACCGCTGCAATGTACATTGCACCGAACAGGGTCAAGCGAGTCAGAACACCGTCGATATACTTGGCGGTCTGATCGCCCGGACGAATGCCCGGAATAAAGGCGCCAGAGCGCTTGAGGTTATCCGCAACTTCCTTCGGGTTGTACATAAGCGCTGTATAGAAGAAGCAGAAAAATATCACTGCCGCAGCGAACAGAATTATGTACAACGGCTGACTTGGAGCCAGTGCCTGGGAAACGTCACTGAGCCACTCCATACCCTCACCCTGGCCAAACCACTGCCCGAGTGATGCCGGGAAAAGCAGTATGGAAGACGCAAATATGGGCGGAATCACACCGGCCATATTTACCTTCAAAGGTAAGTGGCTGGACTGCTGGGCAAACACACGGCGCCCTTGCTGTCGCTTTGCATAATTAATGGTGAGCCTACGCTGACCACGCTCCATGAACACCACGAAGCCAACTATCGCAACCGCAAGAATGCCAATACCCAGAACAAGCAACAGGCTCATTTCACCGTTACGGGCCTGCTCCAGAGTCTGACCAATTGCGCCGGGAAGCCCGGCGACAATACCTGCGAAAATCAGCAGGGAGATGCCGTTGCCGACACCTCGCTCAGTAATCTGTTCGCCCAGCCACATCATGAAGACCGCACCACTCACAAAGGAAACAACCGCCACAAAGTGGAAGCTGAAACTATCGTTGAAGGTAACGCCCTGAGAAGCCAGGCCAACAGAAATACCAAAACCCTGAACAAGGGCCAGGACAACCGTACCATACCGAGTGTACTGGCTTATCTTTCGACGCCCAGCCTCACCCTCTTTTTTCAACTGCTCAAGCTGCGGACTGACCGCAGTCATGAGCTGCATGATAATCGAGGCAGAGATATACGGCATGATACCGAGTGCTAAGATACTCATGCGCTCAAGCGCACCACCTGAAAACATGTTGAACATACTCAGGATCGTGCCCTGATTTTGCTCGAACAGTGCTGCCAGACGATCTGGGTTAATGCCCGGCACCGGAATGTGGGCACCAATTCGGTACACCAGCAATGCCAGGAAGACAAACCAGAGCCGCGATCGCAGCTCTGCCAGTCCTTTTCCCGCGCCCGCAGGCAATGATGCGTTCTTGGCCATTTAGTCCTCGACTCGCCTTAGTCTTCGACTTTGCCACCCGCGGCAGAAATTGCCTCGCGCGCGCCTTTGGTTACCCGAAGTCCTTTCACGGTTACTGCACGATCGATCTCGCCCGACAGAATAACCTTGGCTTCGCGAATTTCCTCGCGGACGATATCGGCCTTTTTAAGTGCCGCAAGATCCACGGTATCACCTTCAACCTTCGCCAGTTCATTCAGACGAATTTCAGCCACATAACGCTGCTGGCGCGATGTGAAGCCGAATTTCGGCAAACGACGAGCCAAAGGCTGCTGACCACCCTCGAAACCAGGGGCAACACTGCCACCGGAACGGGATTTCAGACCCTTGTGACCGCGACCACCGGTTTTACCGATGCCGCTACCGATACCACGACCAACGCGCTTGGCTGCAGGACGTGAACCGAGCTCTGGACTAAGTTCGTTCAGACGCATCTTAGTTCTCCTCTACCCGAACCAGGTAGTTCACCCGGTTGATCATGCCGCGCATAGAAGGCGTATCTTCCACCTCCACGGTATGACCGATTTTACGAAGACCCAAGCCCTTTACACAAAGCTTGTGCTTAGGCTGGCAGCCGATCGGGCTGCGGGTCAGAGTTACTTTGATCATTTTTGCGTTCGCCATGACTTCAACCCAGAATCTCTTCGACGGATTTACCGCGCTTGGCTGCAATATCTTCAGGTGCTTGAGTAGCCTGAAGACCCTTGATGGTGGAACGCACCACGTTTACCGGGTTGGTAGACCCGTAACACTTCGACAGTACGTTCTGAACACCGGCGACCTCGAGTACCGCACGCATCGCGCCACCGGCGATGATGCCTGTACCTTCAGAAGCGGGCTGCATATATACCTTGGAGCCACCGTGCTGGGCTTTAACAGCATACTGCAGGGTTGTACCGTCGAGAGGCACATCAACCATGTTCTTACGTGCAGCTTCCATCGACTTCTGGATAGCAACAGGCACTTCACGTGCTTTGCCGCGACCGAAGCCAACGCGTCCCTTGCCGTCACCTACAACGCTCAGTGCAGTGAACGCGAATACGCGACCACCTTTAACCACCTTGGCGACGCGATTCACCTGAACCAGCTTTTCCTGGAGCTCAGGCGCTTTTTGATCGTTAACGCTCATTTTCTCCACCTCTTAGAATTGCAAGCCAGCTTCGCGGGCTGCATCGGCCAAAGCCTGTACGCGACCATGATAACGGTAACCGGAGCGGTCGAAAGCGACCTGCTCAACACCTGCCGCCTTGGCACGTTCAGCGATTAGCTGCCCAACCTTTTTAGCGGCGTCCACGTTACCGGTTGCACCCTGGCGCAATTCCTTATCCAACGTGGAGGCAGTGGCAATTACCTGGCTGCCATCTGCTGTCGTAACCTGGGCGTACATATGACGCGGGGTGCGGTGAACGCACAAGCGTGTCGTACCCAGTTCACGGATCTTCATGCGCACTTTGCGTGCGCGACGCAATCTTTCGTTATTCGCGCTCATAGTCCCGCCTTATTTCTTCTTGGCTTCTTTGCGTCTTACCTGCTCATCCGCATAACGTACACCTTTGCCTTTATAAGGCTCGGGTGGACGGAACGCGCGGATTTCCGCAGCGACGTGGCCAACCTGTTGCTTGTCGATACCGCGAATGACAACTTCCGTATTTGACGGAGTTTCTGCGGTAATCCCCTCGGGCAGCTCATACTCGACCGGGTGAGAAAAACCCAGCGTGAGATTGAGCTTCTTACCTTGCGCCTGGGCCCGATAACCTACACCGATCAGCTGGAGCTTGCGCTCGAAGCCTGCGGATACGCCGGTCACCATGTTACCGACCAGCGCGCGGGTTGTGCCGGCAAGAGCGCGGGACTGTTGGGCACCATCACGGGCAGTAAAGCGAAGAACGTTTTCGTCCTGCTTTACTTCCACCGCCTGATGAATTGAAAACTCAAGCGCTCCTTTGGAGCCCTTAACACTAATTTCCTGTCCGTTCAGCTTAACCTCAACACCGGAAGGCAGCACGACAGGATTATTGGCAACCCTGGACATGTGATTCTCCTAGAATACGGTGCAGATGACTTCGCCACCCACGCCAGCAGCTCGTGCGGCGCGGTCTGTCATTACGCCCTTGGACGTAGAAACAATCGCGACTCCCAAACCACCGGATACTTTCGGCAGTTCCCCAGCACCTTTATATTGGCGCAGACTTGGACGGCTAACCCGCTTGATCTGCTCAATAACCGGCTTGCCACCGAAGTATTTGAGGTTGATCGTCAGCTCGGGCTTTACGTCGGCTGAAACGGAAAACTCCCCAACATAGCCTTCGTCCTTCAGGACCTGGGCTACTGAGATCTTCATCTTTGAAGACGGCATCGTAACGTCTGTTTTAGATGCCATCTGGGCGTTGCGTATACGGGTTACCATATCCGCAAGCGTATCTTGCATACTCATTGGTATGAGGCTCCTGATCTTTTTAGTTGTGCAGCGGCTTGCCGCACCGCTTACCAACAGGCACCTGACCTTGGTCAGGCGGCCTATCTTACCAGCTTGCTTTAGTCAGGCCCGGAACGTCACCGCGCATGCCGTACTCACGAAGTTTAATCCGTGAAAGTTCGAACTTGCGAAGAACGCCATGGGGACGACCAGTCACCTGGCAACGATTACGAAGACGCGAAGGAGACGCATCGCGAGGAAGCTGCTGTAGCTTCATCTGCGCATCCCAACGGTCATCATCGCTGGTATTCGGGTTTTTGATAATCGCCTTGAGTTCTGCACGCTTCGCTGCATACTTCGCAACAACTTTCTCGCGCTTCAACTCACGGTTTTTCATGGAAACCTTAGCCATTACACTCGTTCCTTTATTTCTTGAACGGAAAACCGAAAGCTTTTAAAAGCTCACGACCTTCATCGTCGGTATCGGCACTGGTGGTAATGGTGATATCCAGCCCACGGATCTTGTCGACTTTGTCGTATTCGATCTCAGGGAAGATAATCTGCTCACGCACACCCATGCTGTAGTTACCGCGCCCATCAAAGGACTTGGGATTCAGACCACGAAAGTCACGAATGCGGGGAACCGCAATGTGAACCAGGCGATCAAAGAAATCCCACATGCGCTCACCGCGCAGGGTAACTTTGCAACCAATCGGCCAACCTTCACGGATTTTAAAGCCCGCTACAGATTTACGCGCCGTGGTAACGACCACTTTTTGACCCGCCAGGCGTTCTAAATCCGCCACTGCGTTCTCAATCAGCTTTTTGTCGCCAACGGCTTCGCCGACACCCATATTCAGGGTAATCTTTTCGATACGCGGCACCTGCATGATGTTCTTGTAGCTGAACTCTTTCTGCAGGGCGGGTACCACTTCCTTGCTGTACTGCTCTTTCATATTAAGCATCGTAACCACCACCGCTTACTGGTTATCGACAGCTTCTTTCGTAGCTTTGAAGATCCGCACTTTTGAACCGTCTTCCTTGTTCTGGAAGCCGACACGATCGGCTTTGCCGGTCTGCGGATTAAAAATAGCCACGTTGGAAGCCTGAATAGGTGCTTCTTTCTCGACGATGCCACCTTGGGTGCCCAGCATCGGGTTCGGTTTGGTGTGCTTCTTCATCATATTGATGCCAGAAACAATCACCCGACCGTCGTCCTGAACCTTCAGGACTTTACCACGTTTGCCTTTGTCTTTCCCCGTAGTGACGATTACTTCGTCATCTCGTTTGATCTTTTTCATAACCGGCCTCTGGTCCTTTAAAGTACTTCGGGTGCCAGTGAGATAATTTTCATGAACTTTTCATTACGCAGTTCACGGGTAACCGGTCCGAAGATACGGGTACCAATAGGTGCGTCCTGAGGGTTCAGAAGTACAGCCGCATTACCGTCGAAACGGATCAACGACCCATCGGGACGACGCACACCTTTGCGGGTCCGCACTACTACAGCCTTCAGTACCTGGCCTTTTTTCACTTTACCGCGGGGGATGGCTTCCTTAACGGTCACCTTGATAATATCCCCGATAGCAGCATAACGCCTGTGTGAACCGCCCAGGACCTTGATGCACATCACCTGACGCGCACCGCTGTTATCCGCGACTTCAAGCATTGTCTGAG
>NZ_JBQDCO010000022.1:0-5197 GCF_052091845.1 Marinobacter sp. | reverse complement strand
ATGCACATCACCTGACGCGCACCGCTGTTATCCGCGACTTCAAGCATTGTCTGAGTCTGAATCATGGTTGTTCTCCGGGCGATTTACACCTTGGATGCATGTTCAGTGACTTCCACCAGGGCCCAACTCTTGGTCTTAGAGACCGGACGGGTTTCCTGAATGGTCACAGTGTCACCGATATTGCACTGGTTGCTCTCATCGTGAGCGTGGATCTTGGTTGAACGCTTCATGTACTTACCGTACAGAGGGTGCTTCACCTGACGCTCGACCAACACCACGATGGATTTCTCCATCTTGTTGCTCACGACCTTGCCGCTCAGAGTTCTGGCAGTTTGGGTAGCTTCGGTCATGTCACTGTCCTGCCTTTTCGTTCAATACTGTTTTCACGCGAGCAATATCACGCTTCACCCCTGGGAGGAGATGAGACTGATTCAGCTGACCTGTCGCTTTACGCATGCGAAGGTTGAACTGCTCCTTCAGGAGGCTGATCAGCTCTTGCTTCAGCTCCTCGGCTGATTTTGCACGCAGCTCTGTTGCTTTCATCACATCACCGTCCTCGTTACAAAGGTGGTCTGTACCGGCAATTTGGCAGCAGCCAGAGTGAAAGCTTCGCGGGCAATGTCTTCTGCCACGCCTTCCATCTCATAGAGCATACGGCCTGGCTGGATTTCAGCCACCCAATACTCGACAGAACCTTTACCTTTACCCATACGAACTTCCAGGGGTTTGCCAGTGATTGGCTTATCCGGGAAGACGCGAATCCAGATCTTACCACCCCGCTTGATCTTGCGGGTCATGGTACGACGTGCGGCCTCAATCTGGCGCGCAGTTATACGCCCCCGAGTGGTCGCCTTCAATCCGTATTCACCGAAGCTCACCTTGTTAGCCCGGTGAGCAAGACCAGTGTTCCGGCCTTTCATTACCTTGCGAAATTTGGTGCGTTTTGGTTGCAGCATAAGAGTGCCCCTTTACTTAGAACCTTTTTTCCCAGAGGCTTTCTTGTCAGCACGGACTTGTTCCATACCACCAAGAATCTCACCTTTGAAGATCCATACCTTGACGCCGATTACGCCGTAAGTGGTGTGCGCTTCATAGGTTGCGTAGTCAATATCTGCACGCAATGTGTGCAGTGGAACACGACCTTCACGATACCACTCGGAACGGGCTATTTCGGCACCCCCGAGACGTCCGCCAACCTGGATCTTGATACCCTTGGCACCCTGGCGCATGGCGTTCTGAACCGCACGCTTCATAGCGCGACGAAACATCACACGACGCTCCAGCTGACCGGCAACGTTTTGCGCTACCAGGCGGGCATCCAGGTCCGGCTTGCGGACTTCTTCGATGTTGATGTGTACAGGCACACCCATCATCTTGCCGACTTCGCGACGCAGACGATCAACATCTTCACCCTTCTTACCGATAACGATACCGGGACGGGCAGTATGAATCGTGATACGGGCGTTCTGAGCAGGGCGCTCGATCACAATCTTGCTGACAGACGCTTTTACAAGGCGCTTGTCTAGGAATTCGCGCACCTGAATATCATTCAACAGGTTCTTCGCGTATTCCTTTTTATCGGCATACCATACTGAGTTGTGCTCTTTGATCACACCCAGGCGCATGCCGGTTGGATTTACTTTATGACCCATCTGAGCATCTCCTACTGGTCAGCGACCTTGACGGTGATATGGCAGGTGCGCTTCATGATTCTGTCAGCGCGCCCTTTGGCTCGAGCTTTTATCCGCTTGAGCGTCGGGCCTTCATCCACCATCACAGTGGAAACCCGCAGTTCGTCAACGTCCAGACCTTCGTTGTGCTCAGCGTTAGCGATGGCGGATTCAAGAGCTTTCTTGATCACTCCCGCCGCTTTCTTTGGGCTGAAAGTCAGAATGTTCAGGGCGTCCTCAACAGCCTTGCCGCGGACTTGATCGGCGACAAGACGTGCTTTCTGAGCTGAGAGGCGAGCGCCCTTATACTTGGCTGCTACTTCCATTTCTATTCCCCTCACGATCAGCGTTTAGCTTTCTTGTCGGCCGAATGGCCGCGATAAGTACGCGTTGCCGCGAACTCACCCAGTTTATGCCCGACCATATCTTCGGTGACATAAACCGGCACGTGCTGCCTGCCGTTGTGGACTGCAATGGTCAAACCTACAAACTCTGGAAAGATGGTAGAACGGCGCGACCAGGTTTTGATCGGCCGCTTTTCGTTCACTTCCAGAGCTGCTTCGACCTTCTTCAACAGATGCAGGTCTATAAAAGGACCTTTCTTTAAAGAACGTGGCACAGCAATTTCCTCTATGTAGTCGTTTACTTGGCTGAACGACGACGCACTATCATATTATCAGTACGTTTGTTCTTACGAGTCTTATGCCCTTTGGTCGGAACACCCCACGGAGTAACCGGGTGACGTCCGCCAGAGGTACGCCCTTCACCACCACCATGCGGGTGGTCAACTGGGTTCATAGCAACACCACGTACTGTTGGACGCTTGCCACGCCAACGTGATGCACCCGCTTTGCCAAGCTGCTTGGTGCTATGCTCACTGTTGGATACAGCACCCAACGTGGCACGGCAATCTACAAGCACCTTACGCATTTCACCTGAACGCAGGCGGATGGTCGCATACGCGCCCTCCCGAGCAACCAGCTGTACGGATGCGCCCGCAGAGCGAGCCAGCTGTGCACCTTTGCCAGGCTTGAGCTCAACGCAATGAACCACAGAACCTACCGGGATATTCCGCAGCGGCAATGTGCTTCCCACCTTAATAGGCGCGTCGATTCCTGAGCGCACAGGCTGACCAATCTGCAAACCTTTGGGAGCGATGATGTAGCGGCGCTCGCCATCGGCGTACTTGATTAGCGCGATGTGCGCGGAGCGGTTAGGATCGTATTCGATGCGCTCGATTGTCGCAGGAATACCATCCTTAGTCCGCTTGAAGTCAATGATTCGGTAATGCTGTTTATGACCACCACCAACATGACGGCTAGTAATTCGGCCAGCGTTGTTACGGCCACCCGACTTACTTTGTGACTCGACCAACGGTTCGTAAGGGCGCCCTTTGTGCAAATCCGGGTTGTAAAGCTTTACAACGTGACGGCGTCCGGCAGATGTTGGTTTGGTTTTGACGATCGGCATATTACGACCCCTTTACCTTATTCCACATCCAGAAAATCGATGTCCTGACCTTCAGCCAGCTTTACGTAAGCCTTACGAATGTCATTACGCTTGCCGAACCCGCGGGCGGTACGCTTTAGCTTGCCCTTACGGTTCAGAACCTGAACACCTTCTACGGTGACGTTGAACAATTGCTCAACAGCCTTCTTAATCTCCGGCTTGGTGGCATCCGGGGCTACCCGAAACACTACCTGGCCGTGCTCGGCTACCAGAGAAGCTTTCTCCGATACGTGAGGCCCAAGAAGGACCTGATAAATACGTTCCTGATTCATCCCAGCATCTCCTCGATCTTCTTCAGAGCGGGAACAGTCACCACCACCTTCTCGAAGGCAACAAGGCTAACCGGATCCAGGCCTGCAACATCACGCACATCGACGTGAGGAACGTTGCGAGAAGCCAGATGCAGATTCTGCTCAACACTCTCTGTCAGAACCAGGGCATTGGAAACACCCAGATCTGAAAGCTTGGAAGCGAAAGCTTTGGTCTTTGGCGTATCGATCGAAAAATCGTCAACCAAAACCAGACGCTCTTGACGAACCAGTTCAGAGAAAATAGAGCTCATCGCGGCGCGATACATTTTGCGATTAACTTTTTGCTCAAAACCGCGAGGCTTGGCAGCAAACGTTACGCCACCGGCGCGCCAGATCGGGCTACGAATAGTACCGGCACGTGCACGGCCTGTACCCTTTTGACGCCAAGGCTTCTTACCACCACCCCTGACTTCTGAACGGGTCTTCTGAGCCTTGGTACCCTGACGGCCAGCTGCCATATAAGCAGTAACCACCTGGTGAACCAGCGACTCGTTAAAATCTTTGGCAAATGCAGCATCAGAAACAGATATTTCTTTGCCGCTACCTGTAATAGTCAATTCCATCGAACCGCTCCTCAGGCTTTAAGTGCAGGCTTGATGACAACATCACCGCCAGTCGCGCCAGGTACGGCACCACTAACCAGCAGGAGGTTGCGCTCGGCGTCGACACGGACAATCTTCAGGTTCTGCACTGTTACTTGCGCATTACCCATCTGGCCCGCCATCTTTTTGCCCTTGAATACCTTGCCCGGAGTCTGGTTCTGACCGATAGAACCCGGAGCACGATGCGATAGGGAGTTACCATGCGTGGCATCTTGCATGGAGAAGTTCCAGCGCTTTACGCCGCCCTGAAAACCCTTACCCTTGGACTGACCAACAGCATCAACAGCCTGACCGTCTTCAAAAACGGTTGCAGCAATTTCGCCACCAGCAGCCAGATCTTCACCTTCGCCGTCTGCCAGACGAAACTCCCAAACTCCACGACCAGCCTCTACGCCAGCCTTGGCAAAATGGCCTGCCTCGCCCTTGGTCACACGGGAAGCGCGACGCGCACCCACGGTAACCTGAACGGCACGATAGCCATCGCTCTCAAGAGTTTTGAGCTGAGTAATACGGTTAGGTTCAACCTCTATTACTGTGACAGGCAGGGCCTGCCCATCTTCCGTAAAAATACGGGTCATACCAGCCTTACGGCCGACAACACCAATTGCCATGTCTCACCTCTACGTGTACGGGGCTTTCACCCTCTATGGCCTTAGGACAGTTACACAGATTAATACCGGGCGGTATTAACCGAGGCTAATCTGAACGTCTACACCTGCTGCCAGGTCCAGCTTCATCAAAGCATCTACTGTCTTTTCCGTTGGCTCAACTATGTCAAGCAAACGCTTATGAGTACGAATTTCATACTGATCGCGCGCGTCTTTGTTAACGTGCGGAGAAACCAGAATGGTGTACTTTTCCTTCCGCGTCGGCAGAGGGATAGGTCCACGCACCTGAGCGCCGGTCCGCTTAGCGGTATCGACAATCTCCTGCGTCGACTGGTCGATAAGGCGATAATCAAACGCCTTCAACCGGATTCGAATCTTTTGGCTTTGCATGATGCACCAAACTCCACTCGTAGCAGCTACTAAACTAGTAAGCCGACCTTCAAAAAAAGGAGCCGCATTGTATGCATAATACTCAACCCTGTCAACAAACATAGTTT
>NZ_JBQDCO010000021.1:0-54921 GCF_052091845.1 Marinobacter sp. | reverse complement strand
AAGAAAGCGATGTGGATCTTGAGCTTGCCGATCTTCTGGAAGAACCTGAAGTGAGTGCGGCTTTGTATCCCCGCCAACTGCGGGCGCTGCATTGATCTGACACTTTGAACCCAAAAAGCCGGGCACTGATAGCCCGGCTTTTTGGGTTTTAGAAGTATTGTTTTTTGGCAGAACCTGACCTTTTCGCACCTGACCTGGCTGTATGAGTGTCCCAGTTGTTTTGTGGGTTCGGGTTTGGCCGCTGAATAGTTTATAATCGCCGGCTTTAAACCTGCACCCACAAGGCGCTGACCGTGATTGTATTTAACCAGGTACAGAAGTCGTATCAGGTGGGCGGCCGGGCGATCCCCGCGCTTCATCCTACTGATATGACCATAGAAACCGGCGAGGTGTTCGGCATTGTCGGGCATTCCGGGGCGGGGAAATCCACCCTGGTCCGGCTGATCAACCTGCTGGAGCCTGCCACCGGCGGCGATATTCTGATTGATGACGAGAATATCACCCGATACAGCGCCGCAGAGCTGCGAGCCTTTCGCCGCAAAGTCGGCATGATCTTTCAGCACTTCAATCTGCTGTCTTCCAAAACCGTAGCGGACAACATTGCCTTCCCCATGAAGCTGGCGGGCATCTATTCCAAAGCGGAAATCCGGGACCGGGTACACGAACTGCTGGCCCGCGTGAGCCTTGTGGATCAAGCCGATAAATACCCGTCGCAGCTATCCGGCGGCCAGAAGCAGCGCGTGGGCATTGCCCGCGCCCTGGCCTGCAGGCCCACCATTTTATTATGTGACGAAGCCACAAGTGCCCTGGACCCGCAAACGACCCAATCGGTGTTGCGCCTGCTGGCGGAAATTAACAAAGAGCTGGGTCTTACCATCGTGCTCATCACCCACGAGATGGACGTGGTGCGCCGGGTGTGTGACCGGGTGGCGGTAATGGATGGCGGCCGTGTGGTGGAAATGGGCGATGTGAGCGATGTCTTCCTTCACCCACAACATCCCACAACCCGGGAATTTGTGCTTGAAAGTGAGAGTGTCGACAGCCGCGACAGACAAGAAGACCTGCAAAAGGCCAACGGTCGTATTCTGCGCCTGACTTTCAAGGGTGAGTCCACCTACCAGCCGTTGCTGGGCAGTGTAGCCCGTGCCTCTGGCGTCGATTTCAGCATCCTTGCGGGTCGTATCGATCACATTAAAGACACGCCTTACGGGCAGCTAACCCTGTCTTTGGTGGGCGGCGATCTGGCTGTGGCCATGAGCGCACTGGAAGAGGCCGAAGTTCACGTGGAGGTGTTGCGCTGATGGAAGCTTTACTGAGTAACGTGGATTGGCCGGAGATTGGCGTCGCAAGCTGGGACACCCTGGTGATGGTGGGGCTGTCGCTGCTGTTCAGCGTATTGGCCGGTCTGCCCATAGGTGTGCTGTTGTTTCTAACCGGTAAACGCCAGTTGCTGGAGCAGCCAGTGGCATACGCCGTGCTGTCATTTGTGGTGAACGTGCTGCGGTCTGTGCCGTTCATTATTCTGCTGATTGTGATGATACCGTTCACTGTCATGCTGATCGGAACCTCGCTCGGTGTGGCCGGTGCTATTCCCCCGCTGGTGGCAGGCGGTGCGCCGTTCTTTGCCCGACTGGTTGAGACCTCCCTGCGCGAAGTCGACCGGGGCATCATCGAAGCCACCCAAGCCATGGGCGCTAGCGTGCGGCAGATCGTTTTCGGCGCCTTGCTGCCTGAGGCGCTTCCGGGCATCATCGCAGGTATTACCGTAACCGCGATTACGCTGGTGTCTTATGCTGCTATGTCTGGTGTCATCGGCGGCGGTGGCCTTGGTGATCTGGCAATTCGCTTTGGTTATCAACGGTTCCAGACCGACGTGATGGTGATTACCGTGGCCCTTCTGGTGATTTTTGTGCAGGTGCTGCAGATGATCGGTGATCGACTGGTTCTGCATTTTAGCCGTAAATAGTTTGTTTCTGAGTGAGCTTTTAGTGGCAATACGCTCTTGAAAACACCTCAGAACCAAGCTCAGCCTACGCCATGCCTCCCGAAAAACGTGGAGCGCCAAGGATGGCGCGACCGAGCCCTACAGGGATGTATTTACGGGCGTTTTTCGGGAGGCATGGCGTAGGCTGGGCGCTGCCATGAACAAAACTGTTGTTATCCGAATATAAACGCGAATAGGAGAGTGCTAGATGAAGTTTAAAAAAGCCTTGGTAGCCCTGGCGGCTGCATCCGTTTTTTCTGGCGCAGTAGCCGCTGAAAAGCTGTCCGTAGCTGCAACCCCCGTACCCCACGCCGAACTGTTGGAATTTGTGAAGCCTAAGCTGGCGGAACAAGGTGTGGAACTGGATGTGAAAGTATTTACCGACTATGTTCAGCCGAACATTCAGGTAGATCAGAAGCGTCTGGACGCCAACTTCTTCCAGCACCAGCCGTACCTGGATGAGTTCAACGATGGCCGGGGTACCAACCTGGTGACCGTTACCGGCGTACACGTTGAACCCTTTGGAGCATACTCCAACAGGATCGACTCTCTGGATGATCTGGAGAAAGGAGACGTGATTGCCATTCCGAACGACCCCACCAACGGCGGCCGCGCCTTGTTGCTGTTGCAAAAAGCCGGGGTAATCACCTTGAAAGAAGACAGCAAAATCACTGCAACGCCCCGTGATATTGCAGACAACCCCAAAGATCTCGATTTCAAAGAGCTGGAAGCCGCAACTCTGCCACGGATTCTCGGCCAGGTAGATGTGGCTCTGATCAACACCAACTACGCGCTGGAAGCAGGCCTGAACCCATCAGAAGATGCTTTGATCATTGAAGGTTCCGAGTCTCCTTACGTGAATATTCTGGTGGCCCGCCCTGATAACAAAGACAGCGAAGCCGTTAAGAAACTGGCGAAGGCGTTAAAATCAGACGACGTTCGCGAGTTCATCAAGAAGCAGTATGAAGGTGCCGTTGTTCCGGCGTTCTGATTAGGGGCCCGGCGAGAGCCGGGCTTTATTTATTGTCCCGAATATTGTCCGCTTCAGATCAAAAAACACACAGTTTATTGTGCGACCTGTGTTTCAGGTCTACTTTGAGAAGAGGCGGAAAATAAGTGTCTCTGTCTGAATTATGTTGGTGAAAACATGCCAGCCTATACTTAGTCATTGGTTTAGGGACAAAATTATGGCGACCTATAGATTTGCAGTGACCCTGCTTGCGGCGGTGGTTATGGCTTCGGGCTGTACAACCGTTTCAAGACAAATGGGTAGTATTACCGCTAACAAGTACGCAGATGCCCGCAGCGGCACCGTGTGGGTTGTTCCACCGCCCCAGTTGGAGCCCCCCGCGCATTCCGATAAAAACGTGTATATTTCATATCGCAACATTTCCGACAGTGATATCCAACTCCTCTCTTTGATGAAAGAGTCTGCAAGAGAGCAGGGCTGGAATATTGTAAATAATCCGAGCGATGCAAAGTATCGGCTGCGTGCGTCAACCAGATACTTTGGCGAAGTTGAGCCCGAGTCTGGTGGTGCAGGTGCAGCACGGACGATGGGTGTTATTTCTGGTGCCGCGGTGGGTGTCGGTACGGGATACGCCATATCCGACATGACAGACAGCGGTGTAGCCGGCGTCGTTGGCGGTGCGGCTACAGGAGGATTCGCGGGTCTGGGTATCAGCAATGCCTCCAAACCACGGGAGTGGGCGTTGATTATTGATGTGGTTTTGGAAGAGCGGCAAAGTAAGCCTGTAGAGTTCGATATGGCTACGGATTCCGGCAGCGGCACGTCTGACCGGGCGGGTGCTGCTAACTCTCGAATGGCGTCTGGTGGAGGTACAGCGAAGAGAAACACCAGTGCTGCTACCGCCAAACGTAAAAGCAACTACTTTCCCCATGGGATTCGCCTGTCTGTCTGGGCAAACCAGATGAATATGACGGAGGAAGAAGCCTTACCCGAGATAGAGAAGCGCACTGAGCAGGTTGTTACACAGATGTTGCCAATGTAATTTTATTGAGTAAAAACAGGCAACAAAAAGGCCGGGCAACGAGAGTTGTCCGGCCTTTTTGTATTCACTATCGTCTGCGCTCAGTACCCGGCGCTGGTGATTAATCACCGCTCCAGTTAGCCGTGGGGTCTGGTGTCATACGCAGGTAAGACTTCACCGCCTTATAGCCTTTCGGGAAGCGTTGCTTGATTTCGTCTTCATCCTGCAGCGACGGCACAATGACCACGTCTCCGCCGCGCTCCCAGTTGCCCGGGGTGGCGACCTTGTGGTCGTCGGTCAGCTGCAGGGAGTCAATCACCCGTAGAACTTCGTTGAAGTTGCGACCGGTGCTGGCCGGGTAGGTGATGATCAGACGAACTTTTTTGTTCGGGTCAATCACGAAAAGCGAGCGCACGGTCACAGTGCTGTCGGCGTTGGGGTGAATCATGTCGTATAGCTCAGCCACCTTGCCGTCGTGATCTGCGATGATCGGAAAGTTCACGGAGCAGCCCTGGGTTTCGTTGATATCCTTGATCCACTCGTGGTGGGAATCAACCGGGTCTACGCTCAGTGCAATTGCTTTAACGTTGCGTTCTGCAAATGCATCTCTGAGTTTCGCAGTCAGGCCAAGTTCCGTTGTGCACACTGGTGTAAAGTCTGCAGGGTGCGAAAACAGCACACCCCAGCCATTGCCGAGCCATTCGTGAAACGAAATTTCGCCTTCACTGGAATCCTGTTTAAAGTCCGGTGCGGTATCTCCCAAACGTAAGCTCATTTTTGCTCTCCTTTTTTGCGGCTTTTTTTTAACACTGTTTGAAGTTCCGGCAAGCCGATTGCCGGATTCATTTACTGCGTGTATACGAGAATCATTGGTGCTGGACGAAGCGATTGCAAGGGCTAGTTGATGCACCTCATCCGGCAATGGCGGCTTAGTCGCCCCGGTTAGCACAGTTTCTGCCTTACAGCCCCACGGTTTTTTCCCGCTCAAAATGTTCCCTGGTTAGCTTGAACACCACCGGGCTGAGGAACAGAAGGGCAATCAGGTTGGGCAGTGCCATCATGGCGTTCAGCGTGTCGGCAACCAGCCAGATAAGGCCAAGGTTTACGGTGGCGCCAAGGGGAATGGCGAGAACCCAAGCTACGCGATAAGGCACGATGGCTTTCACGCCGAATAAAAATTCGATGCACCGTTCGCCATAAAAAGACCAGCCCAGCAGCGTTGTAAAGGCAAACACTGCCAGAGCAATAGCTACCACATAATCGCCGACCCCGGGCAATGCGTGGGAGAACGCCATAGACGTAAGTGCGGCGCCAGACTCTCCAGATGTCCAAACCCCGGAGGTAATGATGACCAGGCCCGTGATGGTACAAATAATAATGGTGTCGATAAAAGTGCCCAGCATGGCCACCAACCCCTGATTGATCGGGTTCTTGGTTTGTGCTGCGGCATGGGCGATAGGGGCAGAGCCCAGGCCGGCTTCGTTGGAGAATATTCCCCGGGCAACCCCAAAGCGGATGGCGGCCCAAACCGCTGCACCGGCAAAACCACCCTCTGCAGCGATAGGGCTGAATGCATGTTCGAAAATCAGTGCAAAGGCAGCCGGAATGTCTGCAACGTTCAGGGCCAGCACAACCAAACCGGCCAGCAAGTACGACACCGCCATAAGCGGCACCAGGGCGCTGGCTACCTGGCCAATGCGGCGGATACCGCCAATAAGCACCAGGCCCACCAGCACCATTAAAATGAGCCCGGAGATCCAGTGTGGCAGACCGAACGTGGCTTCCATCACGTCGGCAACCGAATTGGCTTGCACCGTATTGCCAATGCCAAACCCTGCAATGGCTGCGAAAACGGCAAACAGTATGCCCAGCCAGGCCCATTTTTTACCAAGGCCGTTGCGAATGTAATACATGGGGCCGCCAACGTGGGCACCACGCTCATCCACCTCACGAAAACGCACAGCCAGCACGGCTTCTGAATACTTGGTGGCCATGCCGACCAGTGCGGTCAGCCACATCCAGAATAGCGCTCCCGGGCCACCGAGAAAAACGGCAGTAGCCACGCCGGCAATGTTTCCGGTGCCCACGGTTGCCGAGAGGGCTGTCATTAACGCCTGAAATGGCGGGATTTCACCGTCGGATTCCACACCGGCTGCACTGCGGCCGCTCCACATCAAACGGATGCCAGCACCGAGTTTGAGTATGGGCATAAGCTTCAGGCCGAGACTGAGAAACAGGCCAACGCCAAGAATCAGGACAAGCATGGGTGGGCCCCAGACCAATCCGTTGATTTGTCCCAGAATATGTTCAATGGCTTCCATGGGGGTCCCCTGTGCGTGCCATAGTTTAGTGGTGTGGTTTCAATCGCGAGGATTATAACTTATTGAGTTTAGTCCGATATCACACTGTGTAAACCGCCGTGCCGGGAAAATTGGAGGATTCCGGGCTAATTGCCTATGTTTAGAGTGTAGGACCCGGCTGGCATTGGCTGCCGGGTTATCCAAAAAGGAAGGGCTATCCATGAGTGCACTCAGAGTATCTGATGTTATGTCGAATCACATTGCGCCCATCCGCCGCGGAACGTCGCTTTCAGATGTCGTAAAGACGTTGTTGGAATACCATGTTTCCGGGCTGCCTGTAGTGGATGAAAACAGGCATTTACTGGGTTTTGTGTCTGAACAGGATTGTATTCACGCGTTGCTGGTGAGTAATTACCATTGTGAGGGCGACCCCATTGTTGACGACGTGATGTTTCGCGAGCCGTTGTCGGTTGCCCCTGGCACAGCTATTGTTGACCTTGCCCAGAAGCTCGGTTCTGGCAAGCCGAAGGTGTATCCTGTTGTGGAGCACGAAAAGCTTATCGGCATTGTTACGCGTACGGCTGTGCTGGCTGAACTGGCCCGTATAGGTTGCGGAGTTGAGCTTTCAAAGCGTGCACGCGCCGACGACTGATTAAACCGTGCTCTCAACCAGCTTTTCAACCAGCACGCTCAATCCGTATTCTGCAGAGGACATTATGGAACTGCTATCCACCAACGTCAGTTTTGACGGAGAACACCGCCGCTACAGCCACACATCTGCCACGCTGGAGTGCACCATGGAGTTTGCCGTGTATCTGCCGCCGGCAGCGGTGGGGCCTAACCCTAAGAAGGTACCAGCGCTTTGGTGGCTTTCGGGGCTAACCTGCGACGATCAGAACTTTATGCAAAAAGCAGGGGCCCAGAAGCAGGCCGCCAGACTGGGTATGGCGATTATTTGCCCGGATACCAGCCCGCGCGGCGTGAACCTGCCGGGGGAAGACGACAGCTACGATTTCGGAAGCGGAGCAGGGTTCTATATCAATGCCACACAGCAGCCGTGGGCGCCTCATTACCGCATGTACGATTACGTTGTTAAGGAGCTTCCGCAGCTGGTTGAGGGTGAGTTACCACTCACGGATAAGCGCAGCATTAGTGGTCATTCCATGGGAGGCCATGGTGCACTGATATGCGCACTTCGCAATCCGGGCCACTATGCCTCTGTGTCTGCGTTTGCTCCCATTGCCCACCCTACCATTTGCCCCTGGGGTGAGAAGGCGTTCAGCGGGTATCTTGGTGACAACCCGAAAAGCTGGGAGGAGTGGGACGCCACCCTGCTGATTCCCGGTGCCAGTGAGCGGTTGCCACTACTGATTGATCAGGGAACATCGGACAACTTTCTGGCTACCCAGCTTAATCCTGAAGCCCTGGTTGAGGCCTGCGAGCAACATAGTCACCCCATCAATCTGCGTATGCGTAATGGCTATGATCACAGCTATTTCTTTATCGCTTCGTTTATTGATGACCACCTGAGTCATCACGCCGAAGCGTTGGGCCTCAGCTGAAGTTTGCCATGTCCGGGGCTGGCCCGATTAGCCGGAAAAGCCCCGCGAGCCCGCACTGGCTTATGCTAGAAGGTAACTCTGTCTGGCTGGAAGATAAATGGCATGTTAAGACGTCTTAAAGCCGACTTTCGGCTGTCGATCATTACTCTTCTGGGAACCAGTGCGCTTCTGGGGATTACCCCGTTTGCCGCCATACGCTTTTGGCAGGGTAATGTTCTTGCGGGGCTGATAGACACCTCTATTTTGGTGTTTATCTGCGCCGGTATGGCTTATGCCTGGATAACCGGGGATACGCGTCGCAGTGGAATGGTGCTTGCTGTTATTGCTTGCGCAGGGGCTGTGGCGGTTGCGGCAGCGGTTGGAGAGGTTGGCTTGTTTTGGCTTTTCCCCTGCCTTGTGACCACATTTTTTTTGGCAAACCCGCGACTCGCCACGCTTCTTAACGCTACCTCAATTGTCGCTATGGTGGCCCAGAGCGACGTTTTTCAATCTGATATTCAAATGTGGACGTTTGCGGCAACGGCCGTTGTTGTTAGCGCGGCGGCTTTTGCGTTTGCTCAACGAACGGACGATCAGCGTGAGCGTTTGGAGCAATTGGCGACCATAGACCCGCTGACTGGCGTTCAAAACCGGCGCGCCATGAACGAAGAACTTGGCGAGGCAACGGCTCATGCCGAACGTACTGGCATGTCCTACGCTCTGGTGATGATGGATATAGATCATTTCAAAAAGATTAATGACACCTACGGCCATGGTGTCGGGGACAGCGTTCTTGTGGATCTGGTGACTCGGGTACAGCAAAGCACCCGGAAGTCGGACCAGCTTTTTCGCTATGGGGGTGAGGAGTTTGTACTTTTGCTACCGGGTGTTGATGGCGCTGGTTTGTCAGCGGTTATGAATAACCTTCAACATATAGTGCGAAAGAAGGTGAAGCATCCGGGCGGGGCGATAAGCGCATCGTTTGGAGTTGCGGTGCTGAGGCACAGCGAGCATGTGGGTAGCTGGCTGGAGCGCGCCGATTCAGCGCTTTATGAGGCCAAGAAAATGGGTCGTGACAGGGTTGTTTTTTCAGGCAACATGCCCAAGCCAACAGCCAAAGAGCCGGCCACCGGCACTGGGTTTGTTGACTAGCCGAGCTCTGTTTGCGGGCGGTAACGAAACAATCTCCACCCCAGCAATACGCTTGCCGATGCCAGCCCTCCGGTTAACCCTACCCAAAATCCCGCAGCTCCCATGGCGGGTACCAGTAAATCGGTAAACGTAAGCGTATAGCCTAGCGGCAAGCCCACACCCCAAAACGAAAACAGCATGATCAGCATGGGAATGCTCGTATCCTTGTAGCCTCGCAGCGAGCTGATACAGGCAACCTGAATAACATCGGCTACCTGAAAAATAGCCGCGAACATTAGCAACCGTACAGTCACTGCCTGAACGTCCGGATCGCTGGTATAAAGCGCAGCAATGCCCCGGGAGAAAACAAACAGTAAAATAGCGAACACCAGTGCTGTGGCTGCAGCCAGGATCAATGAGCTTCGGGAAATCAGGCGGGCAGTATCCGGCGCCCTGGCACCCACAAGAAAGCTGATCCTGAGAGTAAGTGCCATGCCAATGCTCAGTGGCATCATGAACAGCAGAGATACCACGTTCAAGGCAATCTGGTGCCCGCCCACGACCACCGGACCCAGGGGTGCAAGGAATAATGCAATGACTGAAAACATGCTGGCTTCCACAAAAATAGTGAAACCAATGGGTATGCCCACGCTCAGGATGTAGCGAATCAGGGGTATGTTGGGTTTCGTCCAACTGCTAATCAGGTGGAACTGCTTATACAGCCTGCTTCGGTTGAGATACACTAGCAGTGCGATGGCCGCCGAACCGTTGGAAAGTGAGGTGGCCCAGCCACAGCCAACGCCACCCATGGCGGGTACGCCCAGCTTGCCGTAAATGAAAATGTAATTAAGCGGCAGGTTAATCAGTGTGCTCAACACAGAAAACGCCATGATTACCCGAGTGTGGCCCAGACCGTCAGTCAGGCCGCGCAGTGCGGTGATCAGCAGCAGGGCGGGAACGCCCCAGGCGAAAGCGTTCAGATAGCCCTGGGTAATGCGGGCCGTGTTGGACTCCAGATTCAGCCCTTCCAGAACCGGATGCACGTTGGTGAGCAGCATAATCATGATGATTGCGCCAACACCGGCGATGTATAACCCCTGCCAGGTAGCCGGCATGATCTTTTCTGGCGCGCGGGCGCCGTTGTACCCGGAAATAATCGGTTGCAGTGCCCCGAGCATGCCCATAAAAAACAAAAACAGCGGCATCCACAGGCTGCTACCGATGCCCACGCCGGCAAGATCTTCCGCACTGGCGTGGCCCGCCATAACCGTGTCGATAACGCCGTTGGCCATTTGCGCTATCTGGGCGATCAGAATGGGACCACCCAGTATCGCCAGGGTTTTCCATTCGGTTAATGTCCGCGAAACGAGCGGCTTGCGAGTTTCCGGAAGTGGCTGATGGGTTTCATCCATAAGGTGCGTATCCGAGGGGTTGGAACAGGCAAGTGTTCCGGCTGGTTTATTTATGGGCCGAACAGACTACCGGGTTGTAATGATTTATGTCATACGGAATTGCCACTCAGAAGCGCTGAAACCAACCTGAAAACCCGCTAAAGTACATGCCCTAATTCTTACACACGGCAGGCACTATGGGATTACTGGTCTTTGTAACAATACTCTGGGCTTTTTCGTTCAGTTTGATTGGCGAGTTTCTCGCTGGCCATGTAGACAGTGATTTTGCTGTGCTTAGCCGGGTGCTGTTGGCCACACTGATCTTCTTGCCGTTTACACGGTGGCGTGGAGTGCCCGGGGGGCTTCGGCTGGGGGTTCTGGTAGCGGGTATGATGCAGTTTGGTATTACTTACCTGTGTCTCTACCGCTCGTTCAGCTACCTGACCGTACCAGAGGTTTTGTTGTTCACCATATTCACGCCGCTGTACGTTACCCTGATTGACGATGCGCTGTTCCGGCGCTTTTCCCCGGTTGCGCTGGTGGCCGCGGCAATAGCCACACTTGGCGCAGGTATTATCCGTTACGACGGCCTGAGTGAAGACTTTATTACAGGGTTTGTGTTGCTTCAGGTTGCAAACTTTACGTTTGCGGCGGGCCAGGTTGGCTACAAACACGTTATGCGGCGGTACCCGATTGATATTCCCGCGCACCGCACCTTCGGCTACTTTTTTATCGGTGCGCTGATTATCGCGCTGCCCTCTTTCATGGTATTCGGCAACGCTGAACGCTTACCCACAACCGCGCTGCAATGGGGCATCCTGACATGGCTGGGGTTGGCCGCTTCGGGGCTTGGCCTGTTCCTCTGGAATCGCGGCGCCTGCAAGGTAGATGCCGGTACGCTCGCCATCATGAATAATGTTCTGGTGCCAGCGGGGTTGCTGGTTAACCTGCTTATCTGGAGCCGGGACGCAGACCTGTTCCGGCTTGCCCTGGGCGGTGGTGTTTTAGCTTTTTCACTGTGGGTGAACGCCCGCCTTCACCCCAGGGCGCAAATGGCAGAGACAGCCTGAGGCAGGGCCGCGTGTTTCGTAGACCAGGAGGATCCGGCTTATTGCCTTCCCGGAAAAGCAATTAAATGCCGTTTGCGGGTAATCCGGCCCGAAATTGGTGTCGGCGCTGGCATCCCCGCGCCTGTGCTGGCAAAATCCCAGTCAATTGCTCTGGGTAAGCCAGTGGCCCCTCCTTTCGCTTCCTTAGCCAAAAGCACAGGAACATAACATGACTCAATTTAACAAGGCCTCGGGTTCTGGTTCTTCTCGTAGCCTATGGTCTTCCCGCTTTGCCTTTATACTTGCCGCCACTGGCTCCGCCGTTGGCCTTGGCAATATGTGGAAATTTCCCTATATCACCGGTGAAAACGGCGGTGGTGCCTTCGTTCTGGTTTACCTTTTGTGTATTGCTGTGATTGGTGTCCCCATCATGATGGCAGAAATATACATAGGTCGCAGTGGCCGCCATAACCCCATTGGCAGCATGCGCCTGGTGGCTGAGCGTAACCTCAGTTCGCCGGCGTGGCGTATTTCTGCGGTTATCGGCATGATTGCGGCCTTCGCGATCCTGTCGTTTTATTCTGTCATCGGTGGTTGGGCTGCTTCCTACATTGGCCATGCGGCTACGGGTGATTTCGCCGCAGGCACCGCAGATTCCATTGGTAACCTGTTCAGTGATTTGCTGGCCAGCCCGAAGCAACTGCTTGCCTGGCACACCCTGTTTATGGCGTTGGTGGTTCTGGTGGTTTCACAGGGTCTGAAGAGCGGCCTGGAACGTGCAGTTACCATATTGATGCCAGCGCTGTTCGTTCTGCTGCTGATTGTTGTGGGTTACGCCACCACCACTGGCCATTTTGGCGAGGCGGTCAGCTTTCTGTTTACGCCCAACCTCGAGGCACTCACCATTAATGGTGTGTTGATTGCCTTGGGCCACGCGTTCTTCACCCTTAGCCTTGGCATGGCCATCATGATGGCTTATGGCTCTTATCTTGGCCGCGAGATACCGGTTGGCCGCACGGCAGTCAGCATAGCGCTGATGGATACCGTTGTGGCGCTGCTTGCCGGCCTTGCGATTTTCCCGGTGGTGTTTGCCAACGGCCTGGAGGCGAGCGCAGGCCCCGGCCTGATTTTCCAGACTCTGCCGCTGGCGTTTGGCAATATGCCCATGGGCGGTTTGTTTGGCACTCTGTTCTTTATTTTATTACTGTTTGCCGCCTGGACGTCGGGTATTTCCTTGCTGGAGCCCGTGGTTGAGTGGGTAGAGGAAAATACCAGCATGGGGCGCTCGGGCAGTGCGATTGTAGTGGGTCTGCTCTGTTGGTTGCTGGGTATTGCTTCTATTTTGTCGCTGAACGTATGGGCCGACTTTGCGCCTCTTGATATGTTCGCGCGCTTTGAAGGCAAAACCATCTTTGATCTGCTGGACTTCTTCACGGCGAACATTTTGCTACCACTGTCAGGCTTGCTGACGGCGATCTTTGTGGGCTGGTTTGTGGCCAAAGAATCTCTGAAATCGGATCTCGACATGGGCGAAGGTTCGTTCGCACTGTGGCTGAACTGGTTGCGTTTTGGCACGCCCATAGCGGTTATGATCGTGTTTATTTACAACCTGTTTGTGTAATAACACTGGAAAATAAAAACCCGGAAGGCAGTTTTATGCCTTCCGGGTTTTTTCTGCATTGAAAAGTTAATCTTCGTTGTTCGAGATTGTTTTTAGCGCATTCACGTGGGGCCTGACCGCTTCAATGTCGGCGGGAGGCGCTTCGGCGGCCGTTTTTGTTACGCCAAGGGCCGCTTGCATCATTGCCCGCATCTGGGTTTTTTGCTGATCGCTCATGCCCGGGCTATTCTCCATATCGGCCATCGCCTCTTTCATTTCCTGATTGAGAGCAGGGTTTTCATCTCCCATTTCAATGGCCATCCAGGCCGCGTAAATACGATCGCCGGTGGCAGCCCACTCGTCCAGGTTGCTGAAACCATTATCCTGAACCAGATCTTCAAGGCGGCCGTACCCCTTTTGGCCTTCAAGTTTTTCCACAGACGACGAAATCATTCTCGAAAAATCAATGGATTCAATGTTGCTTGTGTCATTCAGACTCTCAAACTCTGATTCCAGGGCCTGGGCTTTCTCAAGGGTTGTGATGAAATGGCGAATTGTGTTGTCGGTCAGTTTATCTGCGTGGGCGCTAAATGATGCCAGAGAGACCATGAAGGCCAGAAAAACAGGCATCAGACTGGAGTGAAAACGACTGTGCTGAAAACCGGGAAGGTTCATAACGATCTCCTTTCTCGCAATAGGTTACAGGTTCCATCCATCAGGAAGTCTCCTTAGCGTAGGCTCAAAGTGAACAAACCGCCAAGCATTGATGCATCAGCTATAAACAGATCCTGTGACAGATTTGTGAAGTTTTTGCGCTAGACTTCTCATTGATTGCCTTGGTACAGGCTAATGAGGCACAGCAGGCAGGCAAACCGGAGCACCATGACAAGAACGGTACTGATTATTGAAGACAATCCCGGGATTGGCGAACTGGTGAGTATGCAGGTCAGGGATCTCGATATGCAGCCGGTTCTGGCAGATCGCGGGGATAGCGGCCTTGAGCGGTTTCGGCAGGGTGGCATTGATCTGGTTGTGCTTGATTTGATGCTGCCCGGGTTGGATGGCTTATCCGTATGCCGAGAGATTCGTGCGATTCCCGGTTATGTTCCGGTGCTTATGCTGACGGCTAAAAGCACCGAGTTGGACCGGGTACTTGGCCTGGAGATGGGTGCTGATGACTACTTGATAAAACCGTTCAGCGTGGCGGAACTGGCGGCACGTATCAAAGCCCTGTTCCGGCGCGTGGATGCGTTCGCTGCGGGTAGCCCCGGCCACTCGAAAGCTGAAGACGTGGACCTGGAGGGGCTGAAAATAGACCCGGTTCGGCGTCGGGTATTTGTGCATGGCACTGAAGCAGAGCTGACGGCCCGGGAATTCGACCTGCTGTGGCATTTTGCCTGCCATCGCGGCCGGGTATTTAGCCGCGCCCAGTTGCTGGATGCCGTATGGGGGTACAATCACGACGGCTATGAACACACCGTGAACACCCACATTAACCGTTTACGCAACAAAATCGAAACCAACGCTGCGGAGCCTAGATACGTGCAAACGGTCTGGGGTGTCGGCTACCGCTTTCTGGATTAATTTATGGCCCGTCCGGTGTTTCAAACCCTGTATGCGCGCCTCGCGCTGGGCCTGTTTTTGTTGTTGGTTATCGTGGGCGGGCTATTCACTGCCCTCAGCCTTTATTCCGTGCGCGAATACAGCGCGGCGGTCAATCAGACCCTCAACCGTGATTTGGCAAGCCATCTGGTCTCTGATCGTAACCTGGTTACCGATGGCAAAATTAACCATAGCGAGCTGGAGCGCCTGTTTGATCTTTACATGAACATTAACCCCAGCATAGAAATCTACCTGCTGGATCAGAACGGACGCATTCTTTCGTATTCCGCTAACCCCGCCAAGATCAAACGCAAGCATGTGTCGCTGGCACCTATTCGTCGGTTGCTGAATAACCCTGGCGCCTATCCGATACAGGGGGATGACCCGCGCAGCCATGACCGTCGCAAGGTGTTCTCGGTTACTCAGGTGCCCAATGCTCAGCACCCGAAGGGTTATTTGTATGTAGTGCTTCGCGGCGAGGAATATGACTTTGCCGAGAGCATGGTGCACAGCGATCGCTTATTGCGGATGGGTGGCGGCGCTCTGGCCATCAGCCTGTTTGTGGGGCTGCTGGCGGGCCTGTTGTTTTTCCGGTTGCTGACAAAACGCTTATCCCGGCTGACCGCTCGTGTGGAGGCCTTCGAAGCAGAGGCAAAAGATACCGAAAGCACGGGCATTGCAGACAGAGCCGGTGTTCCTGGCGACGATGTGGATTATCTGACCGCCCGATTTGATCAAATGGCGGCGCGTATTGCTGGCCAGTTGGAGTTGTTGAAGGATAAGGATCATCAGCGCCGCCAGCTGGTGGCGCAGGTGTCCCACGATCTACGCACACCACTGGCCTCTATTCAGGGCTACCTGGAAACCCTGGGAATGAAGCAACAGAAGCTGGCCCCGGCCGAGCAACGGCGGTTTTTGGGTATAGCGTTGGCCGAAACCCTGCGCCTCAGCAAACTGGTTGATGAATTGTTTGAGCTGGCGGCCCTGGATGCCAGCGAACGACAACCGTTTGTGGAGCCATTCATGCCCGCGGAGCTGCTGCATGATGTTGCGCAAAAGCACAAACCGAAGGCTGAGCATGTGGGTGTTCTGCTTAACATCACCGGCGCTGAACCCGCCATGGCGCTTGCTGACATTGCCATGACGGAGCGGGTTCTGGATAACCTGATTGGCAACGCTGTTGATCATTCACCGGGCGGTGCCGAGGTAAAGTTGAGCGTGATAGCGCACAGCAACGGCGTTGAAATCTGCGTTGAGGATGTCGGTGAAGGTATTGCACCACAGGATATAGAGCACGTGTTTGACCCGTTTTATCAGGCACCAGGCGCAAGCCGCAGTAAGCACGCGGGGCTTGGTTTGGCTATTGCGCGCCGAATGGCGGAGTTGCAGCAGGGGCGGATTTGTGTAGAAAGCCATTCAGGGGCAGGTGCAAGGTTCCGTTTTTGGTTGCCGTTGGCTGATTCAGCGACAAAAGAATCTGCATCGTTATAGATTCGTAAGAATTAAGGAACGTTTTGGTGAAGTTACGGCGATAGGCTGACAACTGAACATGGCTTTGTACAATACACGCAACACTGCTCTCAGGAGAGTTGTTATGAACCGAAATAGTCTGGCACTGGTCGCTGCGCTGCTTATAGCCGCCACCGGCGCCCTTTATGCCTCAGTTGCCACCGCTGAAAAAGGCGAGCCCAATGCGTATGCGCCTTCTGATCCAGGTCTTGAGGTCGCGACCTTTGCCGGTGGTTGCTTCTGGTGCGTGGAGTCTGGTTACGAAAAAATTCCAGGTGTGGTTGAAGCTGTTTCCGGCTATGCCGGTGGCGATGAACCCAACCCTACCTACCAGCAGGTTTCCTCTGGCCGCACAGACCATACGGAAGCGGTACAGGTGTACTACGATCCTGAAAAAATTACCTATGAAGGCTTGCTGCAAGGGCTGTGGCGTATGATGGATCCGACCGATGCCAAGGGCCAGTTTGTAGACCGCGGTGAACAGTACCGCCCGGCGATTTTTTACCAGAACGATGAGCAAAAGCGCTTGGCGGAAGCCGCTAAAAAAGAGCTGGACGCCAAGGGTATTTATGAAAAGCCGGTGGTAATCGAGATCACCCCACTTAAAACTTTTTATGCGGCTGAGAAGTATCACCAGGATTATTATAAAAAGAATCCGATACGCTATAAGCTCTATACCTTTAACTCCGGTCGCTATCAGTTCATTGAGGACGTGTATGGTGAAGACTATGAGCTGGACTTCAGCCAGTACAAACCTGACACCGAGGCTGCTGGCAAAGCTGAAAAAGGTGCGGATGTCAGTAGCTCTGGTAACAATAAAGGGTTTGATCCACAGGCGTTTGTTAAGCCAGATGCTGATGCGCTGAAGCAACGGCTAACCAGCGAACAGTACGACGTAACACAGAATGATGGCACCGAACGGGCCTTTAGCAACCCGTACTGGGATAACAAGCGCGCTGGCATATACGTGGATATTGTCTCGGGAGAGCCGTTATTTTCATCACGGGATAAGTACAAATCCGGCACCGGCTGGCCAAGTTTTACCCGCCCGTTGAACGACAACATGGTTGTGGAAAAAGAAGACAACGGATTCTTTACCACGCGTACTGAGATTCGCAGTCGCTATGCTGATTCCCACGTTGGGCATGTGTTCAATGATGGCCCGGCGCCTACCGGGCAGCGTTACTGTATGAACTCAGCTGCGCTCAGGTTCATTCCCCTGGAACAGATGGCTGAGGCAGGCTACGGCGAGTGGATTGATGAGGTGAAAACAACGCAATAAAGCCTGCTACAACACCGGTGCCTTAAAGCCACAGTTCACCAATAGGTGTTTGCGGGCTGAAGTGATGATAAATCTGGGCTTGCAATAATTCTGCTGTGGCAATGGCATCAATCAGAGCGTTATGGGCAGCGTAGTGAGGCAGCCTGTAGCGCACTCTGCTGTCTGCCAGGCGAATGGACACTGGCTGTTTACCCATGAGGCGTTGCAGCAGGGAAGGGTTTCGGTTGGGATGTAAATGGGCCTCGATGGCCATGGTGTCGATAACAGGGAAGCGAATGCCCTCGTTCAGGCGTGCCTGCAGCGCCACATCCAGGAATGGCCGCTCGATATTCCTGAAGTGTACTACCGGAATGCGGCCGTTCAGGCTGGCAAAAACCTCTTCAAGTATATCGGACAGATCTGGTGCTTCGTTGATGTCACTGTGGGTAATGCCATGAAAGGTTACCGACGTTTGGTGCAGCGGCAGCCTTGGCCGCACCACCCAGTGCCTGGCCTGACCAAGCATAATCGCATCTAATGTTAGTGGTACCAGCCCGATACTGACAATGGAATGTGAATCTGCCGCCAAGCCGGTGGTCTCAAAGTCCAGTGCCACCATGGGGACGTCTGACATGGGTGTGTCTGCAGATACGCAGCCGGCTTCGTAAAACGCTTTCAGTACCTCTGCCTGGGCGCTGTTGGCCAGAGCCTGGTATTGCTCTGGCCAGGGCAGGAGTTTGATCTCTTCTGACGTGGAAGGAGTGTCATACATGCCGTGTTGCCTGAGTATGATAGCGGAATCTCAGAAATTTCTGGGCGTTGCTGACCACCTGAAAGGCATCTTTAAGATGGCTGCGCTCAAAAGGCGACAGATCTTCCGGCCGTACGTTGTTATCCGGTTCTTCACCCGCTTCCAGAGACAGCGACTGATGACGGATACGAACAATGGAAATAAACTCCAGCGCGTCCCTGAGGTTGCCCAGATCGTCTTCGATAATCAGTTGTGTTTCACCAATACTCTTGAGGCGTTCAAAAGAATTCTGGGCGCGAGAACCACAAGCCAGAGCGTGAATACGCACCAGATCAGACAGCGGCGCTGTGCCCCGACGCTTCAGGTTGAAGGTTTTCTGGTGTTTGCCGTCTTCTTCAAGCACAAAGGTGCGGAAAAAGCCGAGGGGAGGCGTTCGGTTGAGTGCATTTCGCGCCATTAAGGTCAGAAAAAGTTTGCTGTTGCTGGCTTTGGTGGCCACCAGGGATTTGAGCTCTTCCGCAAACTCGACATTGCCGTATATGCCATCCAGATCAAAGAAAATATTGCAGTTAAGGAGTGACTCCGCCTTTGGATTTTCAATCCAGTCGGTAAAGTAATGCCGCCATACTCTTAATGGTTGGCGCCATTTCGGGTTGGTGGCCATGATATCCCCGGTGCAGTAGGTATAGCCGCACTCTGCCAGGCCGTCAGATACAAACTTCGCCAGTGCCAGAAAGTATTCATCGTGCTCCTCTGGCACAAAGCTGTCGTCCAGGATCATGGCATTGTCTTGATCCGTTACCACTAACTGCTCATCCCGCGCCATAGACCCCAATGCCATAAAACAGTAGGGCACGGGTGGCGGGCCCAGCTTTTCTTCCCCCAGCTCCAGAAGGCGCTGGGTAAAGCTGCGACCTATGCCGGCCATAGCACTGCCAATCATGTGTGAGTTGGCGTCTTCATTCACCATGCGCACAAAGCTGTCGCGAACATCGTGACTAATCTTCTTCAGGCCTTTTACATGCTGCTGGTGATAGATATTACTCACCAGGTACAGGCTACTTTGGCTCTCGTATTTCACAATATCTGCAAGCGCAACCACCCCCCGAACCTCATGCCCGTCTATAACCGGAAGGTGATGCACGTTGTTGTGCAGCATGGTCAGCATGGCCTCAAAAATATAACTGCTGGCACGTATGGTGATCAGCCCTGCCGACATGATCTCGCTGACCGGGGTTTCGGAGGGTAATGCTTCGGTTACCGCCCGGGTGCGCAGGTCACGGTCGGTAATAATACCCGTGAGTCGCGCGTTGTCGCCCTCGCCGTCCATCAGCAGCAGGGCCGACACGCCGCTGTCCGTCATAATGCGTGCGGCTTCTTGCAGGCGCACGCTGCTGGGTGCCGAAACGGTTTTTCGGGAAATCAGGCGGCTTACGCGAGACGTCATCAGTGCGTTGGATTTTTCCCGGCGGGACAGGGCAGAGCGTAAGCGGCTGCGGTCTTCTATCTCCACAAAATCGGCAAAGTGTTCATCGCTTTCAAACAGGGTGTGAAAGGTTTCCGCAGGTACACGGTAAAGCAGACTATCTTCCAGCGCCCGGGCCGGAAACCGCACCTGCCGCTGCATGAGCAGGCCAAATTGGCCGAAAATTTCGCCCTCACCGATACGATTGTAGAGCTCACCGGAGCGGCGAAAAATCTCGACGGCACCACTACGAAGATAATACAGGTGGGAGCTGGGCTGGCCGGTTTCCAATATCGGGGTGCCTGCCCGCACGTAGCTGATTTCAATGCTGGCTGTAAGCTGATTAACCAGTTCTTCCGGCATCTCGTTAAACGGCGAATGCTGGACAAGGTGGTTGCGTATATCAATCAGTTCAGCCTGCATGCTGCCTCCGGGGCGGAATAAATAATGCTTGGGCAAAACTATAGCAGAAACCGCCGGTTGCGCGGCCAGGCCGGCACCAAAAGGTGACGTTTCGCATAAGCCGCGCTAATCATGGTTGGCTAGGTGTTTATCCCTAGGTACGAGCATTAGCCGCAACAACTTGATTCTGATCAAGCCTGCGATGTTTGATCTGGCTAAGGTTAGCCTACTACTCATTCAGAGTTATTCGACTTTAGCCATTGAGATTTCGGAGTCTTTTCTATGAAGCACCAACATAAGTTATATCTTGCCATTGCTCTTGTAAGCGGTAGCCTGGCCGCCGCATCGGCTTCTGCAAAAACCGTTGAAGTGCCGGATCTGGATATTGATATCTACGGCTGGGTGAACATGGCGGTGATGTACGGCGATACCGGCCGCGGCTCCGAAACCTACATCGTTGACAACAAGTACGCATCCAGCCGTTTCGGCGCAAAGATCAGTAAGGAAGTGGAAGATCTTGGTGTAACAATCGGTACCCATCTGGAGTTTGAGTACCAGCACAATGATTCAAAGGAAGTTACCCCGGAAAATCGCTCCATAGACGGTGAGCTGGAAGAGCGTCATATCAATGTGTTTGTGGCCGGTGATTTTGGCCAGGTATCTATCGGCCAGGGCTCAGGTGCCGCCGATGGCAATACCGAGATTGACCTTTCCGGCACCAAAGTGGCGGCCTTCTCCAACCTGGGCCTGATGGGTGGCTCCCTGCCGTTTGTGGCTAAAGATGGTGATCCCGGCAAAGACGTAAAGCTGATCCACGCGCTGCATAACCAGGATTTTGAGCAGCGATACGACCGTGTGCGCTACGATAGCCCCAGGTTTGGCCCGTTGACTGTTTCTGTCAGCCAGGGTTACAAAAGTAGCAAGGGCGGCGGCAGCGATGACGTCACTGAACTGGCTGCAAAAGTGACCCTGCCGCTGGCGGGTAAGCTGGTGGCCGGTGTTGGTTACTCGCGCAAAGATGTGGGTGGTGCGGTTGATAAGATAGATGTGTTCGGCGGGTCCGCCTCCTGGTTGCACACCAGTGGCTTTAACTTGACCGGTGTTTACTCAAACCAGGATGGCAGCACCAAGGGCGCTTCAGAATTTTATATGGTGAAAACCGGCTACAAAACCGGCAAGCATTCATTCGCGATTCATCATGCCATGGGTGACGACCGCTCTGAATACTCACCGGCGGTGGTAACCGACAGCGAAGCCAAAGCCTATGGTGTGAGCTACGTGTACGCCCCGGCAAAATGGCTGGATATGTACGCCTCGTTCAACAATTACGAGTTGAGCGCGAAAGAGCGCAGTTACGATAACATCAACGTCGCCATGACCGGCGCCCGCGTTAAGTTCTGATTGGTTCCGGGTTTTCTTTCTCCTGCCTTGGCCCCGCTTGCGGGGCTTTTTTGCGTTGTGTCATAGCGGCCGGTTAGCATGCATGACTGATTCCCGGAGGCACCTCTAAACATGCATACCCTGGTTCTTGGCGGCATTCGTTCTGGTAAAACTGCGCTTGCGGAGCGTTTGGCTTCTGATACACCTGGCTCCGTGGTGTATCTGGCAACCGCCACGGCGGGCGATGACGAGATGCGAGCGCGCATTCAGCGTCATCAGCAACAACGCCCGCCGGCCTGGGGCCTGGCGGAAGAGCCCCTTGCTCTGGCCTCAGTGCTTGCCCGTTATGCCCAAACGCCTGATGCGCCCTGCATTTTAGTGGACTGCATGAGCCTGTGGCTGAGTAATTTGTTGCACGCCGGTGAAGAAACCTTTGCCCGGGAGCGGCAAGCGTTTTCAGAGCAGGTAAGCCGTTATCCTGGCGAACTGGTGATCGTTAGCAACGAAGTGGGGCTGGGCACCATTGGCATGGACCCGCTCACCCGCCGCTTTGCGGACGAGTTGGGCTGGCTGAATCAGTCACTGGCAACACTCAGCGACAAGGTGGTAATGAGTGTTGCCGGCTTGCCTATGGTGTTGAAGCCTTAAGCGCGCCGTGCGCAACCAGACTCTGAAACCGACCGTGTTCTGAGGTATCAACCTGAATCCTGCTGCGACAAGCATAGGGTGTGGTCAAGCTGGCAAACGCCTGTTTTAGCGGAATACCCATAGCATTCGCGACGATCATCCTTATAACACCACCATGACAAACAATCAGCACCTTCTGGCCCGCAAGCGCCTGCTGCCAGTAATGCCAGCTTTCAACAACGCGACCATTAAAATCGATTGCCGGTTCGCCGCCCGGTGGTGTGTTGGCAGTCGGGTTAGCCCAGAACTGCCGCAGCCGTTCGCCATCGCTGGCCATAACGTCTTGCGCAGTGCGGCCTTCCCACTCACCAAAGCTGATTTCCCGCAGACGCTCATCTATATGCAGCGGGATTTGATAGCGATCAGTCAGTTCTTGCGCAAAGTGAGCGCAGCGGAGCATAGGTGATGTGACCATGGCATCCCAGGTATCGTCCTGGGCAATGGCTCCGCGCATTTGCTGCCAACCCAGATTACTTAATGGGTCGTCTTTGCTGCCACGATACATGGGCCCGCCTTCGGGTTCGCCGTGGCGGATGAGATCAAACACCGTGGTGCTGTCAGCCATCTTGATCGTCCTTTGTAGTACTACTTGTCTTTATTGCTGACGCCGGCGTCTTCAAAACTGGCCATGCCGTTGTGTAGCTCGCAGGCAATTTTCAGCAGTGGAACGGCTGCCGCCGCGCCGCTGCCCTCGCCCAGGCGCATACCAAGGTCCAGCAGAGGCTCTGCATCCAGGGCGGCCAGAATAGCCTGGTGGCCAGGCTCGGCAGACCGATGGGCAAAGAGCAGCCAGGGTCGAATGCCTGGCTGGTGGCTTACAGCAATCAACGCGGCAACCGAGACGATATAGCCATCAATCAGTACGGGAATGGACCGTGCCGCACAGCCGGCAATGGCACCCGCCAGGGCTGCAATCTCAAACCCGCCAAAAGCTTTGAGCACGGCCATGGCATCTTCGCCATCATCGTCGTTATCGTGGCGCTGAACGGCGCTGATAATAACTTCTGCTTTATGACGCACTCCGGCCAGGTTCAAGCCCGTACCAGGGCCTGCCAGCTTCATGGGGTTCTTGCTCATCAGCGAGCACGCAATGGCCGTTGCCGATGTGGTGTTGCCTATGCCCATTTCACCGCCTATAAACAGTTGGCAGTTGTTGTCTGCCGCCCGCTGGGCAGCCGCATCGCCCTGGGTAATCGCGGCACAAAGTTGCTCACTGGTCATAGCGTCAATTTCGGCAAAGTTGCGGGTGCAGGGCGCTATGCGGGCATCTATAACCCCCGGTAAATCCGGCGCAATCTCAGCAACTGTGCCAAGGTTAACCACCTCCAGGCCCGCACCCAGTGATTTGGCCAGCACACTGATGGCTGCGCCGCCATTGGCAAAGTTGGCAATCATCTGGGCGGTAACCGCCTGAGGGTAGGCAGAAATCCCTTCCTCGCAAATGCCGTGGTCACCCACAAATACGCTGATATGGGTGCGCTCAAGCGTCGGTGTGTCTGTTCCCTGAAGTCCCGCTAACTGAATGGCGACGTTCTCCAGCCGGCCTAAAGATCCGGCTGGCTTGGTCAGCACATTCTGGCGCTGCTTCGCTTGCTCAAAAAAACGGGCATCGGGTTGTTGGGGAGGGGTAGTCCAACTACTGGGAAACGACATTTCGCATACCTTTAAACATACGTAGGCCGTAAAACAGGTTTTGATTACGGGGTGAGGCTTGGGTTCAATACAGTATGAGGCGGGATCATACTCCGACTGGGCGTAATCAGGTAGGCTTGACGGCTTCACCTTTTGCGCGGCCCGGAAACACCTGTGTTGTTATTCATTCCCTTTATTGTTTGTGTGCTTGCTGTTGTCCTTGACCAACTGCTGGGCGAGCCACGTCGTCTGCACCCCGTTGTCGGCTTTGGGCGAATGGTCAGCACTGTGGAAAAGGTGCTTAACACGGCGCCCGAAAAGTCACAGCGAAGCCTGTCGGCAGGGGGGGTAGCGGTGCTTTTGGTAACGGTACCCGGGTTGATACTGGCGATTTGGGTGTCTTTGGTACTTGATGGGCTGGTTTTGGTGCTGGCCCAGGCAGTCGCGCTCTGGCTGGCTATTTCCCTGCGTGGGCTGACGGAACACGGACAGGCGGTAGTTGAACCGCTACAGGAGGGTGATCTTGCAGCCGCTCGTGACCAGGTTAGCCGTGTTGTCAGCCGCCAGGCCAGTGCACTTGATGAGCAAGGCGTGGCCGCCGCGGCCACTGAATCCATGCTAGAGAATGGTGCAGATGCGGTGTTCGCCAGCCTGTTCTGGTTTCTGGTTGCGGGCATTCCGGGGGTGGTGTTGCATCGAATGGTAAACACGCTGGATGCCATGTGGGGCTATCGTAACCCGCGGTTTCTGTATTTTGGCCGATCCGCAGCGCGACTGGACGATCTGATGGGGTGGGTGCCCGCCCGGCTGACAGCGCTCACTTACATGCTGCTGGGCGACCGAAAACTGGCCTGGCGTTGCTGGCGAAGCCAGGCGCCACAATGGGATAGCCCTAACGCAGGCCCTGTTATGGCAGCGGGTGCCGGTGCCTTAAATGTGCGGCTGGGTGGGCCGTCACCCTATCCCGCCGGTGTTAAACACCGGCCAACCCTGGGCGGCACCCGGAATGCGAATTTCGCCAGTGTGGATGCTGCGATCAGGCTGGTGCGGCGTGGGGTATTGCTGTGGTTGGGTGTGGTTTTGCTGGTTACAACGTTTATTGTTTGGTGGTGAACTCATAATGATGCTGGAACACGGAGGGCGGCTGACCCAGGCCGCAGAGCGCTGGGGCATTCCCCGCTCGGAGTGGCTTGATCTGTCTACCGGCATTAACCCAATCGGCTGGCCGGTGCCCGAGATACCGGCAGAACTCTGGCAAAGACTGCCGGAAGCGGACGACGGGCTGGAAGAGGTTATTCGCCAGTGGTCAGGTACCCCTTTTTCGGCCGCCTGCGTTCCTGTGCCCGGCAGCCAGGCGGCTATTATGGCTTTGCCAGGATTGCGTAAATCCTGCCGTGTGGGCGTACCCGTGCCTGGTTATCGTGAACATGGGCACAGCTGGCGAAACGCGGGCCACACAGTTGTTCCCATAGGACCTGAGCAAACCCGTTGCGGCGCCTCCGGTTGCGATGATCGCTGGCTGGATCAGCTGGATGTGCTGGTTTGGATTAACCCCAACAACCCCACCGGGGAAATAATCCCGCCTTCCACTCTGTTGCGTTGGCATCAGCGGCTGCAAAAGCGTGGCGGCTGGTTGATTGTTGACGAGGCATTTATGGACGCCACGCCGGTGTTTAGTTTGTGTCCCCATGTCGGGCGGCCGGGGTTGATCGTTCTGCGTTCGCTTGGGAAGTTTTTTGGTTTGGCAGGGGTGCGAGCAGGGGCGGTGCTGACGGATGTTGCCGTTGCTGATGCTTTAAAAACATTGCTTGGCCCATGGCCGCTTGGTGGGCCAGCTCGTTTTGTGATGGCGCAGGCGTTAAGTGATACGGATTGGCAGCTTCAGGCTCGCGCGCACTTGCAACAAAGCGCAGCCAGGTTACGGGAGGTGTTGCAGACAGCCGGGCTTTCGTTGGCTGGGGGCAGTGTGCTTTTTCAGACAGTTCGCACAGACCGTCCACAGGTGCTGGCGGATCAGCTAGCTGAACAGGCGGTATGGGTTAGGGTGTTTGAGCGGCCGGGGATGTTGCGCTTTGGGTTGGTGGCGGAAGAGTGGCAGTGGCGAAAGCTTGAAATGGCTCTGGCTTAAAAGACTTGCGTTTAGTCATTGACCAAATATTAACGCATTGTTAGCCTTGCCCCGCGTTTGCAGGTGTTGTTGTGGTGCAATCATCGTCGCTACAACAGTGAAACGGGAAGCCGGTTAAAGTCCGGCACTGCCCCCGCAACGGTAAGTGAGTGATCGGCGAAGAGAGATGCCACTGTGCACAAGCATGGGAAGGCTTACGCTGGTCAGTATGACAACTCACAAGTCCGGAGACCGGCCTGCAAACACACCGAACGCTGCGGAGGGCAGTTGCGGTGGGTAAACACCGGCCTGTCCTACGGAATTTCCCCACCTTTTGTCACTCTCTATCCTGGCTTATTTGCCGGGTTTCGCTTCCCTTTGCAGCACCAATAATCAGCCATGCGGGTGCGCGTGGTGCGTCTTTGAGTGCGTTTTATGACTGTTTCCCGACTGCTTGCCAGTAGTTTTTTGCTTCCTGTTTCCCTTACTCCGCTATCCCTCGCCGTGGCTCAGGAAAATGAGGCTTCACAACTCGATCCCATTGTTGTTACTGCAACGCTCGGGCCTGAAACGATAGGCGAAAGCCTTGCGTCCGTTACGGTTATTGAAGAAAAGGATATTCGCTCCAAGGCGCCTTCCGATTTCTCCGATCTTTTGCGTGGCCAGCCGGGTATTAACGTCACTGGCAATGGCTCCTTCGGTAAAACAACGAGCGTGTATACCCGCGGTGTCCAAAATGCTGGTACGGTTTTTCTGCTTGATGGTATAAAACTGCATTCGGCGACGGGTGGCGGGGCTCCATGGCAATTCGTCCCGACCGAACTCGTGCAGCGAGTGGAAGTTGTGCGGGGGCCTCGCAGTTCACTTTATGGCGCAGATGCCATGGGTGGAGTAGTGCAGGCTTTTACGCTGGATCCAAAGTATGGCAATCGAGGTTGGGTTGAAGCGGGAGCGGGTAATTTTGACACCCAGAAGGTGAGCGCAGGTGCCTCCGGTTCGGCAGGCAATACGCGATTCAGCTTGAGTGGCCTGCACAAGGAAACAGACGGTACCGCAATTGTTGAAAATGGCGACGACAAAGGCTTCCGTAATACCTCTGGGCTTGGCCGAGTTGTTCATGATTTTGATAATGGCGGGGAAGCGAGCGTTATGCTCTTGCAGTCTGAGGGTAACACCGAATACGAGGGCGGCAATACGGATTACACGATTCGTACTGTTGGTTTTGGGCTGGTAACGCCTCTGAATGACTACTGGCAAACGGGTATCCAGTTCGCAGAGTCCCGGGATGACGAAAAATCCTTCTCCGGCGGCAGTGAAAGCTACTACAACACTCGCCTGCGGCAGGCTCGATGGGAAAATACCTTCACTTACAGCGTCCACGAACTGGTTGTTGGCGCCGAGCTACAACAGGATGAAGTCAGCAGCTCTATGGACTTCAACGAAACCAGTAGGACCAATACGGCAGTGTTTAGTCAGCTGCGTATGAACTTTGGCTCGCTCGATACCCAGCTGAGTTTGCGCAGTGATGACAACGAAGCGTACGGAACCAAAGAGACTGGCGGTGTGGCATTGGGCTACAGTTTTGACCGCTCTCACCGTGTTCGTGCCAGTTACGGTACCGCTTTTCGGGCGCCGACTTTTAACAACTTGTACTATCCAACCACACCTTTCTACCGCGGCAATCCCGATTTGAAGCCCGAGGAGTCAGAAACCTTTGAGTTGGGTGCCAGTGGTAATTATCAAAGATGGTTCTGGGATTTGGCCGTTTATCAAATGGACGTTGATGATCTGATTGGCTCCGGAGAGGTTGGCGGTGTTTCGTCCAGTATTAACGTTGATAAGGCCAGGATTCGCGGGGCTGAACTTGGTGGCGGGTTTGAGCATAATGGCTGGCGTGCAGCCATTGCTTTGACGTATATGGATCCGAAAGACCGTGATACAGGAAAGCAGCTGGCACGCCGCACCAAGCGGACCGCCCGCTTCGATCTGGACAAGGCCGTCAGTAACTTTACATTTGGCGGTTCTGTGATCGCTGAGGGCGAGCGTTACAATAAAGCTGCCAATACAAACCTGCTAGCAGGGTTTGCGACCCTTGATTTGCGCGCTGGCTGGAATTTTGCCCCGGACTGGAGTACCCGCCTGACGCTGGTAAACGTTCTGGACAAAGAGTATTCAACAGCAGAGCGCTTTGATGGTAAAAAATATATTGCTGCGGGTCGCACAGGCATGCTCACCGTGCGCTATGACCTCCGCTGAGTGAGTGTTAAATAATGAGCTGTTGGCCGGTTAAAGCATTATTCTGCGTACTTTTGGTTCTGTCGCCAACGGTATGGGCAGAGGTATGTGCCGAAGATGCGGAAGGAAAGCGTGTGTGCTTGCCTGAACCGGCCCAGCGAATAGCCACGCTGTCGCCGGGCGCCACCGAACTTGTCTTTGCCGCGGGTGCTGGCGACAAGGTAGTCGCTGTTGTTAATCACAGCGACTACCCGCCCGCTGCTCGCAAGCTGCCCCTGGTAGGCAATCACACCAGAATAGATCTGGAAACGCTTTTGGCACTGAAACCGGACCTGGTGGTTACCTGGGTAACCGGTAACCCGCCCGCACAGATAGAAATGTTAAAAGAACTTGGCATGCCCATGTTTGCCATCGAACCTCGGTCTTTCGAGGAGGTGTCCAGCACTATTGAACGGCTCTCCGTTCTGGCAGGCACGGAGCATGAGGGGTTTGCGGAAGCGGAACGTTTTCGAATGGGTATTGCGGAGGTTGCTGAGCAGTATCGCAATGCCGAGCCCATACGGGTTTTCTATCAGGTGTGGGAAACGCCTTTGATGACCATTAACAACGAGCACTTGATTGGCAAGGTGTTGCAGCTGTGTGGAGGCCTGAACGTATTTGGCGATATGTCGCGCATGGTGCCCAGAATCAGCGCCGAAGTTGTCCTTCAGGCTGATCCCCATGTCATTCTGACCGGAAGCGTTGAAGGTGCCAGTGATGATGAGCTGGACCACTGGAAAGACTATTCTGAAATGAGTGCGGTTGCCCGGGATAACCTGTTCTTTGTTCCCGCTTCACCTATTTCCAGGCCCACACCAAGGCTGCTTGAAGCCAGTAAGCTGATCTGTGAAAAGCTGGATATTGTCCGTGAACATTGAGTGTTTGAATGAGAACCTGCAGGCCGCTAGCCGATGACACGCTCTTTGCTGAGTCTTGGCGCAGTGTCACTGGCCGCGGTGTTTTTGGCTTTAGCGTTGGGGAGTGTGACCATTTCTCTCCCTGATCTTTGGCAGGTTATTCAGGGCCAGGGCAGTGCGTTGCATCGTACTCTGTTGTGGGAACTTCGGCTGCCGCGCACACTCGCAGCATTTGCCACTGGCGGCCTGCTGGCTGTGGCAGGCGCGCTGATGCAAGTCTTGCTCCGCAATCCACTGGCGGATCCCTATGTGTTGGGGCTGTCCGGTGGTGCCGCAGTTGGGGCATTGCTGGCTATGCTGACGGGTATGGGCACATTGCTGATATCAGGTTCGGCATTTGCCGGCGCCATGCTGGCAACGATGCTGGTATTCGGTCTGGCCCACGGCACCGGCAGCTGGACTCCCTCACGCCTGCTGCTGACGGGCGTGGTAGTTGCCGCAGGTTGGGGCGCGGTGATTACGCTTATGCTCGCCGTTACTCCTTCGTACAAGCTCCCCGGCATGTTGTACTGGCTGATGGGCGATGTGTCCTATGCGCGCACACCCTGGCCGCCTCTGATTGTGTTGGCGTTATCCATCGTGGTCATTTTGCCTCTGGCCCGAAATCTGAATGTACTCGCGCGTGGGCCTATGCAGGCCGCCGCCCTTGGCGTCTCTGTTCGACCTCTGGAATGGGCCATTTACCTTCTTGCCAGCCTGTTGACGGCTACCGCAGTGACCACGGCCGGCAGTATCGGTTTTGTGGGTCTGATTGTGCCGCACATGCTCCGGCTGGTGCTGGGGAATGATCAGCGCATTATCCTGCCAGCTTGTGCCCTGGCAGGCGGCACCTTGCTGGTACTGGCGGACACACTGGCACGCACGGTGATTGCGCCCGAGCAATTACCGGTTGGCGTGATTACCGCACTGCTGGGCGTACCCACGTTCCTGTATCTGCTGCACCGGAGCCGCTGATGAGTAAGTTGCGTACCCGTGATTTGATTATCAACGTACCGGGGCGGCCTGATAGCTATGCTTTGAACATGGAGATCGAGCCAGGCCAGACTTGGGGTGTGCTTGGCCCCAACGGTGCGGGCAAAACCACGCTACTTCATACACTCGCCGGTTTGCTTCCCTCCCGTAGCGGTCAGGTAATGCTCAACGCGACGCCTTTAACAGAGCTCAAACGCCGTGACATTGCCCGTCATCTGGGGCTGGTGTTTCAGGAGCGGCAGGACAGCTTTCCGGCAACGGTTATAGAAACCGCCCTGATCGGGCGTCACCCCTGGCTGTCGGCCTGGGAAAGTGAGCAGGGTGAAGATCTGGATCGTGCCCAACGTGCTTTGGCCGCTTTGGATGTTGATTATTTGTCTGGCCGGCTGCTGAATACATTGTCTGGTGGCGAGCGACAGCGTGTTGCGATAGCAACGCTGATGACGCAAAACCCGGATGTATGGCTGCTGGATGAGCCCACCAATCATCTGGATTTGCACCACCAGGTCAGGGTAATGACTATTCTCCGGGATCAGGCCTATGCAGGGAAAACAGTGTTCATGTGCCTGCACGATCTGAACCTGGCCGCACGCTGGTGTAGTCATGTTCTGCTGTTATATACCAACGGCGATGCGTGCTGGGGCCCAGCGGAATCCATGCTTAAGCCCTCGGCGCTCGAGAGGCTGTATAACCAGAAACTGACCACTGTAGAGGTCGATGGGGCTCCCGTGTTTGTGCCGGTGTCCTCCTGATTCAATTTATGGAATAGGTGAATTGATGAATTTAGCTGTACCGGCAGTGATGATTACTGCGCCCGCCTCCGGGCAGGGTAAATCCATGGTAACGGCCGCGCTGGCACGGCTTCATCGCAACGCGGGGCGCAAAGTATGTGTGTTCAAACACGGCCCGGACTATCTGGATCCAATGGTGCTGGAACTTGCCTCTGGAAACCCTGTTTACCAACTCCACCCCTGGATGACCGGCGAAGATGAGTGTCGGTGGCGATTGGCAGAAGCGGCGAAAACGGCAGATCTTATTCTGATCGAAGGTGCAATGGGGCTGTTCGACGGCGATCCGTCAAGCGCTGACCTGGCAAAGCTGATGGCTATTCCTGCGCTGCCGGTGATTGATGCTGGTGGCATGGCACAAACCTTTGGTGCTGTTGCCTTGGGCCTCGCCAGTTTTGATCCCGACCTCGCTGTATATCAGGTTGTTGCCAACAAAATTGGCAGCCCGCGCCATGGCGATATGTTGCGTGAAGGGTTGCCTGAAGGTGTCAGTTTGCTGGGTGCTGTTCCCCGTGATGAGGCAATGAGTATTCCCGATCGGCACCTGGGGCTGGTTCAGCCGGCAGAGCTGGAGAACCTCGATCAACAGCTGAATAAAGCGGCCGAAGTGCTCAAAGCCGCAGGCCTTGATGAGTTACCGAAGACGATACCTGTCAGGGCTGCCGAGCCGGTCAGGCCCCAAGCGTTACTGGCCGGAGTGCGCATTGCGATTGCCCGGGATCTTGCCTTCAGTTTTATTTACCGCGCGAATACCGAGTTGCTGCATGCGATGGGCGCCGAGCTGCATTATTTTTCGCCCCTGAAAGACGCAGAACTGCCAGCCGCCGACGCCCTTTGGCTTCCGGGTGGCTACCCCGATCTTCATGGCAGCGCGCTTGCAAAGAATGAGTCTATGGGACAAGCCATCAGGGCGTTCCACCATTCCGGCAAGCCAATACTCGCAGAATGCGGCGGCTTGATCGCCTGTATGGAAGAGTTCACCGATAAGGAAGGCGTGGCGCACTCGCTATTCGGGATCGTGCGGGGGCAGGCAACCATTGCCAAACGCCTCCAGGGCATTGGTATGCACAGCCTCGCCACGAAGCAGGGGGAGCTGCGAGGCCACACGTTTCATCGGTTTACATTAAGCACACACTGGGCAGCCGTGGCGCACACCCAAAAACAGGCAGGCACCGGGAGTGAGCTCGTGTTCGGTGACAAAAGCTTGGTCGCCAGCCTGTTTTACAGCTATTTCCCATCAGCACCCGGCGTTGTTGCCGCTATTTTCAAGGGCCAACCGCTGGCATTTTCTAATGACGAGGAGAGCACACCATGAAAGAACGCGCAAAAGACCCCGAACGCCACGCCAAGCGCATGGCCGCGAAGCAGAAAATCATGCACGAACGCATAGCCAATGCCCAGAAAGAGCAGGGCATATTGCTGGTGCTGACTGGCCCAGGCAAAGGCAAAAGCAGCTCCGGGTTTGGCATGGTGGCGCGCTCTCTGGGCCACGGCATGAAAGTGGGCATTGTACAGTTCATCAAAGGTGCCTTCAGCACTGGCGAAGAAGCCTTCTTCCGGGATTTGCCCAATGTGGACTACCACGTAATGGGGCAGGGCTATACCTGGGAAACCCAGAGTCGGGAGCAGGATGTGGCATCGGCCAACGCCGCCTGGGACATAGTAGCCGGCATGCTGAAAGATGAAAGCTACGACCTGATTCTGCTGGATGAGCTGAACATTGCGCTGAAGTACGACTACATAGATCTGGACCGGGTACTGGACGATTTGCAGGGCCGCGCCGAGATGCAACATGTGGTGGTTACCGGCCGGAATGCCCCGCAAGAGCTGATTGATATTGCAGATACCGTTACCGAAATGGGTGCGGTGAAACACGCGTTCAAGGATCAGGGCATCAAGGCTCAGAAGGGTGTTGAGCTGTAAATGACCACACTGATGATTCAGGGCACCACCTCCGATGCCGGTAAAACCACTGTTGTCGCAGCCCTGTGTCGTTGGCTGGCGCGCCAGGGCGTGTCAGTAGCGCCATTCAAACCCCAGAACATGGCCCTGAACAGTGCCGTTACGGTGGATGGTGGTGAAATCGGCCGCTCCACGGCGTTGCAAGCCCTGGCCTGCGGCCTCGAGCCCCACAGCGACATGAACCCGGTGCTGCTGAAACCGCAAAGCGACTGCGGCGCCCAGGTGATTCTGCGCGGCCAGGTACACGGCAACATGGAGGCGCTGGACTACCACGCCTACAAAGCGGAGGCGATGAAGGCCGTCATGGAGGCCTGGCGTTCGCTCAGTGAGCGCTACGATGTGATCATTGCCGAGGGTGCCGGCAGCCCGGCCGAGGTGAACCTGCGGGCCAACGACATCGCCAACATGGGTTTTGCCGAAGCGGCGGATTGCCCGGTATTGCTGGTGGGCGACATCGACCGGGGTGGCGTGTTTGCCCAGCTGGTGGGTACGCTGGCGCTGCTCTCCGGGAGCGAACAGCAGCGCACAAAAGGCTTTATCATCAACCGCTTTCGTGGCGACATCAGTCTGTTGGAGCCGGGCCTGGACTGGCTGACCGAGCGCACGGGCAAGCCGGTACTGGGCGTGTTGCCCTACCTTCATGGCCTGATTGTGGATTCCGAAGACAGCATTGGTACCTCTGGCAGCAGCGAAGCCGACGCTCTCAACGTGATTGTTCCCGTATTGCCTCGCATCAGTAATCACAATGATTTTGATCCTTTGCGCCTGCACCCAGGTGTAAACCTACAGTTCATCGGGCCGGATCAGACCATTCCTTCGGCGGATTTAATCATACTTCCCGGCAGTAAAAGCACCCGCACGGATCTGGCCTTTCTGCACAGTCAGGGCTGGCCAAAAGCCATCCGGAAACATCTGCGCTACGGCGGCAAGGTATTTGGTATTTGTGGTGGCTTTCAAATGTTGGGCGAGCAGGTGGATGACCCAAATGGACTGGAAGGCGGTGCCGGTTCTACAAACGGCTTGGGTTTGTTGGAAATGACCACCACCATGGTTGCCGGTAAACAGCTGAGGAATGTAAGTGGCACACTCACCTTTCAAACGGATATGTCTGGCAGTGACCGTGTGGTTTTCAGCGGTTATGAAATGCATAACGGCGTGAGTGAGGGAGCGGCTCTGGCGCAGCCACTGGGCTGTATGAAAGGCAGTAGCGAAGGCGCAATGAGCACCGACGGCCAAGTCGCCGGAACCTATGTGCATGGAATATTTGATGAGCCCGCCGCTTGTGATGCCCTGCTGCATTGGGCTGGGCTAAACCAATCGGGCTCTGCGGTGGACTATCAGCAACATCGCTTGGCCCAGCTTGACCGGTTGGCTGATCAGGTAGAACAGCATCTGGATACCGCATGGCTGCGCGAGCTGCTGAACCTGAACCCGACAGCGATCAACCTGGAGGAGATCAGGCACAGTGAGTAAATCAGATCACAGTTTCAGCGACAGTGAGCGCGCCGGACTCTACCGCGCCATATACGAGCGCCGCGACGTACGCTCGCAGTTTCTGCCCGACCCCATACCCCGACCCGTACTGGCGAGACTCTTGAAAGCCGCGCACCATGCACCCTCGGTGGGTTTTATGCAGCCCTGGGATTTTATCCTCATCGACAGCGCCGAAGTACGCCAGCAAGTGCTGGCAAGTTTTAACGAAGAAAACGCCAAAGCCGCAGACAACTATACCGGTGAGCGCCAACAAACCTACCGCAGCCTGAAATTACAGGGCATTACCGAAAGCCCGATGAATTTGTGCATTACCTGTGATCGCAGCCGTGGCGGCACCCACGTCTTGGGGCGCAATTCCATTGTGGAGATGGATTTGTTCAGCACCTGCCTGGCGGTACAGAATTTATGGCTGGCGGCTCGGGCGGAAGGTATAGGTGTAGGCTGGGTGAGTATCATCGATCAAGGCGAGCTGGCGAAGATCCTCAACCTGCCGGATAACGTATATCCGCTGGCTTATCTGTGCCTTGGCTACGTCAGCGAGTTTGCGGACCAGCCCGAGCTGGAAGCCAAAGGCTGGCGCTCGCGCTTGCCGCTGGACGAGTTGGTGCATGGTAACCGCTGGGGTGTCTCGCTGGATGACAAGGCATTGCTGGGTAAACTGACAAAGTGAGCGGCTATGAAATTTTCTGATATCCACGAACGCGCCATCGCCCGCAAAGGCGGTGTGGCGGAACTGAACACTCTGCTCCCACAGCTGCCGCCTGCCAGTGTGCTGGAAGAGCGCAGCGACGACCGCTATCTCGCAGAAATCACCCGCTGTGTATTTAAAGCAGGTTTTGTGTGGCGGGTAATCGATAACAAATGGCCGGGTTTTGAGGCAGCTTTTGACGGGTTTGTACCCGCGTACTGGCAACAGGTGTCGCCAGAGGTTCTGGAAAAGTTGGCGGCGGATGAGCGCATTGTGCGCAACTTGCAGAAAATCCGCACGGTGCCGGAAAACGCCCGCATGATTATGGATGCGGTGCATGAGTACGGCAGCTTCGGTGCCTTTCTGAGCCAGTGGCCGTCGGAAGACCAGGCGGGCTTGTTGCTATGGCTGAAGCGCCATGGTTCACGCCTGGGCGGCAATAGTGCGCAGTATTTTCTGCGCATTGTCGGCTGGGACGGGTTTATTTTGTCCCATGATGTAGTGGCCGTGTTGCGCCGGGCCGGCCTGTTGGACGCCTCGCCAACCAGCAAAAAAGGGCTGCAGCAGGCGCAAGTCGCGTTTACCCATTGGCATCAGCAAACCGGGTTGCCCTACAGTCATTTATCGCGGATTGTGTCTTGTGCCCAGGATAACTGACCCGGTAGTGACGCCCTGTGCACTGGCTATCTAACGGCGAATTCCGAAACCGGTAAACTCGCCCGTCGCTTCCTGCTCTTCTGCATCAACTGAGCTGACAGTCGCCGCTGGTGAACCTTCCCGGCACCAGGATTCCAGCTCGCTAAGTTGACGGTCGTTACCTTCAGCAACAATCTCCACACGCCCGTCTGCAAGATTTCTGGCGTAGCCGAGAATACCGAGCTCGTTGGCCTGAGCTTCTGCTGAAGCGCGATAAGAAACACCCTGAACACGACCCGAGATAATCAGTTTCCAGCGTTTAACGGTCATATTTTTCCTCGTTCATGTTGGCTCGCACCCCTTCAATAAGCGCATTTTCGACACACTAAGTTAAGCGCTTTTCCAATTGCGCGACCAAGTTCTGGCGCTCATGATAGAAAGCAAGAACAAGCGCGCGCGGATGGTTTTGTAGAGTGTAAAAATATAGTGGTGCTGCGATTTCACTACGCGAATAGCTGGTAGATTATCGGAGAACGTCATTCCAACGAGAGTTTGATTACCAATGGCTTCCAGCGTGTTCGAGAAAGCTGCGCGGTAGTTATGGGCTTGCTCTGCACCCCATTTTTCCAGGGTGTAGCGAATAATTTGTCGAAGATCGCTTTCTGCCTCATCCGTGAGGTCGTAGTTGCGCATAGGCTAATGGCCAGCTTCTTTTAGAGTTTCATCAAAGATCTGCTCAACTGATCTGCTGGAAATGCTTCCTTGTCTTGCGGCAGTCATTCGTGCATTTAGAACTTTCTCTAGTGGGGATAGGTCTTGGATGCTAGAGTCCGGCATGCCTGAAAAGGCTCTCTCAAGCACGTATGCCTTGATGGCTTTTCCTTCCAGCGCAGCGGCTGCTTTAAGGTGTTGATGTTGTTGTGGGCTAAGATCTATAGAGAGCTTCATACCTGTCCCTCCAGTAACGAGACCTGAAAAATTATTCTACGGGAAACAGTGTACCAAAATGAATAAACATTGATCATTGTTTGTTTGGGCGTTTTGCCACGGCTGGTCGGCTGATCAACTAACCTAAACCCCCAGCAACAGTACCAGCTCACAAAACACCACGCTCGCCCCCAGCGCATCACCTGTGTAACCGCCTAATTGCCGCTGTAAATACCAGCCCCACAGTAAGGCTACGATGGCTACAGCCGCTAAGGCGCTAAGCCAAAGCCCCGGCAACCAAGCGCTGAATACCAGCGCGATTAGGGCGGTAAACACGCAGCTGACCAGCAAGCGTTGGCGAGAAAAGGCTTCTGCAACTGGCTTGCTTTTGCTTTTATCCGGGTCGGTTACATACGGCATAAAGGCCATTAACAGCAGCGGCGTTAAGCGGCTGATTGCGGGCACCACCAGCAGTGCCAGCCAGATACTTTTCGCATCGACCAGCAGCGCAGCTTTCAGGCCCAGCGCCATCACCAGCGCTACTGTGCCATAGGTGCCTATGCGGCTGTCTTTCATGATCTCCAGGCGTTTCTCAACGGTATATCCCCCGCCCAACGCATCCACACTGTCTGCAAGGCCATCTTCGTGAAAAGCGCCGGTAATAAACAGGTGAAAACACAGTACTACCAGCACACAGATCAGCGGGCTCCATACCAGATTCAGTAAGGCGAACAGCCCGGCGTAGAGCGCGCCGAGCAGCAGGCCCACCAGCGGAAAGTACATGCTGCACTGATTCATCAGGTGTTGGGAGTAATCAATGCGCACCAGCATGGGAATGCGGGTAAGAAAGCCAATGGACAGCCAAAAAGCCTGCCATTCATGCTGGATCCGTGACGCACGTTGGGTTTCTTGTTCTGTCATGTCGTGCTTTCTTGTGGTGTCGGGCGTCGCCACCCGGTCAGGGCGTCTAACCCGGCAACCAGCAGTGCAGCCGCCCCGGCGCCAGACAGGGTCAGAACAATGCGCGTGAAGGTTGCGTAGCCAGGATCCTGTGTGGACAGGGCACCGGCAATCAGGGCCAGAGCTACCGACAACGCATACTGATACACCATGCTGGGATGTTTTCCGTGCAGCATAAGGTGGCCCAGCCACAAGCCGCCGAGGAAGATCAGCCCCAGCAGTATCGGCAAATGTGAAGAAAAGGTGAACAGCCAGAGTATGGTAAGCCCAACGGCACTGCCATAGAAGGTTGCGAGCACACGCTGGTGGGCTTCATAAAACACGGCGTTACGGGTGGGAAAAACCAGCACCATGGCTGCGATGACCGCCATCATCATGTCGGATGGCTCCATGACTGCATACAGCCAGAAGGTGAGGGCCATGAGCACCGTTGCCCGAATAGCTGCGCCCAGGGTGACATTGCCGTCTGTGGGTGCCGGATCATCCACATGCTGTTCGGTGGTTCGGGCGGGGAAGAGGGCATACACAATCGGCCCCAGTACAAGCCCTACCAACGAGGCCTGCACAAAACCATCACGCATGGTTTCCACAGTGGCGGTGCCATGCATGCCCATCACGGACATCAGTACCGCCACGATAATAATCAGCATGCCGGCCTGGGCACCAGACTGCAAAATCATCCGAAAGCCGGCAAAGTAAGTGAGCCACATGGCGCCCACATAAACCAATGGCATAGGGCGCAGGGTTTCCACAAACCACGTCATGATATACACCAGCAGGATCATAACGATGGGGCCGGCAATGGCCTTGCCCGGATTAAACGCTTTGCGTTGTGCCGCAATCAGCCCGACGGGAAGAGCCGCAATAATGGGCGGCAGTGCCGGGTTGATCAGGGGTATGGCGGCGTAGGCCAGCATGCCTGTGACACCCAGGCGCACCGCATAAAGCGGGTCGTCTGTAACACTGGGGCGTGGAGTTATATACATGGCAAGCCCCTCAATACAGGTAGCTGAACCAGGATCTTACACGCTGCAACCCGCGAGCGATTAAGGCAATCGGGTTGCCGGTGCTACCGGCAAATACGACGGCGTGCACTTTTCCACCGACGCGCACTTGCCGTGGCCAGTCCTCCTGCGTACCGGTGAGTTCAATTCGCACCGGAATGCGCCGTGCAGGCTCAAACCAACGGTTGGATGCCTCGTTTACCACCAGGCCACCTTGAACGTTGCGCCCTGGATTTATGCCCCATGCAACGCTTTGTACGCGGCCTTCGAAGATGGTACCGGGCACTGCGTCGAACAGCAGGTGGGCCGTGTCGCCTGATTCGATATTCTGTAACTGATTTTCCCGCAAGTCGACGGTGATCCAGGCTGCCTCGGCATCAATGAACGTCAGTGCCGGGTTGCCCGCACTGATAAACTGACCTTTGGCCAGCGTCATGTTGGTTACGACGCCAAAGTGAGGCGCACGAACCACTGTAGAAGCCAGGTCGTACTGTGCATTCTCCAGTTGTGCTTGCGCGGCCAGAATAGAGGGGTTGTCGGCGCCCTTGGGGCCGAGTTGCTTACGGGCGCTTTCCAGGTTGGCCTCGGCCGTGCGCAGCTGTGCTTTCGCATCTGCTACCTTGGCCCGGGCGGCATCACCCTGGGCAACCGGCACAATGCCGCGTTTTTCCAAACGCAACGTGCGGTCGGCGTCTGTGCGGGCGGTATTCAGGTTTGTTCTGGCTTGCGTAACCCCGGCTTGGGCTGCCACCAGTGACGCCGCTGAGGCATCTATGCCCTGAACCGTGCTGGCAAGGTTGGCTTCTGCCTGTTTAACCGCCAGCTCAAAAGGCCGGGCATCAATAGAGAAGAGCGGGTCGCCTGCCTGCACCACCGCATCGTCCTGAACCATAACGTCGGTAATATCGCCAGACACCCGGGGCGCAACCTGCACAACGTGGGCAGAAACAAATCCCCGTGACGAGGACGGTGCTAACCGGTCGCCTAATGCGTAGATAAGTGCGAGGACAACAAGCACCAGAATGACGCCGAAGGCGATCGGTTTTGCAGGGTTTGAGCCTGAACTTTTTTTATCGGCTTCGCTCATTAATGGGTCTCCTGGGTGTAGACAGACACGGGCAAGTGTTTTGGCAAGTTGTGGTGTCAAGCATGGTACCACTTGACCAAAACCGGAGCGAAAAGCGCATGGGCCAACCTGTGCCCTGAGGTTGGGATGGCTCTGTGGGGCGCGGTGAACTACACTTTCAGGACGGTGTGGTTTCAGGCTCAGGGAGTAAGTGGTTCATGATAAAGCAGTCCGGCGAAATGGAACCATTTGTAGATTCTGACTACCTTTTCCGGAAGCTGGCTTCGGGCATTCCCGGCATCCTGATCACGTACTGGCTCAGTGCCGACGGCAAATCCCACCGGTTCTTGTTTGTGGGTGACCAGATACAAGACATTCTGGGCCTTGATCCGTCTGAGTTACGGGCAAGTGCCGATGCGGTGTTTTCCACCATTCATCCGGATGATAGCGACAGTGTGTACGCAAGCATCGCCGAATCAGCCGCGGCGCTTACACCCTGGCTTTGCCAAGCCCGATTACAAACAAAAGCAGGGTTCTATGAGTGGTTTGAAGCCCACTCAAAGCCTGAGCGCCAAGCCGATGGAAGTACAGTTTGGTATGGCCAGATTCATAGTATTCAGCATTATAAAGGTCTTGAAAGCACGCTCCGCGAGAACGAGGCAGAGGCCGCTTTTCAGGCGGATTTTCAAAAGCTGATTGCAAAGCAGTCAACGGCGTTTATCACCCTGGGATTCGGAGGCATTGATGAGGGTATTAGCGAACTGCTGAAGGTGATCGGAACCTTTTTCAGGGCCGACCGCGCCTATTTGTATGCGTTCTCGCCAGACTACCGGTTCATGAATAACACCCATGAATGGTGCTCGCCAGGCGTGCCTGCCCTGATTAATGACCAGCGCAATGTATCAATTGATGCTTTTGACTGGTGGCACGAAAAAATCTCCGAAATGTTGAGCGACAACCGGGTTGTGTTTGTTGAAGACCTCACGCAAATGAAGCCTGGCCCAGAGCGGGATATGTTGGCGCAACAGGGCGTTTGCTCCATGTTCTGCGTACCGGTTAGAGTAAACGGTATGGTTTCCGGGTTTTTTGGCCTGGACTCAATTCGACAGCGCTCGTGGCGAACCGATCAGGCAGACCTCCTGATTATCGTATCCGGCTTGCTCTCTGGTGCGTTGGAACGCCAACGGCTGGAGAGTAAACTCCTTAGTCAGTCCATTAGTGATCCGCTAACCACATTGCATAATCGCCGCTACCTTATGCCCAGGCTGAATGAAATGCTCAGCCGCTCCAGTCGTTACGGTGAGCGTTTTACGCTGGCGATGTTTGATCTTGATCGATTCAAGCGTATCAATGATTCTATCGGCCACTTGGGGGGCGACTTTTGTTTGCGTGAGTTTGCAGGCATTTTACAGGAACAAACCCGGGATGCAGACGTGGTGGCACGATTTGGCGGAGAAGAGTTTGTGGTGGCTTTCAGTGATATGAGCCAGGCAGATGTCCGGAGCACGGTAAGCCGTATTATCCGCTCGGTGCGTGAACATGCTTTTACTTTTGAAGGGCACACTGTGCCGCTTACCGTCAGCGCGGGTGTGGCCGCTGTGAGTGAGTTGGATAGCATTCCCGTTGCGCCAGACCCTGTTATCCGGTTGGCAGACCAGCGGTTGTATCGTGCAAAAAAAGCCGGGCGAGACTGCCTTGTTGATGCATCGGGCGTATCGCGCGTATAAGGAAAGAGAATTTCACCTTATATTTCGCTTGGGTATACCTTTAAAATAAAAAAAGGATTCCCATCGGCGGAGGCGATTGCTATGAGCAACCCAAAGGTTCAGCACTTTTTTGATGAGCCCACCAATACGTTCAGTTATGTGGTGCGTGATCCGGCCGGCGAGGCCTGTGTGATTCTCGACTCCGTGCTCGATTTTGATTATGCCGCCGGCGCCACCGATGCGCGCTCCGCGGATGCAGTTATTGAGTATGTCCGGTCAAATAACCTGAAGGTTGAGTGGATTCTGGAAACCCACGTACACGCAGATCACCTTTCCGCGGCCGCTTATCTACATGAAAAGCTCGGCGGTAAAACGGGTATTGGTGCTCATATCCGTGATGTTCAGGAGGTCTTCGGCAAGGTGTTCAACGCCGGAGTCGATTTTGTCCGCGATGGCAGCCAGTTTGACCGACTTTTTCACGACGGTGACACCTTTACCATTGGTGACCTTGAGTGCAGGGTGATGCATACCCCCGGCCACACGCCCGCCTGCCTGACTTATATAATGGGGGATGCGGCGTTTGTGGGCGACACCCTGTTTATGCCGGATTTTGGAACCGCCCGCTGTGATTTTCCGGGGGGCGATGCCCGGGTTCTGTATCAGTCAATCCGCAAGGTACTGTCCCTGCCCGCAGAAACCCGCATTTTCCTCTGCCATGACTATAAAACGCCCGGACGTGATGAGTACGCCCATCAAACTACGGTAGCGAAGCAACGGGAGGCCAATGTTCATGTGCACGATGGCATTAGCGAAGACGAATTTGTACAGATGCGCACGGAACGGGATGCGACACTTGATATGCCCCGCCTGATTCTTCCGTCCGTGCAGGTGAACATGCGGGCGGGAGACATGCCTCCGGCAGAGGACAATGGCCGGGTATATCTGAAAATACCGGTTAATGTGTTCCGGGATTCTGCGAGCGGTGATCACTATGGGCATGACCGGTAATCTGTTATCAACAGGGCAGTGGCTGGTAACCTTCGCACTGTTTTTGCTGGTTCTGGTTCAGGCGGCCCGATCGGTGAGGTGGCACGGGCTACGCCGCGACAATGCCCTGCAGCATTCTTTTTTTGGTGCTGCGGTGGTCTTGGGTCTGCTTTGGCAAATGCGCGCGGGTATCTACCCCGGGCTTGCCATTCATATTTTTGGCATAACCGCGGTTACCCTGATGCTTGGCTGGGGCTTGGCTGTGTTTGCCGGCTTGATGGCACTGATCTTTACGGTGTTAATTGGCCGTGAACCAGCGGCTATGTTTGCCGCGAACGGTTTGGTCACCGTTATGGTGCCTGCCCTTGTTACCCACGGCATAATGCTTTGGGAGAGGCATCGAAACTTCAGCAATTTCTTCGCTTATATCTTCTTTTGTGGTTTTTTCGGGGCGGGCATTTCAGTGGCTGTGTCTGGCTTGCTGATGTGCCTGATGCTCTGGCTCAGCGGCGTGTATGAGTTTTCAGAACTGGTTCGCGATTACTTGCGATACCTCCCGCTGTTCATGCTTCCAGAGGGGTTTGTGAACGGCACTGTGGTGACCGGGTTGATGGTGTTCCACCCAGACCGGCTGACAACCCTGAATCAGCGCCGCTATCGCTAGATACCTTTGGCGCCTGGTTGTGTGCCGGTATTAACCGATATGCATCGATTCCAAAGCATCGCTGTTGTCACCGCTGGCGGTTTTCTCCTGCCATTGCTGTAGCCAGTCTTGTATCTCGCCAGCGGGCATTGGGCGGGCAACGCCATAACCCTGAATATACTCGCAGCCTAGCTGTCGCAGGGCGCGGGCATGATCCATGGTTTCAACGCCTTCCGCCAGAACAGGGTGCGCAAACCTCTGGCCCAGAAAAATCACGCTTTCCACAATAGCCCGGTCACTGGCATCTTTGAGCATGTTGCGCACAAAGCTTTTGTCAATTTTCACCAAGTCAACCGGTAAGGCCTGCAGGTAGGTCAGTGACGAAAAACCTGTTCCGAAATCATCCAGTGCAATACGAAAGCCCAATTCCTGGCATCGGGCAAGTATATTGCTGGCGTGCCGGGTATCGTCCAGTGCGGTTGATTCGAGCACTTCCAGAGTGATCCGGCCGGGCTTTATCGCCGGGTGGCTGTGCAGGTAACTTTCCAGATAGCGAGTAAAACTTCGATGCATCAGATGCCGTGCGCTGATGTTGATGCTAACGGACAAATCTTCACCTGAGCCATGCCAGAGATTCATCTGGTAAATGGCTTCTTTTAGAACCCACTGGCCCAGAGGCACTTCAAGGTGGCTATCTTCCAGCATGGGCAAAAATGCGTTTGGTTGCAGCAGGCCTTTATGGGGGTGATTCCAGCGAATCAGAGCTTCAAAGCCTACAACTTTGCAGTCCGCCAGGCGCAGCTGGGGCTGGAAGTAAAGCTCAAACTCATCGTTCTCCAGTGCATGGGTGATCTCGGTTAGCCGTTCTCGTCTCTGCTGCCGATGCTCATTCAACTCAGGGTCAAAAAAGTGCAGCAGATTCCGGCCTTTTTCCTTGGCGGAGTACATGGCTTGGTCCGCGTGCCTGATCAAGCCTTCCGCATCCGCATTGTCGGCAGGGTAGCGGGTTATGCCAAGGCTGGCGGTAAGCGTGATTGCACCGAAGTTTGCGGTTAGCTCAATGGGCTCGTTGATGATGGATAGTATGCGCTCATACACAATTTCATGCTGTTCGCTTTGTAGGATCACACCAAACTCATCGCCGCCAATTCGGGCAACGGTATCGCCACTGCGTATGGCTTGTGCAAGACGGCCCGCCAAAGTACGCAGAATCTGGTTGCCGACAGCTTCGCCAAAGCTGTCGTTGATCGCCTTGAAACCGTCCAGATCCATGTAGCACACCGACAGGTTTTTTTGCTGGCGATCCGCGTGCCCCCTCGCGCTTTTCAGACGTTCCTCCAGCAACTGGCGGTTTGGTAAGCCGGTCAGCTCATCATAGTTGGCCGCAAGATCAAGCTCTTTAGCGTGGTTCTTCAGCTCTGTAATGTCCGTGAAGGAGGCAACATGGTAGTAGTTCTCTCGCTCATCCAGGTAGACTCGGCTGATTGACTGTAACTCGATAAATTCTTCACCGTTTTTCCGACGATTCCAGATTTCCCCCCGCCAGTAACCGTTTTCTTCGATACTTTGCCACATGGAACGATAGTAGGCGGGAGAGTGGCGGCCAGAGCTGAGTATGGAGGGGTTGAGCCCTAGCACGTCGTTCCGGCTGTAGCCGGTAATGCGTGAAAATGCCGGGTTTACATCCAATATGCGGTTTTGCTTATCTGAAATAATGATGGCTTCGTGACCACGATCAAACACGCTGGCCGCAATGCGAAGGCCCCGTTCGCTGCGCTTGCGATCCGAAATGTTGTTCATGATGGAGATGAAGCCTGGTGCTACACCCTGGTCCTCACCGATCGGGATACAATAGAGATGGACCCAAAAAGCTGTGCCTGAACGGGTATAAAGGAGAACATCTTCTTCAAAGGGTTCGGTCTGATGTAGCTTCAGCGAGATGCGCTTTATAGCTTTCGGGTCTGTGGCGGGGCCGTTGAGCAGATCTTTTGGGTGATCACCCGAAATATCTGCTAGTTGATAGCCGGTATACTCCTCAAAGCAGGGATTAGCCCACTGGATAGCACCGGTGTCGTCGAGTGGCAAAATCATGTTACGACTGGCCCCGGCAACCAGTGAAAGGCGTTTTAAATCAACCTGGGAGGGCGGTGCTGATGGCTCCGGATTATATGAGTCTGGCATAACGTACTCCGTGCTCCGGCTATAGAAAGTGCGACGTACCTCCTTGTCCTGACAGTACTACCCGATAGTACTATTTTAGCAGCGTCATCTACGTTACGCGTTAGTAATTCCTCTGAGGAGCTTCAGCACAAGCGTTACGTGTGCGAAACAGGCAGGCCGTATACGTGAGTGGGCTATTCCATGGCAGCGTTCTTGCGGGAAGAGGCCTGCAGTGGTGGGACTTTTTCTTAGCCCCACCACCGGGTCTTCAGTGTTATGCAGTGATCAGATAACGCCCATGGATGCCATGGCACGCGCTACCTTGATGAAACCTGTGACGTTGGCGCCCAGCACATAGTTGCCTTCAGCGCCGAACTCTGCAGATGTCTCAAAGCAGCTCTTGTGAATATCGATCATGATGTCCTCAAGGCGCTTCTGGGTATAACCGAAGGACCAGGAGTCGCGGCTGGCATTCTGCTGCATTTCCAGGGCAGAGGTGGCAACGCCGCCAGCGTTGGCTGCCTTGCCTGGTGCGTAGACCACTGGCGCTTGCTGGAAAATAGCGATGCCTTCCGGCGTTGTGGGCATGTTTGCGCCCTCGGCAATCGCGATACAGCCGTTTTCAACCAGAGTTTTGGCGTCATTGGCGTTCAGTTCATTCTGGGTAGCGCACGGCAGGGCAACGTCGCAAGGGATAGACCAGATGCTGCCGCCTTCGATGTATTTGGCGTTTTTGTGGAACTCTGTGTAAGCGCTGATACGACGACGCTCAACTTCCTTGATGCGCTTGACCGCGGCCAGATCAATGCCTTTTTCGTCCACGATAAAGCCACTGGAGTCGGAGCAGGCAATAACCGTAGCGCCCAGTTCATGGGCTTTGGCAATGGCGTAGATCGCCACGTTACCGGAACCGGAAACGACCACTTTTTTGCCTTCGATAGAGTCGCCACGGGCTTTCAGCATTTCATTGGTAAAGAATACGGTGCCATAGCCGGTGGCTTCGGTGCGGGCGCGGCTGCCGCCCCAATCCAGGCCTTTACCGGTAAGTACGCCGGATTCGTAGCGGTTGGTGATGCGCTTGTACTGGCCAAACAGGTAGCCGATTTCGCGGCCGCCTACGCCAATGTCGCCCGCTGGAACGTCTGTGTATTCACCAATGTGACGGTACAGCTCGGTCATCAGGCTTTGGCAAAAGCGCATGATTTCGTCGTCTGAGCGACCTTTAGGGTCAAAATCGCTACCGCCTTTGCCACCACCGATGGGTAGGCCGGTCAGGGCGTTCTTGAAAATCTGCTCGAACCCCAGAAATTTGATGATGCCCAAATAAACCGACGGGTGAAAACGCATGCCGCCTTTGTAGGGCCCCAGGGCACTGTTGAATTCTACGCGGAAGGCGCGGTTGATATGGATTTCGCCGTTATCGTCCTGCCAGGGAACCCGGAAAATAATCTGGCGCTCGGGTTCACAGATGCGTTGAATGATTTTCTTCTCGGCAAATTCCGGGTATTTCACCAGAACAGGTCCCAGTGTTTCCAGAACTTCATGTACGGCTTGGTGGAACTCGTTTTCACCCGGATTGCGGTGTAGAACGTCCTCGTAAATCAGTTCCAGTTTCTCATCAAGTCGGGCGGTCATAGGGTATTCCTTGTTTCGGTTCTTGCTTATTGCAGGAAAATGAAAAGAATGGTCAAAAAATGGGGCCGTGATTTGACCATATTTTCGGTGGTTTGGCAAATAAGCCTCGGTCAGGAGTGTGTGGCATGTCTTCGCGCTGGGTATATTGATAGCCTATAGTTGATTAATTAATAAGTATTTAAGGCGGCTGTGGTGATACAGAGGGGTGTGGTTTGCGCGCTTCCTGCACGTCCATTGGCGTGGCTTGGTTTTTTGAGCGGGCTGAAAATTGATGTTCAAGCGACTTTTACCACTGATTATTCTGGCGGCCAGTGTGCTGGGTTTTCTGCTCCTGAAAATGACCCGGCCGGAGCCAGCGCAAGTCAGTGCCACTGAACGTAGCTGGCGGGTGCAGATTCAGGATGTGGAGCCTGGTACACATACTCCGGTACTGCCCCTGTATGGCGAAGTGGTCTCCGCCAAGGGCGAGCGCCGCCTGTTGGTTTCCGGGAAGGTCCGTTTCGCCGATTTTCCCGGCTTAGTCTGGCGCACCGGGGCATTACCATGTCGTGTGTACTGGCGGCAGCTCCCGCGCCGGGGGAACAGCTGATCTATCAGGTCAGTGCCTACGGAGAGGCACTGGGCTTGACCACCACGGATTTGGGCAGCCAGTTGCGAGCGGCGTTTGATGGCCGGGTGGCGCAGATTTATCAGGACGGGCGCGATGAGATAGAAGTACGGGTGCAACTGCCCCGGGATCAGCGCGAGCGGTTGTCTACCCTGTCCCGGGTGACCGTGCGCCTTCCCGATGGACGCTTTGTACCGCTTGGTCAGGTGATGAACCTGGATCACCGTCAGGGCTCCGAAGCCCTGCGCCATGCCGATGGCAAGCTGGCGGTGGAAGTGACGTCTGCGCTGAACAGCCGCGTAAGCACCACGGCGCAGATCCTTGAAAGCCTGCAGGCAGAGGCGCTGCCGAATATCGCCAGCCGCTACAATGTTCGCTACAGTTTTGAGGGCCGCTCGGCATACCAGCGGGAAACCATTGCGGACATGAAAACCGGGTTGTGGGTGGGCGTGGCATTAATGTATGTGATCGTGGCTTGAGCAGTTCCGACAGTGGCGGGAAGCACACAACAACGGAGAGCTAACATGACGGACCCTTTGCTGGTGGTGAGGAGGCTTGGTAAGCACTTTGTCAGTGGTAATGAAACCGTTCCGGTCATTGAAAACCTGTCGTTCACCCTTGGCGAGGGCCAGTCGCTGGCACTGACGGGCCGTTCCGGTTCAGGCAAGAGCACATTGATGCATCTGTTGTGTGGTCTGGAGTGGCCAGATGCTGGCGCGATTGTTCTGCGAGATCAGATTTTTGAGGCCAGCGGTTCGGCGCGGCCACAAGCGGCGGCCTGGTCGGCCTTGCGCCGCCGTCACATTGGCGTGGTGTTCCAGGAGGCCAACCTGATGCCCGCGCTGTCGCTGCTCGACAACGTACGATTGCGGGCACAACTTGCCGGCCGGGATCCGGCAAATGCCGAGGACTGGCTGACCCGCCTGAACATCAGTGAACTGGCCCGGCGTTATCCGGATCAGGTATCCGGTGGCCAGCGTCAGCGGGCGGCTCTGGCCATGGTGTTTGCCATGGAGCCTGCACTGATTCTGGCCGACGAGCCAACAGGAAGCCTGGATCGCCATACCGCCGATGAGGTAACCCGGGTGCTATTCGACCTTCAGACCCGCCACGGTTGCAGCCTGATACTGGCTACCCACGACATTGAGCTAGCCGCTGATTGCCAGCAGCACCTGGATCTCGGGCACTTGAGCGAGCCATGAAACGCTCCCGATCCCTGCTTCAGATTTTTTTCATCCCCCAGGCTCTAGGCAGTCATTACCGCCGTCACCCGCTGCAACTGATTGCTTTGGCGGTCATGATACTGCTCGCTACCATGTTGTGGACCGGCGTTAGCTATCTCACCAGTCAGGCCAGAGCCAGCCTGAGTCAGAGTGAGCAAGCTGTGGCGGAGCGTCAGCAGGTGGTGCGGATCGATGGCCAGAGGCCGGCGATTGAAGACTTTGTATCACTTCGGTTGGCCGGTGTGTGTGTGATGCCATGGCTGGAGGTGACACCTGAAGCCGGAAACAGGCTTGTGGGTATTGATCCGTTGGCCGCCCACTGTTTTGCCGATGCAAGCGCAGCGTCGCCAGGACTGGATCAGCCGTTGGACGGCAAACCCTTTGTGGATATTCATACGGCTGTTGAAAAAGATGCCAGTGAAAGCCGGCTATCCTTGCTGACACCCGACGCCACCCGGGCCGTTGATCTGCCCTCCGGTTATCGCCTGGAATCCTTCGCCATCAGTCCGGATACCGGCCAGCTCGCCGACAGCTTTCTGCTTAACCTGGAAGCCCTGGGCGTGCTGGTGCTACTGATCACTGCCTTGTTATTGCGCAGTGTATATCTGTTGGGGCTGGCACAGCGCCGTGACAGCTTCGCGTTGTTGCAACGCTTTGGTGTCGCACCCGGGCAGGTACAGCGCTGGCTGGTGATGGAGATTCTGGGGCTGGCGCTGGTATGTGTGGTGCCCGGTGTCTGGCTGGGCCGGTGGCTTGCGGCCGGGCTGGGGAACGGGTTCGGGCAGGCGTTGGATGGGTTGTTTGATATTCCCCTATACGCTGGCCAGGGGCAGGGCTGGCTAATGCCGGTGCTGGTCATGCTGGCGGTGGTGGTGATTGCCTGTTTGGGCGACCTGCTTTTGCTCTGGTTCCGTGGTCGATCGTTTTTACGGCTGCCAGCTCCGGCCGCTTTGGCTGCATCTCTGCTGGCCACTGGACTGGTTATGGCCTGGTTGTCGCCGTCGCTGCCCTGGGCGTTTGTTGGCGTTGCTCTGGTATTTGCCGGTGCTGGCTGGCTAACACCGGCCGCTGTTGCCCGGATCGCCCACTGGCGTGCCAGCCACTTGCAGGCGCCGCTTGTGCGTTGGCGTTACCGGGAGCTTGCCGTGCTGGTTCGCCGCCTGACGTTGCCACTGGTGGCCCTGCAGTTTGCGCTGGCCATGGTACTTGCGGTTCAGGCTCTGGTTACCACCTTTGAAGACACCTTTGATCGCTGGCTGGCGCAGCGGCTTGAAGCCGACTTTTACATTGAAATACCCGCCGGGGTCGACAGCTATCAGGCAACTGAATGGCTCTCCAGTCAGCAGGAGAGTGCTCCGGGTTTGCAGTGGCACCGGGTGATCCGGGGCAGCGCCCAATTGTCAGGTGCGGGCAGTGCCCATAGCCCGCAGGTGGACATACTTGCCCTTGCACCCATTGGCTCTTTGATTCGCGGGTGGGCTTTGCTGGAGGCAGGCAGCCGCCCCTGGGATGCCCTGGCTGCGGGCGACGGTGTGATGATTAACGAGCAGCTGGCGCGACGGGAGAAAATCGGCGTGGGCGACAGCGTGCAACTGACATTCGGCGATCAGTCACTGGCACTGCCGGTATTGGGCATTTACCCTGACTATGGCCGACCTGTGGGTGAGGTTTTGCTGAACGGTGACACACTGCCAGATACCTTTAACGCTCGTTTCGAGAGCCTGTCCGTTAGCCCGGGAGAGTCCGGCATCAAGCCCATCATTAACGCGCTTGAGGAAATCTGGGGCGTACACGCACTGTCCGTGAGGGACAACGACAGCATTCGGGAGCTGGCCACCGGTGTGTTTGATCGAACCTTTGCGCTCACCCGCGCCATGACATTGCTCACGCTGGTTCTGGCAGCCTCGGCGCTGTTAATAATGGGGTGGGTGTTATTCTCCACCCGGGCCTGGTATTTCCGTCTGTTGATGATTTGGGGGCTCTCACACCGGGAGGTGACAGGTCAGTTACTGCGGCTGTCGCTATTGCTAACGGGCGGCGTTGCTTTGTTGGCTTTGCCTCTGGGCATCTGGCTGACCTGGGTGCTGGTGCACCGCATTAACCCTCTGGCGTTTGGCTGGTCTCTGCCCATGGCGGTGTACCCTGCATTCTGGCTGGAGCTTGCTGTTCTCAGCCTGGGCATAGGTGTAAGCATTGCTGCATTAATGCGCAGGCAGCTTGGCAAGCCGACGGTTGCGCCCGTCTCTGCCAGTGCTATAACAGGAGGTGAACGATGATCCGGCCGATGGGTTTGTGCCTGGTTCTGTTGCTATTGGCCGGCTGCTCCGGAGAGGCCGGGGACGAGGGGTTTGCTGGTTTGGCGGGGATTGGAAAAAACGACGAAGCTGGCACGCCGTATTTGCAGCCAGGTCCCGGAGATCGGCTGACATTTCCCGCCGATTTTGGGCCGCATCCGCAGCACCGTATTGAGTGGTGGTACCTCACCGCCAACCTTGAAACGGCAGCCGGTGACCCTCTGGGGCTGCAATGGACACAATTCCGCCAGGCACTGCAGCCCAGAGCTGCGACCGAGCCAGCACCAGCGGCCAGAAACTGGCCACGACAGGCCGCCTGGATGGCTCATGGCGCGGTGAGCTGGCAAGGCCAACACTACTTTGCCGAAAAGCTTGCACGAGGGGATATGGGTAATGCCGGTGCCACGGCCGCTCCGTTTCGGGTCTGGCTGGATAACTGGCAGCTTACCGGCAATGCTGAGAATAACCGCTGGCAACTGAAGGCGGCCGGTGAGGGCTGGAGTTACGATCTGATCCTTGCTATCGAGGGGGCTCCCGTAGCGCACGGTAAAGACGGCTTCAGCGCCAAATCTGCCAGTGGTGAAGGCTCCATGTATTTCAGTTTGGTGGATATAGCCATAACCGGTGAGGTAACGCTGGGTGGCGACGTGCTGAAGGTTTGGGGCCAGGGCTGGTTTGATCGGGAGTGGAGCAGCCAGCTGTTGAAAACCGGGCAGAAGGGCTGGGACTGGTTTGCGCTGCACCTGGATAGCGGCGACAAACTGATGGCCTTCCGGTTGCGTGATGAGAGCGGCAGTTTCCAGGCGGGCACCTGGCTTCCTGCGGAAGGCGATCCTGTTCCGTTAAGTTCAGCGGAACTGAACCTTAAGGAACTGGACCGGCGCAAGGGTGTGCCTGTGGGCTGGCGGCTCAAGGTTCCGGCGTATCAGGTAGATTTGCAGCTTGTCGCACCGCCCGGTGATTACCTCAACCGGGGGCTTTATCCCTATTGGGAAAGCCCGGTAAATGTAGCTGGAAGTCATCAGGGCGAGGGCTATATGGAGCTGACCGGATATGCTGAGTGATCACGGATGCGCGCGGTGTTTATTCTGATCCGCCGCCCTGGTTTACCAGGTAATAGTGCTTGTATCCGGCCCTGAGCCTACACCCGATTCCTTCACCGGGCCGCGGCTTTAAAAGCGCCAAGAAACTGGGGGATGCTGAACTTTGCAAGCACCACCAACAGAGTGCCACCCACAACAATCAGCAGCGACGATGAGTTGAGGAAAACATCAGGGGCGAAAGATTACCCTTAGTTCATTATTCAATCAATCAGCTTATGCCGATTGGCTGGATTCCTCTGTGTGTTCTTTCCAGGCTGCGTACTTGTGCAGGTCGGATTCCACAAGCCTCAGGCACAGCGCAACCACGCCAACGTCGTCAAGAAAACCAAGGCCGATGATGAGGTCCGGAATGAAATCCAGAGGGTTCAACACATACAATAGGGCGCCTGCAATGGCGGCGATACTTTTCCAGGGAACGTCGCGGTAATTGCCTTTCCAGTAGTCCCGTATCATCGAAAACATCAGTTTGATATCGGCGCTGAACCGGCTCAGTTTGCCACTGCCCTTAACCTTGTCTTCTATGGCCCGCTGCCGTTCCAGTAACGCCTCCAGGTCGGCACGTTTGACCTTCTTCGCCTCGGCATCCAACTGCGTTTGTGCGTTCTTTTCGCTGAACAGCGCCATGAGTAAGTGCCCTCTTTCGATTCTGGGTGGATAGCCAATCGCAATCATGTCATGAAACTGGCCAGTCCGCCGCATCCACTGTGTGCAGTGCCACAGGTTGCGCTGCCTGGCCGCGCCAGCCAGCACTGCCAGTTGCCATAGTTGCTTGCTGCATCATAATCGATGAATTGCTCCTCAAGCCACAGCTAATAGGTGGGTTCGTTGCGGATTTCATTCCGCTCGTACTCTGTGATTGTTTCTGCAACTGCATCGGCGTCGATGGCTACCTGGTAGTGTTCTTTTGCTGCTTTCGTTGCATCGGGTGTAGTGACGGTGCTGCGAATCTCTTTACCGGCTTCATGGACCGTTCGTCTAAATTCAGTCAAACTCCCAATAGCTGAAATTCCGCCTGCAAGGAGATGTTCCGTGATTAAATCCCGTGCCGCCGTGGCTTTTGCCGCCAATCAACCGCTGGAAATTGTAGAAGTGGACGTTGCACCGCCGAAAAAAGGCGAAGTGCTAGTGCGCATTGTGGCAACCGGTGTGTGTCATACCGACGCTTACACCCTCTCTGGTGCCGATCCCGAAGGTTTATTTCCCACCATTCTGGGCCATGAGGGCGGCGGTATCGTGGAGGCCCTCGGTGAAGGCGTGACCGATCTTGAGGTGGGCGACCACGTGATTCCGCTTTACACCGCTGAATGCGGCAAGTGTAAATTCTGCACCTCTGGCAAGACCAACTTGTGCGGCTCCGTGCGCGAAACCCAGGGTAAAGGTGTGATGCCCGATGGCACGCCCCGTTTTTCATACAAGGGCGAGCCCCTGTACCACTACATGGGGTGCTCTACGTTCTCTGAGTACACTGTGCTGCCTGAAGTGTCCCTGGCCAAAATCCCCAAAGAAGCGCCGCTGGATAAAGTGTGCCTGCTGGGTTGCGGCGTAACCACCGGGATTGGCGCGGTGATGAATACCGCGAAGGTGGAAGAAGGCGCAACCGTGGCCATTTTTGGCTTGGGTGGCATTGGTTTGGCGGCCATTATTGGTGCCAAAATGGCAAAGGCGGGGCGCATCATTGCGGTAGACATCAACCCGGACAAATTTGAGATTGCCCAGCAGTTGGGCGCCACCGATGTGGTTAACCCCAAGGATTATGACAAGCCGATTCAGGAAGTCATTGTTGAGATGACGGACGGCGGCGTGGATTATTCGTTCGAATGCGTGGGCAATGTGCAGCTGATGCGTTCAGCGCTTGAGTGCTGCCATAAGGGTTGGGGCGAGTCCATCATCATTGGCGTGGCCGGTGCCGGTGAAGAAATCAGCACGCGCCCGTTTCAGCTGGTAACTGGTCGGGTCTGGAAAGGCTCGGCGTTTGGTGGCGTAAAAGGCCGCACCGAACTGCCTGGCTATGTGGAAAAAGCGGAAAAAGGCGAGATTCCGCTCGATGTGTTTGTTACCCACGAAATGAAACTGGAAGACATCAACGAGGCGTTTGACCTGATGCACGAGGGCAAGAGCATCCGCACCGTGATTCACTTCTGAGACCTGAGCCACAAACCTACGGATCGTTTTGCACTAGCGATCCGTAAGTTTGATCTCAATGCGCCGGTTGGCCTGCAAGGCGTCTGGCGTGGTGCCCTCAACAACCGGGGCAAACTCGCCAAAGCCTGCTGCTACCATTCGGCCTTGCGGCACATCTTGATTGGCCAGGTAGCGCACAACCGCCACGGCCCGGGCGGTTGACAACTCCCAGTTGGAAGGGAATTTCCGGGTATTGATAGGAATGATGTCGGTGTGGCCATCAATGCGCAGAATCCAGTCAAGATCTTGAGGAATCGTGTCCACCACATCAAGAAGCACCCCTGCCAGTTTGTCGAGTTCGCGCTTGCCTTCAGCACCAAGCTGGGCGGAGCCGGATGCAAATAACAGTTCCGAAGGCAGCAAAAAACGATCACCCACAATCCGGATATTTTCATTGGCGGCAAGAATATCCCGCAACCGTGAGAAGAACTCAGATTGATATTGTTCCAGCTGGTTTACCCGTTCCGCCAGTAATGTATTCAAGCGCTTACTGACATTTTCCAGTTCGCCCTCTTTTTTCGCTGTTAGTTCTTTTTGCAAACGTAACGCTGTGGCTATCTGGCTTAGCTGTTCCTGTAGTGATGCAATCCGGTTCGATAGCCGCAGGATCATGTTTTGCTGGCTGGTAGACAGTTCGTCTTTTTCGTCCAACTCCTTGTTCATATTAGCCAGCCTTTCAGCCCTGGCTTCGGCGTCGGCTGTTTGTTGCATCAACTGGTTACGGGAAGCATCCAGCCGACCCTGTAAAGCCTCATTCTCGGCCAGGCTGTCGCTGAGACTGTCCTGAGCGGTAAGCATCTGTTGCTCCAGAGCTTCTGTTTTGCTCTGCTCCAGCCCCAGTAACTCCGATATTTCGTTAAGGAGGGTCTGATTAACGCCTGATTTATCGCCGAATCGCTTTTCAATTCGAA
>NZ_JBQDCO010000020.1:0-55102 GCF_052091845.1 Marinobacter sp. | reverse complement strand
GCGGTTGCAGGTCTGGGGGTTGAATTAGGCCGTGTGAAGTCACGGATTCAGGTATTAGATGAACGCTTGAAAGATCTGGGGGTTACCCAGGCCCGGTGGACTACCATGGTTTATCTTCAGCAAGGTGGCGAAGGACTCACTCAGCGTGAATTGGCCAGCCTTATGGCTATTGAGAACCCAACACTTGTGCGCCTGTTAGACAGCCTGGAACAACAGGATTTGATCGAACGCCGGGCCTGCCCCAATGATCGCCGTGCGCGCCGCCTGTATCTCACCGACGGAGGGCGGGATTTTATGGAAGTGCTGTCTGTCCGGGCCAATGAGTTACGGGAAGGTATGCTTGAAGGTGTGAGCGATAATGATGTTGAGGTGGCCTTAAAAGTGTTCCATAAAATCATGGAAAATGCTGAAAAACAGAAATAATCACTTGGGTGACAACTCTGTTGAAGGCCTAATCGGTCGCTATGGCGCCAAATGGCGCTGGCTGGCCGTTTGTACGGTAATGCTTGGCACCATCGCGACCGTATTAAGTGCCACCGTGGTTAACGTCGCACTCCATGAAATCATGGTGGAATTCGGCATTCGTCAGGGCCAGGTGCATTGGCTGGCAACCGGATTTATCGCGGCCATGACAACCACCATGTTGGCTTCTTCGTGGTTGCTTGACCATTTTGGTGTGCGCAAAACCCTGGCGTTTGCCATGGCTATGTTTACGCTGATTTCGCTGGCTGGCGGATTAGCCAGTTCGCCAGGGCAACTGATTGCTGCCCGCATTGGCCAGGGGGCTATGGCGGGCTTAATGCAACCCATGGGCATGTACCTTGTGTTCCGCATCTTCCCCCGCAATCGGCGGGGACAGGCTATGGGCATCTATGGCATGGGGGTTGTTCTGGCACCTGCACTTGGACCGGTGCTGGGCGGTTTTCTGGTAGACCAGCTAAACTGGCGTTTTGTGATGTTTGCCCCGGCGCCCATTACCTTTCTCGGCGTGTTTATGGCGTTGCGGTTTTTGCCAACGCCCGAGTCCCGACCTACCCCTTATCAATTTGATTTGCCTGGGTTGATACTGCTGGGTGCCATCGTAGGGCTTTCCCTCGATACCCTCAATCGCATCCAGAACCTGGGTGGGCAGGAAGCCAGAGTGACTATTGAAGGGCTTGTGGCGTTGGTGTTTCTGGTCATGTTTGTGCGGCGCGAAAAGCGCATAAAACACCCGTTAATAAATGTAAGCCTGCTGCGCAAGCCCAGTTTTTTGTCTGCCAATTTAGGTGCTATGGCGTTGGGGCTGGCGCTGTTTGGGTCTACCTATCTGATACCACTATATGTTCAAACCGCGCTGGGTTATAGCGCGACAGAAGCCGGCCTTTTGATGCTGCCGGCGGGCATTGTGCTTGGCATGACATTTCCGTTGGTCGGGCGGCTGGCCGATCGTGGTGGTGATGCCCGAAAACTGGTTATCTTCGGAATGGCGGTGTTTGCCTTATCAGCCATTTTGTTTGCGTTATCTGAGCTCACCCTGGCGTTTGGCTGGCTTGCATTGTGGACGGTGTTCGGCAGGGTCGGAATAGGGTTTATGTTACCGTCTTTATCCATAGGCGCGCTGAACCCGCTCAGGCCCGAAGAATTAGGCGCTGGCTCCAGCACCATCAACTTTACCCGGCAACTGGGCGGGGCGTTTGGGGTGAATATTGTGGCACTGACCATTGAGTTCGGCGAGCATAACGCCGGTATACCCACCATTAACGCCTTCCACACGGCATGGTGGCTGGTTGCCGTATTTGTCGCTGTTGCCGTTGTACCTGTTTGGCGGATGCGAGTGTAGAATCATGCGGTGCAGGCTTGGAACTCCTGGGAGTATCCGATGTCACTGAACCTTAAGAAACAAGTTTTCCGGAATAGAATTTATGGGATTTATCAAGTACTCAGCACTGCTGTTGGCTGGAGCCTTGGCGCTGCAGCCGGTGTGGGCCGCGACGGAGGCCGGTGCGCCTGAAAAAACCGAAACACCCGATCGCAGTCCAAGGGTACCCACATTCAAAATAAACGGAGATTTGGCCGGGCAACTGGATGCGTTTACCACGCGCTATGAAGACACCTTTGCCGAAGTGGGAAACCAGCTGGCACTTGGCTATCTTGAGTTGGTGAAAGCCAACCCGGGCGTAGACCCCTGGTTACCCGGCGAGGGCACTATCATTACGCTACCGCGCCAGTATGTTATTCCGGAAGCCCGCCGGGAGGGTATCGTTATTAACCTGGCTGAGTACCGGCTTTATTATTTTACCGGCGACAGCGTAGAGGTTTATCCGGTTGGCGTTGGCACCACCGACAACCCGTCCCCACTGACCGATGCCGAGGTGACCATGCCGCTGGAGTCACCGGCATGGTATCCCCCGGCCAGCATTCGTGCAGAGCGCGAGGCGTCGGGTGATCCTCTGCCGCGAATGATTCCGCCCGGCCCTGGCAATCCGTTGGGCAGCCATGCCTTGATGCTGAGCGAGAAGGGCTACCTGATTCACGGCACTAACAAGCAGTTTGGTGTGGGCATGCCGGTCAGCCACGGTTGCTTTCGCATGTATAACGAGGATATATCCCGCTTTGTTTATCAAGTGGGTAAGGGCACATCGGTTCAGATCGTTAATGATCCTGTAAAGCTTGGGGTGTCCGGTGGCGAGGTATGGCTGGAGGTTCACCGTCCCCACGAAGAATATAGCCAGCAGGAACGGGAACGCTTGTGGCAGGAAGTCCTGCAGGAGGTTGAAGCGTTTCGCCAGAAGCATCCAGGCGTTGAGGTTCAGCGCAGGGCTATTGAGTTGGCGGTAGATCAGGCAGACGGCATTCCGGCCATGGTGGGTGAACAAGTTACCCATGTGGCCTCTGAGAAGGCAACAAAAGATGACCAGTCCCCGCAATCGGAGGAGCAAGAACAGACGTTGTACTTCTAACGTTCCAGTTTCTGGGTCATTATAACGATCAATCTTCTGGGTACAGGGGGCGCAATGCAGACCTACCATCCTTTGAGACCAGATCGCCAGAAGTGGCTCAGAGTTTGGGCCTTGGTTTTTATGGCCGGCACATTACTCGCATTGGTGTTGCTGGCTCACCAGGTATTTGCGCAACAAAATAGCTCGGAAAGCGCGCTGGTTCTAACCGTTGATGGCGCGATCGGCCCTGCCTCCATGGATTATGTGGTGCGCGGTATTCGCCGTGCAGAGGCCGCGGGGGCCGGGTTGGTGATTCTTGAGATGGATACCCCCGGTGGGCTTATGCAATCCATGCGGGAAATCATCAAAACCATCCTCAGTTCCGATGTACCAGTGGTCGCCTATGTAACCCCTCAGGGCGCACGCGCAGCCAGCGCCGGTACCTACATCCTCTACGCCAGCCACATTGCCGCCATGGCGCCTGCCACCAACCTGGGCTCTGCCACGCCGGTGCAGATGGGCGGGTTGCCCGGTAGCCAGGCTCCTCCGGCAGACTCCCAGCCCGATGATGGCACTACAGATACTGCCGATGATGACCAGAAAAACAACCCTGCCAAGGACCAGGGCAGCAAGCGCCGTGGTGACACGGCCATGGAACGCAAGGTTCTGGAGGACGCCGTCAGTTATATACGGGGGTTGGCAGAGCGCCATGGCCGGAATGCCGACTGGGCTGAAGAGGCGGTTCGTGAAGCGGTAAACCTTGGCGCCCGTGAGGCACTGGCCAACAATGTTGTGGATGTGGTTGCGGCTGACCTGCCAGAGTTGATGAGCCAAATTGACGGGCGTGTTGTACGCCTGGCTTCCGGTGACACCACTTTACAAACCGCTGATCTTGAATTTAACCGCATGCCTCCGGATTGGCGCACCAGCCTGCTGTCTGTGATTACTCACCCCAACGTGGCCTATTTTCTGATGATTATAGGCTTCTACGGCATTATTTTTGAGCTGGCCAGTCCTGGCGCCATTGTGCCGGGCGTGGTCGGGGCAATCTGCCTGGTTCTGGCACTGTTTGCCTTTCAGGTGCTCTCAGTTAACTACGCCGGCCTGGTGCTGATATTTCTGGGGTTGGGGTTTATTGTGGGTGAATCCCTGGTACCCAGTTTTGGCATGCTCGGTATTGGCGGCATAGTTGCGTTTATAACCGGTTCGATCATTTTGATGGATGGCAACCACCGGGCCCTTTCACTACCAGCCATTGGCGGCACAGCGGCGGTCGCGGCAGGTTTTATTCTATGGACTGTGACCCGGTTTATCGGGCTGCGCAAAAAGCGTCCGGTTATCGGCAGCGAGCAAATAACCGAAGAAAAAGCCATTGCACTGGATAACTTTCTGAAAACGGACAGTGGCTACTGCGGTCATGTGCACATGCGGGGAGAGCGTTGGAAAGCTGTGAGTCGTTCTCCCGTCAATCGGAGTGATTTAGTGCAGGTCACCGGAATTGATGGCCTGACTGTTAGCGTAAAGGAGGCTTTATGATTGGTAATCTGATTTCCTGGCTGGCACCCGTTGTGGTGCTACTGCTGATACTTGGGGCTGCCATCAAAATCCTGCCTGAGTACCAGCGCGGCGTGGTGTTCTTTCTCGGCAGATTTCAGGGCGTTAAGGGTCCTGGGCTGCTTTTCATCATTCCCGGCATTCAACAAATTGTTCGAGTGGACCTTCGCGTCATCACCCTGGATGTGCCCAGCCAGGATGTGATTTCTCAAGATAACGTGACGGTGCGGGTGAGTGCGGTGCTCTATTTTCGGGTGGTTGACCCGGAACGTGCGATTATCCGTGTTGAAGATTTTAACTCCGCTACCAGCCAGCTATCCCAGACAACGCTGCGATCAGTATTGGGCAAACACGACCTGGACGAAATGTTGTCAGAGCGGGATAAACTGAACGCAGACATTCAAGAGATTATTGATGCACAAACTGAGGAGTGGGGAATCAAGGTTGCCAACGTTGAAATCAAACACGTAGACCTTGATGAATCTATGATCCGGGCCATCGCGCGCCAAGCTGAAGCGGAACGAGAGCGGCGGGCAAAAGTGATTCACGCGGAGGGCGAACTGCAGGCCTCGGAGAAGCTGGTCGAGGCAGCAAAGATAATGTCTGCCGATTCAGGCGCTATGCAGCTACGCTACATGCAAACCCTGTCAGATATGAGTGACACCAATTCATCTACCATTGTTTTCCCGTTGCCGATAGATTTCATGAAAACGTTTATGGAGAAAGCATCATCGGCCCCAAACCCGTCAAAGCAGTCAGAACCCTAAACTGAAGTCATAAAAAAGGCCGGGAGCCCCGGCCTTTTCATACAACGCTTAAGCCTTACTTCTGGCTTGCACGCTCGAGCATACGCTTGGCGCGCTCGTTTGCCTGATCAGCAGACTTCTGTGCTGCTTTAGCAGCAGCCAGTGCCTTGTCTGCAGTGTTCTGTGCAGAACGCGCAGAGCTTGCAGCGCTGTTAGCGGTGTTCATTGCCTTGTCTGCAGTCTGGCCAGCAGTGCTGGCATTTGCGTTGGCTTCGTCTAAAGCGCCCTGGTCGGTGGTTGCACAACCTGCAGTCAGAGCAGTAGCCAGTGCGATTCCGGCGATCGTCAGTTTACGCATTGTAAATCCCCTTATTGGTCGAGTTATTTCCTGTTGATCCGAAAGTCAGTCAGTTGACTTCCTGTCAGCTTCGGCCCGATAGGCGTTGACTACCGGAGTCGTGAAACAGTGTAAAACAACCTGAGAGGAAATGTTAACTAAGTATACGTAATTTTTCATAAGCCATGACGACAACTTAATATTGTGGTCATGGAGAAAACGGTTACGGGGTGATGCGAATGGGGGTGCCGTCGTTAACCAGTTGCCAAATTTCGTCCATCTCCTGATTGTTTACAGCAATGCAGCCGTTGGTCCAATCCAGGCCTGTATAGGCAAACGCCATGTCTTCTTCGCCATTGGGCAAACCGTGAATCATAATGCTGCCCCCAGGGTTCAAACCCCAGCTTTCGGCCATCTCACGGTCTTTTGCGCTTGGGTAGGAAATATGAATAGACTTGTAGAAACTGCTTCCGGAGTTGCGCCAATCCAGCGTGTACTCGCCCTCTGGCGTGCGTTCGTCGCCTTCATACAGCTTGTGCCCCTCGGGATTATCGCCAAGGGATATGCGGTAGCTCCGTACAATTTCTTCGCCGTTCATTAAATCAAGGCGGCGCTTCTTTTTGCTCACCAATACCTTGCTAACCACCAGAGACTCACCTGGCGAGTGTTCTATAACAGGCATGCGGGTGTCTGCCTTTGCCAGCAGCTCTGAGCTGTAGGCGGGAAAACTTGCTGTGACAAACAGAGCCAGAAGGCACCGGGTTAATAAACGGGGCATAGCCATAACCTTAACTTACCAATGATTAATCTTTTCGCAGAGCTTGTTTATAACATAACCGGTCGATCAAATGTTAAGGGGTTTTGTTAAGTTTCACAGTTACCCGGTGTGCACATTACATGTTTATGGGTTTTCCATCTTCAAGCCAACCTTGCTGACCTGATCTGCCTCTATGGCTCTGGCCACCAAAGTGACCGGCCCCAGAACCACTTTGTCACCAACCACCGGGTGGCCTTTGGTGCGTATGGCAAAGCATTCGGCCAATGATAACCCGGGAGACAGTTCGTGGAACTCAATGCCATAAGCCTGCTCAACATCCCCAAGCAACGCATCTCCGTTTAGCACAAAATCGCCGAAGAAGGCTCGTTCCGCCAGATGCTTGGGTGCTTGACGGCCGCTGAGGGATTTGCCCAATTCTTTCAGTACGCTTGGGGTGGCGAACATGGCAAGCATATCACCGCTGGAAACCTCCAGGTTGGCCTTTGGCTGCAAGCAAACACGGTTGCGGAATACACCGGCAACGGCGGTATTTTTCGGAAAACGCAGCTGGCCTAGCATCGTGGGCGTTTCCCAGTTTTTCCCGCGTAGGGGAAACAGCATCAACTCGTGATCCCCAGCGGCTGGCGCATCCAGAGGTAAGCGTCGATAAGGTTCGCCATTTGCGGGTATTTCCAGGTGCAGCATACGGGCGAGAGGGGTGATGGTGGTGCCCTGAACCAATAAAGACACCAGCACAATAAAAAAGGCTGCGTGGAATACCAGTTGTGCCTCTGGTATGTCGGCAATAATCGGGAATAGCGCCAAAACAATCGGTACGGCACCTCTCAGCCCAACCCAGCTAATAAATCCCAACTCGCGACGATTGAAACCAAAGGGCCAGACAGTGGCCATAACAATAATAGGCCGAATCACAAAAATCAGTGCCAAAGCGAGTATCAGGCCGCTTCCGGCCAGGGGCAGAAGGTCTGAAGGGTTAACCAGCAATCCGAGGATTAAAAACAGACAAAGTTGGGCCAGCCACGCCAAACCGTCGTGCACCTGAAGAATCATCGGCATCATCCGCACCTGTCGGTTGCCGATAACGACACCGCACAAATAGATAGCCAAAAAACCACTGCCTCCAAGAGCGGTGGTGGCAGAAAACACCGAAAGGCCGGCAGCAACCACCAAAAGCGGATAAAGCGATGGATTAAGGCGAATGCGGTTAGCCAGTTCTGCGATCAGGAAGCCACCCAGAATGCCGCCTATGCCGCCTATGCTGAATTGTTTGACCAGTAAAATCAGTGAGTCCTGAATGGCATGGTCGCCCTTGCTGGTAATCAGGGTGACCATCATCAATGTCAGGAAGATTGCCATCGGGTCGTTACTACCCGATTCAATTTCCAGCGTGGCGCTCACACGCTCATTCAAGTGCAAACCGCGCCCTTGCAACAGGGAAAATACCGCGGCGGCGTCGGTTGAAGAAATAATCGAACCGATGAGCAGAGCCGTCATCCAGTGCAGATCAAAAACCAACCAGGCCACAAAGGCAGCCCCTAAGGCTGTCAAGGCAACACCAACCGTTGCCAGCATCATGGCTGGCTTAAGCCCCACACGGAAGGTTTCGGCCCGGGTGCGCATGCCGCCATCCAGCAGAATAACGCCCAGCGCCAGGTTGGCAACCAAAAATGACAGCTGAAAATCGTCGAATTCAATACCGCCCGGGCCGTCTTTGCCCATCATCATGCCCACGCCCAGAAAAATCAGCAGCACCGGCATACCAACCCGGCTGGAAATCGGGCTAAGAACGATGCTGATGACAAGCATCAGAGCACCTACCAGGGTAAGCATTGGATCCATCGGAACTCCATTAGAGAATACGAGCCGGGTACCGGCAGAAGCGCAGCACTGTAAGTTTGCCCATCGCGGGCCCGGTAAACAAGCGCAGCTGCCCGATCTCCCTGAAATAGGCATAGAAAATCATAATACTTTTAGCTAGTTGATGTTTTGTATCCTAACGAATCAAATCACTGCCGATGTGTTGGGTGTTTATTTATCAAAAAGATATGCACGTACATGCATATATGTATCGATAAAGATCAGTCAGCTCAAAGAGTGCCAATAACAAAACGACAAAAACAAAAGGGTTTGTTTATGGATGGAGTAGCCGACGATCAATCGTTCAGCGGCGATACCGCGAGCGCGAAGCCGGGTTTTTTCGACAGGGAAAATACTGTCGCCGGCCCGAACTTTAACCGCTGGCTGGTTCCCACCGCCGCTTTGGCAATCCACCTGTGTATCGGCATGGCCTATGGCTTTTCGGTATTCTGGTTGCCCATGTCTACGCTTGTGGCCGGCGCCGACCCGGTAGCCTGTGCTGATATCAGTTTCTTTCAAGCGCTAACGACGACGTCCTGTAACTGGGCTGTCAGCCATGTTACCTACACCTTCGGTATATTCATCGGCATGTTAGGCATATCGGCCGCACTTTGGGGTGCCTGGCTGGAGCATGCCGGCCCCCGAAAGGCTGGCGCTATCGCCGCCCTGTGCTGGGGTGGCGGTATGATCCTTGGTGGCGTGGGTGTGATGACTCACCAGCTCTGGTTGCTCTATTTAGGTTGCGGTGTTCTGGGTGGTATTGGCCAGGGGCTGGGATACATCACGCCGGTTTCAACCCTGATCAAGTGGTTCCCCGACCGCCGCGGCATGGCCACCGGCTTTGCCATTATGGGTTACGGCGGTGGTGCCATGGTAGGTGCTCCGCTGGCGGTTTGGCTGATGGGGCATTTCTCGGCAGACGGCGGAGCCGGTGTGGCCAGCACCCTGATGACTATGGGTGTTATCTATTTCTTCATCATGATGGCGGGTGCGCTGGGCTTTCGGGTACCGCCCAACGGCTGGAAGCCAGAAGGGTGGGAGCCGCCCGAGGGCCAGCAAGCTAATGCGATGATTACCCACGGCCATGTTCACCTGAAAAAGGCATGGAAAACCAAACAGTTCTGGCTGATCTGGAGTGTTCTGTTCCTGAACGTAACGGCTGGCATCGCTGTGATATCCATGGCCAGCCCGATGCTGCAAGACGTGTTTGGCGGCGCGCTTGTCGGTATTAAAGATTCCGCCGTTGCGCTTACAGAGGCACAGAAAGCCGCTGTGGTGGCTGCTGCAGCCGGCCTAGTAGGGCTTATCAGCCTGTTTAACAGTGTTGGTCGTCTGTTCTGGGCCTCGTTGTCTGACAAGCTGGGTCGCAAGAACACCTATCTGACCTTTTTTGTGCTGGGTGTTGGCCTTTACTGCTTGCTGCCAACCTGGGGCCACATGGGTATGGCCGGCCTGTTTGTGATCTCCATTTGCATCATTTTGAGCATGTACGGTGGCGGCTTTGCAACGGTGCCCGCGTATTTGGCTGATATCTTTGGCACGCAAATGGTCGGTGCCATTCACGGCCGCCTGCTAACCGCCTGGACAGCCGCTGGTCTCGTGGGCCCTGTGGTGATCGCGCTGATTCGTGAGGTGCAGCTGGATGCAGGCATCGAACCGGCTCTGGTGTACGACCGCACGTTGTACATTATGGCTGGCCTGCTGGTAGTCGGCCTGATTTGTAATGCACTGGTGCGCCCGGTGGATTTGTCCCTGCATATGACTGATGAAGAGCTGGCCCACGAGCGCATGTTGCAGCGGGACAATGGCGTCTCCTCAAAAGCGAAAACAGCCGCGCGTGGCGCGTTCGGAATCACCGGTGTGCTGGCCTGGCTGGCGGTGGGTGTGCCTTTCCTGATCGGGCTTTATATCGCCATTGCGAAGGCTGCAGCTTTGTTCTGATGTGCGTTCAGGCATCCCCGGCCGTCAGCGCCTCAAACGTGGTGACTTCACCGGGGTTGTCTGGTGCATAGCCAGGCACCAGGTTGATGCGATCAATCAGTGCCGGGGACTTCAGCAACGTGGTTAGGTGATCCAGTGTTTCCAGGGGTAGGCGATCTTCGCGGAAAATCAGCATGTAATGTTCGCTGGCCAGTTCAATAAAGTTCAAATTGAATTGCTCGGCGGCCGCCTGCACACCAAAACCAACTTCCGCCATGCCAGAGGCCACAAAGGCGGCAATGGCGGTGTGGGTAAATTCCTGCTGAGACGTGCGGTTGATGCCGTCTTCTGCAATGCCTTGCTGTTTTAATAAAAGATTGAAAAGGATGCGAGTACCTGAATGACGGTCGCGGCTGATAAAGCTGAGCCCCGAGGCACTTAAATCCTGCAGGGTGCGAACCTCATTGTGTTCGCCTTTGCGCATCATCAGGCCTTCGCGCCGGGTGACAAAACGAATCAGGCGGTGGTGGTTGCTGTCCAGGTGTCGCTGGTAATAACAAATGATCTGCTGGGCCAGTGCCGGGCAGGTAGGCAGGTGAAAACTGGCCGCATCGCATTCGCCGCGGTTGAGCGCTGAAAGTGCTTCTTCCGGGTTCCGGTATTGCAGGTTTACGTTGATCTGCTGCGACAACTCAGGCAGCAGCGCTACCGAATACCCATGACTGGCGTGCAGGCGCAGCGTGGGTTTTGCACCGGCCAGCAGCTGTTGAATCTGGTCGTTAAGCTCGGCAGTCATGCTGTCGATTTGCGGCCCCAGCCGGGCTTTTACCCGATGTTCGGCCCATAGAAGTTTTTCGCCCAGGGCAGACAGTCGGCTGCCGTGGCCTTTGCGCATAACTACCAGCGGCAGGCCCAGAGTATCGCCGCCACGGTTGAGAAGGTTCCAGGCATGGCGGTATGAGATGCCCGCAGCGGCGGCGGCTACCGTGAGCTTGCCGGTGTCGCGGATGTTCTCCAGCAAACGAAACAGTACCGGCTCAAAGAATTCGTTGGTGTCGGTGCGAAAAACCCAAGCGGGGGATATGTTCAGTTTCTTGTTATGCATGTGTGTTCATATTCCGTGGTTGTGTCTGGAGTGCTAGTTTGGCGTTATAACTTGTTTGGCTACTGTATCAGAATAAAAACAGGTAGGAATGATTATGCATATTTCAGAGAGAGCCAATCCGAATGGAACGGGAGTATTGCCTGCCGGCGACAGTGATTGGAGCCCGGAGGCTATCCGTGAGGAAATCGCCGCCCTGCAGCACGAGCCCGGTGCGCTCTTGCCTATTCTGCACGCCATACAAAATCGTATTGGCTATGTGCCGGAAGGCGCTGTGCCCATTATTGCGGACATGCTGCAACAGACCCGCGCCGATGTGCATGGGGTTATAAGCTTTTACCACCACTTCCGCACCCGCCCGGCGGGCAGCAACGTGTTGGAAGTTTGTCGTGCCGAAGCCTGTCAGGCCCGGGGCGGTCGTGCGCTGGAGCGCCATGTGCAGGAAAAGCTGGGCGTGGGCTACCACCAAACCACCGCCGATAACGAGTTCACCCTGGAGCCGGTCTATTGCCTGGGCAACTGTGCCTGCGGCCCTTCTATTCGAGTGAACAATGAAACCATTGGCCGGGTTACCCCGCAAACATTCGATCGGCTGGCGGACAGCCTGACAACCTCTGTTTTGCAGCTAAAATAAAGGCAGGAGCAAACGCCATGACAACAACAATTTATGTGCCCTGCGATACCACCGCCCTGTCTTTGGGGGCCGACCGCGTGGCGCAACAGTTGCAGAATCTTGCCGAGCAGCAAGATCTTGATATTCATCTGGTGCGCAACGGTTCTCGCGGTTTGTTCTGGCTGGAACCGCTGGTGGAAGTACAAACGCCTTACGGTCGTGTGGCTTATGGCCCGGTGGAACCCCATCAAGTGGAAGAACTGGTCGCCGCCGGATTGTTTGAAGGTAGCTCCGATCACCCGTTGTATCTGGGCGATATCGAGCAGCACGCCTATTTACAGCGGCAGCAGCGTCTTACCTTTGCACGCATTGGCATCACCGACCCCGCCTGCATCGAAGATTACATCGCCCACGGCGGTTTCGTTGGCCTGAAGAGAGCCGCAGCGCTAACACCCCAGGGCATTGTGGACGAAGTAAAAGGCTCTGGCTTGCGTGGCCGTGGAGGCGCGGCCTTCCCTGCCGGTATCAAATGGCAAACCGTGCTGGACGAGCCACATGACCAGCAAAAATACGTAGTGTGCAACGCCGACGAAGGCGATTCTGGCACCTTTGCCGACCGCCTGGTAATGGAATGTGACCCTTATATGCTGATTGAGGGCATGACCATTGCCGGCCTGGCCGTGGGCGCCACTGTGGGTTTTATCTACGTGCGTTCGGAATACCTTCTGTCCCAAACAATGCTGAACCAGGCCATTCGCACCGCAGAAGCCCACGGTTATCTGGGCGACAACGTATGCGGCAATGGCCGCTCGTTCCGCCTGGAAGTGCGTTTAGGCGCCGGTGCCTATATTTGCGGTGAAGAAACCTCTCTGCTGGAAAGCCTGGAAGGCAAGCGAGGGCTGGTGCGTTCCAAGCCGCCACTCCCGGCTATTAAAGGCCTGTTCGGCCAGCCTACGGTGGTGAACAACGTGCTGTCGCTGTCTGCCGTGCCCTACATTTTAGCCCACGGCGGCAAAGCCTATGCGGATTACGGCATGGGCCGTTCATTGGGCACACTGCCCATTCAGCTAGCGGGCAACATCAAACAGGGCGGTCTCATTGAGTTGGCCTTTGGCGTAACCCTGCGCAAAGTGCTGGAAGACTTTGGTGATGGCACCTTTACCGGCAGGCCTATCAAAGCTGTGCAGGTGGGTGGCCCGCTGATGGCCTACATGCCGGAAGAGCAGTGGGACACCCCCATGGATTACGAAGCTTTCGCCAAACTCGGTGCCGGCATTGGCCACGGTGGCGTAGTGGTGTTTGATGACACCGTGGATATGGGCGAGCAAGCACGCTTCGCCATGGAGTTCTGCGCTGTTGAATCCTGCGGTAAATGCACCCCCTGCCGGATTGGCTCGGTACGAGGTGTGGAAGTGATTGATCGTATTCGTGCCGGAGAAAACCGGGACAGCAACCTGGAATTGCTGGAAGACCTGTGTGAAACCATGGTGGACGGCTCCCTCTGCGCCATGGGCGGCATGACCCCCTTCCCGGTACAAAGCGTGATGAAGTATTTCCCTGAAGACTTGATGGCCAGCCCGCGCCCAGTGGAGGCATAACATGTTGCATTATTATGACCCGAGCGTTCAGCGCTACCAGCCGGGCAAAAACGATCTGAACCCTGATTTTGACTATGGCACGCCGGCGAGCCTATCCGAAGAGCTGGTCTCTATTTCGGTTGATGGCCGCCAGATTACCGTACCTGAGGGTACGTCTGTGCTTCGCGCCTCCGCGCTGGCCGGCATCAACATTCCCAAGCTGTGCGCCTCTGATAACCTGGAAGCCTTCGGCTCCTGCCGCCTGTGCGCGGTAGAAATCGAAGGCCGCCGTGGCTACCCGGCCTCCTGCACCACACCTGTGGCGGAAGGTATGTCAGTTACCACTCAAACCGGCAAGCTGGCCAAGCTGCGCCGTAACATCATGGAATTGTACATTTCCGATCACCCGCTGGATTGCCTCACCTGCCCGGCCAACGGCAATTGTGAGCTGCAGGATGTGGCCGGCACAGTTGGACTGCGGGAAGTGCGTTACGGGTTTGAAGGCGAGAACCACCTGGATTCGGAGATCGACGATTCCAACCCGTACTTCAGCTTCGATCCCAGCAAGTGCATTGTCTGCTCCCGCTGCGTGCGAGCCTGCGACGAGGTGCAGGGCACCTTTGCACTAACCATCGAAGGCCGGGGTTTTGATTCCAAAGTTGCCGCCAGCCAGAACGACCCGTTCATGGATTCCGAGTGCGTGTCCTGTGGCGCTTGCGTTCAGGCCTGCCCCACCACCTCGCTGATGGAAAAGAGCGTGATCGATGCCGGCCAGCCCGAGCACAGTGTGGTTACCACCTGCGCCTACTGCGGCGTTGGCTGCTCGTTCAAAGCGGAAATGAAAGGCGATCAACTGATACGCATGGTGCCCTATAAGGGAGGCGAGGCTAATCATGGCCACTCCTGCGTGAAAGGCCGGTTTGCCTTTGGCTATGCCACACACGACGATCGCATCAGAGAGCCGATGATTCGCGATTCCATCAACGACCCGTGGAAAGTGGTGTCCTGGGATGAGGCGCTGGAATTCTCCGCCAAAAAACTCAAAGGTATTCAGGCCGAGTATGGCCGCGAAAGCATTGGCGGTATTACCTCCTCACGCTGCACCAACGAAGAAACCTATCTGGTGCAGAAGCTGGTGCGTGCCGCCTTCGGCAATAACAACACAGACACCTGCGCTCGGGTATGCCACTCCCCCACAGGTTACGGCTTGAAAACAACTCTGGGTGAATCCGCTGGAACCCAAACCTTTGACTCGGTGATGAAAGCCGACACCATTATGGTGATTGGTGCCAACCCCACCGATGCCCACCCGGTATTCGGTTCGCTCATGCGCAAGCGTTTGCGCCAGGGTGCCAAGCTGATCGTGATTGATCCACGCCGTATCGACGTGCTCAACACGCCCCATGGCGGCGAGGGCATACACCTGCCCCTGCGCCCTGGCACCAACGTGGCCATTGTGAACGCATTGGCCCACGTAGTTGTGACTGAGGGGCTGGAAGACCAGAGCTTTATTAACAGTCGCTGCGATACAGACGCCTACAACACCTGGCGCACGTTTATTGCCGAAGAACGCAATTCCCCGGAAGCCATGGAAGAGGTTACCGGCGTGCCCGCCTCCAAAGTGCGCGAAGCCGCGCGGGTATATGCCGAGGCAGGCAACGGTGCTATCTACTACGGATTGGGCGTAACCGAGCACAGCCAGGGTTCCACCATGGTCATGGGTATTGCCAACCTGGCCCTGGCCACCGGCAACATCGGCAAAGAAGGCGGCGGTGTTAACCCCTTGCGCGGGCAAAACAACGTGCAGGGCTCCTGCGATATGGGCTCCTTCCCCCATGAACTGCCCGGTTACCAGCATGTGAACGACCCGGCAGTGCGTGCGCGCTTCCAGTCTGTGTGGGGCGTGCCCATTGATGACGAGCCCGGCCTGCGCATTCCCAACATGTTTGACGCCGCCATCGCTGGCACGTTCAAGGCGCTGTATGTGCAGGGCGAAGACATCGCGCAGTCCGACCCCAACACCCATCATGTAGAGGCGGCACTGAAGTCACTGGACTGCCTGATTGTGCAGGACATTTTCCTGAACGAAACTGCGAAATATGCCCATGTGCTGCTGCCCGGTTCCACCTTCCTGGAGAAGAACGGCACCTTCACTAACGCCGAGCGCCGTATCAATCGCGTGCGCAAAGTGATGGAACCCATTGCGGGCATGGAAGACTGGCAAGTAACCATGGCGCTGTCCAATGCCCTGGGCTACCCCATGCATTACGATCATCCATCGGAAATTATGGATGAAATTGCCCTGCTAACGCCCACCTTTACCGGTGTAAATTACGACAAGCTGGAACGGCTCGGCAGTATTCAGTGGCCGTGTAACGACGACAACCCGGACGGCACACCCACCATGCACGAGGTGGACTTCCCCATCGGCAAAGGCCGTTTTGCGGTGACCGAATACCTGGCCACAGAAGAGCGGGCCAGCCGTCGCTTCCCGCTGTTGCTGACCACCGGGCGCATATTGTCGCAATATAACGTAGGTGCACAGACTCGCCGCACCAGTAACAGTGACTGGCATGAAGAAGATGTGCTTGAACTGCACCCCAGTGATGCGGAACTGCGCGGTGTGAAAGACGGCGACTGGCTGGGCATCAGCAGCCGCGTAGGTCATACGGTGTTGCGGGCCAAGCTGAGTACCCGCATGTTGCCGGGCGTGGTGTACACCACCTTCCACCACCCAGGCAGCGGCGCCAACGTAATCACCACCGACAACTCCGACTGGGCGACCAACTGCCCGGAATACAAGGTAACCGCCGTTCAGGTTGAAGTGGTTACCCAGCCGTCGGATTGGCAACGTAACTTTGTAGATTTCGACAAGCGCCAACAGGCCTTGTTGAAGCCGGCGATGGATAAGCAGGAGGAAAACCATGCGCCTGCACACAAGTAACCTGGAGCCGGCTGCCGTGGCAGATTCACCCGCCAATGCCTCACCGCCACCGGTGAGTGACACCTGGGTGAATGTGCGTGGTGGCATTGAAGGTGCGCCATCACAGGATGTGGTTGCTGAAGAGATTCCCGTAGCCATGGTGTACAACGGCGTATCCCATGCGGTGATGATGGCTTCGCCCTGTGATCTGGAGGACTTTGCTCTGGGTTTCAGCATGAGTGAAGGCATTCTGCAGCGGCCAGATCAGCTATTCAGCGTCGAGATACAGCCAGGGGAAGACGGCATAGAAATCGACATGCACATTGCCGGCGATTGCTTTGCCCGTTTGCGGGAACAGCGCCGGAATATGACCGGCCGAACCGGTTGCGGGCTTTGTGGCACCGAATCCCTTGCCCATGTGGTACGTGCTCTGGGTGAAGTGGCACCGCAGCCCATGCCCAGCGATGAAGCCGTTCAGGCCGCGCTGCAAAGCCTGAAAAAACATCAGCCGATGCAGTTAGACACAGGCGCCACCCATGGTGCCGCCTGGTGTAACGCCGAAGGCGAAATTGTTCAGGCGCGGGAAGATGTGGGCCGCCACAACGCATTGGATAAGCTAATTGGCGCCCGCCTGCGTGAATTTGGCGACCGGGCCTTTATCGATGGCTTCGCGCTGATCTCCAGCCGTGCCAGCTTTGAGATGGTGCAAAAAAGCGCCAGCGCTGGAGCAGGCACCTTAGTAGCCGTATCTGCGCCCACCGCACTTGCCATCCGCGAAGCCCGCAAAAGCGGCATGAACCTTATCGGCTTTGCTCGCCCGGGCCGTCATGTCATCTACGCCCGCAGCGACAACCGCGCTCAGGAGAAACCATTGTGAGTGACCAGCAATTGAACAACCTGATCAAAATGATCGATCAGATTATCGCCAACAACCTGCACCAGGGTAACGATGACAAAGTAACCGACGTGGCGGCGGATCATTTGCACAAGTTCTGGGCCCGCAGCATGAAGCAGCAGGTAATTGCCTACGCGCACGAAAGCCCTGCAGAACTGTCTGCGCTAGCCCAATCCACGATTGCCAAATTGGAGGCTGTGCCCGAGTAAAGACCGCACTGGTGCATCTGCTTTTGCTGCCGGAACGTATGCTGAGCCATAGACAAAGCCACTCTATGGTTCATACTGCCGCAATATATTTTCTCTGAACAACATTTGGTAGCACATGTCCGGTATTCCTTGGCAAGAGCAGGGGTATGTTAAATCAGCCCTGACCGCAGGTTTGCTTTGCGCGTTAGCTTTTACAGTTATTGTATACGGCGCTCTGCGCTATCAGGCCGGACTACAAACTGCGGTCATAAAATCCGATGAATCCGCCAAGGTTAAACTGACATCCGGGCTATTAACGCAGATTTTTGATTACACCGCGAACGACCTGCGGGCGATATCAAAACTGCCAACAGCCGAAAGTTTCAGCAGTGACCGCACTGAGCGTGAAAAAGACCGATTGAAGCAAGCCTTCCGGGTGCAGTTAGAACAAAAACCGGATTACAGCCAGATCCGTTTTTTTGACAAAAAGGGGACTGAGCTTGTTCGACTGGACCGTGCATTCGGGCGCATTCTGGTTACCCCTGAACGCTACCTGCAATTTAAAGGAACCCGCTATTATTTTACCAACACCCGGGATATGCCTGAAGGCGATGTGTATGTGTCGCCCCTGGATTTAAACATCGAAAATGAAAAGGTCGATGTCCCTTACCTTCCCATGGTTCGGTTTGGTGTCCCCGTTTTTGATAAGAATGGGCAAAAACAAGGTGCCGTTATTTTAAACGTAAAAGGGCAATCGCTGCTGGACACCTTTCGCCTGAGCATGACAGATGCCTACCCTGCGTTTTTGCTCAACAGCGATGGCTATGTTCTTTCCGGCCCTGACAGCATTGAGGAGTGGGGATTCATGTTCGGCCTGCCGTCGGCATTCAAGCGGGAGTATCCCGAAGCCTGGTCGCAGATCGAGCAGAGCGACAGTGGTGTTGCTGAAACATCAGCGGGCCTGTTTATGTACGAGACCGTGAAGCCGCTAAAGCGACTTGACTCATCGAAATCCGGGCAAAACTATGAGTGGAAGGCCGTTTCGTTTGTGCCCGGAAGTTCATTGCCAACGTCGACCATCTATACGCATCCATCGGTTGTCAGCTTTTACATCTTTGGGCTCTTGATGACGTTGATAAGCGTGTTCTATTTCCAGTTTTCCCGCCAAAAACGCCGTCAGCTAAGACGTGAGAACCAGCAACAATCCAAGCGTTTCTGGAAAATATCCAGCGTACTGGGAGACGGGCTGATTGTGATGGATAAAGACGGAGCCGTTACATATATTAACCCCGAGGCAGAGCGAATTCTTGGCTGGCCTTCCGATGAAATAGTGGCAAAGCAAGGGCATGAGGTGTTTCATGTTCACGAAGGGGAGGCATCCAGCTGTTCCATTCTTGATGTGATGGACACGCGCCAGTTGTACCGTAGCAAAGATGAGGAGTTTCGCCGAAAAGACGACACGACTCTCCCGGTCATTTTGAATGCGGCGCCGTTAAGTAGCGATACCGGCGATGAGGGTGTGGTGATTTCTTTCCAGGATTTTTCCGAAACAAAACGCTACCAGGATAAAATCCATTCCCTTGCTTACGAAGACACGCTTACCGGGCTCCCAAACCGACGGGTATTAGAAGACCGATTGCAACAAGCCATTGCGTTCTCAGGTCGCCATGACAACCATCTGGGGTTGATGTTCCTGGATCTTGATCACTTCAAAGAGGTTAACGATACGTACGGCCATGATGCAGGCGACGTATTGTTAAAGGAAATTGCTTCACGGCTAACAAGCTGTGTTCGTAAAACCGACACAGTGATACGTATGGGCGGCGACGAGTTCATCATACTGCTTGCAGAAGTATCCGAACCGGATAATGCCTCGAGCGTGGCAGGAAAAATTATTCAGGCTGTGGGTCAGCCGGTCACACTTCCTGAGGGCGAGGCCCGCGTGGGCGTAAGTATTGGTGTTGTTGTCGCAACCGGTGACGGGGTAACCGGAGAAAGCCTCATGCAGGAGGCCGATGCCGCCATGTATGAGGCGAAAAGGGCGGGTAAAAACAGATGCGTTATTCAGACGCATCGCACGCCTTCCTGAGGGGCGTGGCGAAAGCTCTTGAAGTATTTGAAAAAATGCAGTTTTTAAGAAATATATACCCTTTTAAAATTTACATATTGAAGATCCTGTACCAAATTAAGGCATAGCACTAACAGGGGCAGGGTGGTCGTTTTGAGAAAAAATCTGCCGGTTACGGATACTGGGAATGGTTAAAAATCGCCGAAAAAATGGGGATTTTTACTGGGTAAGCGCTTATATAACGCCAGTCACCGAGAACGGAGCCGTGGTTGGTTACGAATCGGTTCGTTCTTGCCCATCCCGGGAGAACGTACGCCGCGCAGAAAAGCAGTACGCGAGAATTCGTGAAGGCAGGCGAACCATAGCGCGCCTGCAGGCATTTTCGCCAGCATCCCTGTGTTTGGCCACGGTTTTGGTTGTTGCCGCAATTACCCATTACGCAGGCTTGATCTTGATATCGCAGGCGACTCTGGTACTTGGTGGGTTTGTTTATATTTTGTGGGCTCACCGGTCCCGGCGACGGCTAATTACTTCCTTGACCAAATTGCTGGGCACCAGTTTTACAGACAATCTCGCGGCACAAACGTATACCGATGATGATCTGGAATCTGGTCGCATGAAAGTGGCCATATTGGCGCAAAAGGCCCATCTGGACGCCGTGCTTACGCGCATGGAAGAGTCTGCTGAAAAGGTTAAAGCCGGTGCTGTGCAAGGGTTAGAGGTAACCTGTGAATCCCACGGCGTGCTGAGAAAACAGCAAACAGAAATTCGCAGTGTAGCCGCTGCCGTTCATCAGGTAGCCCAGACAGTTACCGGCGTGTCTTCTAATGTTCAGAATACTGCTCACAAAGCTGAAGAATCGCGCAGCCTTGCAAACCAGGGCGCGGCGGTTATCGGCACTACTCGTGAAGTTATCGAGGGTTTACAAGCAACCGTACACAGCATTAGTGAATCGGTGGGGGAGCTGGCCACCGAAACCCAAAGAATTGCCAGCGTGGCCAAAATCATTGAAGAAATTGCGGAGCAAACAAACCTGCTGGCATTGAATGCGGCCATTGAAGCGGCCCGGGCAGGCGAGCACGGGCGTGGATTTGCTGTGGTTGCCGGTGAAGTTCGTGGCCTTGCCAGGCGAACCCAGGACTCAACCCGGGAAATCCATGGAACTATCGAAGCGCTACTAACGAGAACATCCACGTCTGTGCGCGCGACCGATGATGGAAAAAAAGCGGCTGACAGCGGGCTTTCACACATGCTTGAAGCCGAAACCACCCTTGGGCAGATAGCCGATTCTGTGGGTATTATCGCGGAAATGTCTATTCAAATGGCCGCTGCTGTAGAAGAGCAGGCTCAGGTGTTTGATCAGATTGACGGCCAAATAGAGGATATTTCCAGTCTGGGTAACGACAGCTTGCACAAAGGCGAGCAGGCTATAGGCCAAGTGCAGAACATAGAGAACATTGCAGGGGAGTTGCATGAGCTTGTGGTGAGGTTTAAATGAACGGGCAGAGAAGCCGATACCCAGCGTTGATTAATCGCTCGTTGCATCAGGGGAGTTCGCAGCAACTGCTTTACGTCTGCTCCTTTCCGGGCACCCACAGATAATATCGGAATCGCCTGCCTCGTCGCCAACAAAGAGACTTGCCCGGCATGAGCCAATCAGTTGCCTATTACAATACCCATGCTCAGGCGTTTCTGGATGAAACGCTGCATGTTGATATGACGGCGTTGTATGACGAATTTCTGCCCCACCTTCCGGAAAACGCTCACATATTGGACGCCGGCTGCGGTTCCGGCAGAGATTCCCGGGAGTTTCTGGCTCGAGGCTACCGGGTGACTGCCTTTGATGCCTCCGAAAAACTTGCCACATTGGCTTCTAAAGCCATACTCCACAGCGTTCTCGTTCGCACGTTTGAGCAGGTAGACGAATTTCAGGTTTACGATGGCATTTGGGCCTGTGCCAGCCTGATCCACTTGCCCCAGGAGCAGATACCTCAGGCGCTTGCTCAGTTATGGCGGGCTTTGAAAGCTGGCGGCGTTTTATATCTAAGCTTCAAACAAGGCGAAGGACACCACGAGCATAATGGGCGGCATTTTACCTACGCAACAGTTACCCAGCTTGAAAGCTGGGCTGGCGTTTTATCCGAACTTGAAAAAATAACCACCTGGCAAACGGCAGACTGCAGGCCGGGGCGGGATGAGTATTGGGTGAACGGGGTTTTTCATAAGCAAGCCGAGACGCCTGACAAGCTGATTACGGGTGGCGAGCCGTATTTGTTCTAGAGTTCAGGAATACCAGGTTCTGCAATTATAGTACTTTACAGGTGAAGTATCTGGCTGGTCTCAACTCCGGTGAACTGATTTAACCTCTTCAATAAAATCAGACACAGAATTTAGCCAATATTTCTGATCTTCGTTGAAGCTTCCATGGACACCTGAGGGAATTACCAGTTGCAGATTCTTGGCCCTCATCTCGTCGGTCTGGGTAGTGCTGATGCCCGCTTCGAGGGTCGCCAGAAATTTTCGGTCAAGTCGATCGCCCTCTGACAGGACCTGTCGCCAGCGATCTTTGCATGTTGTTTTGGCCCCGAGAAGAAACACCTTACTCACTGGGTAAGATGAGTCGTGGTACGCATTGAAGTCGGGAAAAAGGAAATCCGGTTTGGCTTTATTTTCTGTCACACGCGCTCCCCCCCCTTTCTCAAAGGGGAGCCCGTGTTCTCGGAAGACGAACCCAAGATGATTCTCAAAAGCATGACCAGCGCGAGATTTGCGACGGTTTTGAACACTCAGTGAAAATGAGATAAAGGCATCAACGTCGTCGCCATCAGGGCCAAAACCAAAGCGCAGTCTTTCAGACACTACGTGGCGCTCGTAAGCCCTGAAAAGCGATTCTTCGCGCTCCATCCAGCCAACTAATGCGTTATCAGGATCAATAACGCAATCGAAGTTGGTAACCTCTCTGGCAACAGCTGAGAATTCCGATGTTTTCGGGAGTTTGTCCGGGAATCTGGCAAGAAGCATATCAAGGTCATTTTGAACCTCACTCTCGTCGAAGGCCCGCACTCCAAGATCTTCCAGCAGCATCTTTATCGGGAGGATAAGGGTCTGTGTCGGCATGGACGCGGAAGTGAAATCCTTGTCGACATCTGATAGTCCGAAAAGATGCCGTAACTGAAACTCCACCGATGAGCCCGCAGGAGTAAAAAGAAGAAGCAGGCTTCCATCGCGCTTTTTCGCCACGAGGAAAAAATCGGTTGGCTGAATCAGCTCTGTTACAGCGTTCGATTTGTAATATAGCCGGTACTCGGGTGAACGTTTGGGGTTCTTTCTCCTTGAGTCATACCATGTGACCGAATCCTGGCACAGCTCAGCTTCTTCCTCGTCAGTGAGATATGCCATAAGACCGGGGAAACGATACTCATCAGATTTGCCGGGGGTGCCGAGGTAGCGTTTGAAGCCAACACTAGGTAGCCCGCCTATTTCGTGTTGGTTTGACCGTGACGGATCTGAATCTACAGCACTCAGATACTTGGCAGCCGCACCCTCAAATATCTCACTTACGGAATCGAGCACTTAGTTACCTCTGTTGTATGTCGAAGCTTCGGTTGATCAGGCTGTCAGCAGTCCTCAGGCAGCTTCAGTTCTGCGCCCCTCATTTCTGAGAATGGCTTCGAGAACAAAAGGCTTCATCATTTTCGCTACTGCCCGAAAAACCGGGACGGCGACGGAGTTTCCGAACTGCTTGTAGGCCTGCGTATCGGAAACAGGAACCTTGAAAGTCGACTCCCCGGGTTGGTCAAATCCCATCAACCTGGCGCATTCGGCCGGCGTTAGACGCCTTGGTCTGTTTGCTTGATTGATCATATCGTCAAAGCCAGCATCCGTATCCCACCCGCGATCTACAAGAATTTCTGAACCATCCTTGTAGTACCGCGCAGACAAGGTTCTTGCTACATCCCCAGATCCAGTAAGGCCAAACCCGAAACCATTGCCTTTTGCCTTGTGCTTGGCGGCGTAGTCATAGAGGTATTTCCAGAGCTTGGGCGTCAGAATATACTTGTTATCTACTTCAGCTTCAGGGTCCAGGGTTTCGCCGAATGAGGGCACTCGGTCAGGAAAGTGCTTGCTGATATCACGCAGAGTAAATCCTTGGTGAACATCAAGATCCCTACGGAAACCAACCAAAACGATACGTTCTCTGTGTTGGGGGACAAAGTTCTTGGCATCAACGACTTTCGGGTCACGGGCTCCGTCATAGTTAGCGTCTGCAACTTCGTAGCCCAGTTCATCGAGCGTTTCCAGAATTATCTTGAACGTTTTTCCTTTATCATGGCTCTTCAGGTTTTTAACATTTTCCAGTAAAAATGCGGCTGGCCGCTTGGCCTGAATAATACGCGCGACATCAAAGAAAAGTGTGCCTTGGGTATTGCACTCGAAACCGTGAGCTCTTCCCAGAGAGTTCTTTTTTGAAACACCCGCGATAGAAAAGGGCTGGCAGGGGAAGCCTGCCAGCAGAATATCGTGATCAGGAACAAGCTTATCGATATGAGCATAGGCCTCGTCCTCTGAAACCTCGGGGCGATCAGAAAGAGTAACTTCGCGGATATCTTCATTGAAAATATGTTCATCGTCACTGTAATGATTCGCTTTGTAGGTGCGCACTGCGTATTTGTTCCACTCGCTGGTAAACACACATTTGCCACCAACTTCTTCAAATCCTCTCCTGATGCCCCCGATTCCCGCAAAGAGGTCTACAAATCGGAATTCGTGCCCGGATTTTTGAAAAGGTTTTGGCAGCAACGTCTGAAGATGTTCAAACTCACCGTGACTGAGTTTTCCGTCTACCTTGCCTCTGACCCAGCGATTGATAGTTTCGCGGCACCATGAATCAAAACCCAGTTCGTTGAGGGTTTCAGCAATAAAACCCTGATCATAGATTTCAAGTAGCTGATTTATAAGAGTCAGACCTTCTTCGTCTTTCATTACCCGCTCCCTTCTGGGTCAATACTGTGATGTTTCGTCACGTAATCGTTCCATATTAATCGGTCTCAGGCAGCCTATCCAGGTATCCACTGGAATTAGTCAGAAAAACTTCGGTAGCCAAGCGACCATCATGCAATAATACTGTTTAAACATACAGTGTCCAGTAAAGGGCGAAAATTTTCGATAAAGTGGCGTATGCACTTTCTGTCAGAGCCAGCGCATCTCCCAACTGTTGGGTCGGAATGCGGCGGTTTATCAACGGTTACACGTGGTCGGAAATTGTGAACTAATGTGGTATGAATCGAATTTTTTCTGCCAGACGAACGATTCGGAGCAGTAATGACAAAAGCTGACGAGTTGTTGGGCCAAGCTTACGAGTATCTCAAGATCTCAGGCTTGTGCGACAGCGACAAATACAAAAAGATCGAGGATATAGTTGGTTACCTGGACTGGTTGAACTCGAAGTCAAAAATTCCGCCGGGAACAACAGGAACGATATCTGAGCGCCTCTGCAAACTAGGGCTGACAGAAGTTCCTGGAATACAAATCAGGCCATTTGGTAAAGCGTGGCAATGGGTTGGTGATATTCTGTTACCGGGCCATCCATACGATATCGCCGTTTCCATCAAGAGTTTCAAGGCGAAGGAACGCTTGATTGCAAGTGGCACAGGAAGCATTTTGACTCCGACGCTTGGATGGGGATTGTTTAACGACCCGAGTGAATGGGGTTTCGAAAGATGCAACTCCTATCTTTATCGAGGGTTTCTTGCGATCTACATGCCACGTAATCTTCTGAGCCAACTAGGTTCAGAGCAGCGAGAAATCAAGAATTTTAACGGAACAAGACTGTTACGGGATCTTCAGAAATTTCCATCTGATGTGCAGTCGGCAATGAGCCCCAAAAATAGTCACCGAATTGATATGCGGGAAATATGATTGATTTCAAGTTTGCCATTAAATGGCCGCCAGCGTCCTTTAATGGCGCTTCAGCATACCAGGCCTTTGAATGAATTCCATGTTTAAATGGCCAGATGGCTGATATTGTTGACAAGCAAACACGTTCACGAATGATGTCCGGAATTCGTGGCAAAAACACCAAACCGGAGCTTGTTGTCCGGCAAGCGCTGCATGCGAGGGGGTTCCGGTACCGCCTTCATCGAAGGGAACTTGCCGGGAAGCCAGACATTACACTTCCACGCTACAATGCTGTGATTTTTGTCAATGGGTGTTTTTGGCACGGCCACAACTGTCGCCTCTTCAAATGGCCGAAAACCCGGCCAGACTTCTGGCGCGCAAAGATCGGCGCTAACCAGGTACGTGACCGTAAAAACATCGACACACTGCTTAGCCAGGGCTGGCGGGTGTTCGTTCTATGGGAATGCTCCATAAAAGGCGCACACACTAAATCAATTGCCCCGGTCATTGATGATCTGTCAGCCTGGATTACTGGCCGAGACTTTTTCGGTGGAACCAGCCCGGATCGGCCTTGAGTCCTCTCAATTGAAAGAAGCTTCGATATCAATATAGTCGGCAGCGCTTCCTTTTCTCCCTGATCTCAGCCAGGCGCCAAGCGCATTTGCGACGGCATTGAAGTGGTCGCATATTTTCTGTGCATCCCAGCCCCACTCATAAAAGCTACCAACTTTGGAGCCTTGCAGGGCTTCGTCGATCAGGTACATATTGTGATCGCAATAATCTCCAATCACGGCGAAATCGGCAATGTCATCGGGTAGAAAGCTGAATTCAATATCCTGTTCTATCCAGGCTTGGGCGACGAGAACCCGATAGCGGATTACGTCTTCGGGCAAAACTGTGTCCGGGTTGGGAATCGGGATATTGAGACGGAGAGTTCTATCGATGCCTTCATCAAGAACGCTCTTTGAGGTTTGAAGTTCCTTCTTCATAGCGGGGCTCCCTGAAAATAAATGCTGTATTTATATACAGTATAGTGCAGAGGAGGATATTTGCAATTTTGAAGTTCCGCCCAGGTCACAAATTCGGGCGGCTTTTTCCGGGTTGTTCCTGGCTGTAGTGCAGTGGCCCCACCCAACCTAACCGTCCTTGATAACATCAATCATATTTGCCGGCGCAACAAAAACATCCTTGTTACCCATCTTGTACTTCCTTAACAGGTGAAAGTTGTCCGGGAGTGTCAATAGGTCGGTTCTCGCCGTCTGGTACGAAATTCCATGGGAGTTCTGGTGGGATTTGATCGTATATTCCATTCTCGGGTTATCCAGCCCGTTTTTCAGCAATCCCAACTGTCTGTAATTCAGAACCCCGCTCAGTTTCGATTTTTCAAGTAAGCGCTCAGCTTGCCTGTATTCGCTTGCCTTGCCCGCAAGATAGCCATGCGAATCCTTTATGGCCTTTTTTATAACGTCAAGCTGATGGAAAATAAAACAGGTTACGTCATTACTGTCGGTTTCTGTGTGCAGGTAGACATAGATAGGCTGACATAACGGCCCTCATTCGAGCCGCTCGTTTTCAGCCCATCAATGCAACTTCATCCTCGGCTGCATAGCTCGGCTGATCTTGTCCATAAACCAGATCACACCCGTGCGCAGAAAACCGTGTAAGGCCACCTGGTGCATGCGGTAGAGGGAAACGTAGAACAAACGGGCCACCTTGCCTTCAATGTACATGCTGCGGCCAGACAGGTTACCCATCAGGTTCCCGACGGTGGTGTAGTGGCTGAAGTTGATCAGCGAGCCGTAGTCGTTATACACAAAAGGTACGGCGTCTTTGCCTTCCAGGCGGTTGCAAAGGGTTTTGAACAGAGCATCCGCTTGTTGGTGAGCAGCCTGGGCACGGGGTGCTACAGGGCGGTCGGAATCGGGTTGCGGGCAGGCGGCGCAGTCACCGAAGGCGAATATATCGTCGTCTTTTGTGGTTTGCAGGGTCTGATGTACTACCAGCTGATTGCCACGGTTGGACTCAAGACCTTCCAGATCGGCCAGAAACGCCGGAGCCTTTATGCCTGCGGCCCAGATGGTCATTTCCGAAGGCAGTTCGGTGCCGTCCTTCATCACCACCATGCCAGGGCGAATTTCGCTGACTGGCTGGCCATTGCGAACGTTTATGTTCTGGCGTTCAAGCTCTTTGGAAGCAGCTGCCGAGAGCCTGCCGGGCAGCGCAGGCAGAATCCGGTCTGCGGCTTCTATTACGGTAATGGACACATCTGAGGCTTTCAGATGATTCATCCCGTACACGGGCAGCTCCCGCGAAGCGAGTCGCAGTTCGGCTGCCAGCTCAACGCCTGTGGCCCCGGCTCCTATAATGCTGATATTGAGCGCGTGGTCACGGCCTTGCAGTGCTTCGTGGTTCTTTCGTAAAAAGGCATTCAGCATCAGATTGTGGAAGCGCCTTGCTTGCTTCAGGCTGTCCAGAAACAGGCAGTTCTCCTGTGCCCCCTGGGTACCGAAATCGTTTGCGGTACTGCCTACGGCAATAACAAGGGTGTCGTACTTCAGATGGCGCTCGGGAACCACTTCGTTGCCTTCTTCATCCAGGAAGGGCGCTATAACAAGCTCTTTGGCCTCCCGCTCCACGCCATCCATGCGCCCTAACTGGAATTCATAGTGGTGTTTGCGAGCGTGGGCGCGGTAGTTCACTTCGTTGGAGTTGGCATCCAGCGATCCGGAGGCAACCTCGTGCAGAAGAGGCTTCCACACATGGGTCAGGCCGGCGTCCACAAGAGTGATGCGCGCTTTGCCCTTTTTACCCAGCTTTCTGCCCAGGCTGGTAACAAGCTCGAGACCGCCGGCACCACCGCCGACAACTACAATGTGATGAAGGTTATCCATAGCAATCAGACCTATAAGTAAAGAAAGCCAAGCGCTCTCACAGAAAACGCTTGGCTGTCGTCACTAAACACCCTGTCCGGAAAAGTCTGGCAGGTTAGGATACGGATACTGCCGGGCAAATACTAACGCGGCCTGGCTAACCGGTATAATGAACTGAAATATAAGATCATCCAACCTACAAGCAAGAGAAAGTATCTATGAAAATAGCGGTTTACTGTGGGTCCCGCGCAGGCAATGAGCCCCTGTACGCAGAAAAAGCCAGGGAGCTGGGCGAGTTTTTTGGCAGCAATGGCATAGAGGTTGTTTTTGGTGGCGGGCATGTGGGCCTGATGGGCATTGTTGCCGATGCTGCCTTGAGTAAGGGCGGCAGGGTTTATGGGGTTATCCCCCAGGATCTGGTGGATCGTGAGTTGGCGCATCCGAATCTTACGGAACTGCACGTTGTGAAAGACATGCACGAGCGTAAGGCTAAAATGGCAGACCTCTCAGATGGCTTTGTTGCGTTGCCGGGCGGTATAGGCACTTTGGAAGAGATTTTTGAGGCGTGGACCTGGGGACAACTGGGTTTTCACCGTAAGCCTTGTGCGCTTTATAACGTGGAAGGGTTTTACGACCCCCTGCTCGACATGGTTAAAACCATGGTGGCTTCCGGGTTTGTCCAGCAGGAGTATCTTGACATGGTCGTGCAGGCAGACGACCCCGGGCGCCTTGTTGACCGCTTTCAACATTACATTCATCCCCGCGAGAAGTGGGTCTGAAAACCTGACACAGAAATATAAATTCAGGCGACACTCCGTTTCTTCTGCTAGGTTTCATAGAAGTGCCCGGCGCGTGAGCACAGCATGGGGCAAACAATAAAAACGGCCGGCCGTGCCGGAGCTCAAGGAGTATTTTATGGACCTGATGTACCAAGTGGAAGACAAGCCACCCGTGCCAGTTTCCGTGTTACTCGCGGCTCAGCATTTGTTGGCTGCTCTGGGTGCCATTATTGCCGTTCCCCTGGTGGTTGGCGGCGTGTTGGGGTTGCCCACCAAGGATATGGTGATTCTGGTAAATGCGGCAATGCTGGTGTCGGGGGTTGTGACGATTCTGCAGTGCAAGGGCGCCGGGCCGGTTGGCATTCGGTTGCCATGCGTAATGGGCACCAGCTTCACCTTCGTGGGCGTATCCATTGCCATAGGGTTTGAGCATGGAGTGGCGGGTATTCTGGGCTCTGCATTGGTGGCATCTCTGGTGATGATTGTGGGCAGCTTTTTCATGCCTTTTATCCGCAAGCTGTTCCCACCGGTTGTGACTGGCACGGTTGTAACCTTGATTGGCCTGTCGCTGATTCCGGTTGCAGTTGACTGGCTGGCCGGTGGGCAGGTTGGCTCTGAGGGCTATGCCAAGCCCTCCAATTTGCTGATTGGGCTGCTTGTTCTGGCACTGGTTATTGCGCTGTCACAGTGGGGACGCGGCATTCTGGCGGCGGCGGCCGTGGTGATTGGTATCGTAGTGGGTTTTGTGGTGTGCATCGTATTCGGGCTGGTGGATTTCAGCCCGGTTAAGGAAGCCGCTGCCGTCGCCTTGCCCAGCCCGTTGCACTTCGGCCTGAGTTTCCCCATTAGCGGCATCGTTGGTATGAGCGTTGCCTATCTGGTAACCATCATGGAATCCACAGGTGATTTTCTGGCTCTGTCGGATGCCACTCACACCAAACTGTCCGGGAAGAAGCTTTCCAGCGGCATTCTGTGTGATGGCTTGGGCTCTGCACTGGCTTCCGTGTTTTCCACGACACCTTTTTCATCCTTCTCACAAAACGTAGGCATTGTTGCGATTTCCGGTGTGGCCAGTCGTCATGTGGTGGCCATTACTGGCGGCATGCTGATTCTGGCGGGCTTGTTCCCGGTACTGGGTGCTTTGGTGGTGTCTATTCCGCTACCGGTTCTGGGCGGCGCGGGCCTGGTCATGTTTGCCATGATTATCTCGGCTGGTATCAGCATGCTGTCGCGGATTGAGTTCAACAAACGCAACATGCTGATTATTGCGGTCAGTGTAGGCTCTGGCATGGCAGTGACCGTGCGTCCGGAACTGCTCAGCTATATGCCTGAGTTTGCCAAGGTGGCGCTGGCCTCCGGCATTACCACCGGCTCACTGGTGGCGCTGGTTCTGAGCGGTATTTTGCCTGGGCGTGAGGCCGTGGTGCTCGAGGACGATCCAGCGGCTTAAGTGCACGTCGCGATTTATAACCGGAGTTGGCTGACCCGCTTTAGCAGTCGGCTCCAGTCGATTGGCAGGCGCTTTTCCAGGCTCGCAAGCTGCGCCGCTTTCGGGGCCAGCATTTCAACCGGCTGTTTGCTGGCATACACAATGGTGTTGTTGGTTTTGCTTTTGAACACCAGCAGGGTGGCAAAGTGTTTTTGCAGCTGGCGAAAGTAGGGGCCGTCCGGGTCGGGGGCGCGATGGTAGTTCAATACTAACCAGCCTTTGCGGCTCAGTGCCCGGCTGCAATCTACTACAAACTGGCGCTGGGCCTGCGCCGGGCTCATGCGGTCGGCATTGTAGAGATCGGCAAAAATCATATCTGTACCGGCATCCGGGAGCCTGCCCAGGGCAACGCGCGCGTCGGCTATGGTAACCTCCAGGCGCTCGCTTTCCGGTAAGCCAAAATAGCCCCTGGCAACATCCAGCACCGCTTGTCGCAGTTCCACCGCATGTACCTGGCATTCCGGATAAAGATGCAGCAAGGCACCGGCCATAACGCCGCCGCCCAGCCCCAACACTGTGACGTGCTGCGGGTTGTTAAAGGCTGCTGGCAGCAGCATGGCACGGTTGTACTCGTGTACCGGCAGGTGTGGGAAGCGCCGATCAATTTTGCTTTGCTCAAACACCGAGTTGAAGGTTAATACCCGGTGTTTTCGGTAATCGATCACCAGAATGCTGCCGAGCTTGTCCCGGCTGTGGTGAATAATCTCGCCTTTGTGGAACATGTGGTGCTCTTTGCGACGGTCGGGCTACCGATCCAGGTGTTTGATGACTTCTCGTGCATCTATTTCACGGGCAAGGCTCAGGGCCGTATTGCCCTCTGAATCTTGTAGCGCCGGGTTCGCCCCTTTCTCCAAAAGAAGCTGCACCGTATCGGCCTGGCCGTTGCGGGCGGCTAGCATTAGCAAACTTTCGCCATTGCTGGTGCGTATGTCTACGGGCACGCCGGCTTCCAGTAGTGGCGTGAGCATTTTTGTGCCACCGTTGCGCGCAAGTTCAAAAATCCCCTGGGCAAAGGCGATGGCGTCTTCATCCTGTTGGTTTTCCGGATTATGGGGCTGGCCGGGCTTGTGCTCGCTCATCTGGGCTCCGTTTAACAGGTTGCTGAAAAGTTTGTGTAGACACAGGTACGATACCGTTGATACAACCTATTATCACAGAATGTTGTTGCCTCTGGCACAATCTCAGAGTAGAGGCGAGCTAATAACTGCAATAATCAACAGGAGAAAGCACCATGAAACTGAGCGTCGAGGGTATTGATGAGGGCAAACCGGTCCCGGAAATATTCGCGTTCGGCGTATTTCATCCGGAAGACCACATGAGCTTTGGTCCCAACCGCAACCCGGGAATGGCCTGGGACGATGCACCAGAGGGCACCAAAAGCTTTGTGATAATGATGTTTGATCCGGACGTGCCCAGCATTGCGGATGATGCAAACCAGGAAGGCAAAACAATTTCGAAAGACATTCCACGGGTGGATTTCTTCCATTGGTTGCTGGTTGATATCCCTGCCAATGTTAGCCGGATTCCCGAAGGCGAAGACAGCGACGGCGTGACCCCCAAGGGTAAAGACGGCGGCCCTGGCCCGGTTGGTTTGCGTGGCGTGAACAATTTTACCCAATTTTTAGCTGGCAATCCGGATATGGCCGGTACCTACAGTGGCTACGATGGCCCCTGCCCGCCGTGGAACGATGAGCTGATGCACCACTATCACTACGAAGTGCATGCGTTGGATGTGGAATCCCTGGGCCTGGATGGGGAGTTTGATGGCGAAGCCGTGCGCAAAGCCATGAAAGGCCACGTTCTGGCCAGTGGCCGGGTAACGGGTACTTATACCCTGAATCCGGATCTGCGCTAGCAGCAACGAGTGCCATCAACCCGCGATTAGGCTGGCTATAAATCCGCCCAGTTGATGGCTCGAAAATCGAAGGAGCTTTCCAGCGTCGGTTTGATAATCCGGAAATACGGGGATGCATCGAAATCCCTGGGTGTGAATAGGGACGTTTGCCGGATTCGGTAATGCTCGCGCACGCAATCCCGGCAGTTTGGATCATCTGAGGGAATAGTGTCGATGGTTGGAAGAATGGGATAGCGCAGGCGCTGGAACCCTTCGGCTATGAAGGTAGAGCAGATCGTCCGCGTCGGGTCGCCGCTTCCGAGCGTCAACAGTTTGTGTCTGTGCCGGGATGGAATCGGCGGTGTCCGGATAAGATAGCGGGCCAGATCAAATACGTTTTTCAGGTCGTACTGGTTGCCCAGCCGGCTTTGGGCATAGCTGGAGAGCATGCTTATATCGTGGTCATCAAGCCCTACGGGGCGGCAGATGCGAGTATGGCTGTTGCGATAAAACGACAATGGAAGAGGGCGAATGCCGAATTCCAGGTCCGCTTCAATAAGTGTGTGTGGCTGCCCGTCTTCTGAGGCTCCCAAACCGGCTTCTGGCCCAAGGTAGAGAGCCGAGTGGGACCAGGTAGACTGTGTCAGGTATTTTATTGCTACGCTGATGCGGGTATTACCCTCCACAAGCAGAACATCTCCGGGCCGGAGCGCTGTTTCCAGGGCTTCATAGGTTGAGGTAGGCACGGAATGCTGGGCCACTTGCCTGGAAAGGTAAGCGGCGAGATGCTTTGCGAGCCAGTTCAGCAACATTGTTCTCTCCGGTTATGTCTATTTAAATTTCCAGCCGCAGATAAGTTTCTCAAATTCTCTCCATACACGCTGTAACATTCGAACGGTGATCGTGTCAGAGCGATACACGTATTGTTTTATATACATCCAACAGGCTTAAACATGAATCGAAGTAAGCTGATACTGATTCTGGCTATTGTGGCCGTTACAGGTATTTTTATTGGCCTTGATGGCCACAAGGTGCTGACACTGGCAAACCTGCAGTCTAATCAGGAGAGCCTGGCACAGTGGATTGAAGCCCATCTTTTGCTGGCGGTATCAGGGTACGCGGCCGTTTATGTTTTAGTGACTGCCCTTTCCCTGCCCGGTGCATTGATCATGACGCTGGCAGGCGGTGCCTTTTTTGGCAACTTCTTCGGGCTGATTGCGGTATCAGTTGCGTCTACTCTGGGTGCGTCTCTCGCCTTTCTGGTGGCCCGGTTTTTAATGCGCGACACGTTGCGTGCCCGTTACCGCGAAGCCGTGGCAAAGATGGACCGGGGTGTGGAGAAAGATGGCGCTTTTTACCTTGCTACGCTGCGCCTGGTACCGGTTTTTCCATTTTTTCTGATCAACCTTGCCATGGGCCTTACGTCGATGAAGTTGCGAACTTACGCGTTGGTCAGCTGGATTGCCATGCTCCCGGCAACCTTTGTTTTCGTGAATGCCGGTACCCAGCTGGGCCAGATCCAGTCAACCAGTGACATAGTGTCTGCGGACTTGCTCATTTCCTTTGCGTTGTTGGGGGTGTTTCCTCTGATTGCCAAGTTCGCCGCCGGTTTTATTCGCAGTCGCCGTGTCTACGCAGGGTGGAAAAAGCCCGAATCGTTTGATTACAACCTGCTGGTTATTGGTGGTGGGTCTGCTGGTTTGGTGTCTGCTTATATTGCAGCGGCCGTAAAAGCCAAAGTGGCGTTGATTGAAAGGGATAAATTAGGCGGCGATTGCCTTAACACCGGCTGCATTCCCTCCAAGGCGCTGATCCGCAGTGCCCGAGCCGCGGATACCCTGCGCAATGCCAACCGTTATGGCCTGGAGTCCGTGCCGGTGAAAGGTTCTTTCCAAACCATAATGAACCGGGTGCGGAACGTGATTGCCAAAGTAGAGCCCCACGACTCTCCCGAGCGCTATCAGAAACTGGGTGTAGACTGCATCTTGGGGGAGGCCAGTTTCGTATCTCCCTGGGAGTTGGAAGTAAAGCACAAGGATGGTCGAACAGAACATATAACGGCGCGCAGTATCGTCGTGGCCACCGGCGGAAAGCCTGCGATGCCCCCGATACCAGGGCTTGTCGATATGGACCCACTGACCTCGGACAATCTTTGGGAGCTGAATGAGCAACCGGAACGGCTGCTGGTGCTGGGCGGCGGCCCCATTGGCTCTGAACTGGCCCACGCCTTTGTGCGTCTGGGTAGCCAGGTGATTCAGGTTGAGCGTGATGAATACCTGTTGGCCAAAGAAGACCGCGATGTGTCTGCGTTGGTAAAGAAGCAGTTTGAGATTGATGGGATTGATCTGCGCTTGAACCATGCCGCCACGAAATTTCGCATGGAAGACGGCGAGAAGGTTGTGTACTGCGATTACAAGGGCGAGCAGGTGCGCATTCCGTTCGATCAGGTGCTGGTGGCCGTGGGGCGCACTGCGAATACGGCAGGCTTGCATCTTAACCGTATCGGTGTGGAACCCTTGCCCAACGGTACCGTGCCCGTAGACGACGACATGAGTATGCGCTACCCCAACGTGTTTGCCTGCGGTGATGTGGCCGGGCCTTATCAGTTTACCCATGCGGCGTCTCACCAGGCCTGGTATGCGGCGGTAAATGGCCTGTTTGGTCAGTTCCGGCGCTTTAAAGTGGATTATCGGGTAATGCCGCGGGTAACGTTTACGTCACCGGAAGTGGCCCGTGTGGGTCTGAGCGAGGCAGAAGCAAAGTCCCGGGGCATAGCCTGTGAGGTAACCCGTTATGGCCTGGATGACCTGGATCGGGCGATTGCTGATAGCGATAACCATGGTTTCATCAAGGTCCTCACGCCGCCGGGCAAAGATAAAATTCTTGGTGCCGTAGTGGTAGGAGCTCACGCTGGTGAAATCCTGGCCGAATTTACCCTGGCCATGAAGCACGGGTTGGGCTTGAACAAGATTTTAGGCACCATCCATCCGTACCCCACCTGGAACGAATCAGCGAAGTTCGCGGCTGGAGAATGGAAGCGCGCCCATGCGCCGGAAGGCATTCTTAAATTGCTTGAAAAAATGCATGGCTGGCGGCGCGGTAAAAGCTCCCGTCGCGGGCCCGACGTAACAAACGTGGTGCACTAAGACCACAACACCAAGGAGCCTCTATGCCCCTAACCGAAACACGTCCTGCCGCAAAGCGTATTCCCGCGGTGGAAGTACTGGCGCCCAGAGGCCGCGACAGCTGGACCCACACCCGTAATGGTGACCCCCGGGGCTATATCGACGCGAATAAGCTGAAAGAGCTGTGGATTCACACTGGCACTGCCTGCAACCTGGCTTGCCCCTTCTGCCTTGAGGGCAGTCATCCCGGTGATGGCCGCATTCCCGGCATGAAACTCAGCGATGTGAAACCGTTTATCCACGAAGCTCTGAATATGGGTGTGGAGCAGTTCTCCTTTACCGGTGGCGAGCCGTTCGTGATTCGTGATTTTGTGAATATACTGGATTACGCCAGCCATCACAGGCCGTGTTTTGTGTTGACCAATGCGACCGAGCCGTTGCTCAAGCGCAGGCACCAGGTATTACCCTTGCTGGACAACCCGTACCCGATACACTTCCGTGTGAGCCTGGATTTCCCTGACCGCGCCCGCCACGACAAGGATCGCGGTGAGGGAAGTTTTGCTCAAGCGCTGGCAGGCATTCAGTGGCTGGTTGAGCAGGGTTTCAAGGTGTCTATCGCCCGCCAGACCGATCCTGAGGAAGTGCCTGCAGAGGTGGAGGCAGCTTTCCGCGGGATATTCCGCGAGTGGCAGATTCCGGAAAACCTGGCGTTTACGGCGTTTCCGGATCTGGGTACTCCGGGTTCGGAGGATGGTAGCCCGGAGATTACCGAAAACTGCATGGAGAAGTACCCAACGACTCAGAGTCAGTCGCATTTCATGTGCACGTACACGCGTATGTTGGTGAAAAAAGACGACGCAGTGCGTGTTTATGCCTGCACGTTAGTGGATGATGATCCGCAGTATGATTTGGGTGGGTCGCTGGCCCAGAGCATGGATGAGCGCATTATGTTGCGGCATCACAGGTGTTTTTCCTGCTACCGCTACGGGGCGAGTTGTTCGGCGCCGGGTTAGCTTTTTTTGGGGTTTTGGCTGGTTGCGGGGTGTCGCCCCATCAGAACCGATACCTTTGAGATATAACAACCAAACAAGCTACGGCCTGTAACGAGGAAAAACTTAAGTGAACACATCGGAAGCCGCCTTTTTTTGGGGGTTCTTGCTGGTTTATGGCGTGGTTATGTACGTTTGGTCGCCGAAAAGCAGGAACCCGGAGTCTTTTTACAGAGGGGCTGATGACCAGGGCAATGCGGTTAGTCAGTGGTTGCTGACAGCCAGTATTTTTATCAGTTGGATTTTTGCCAAATCGGTAACCAACGCGGCGAATTTGGGAGCGGCGTATGGGGTTACCGGTGGCTTGGCGTATGCCAGTTACTGGCTTTCGATTCCAGTGGCAGGTTATATCATCTACCTGATTCGCACCCAAACGGGTGCCCGCAGCCTCCAGGATTTTCTTACGTCGCGGTTTGGGCGGCTGGCCGGGCTGGCGTTTGCAGCGGCTATATTGATTCGGTTGTATAACGAGGTCTGGAGCAATACGGCGGTTGTGGGTGGTTATTTCGGGCTGCCTGGTGAGTGGGAGTATTACGCTGCTGCTATGGTGTTCACCGCGTTTACGCTTGCCTACAGCCTCAAGGGCGGGCTGCGTTCTTCCATTTTTACCGATGTTATTCAAACCTTTGTGTTCGTGTTTTTTTTGGGCGCGGTGCTATTCATGATCATTCCGGCTAACGATACGTCTGCGTTGCTGAGCAAAGGCGAGTTCCGACTGAATGCGGGGTTCGATTTGTTATTGGTGGCGTTGCTACAGATGTTCAGTTATCCGTTCCATGATCCGGTGCTGACGGATCGGGGCTTTGTGAACAACGAAAAAACCATGCTCAAGAGCTTTGTGGTGGCAGGCGTATTGGGCTTTGTTGCGGTGTTTGTTTTCAGTTTGGTGGGGGTTCATGGGCGCCTGAATGGTATCGATGCCATGGGTAATGCGCCGGTTGCTGTTGGGCAGTCGCTGGGGATGGCGGCGTTGTTTTTTATGAGCGTGGTGATGATGACTTCTGCCGGCTCGACACTGGACTCTACCTTCACCTCGCTAGCCAAATCTCTGGCCGTTGATTTGCCGCGCCTGGCGCAGCGGGCAACAAACCGGTTACCGAGCATGCGAGTGGGCGCAGCGGTAATGATTGTGTTCGCGTTGATTGGCAACCTGCCCATGTTTGCCGGTACGGATATTCTCAAGGCTACCACCGTGTCTGGCACTATGGTGATGGGTCTGGCACCGGTATTTCTGTTCTACGGGGTTGCTCGCTGGTCGCCATGGAGCTTTCACCTTAGTTTCTGGAGTGGTCTGGGTCTTGGTGTTCTGCTGGCGGCTGGGCTGATTCCGGCAAGTTGGGCCATTGGCGATGGTAATTACGCCACGCTGCTGGGTGTGAATGCCTATGGGTTTCTGATCTGCACGGCGGGCTTCTTCCTGCCGCTGATCGCGCGCCGATTGGTTGGGAAATCTCTGGCAACGGGAAAAGTAAGGTAACGCAAGGGAGCAGTGATCACTTTGGGTTATGAGCTGGCTACGTTGAGCACTGGTGCGGGCCTGTCTTCCTGGATACCACTGCGTGTTACTTGGAGGACTAAATAATTCCTTGTTTGATGGCGATCCGGAATCTCCGGCCAGGGGCCTTTATGCCGCGGGTTCATGGGATAATTCGGTCTATTCATCGGGTGTGCACGACCGTTTCTTGAGGCTGCATTGATAATCCCGACTTGAAATATAGTTCGAGGTCTATATAATTTAAGCCTAACTTTTTGAGGCGAACTGACCACGTTATGACATCAAAAGGATCGAATACCACCGCCATCAACCTTCGCACACCCGTTAAGGATGATGGCAACAGGCTTCATCAGCTGGTAACAGAATGCCCCCCTCTGGACGCCAACTCAATTTACTGCAACCTTCTGCAGTGCAGCCATTTTGCCGAAACCGGCGTGGCGGCGGAGAAAGACGGCGACCTGGTCGGCTTTATCTCCGGGTATATCCCTCCCCAACAGCCCGACACCGTTTTTGTATGGCAGGTAGCCGTTCACGAGAAAGGGCGTGGACAGGGCTTGGCCAAGCGGATGCTGAAAGAAATTGTGGCCCGGGATGCGTGCAAAAACGTGACCCATATGGAAACCACAATCACCGCAGATAACGAGGCCTCATGGGCGTTGTTCCGTTCGTTTGCGCGGGATATGGGCGCTGACATTGTCGACCATGAGCACTTCGAGAAAGACACCCACTTTGGCGGCAAGCACGATTCCGAATTTTTGCTGCGTATTGGGCCGTTTACCAAGAACTCCTGATGGCTTTTCGGGGCTTTGGCGGTGGCGTGAATCACATTCGTGTTTTTGATGATTTTCGAGCGCCCTACCCGCTGATGTACCCCGCCACAGAGTTACTTTTAACGAATTCTATTTAAAAGCCGAACAGGCTAAGAGGAAATATAATGGACGTTTTCAAGAACGAATCTGAAGTACGTGTATACAGTCGCGCTTTTCCGGTGGTTTTTAATCGCGCCAAGAACGCGCACCTTTACACTGAAGACGGCAAGCAATATCTGGATTTTCTGGCAGGTGCCGGTTCACTGAACTACGGTCACAACAACGATATCCTGAAAAAAGCTCTGCTTGAGTACATTGAAGCCGACGGTGTGAGCCAGGGTCTGGATTTGTACACCACTGCCAAGCATGGCTTTATGGAAGCCTACAAGAAATACATTCTGGACCCCCGTGGTCTGGACTATAAAATGCAGTTTACCGGCCCAACCGGTACTAACTGTGTAGAGGCAGCCCTCAAGCTGGCCCGTAAAGTAAAGGGGCGCACTGGCATTATCTCGTTCACCAACGGTTTTCACGGTGTAACCACTGGTGCGGTTGCTGCAACGGGTAACAAGCATCACCGTGGTGGTGTTGGTGCGCCTCTGAGCAATGTGGATTTCATGTTCTACGACGGCTATCTTGGTGAAGATGTAGACAGCCTGGCAATTATGGACAAGCTGCTGTCTGACAGTTCGTCCGGTGTTGAGGTGCCTGCCGCAGTTATTGTGGAAGCGGTTCAGGGTGAAGGTGGCTTGAATGCGGCCCGTGCTGAGTGGCTGAAAGGTTTGGAGACTCTGTGTAAGAAGCACGATATGCTGCTGATTCTGGATGACATCCAGGCAGGTAATGGCCGCACCGGTGAGTTCTTCAGCTTTGAATTTGCAGGCATTACTCCTGACATCGTAACCGTTTCCAAGTCTTTGAGTGGCTATGGCTTGCCGATGGCGGTGGTGCTGCTCAAACCGGAGTTGGACATCTGGGGCTCGGGTGAGCATAACGGTACCTTCCGTGGTAACAACATGGCGTTTATCACGGCCCGTGCTGCCATAGAAACCTATTGGAAAGACGACGCGTTTGCCAACGAAGTGAAGGAAAAGATTCAGGTTCTGGGCGACGCGCTGCAGGCAATATGTGATAAGTACCCGAACGAGTTCACAATGAAAGGTCGTGGCTTGATGCGTGGCATTGAAGCCAAAAACGCAGAATTGACAGACCCGATTACCTCGCGTGCGTTTGAGCATGGGCTGATCATCGAGACAAGTGGCCCGAATGATGAGGTAATCAAGTGCCTGATGCCGCTGACAACCAGCAAGGACGACCTGAAACTGGGCGCCGAAATCCTGGGCAAGAGTGTGGATGAAATCATGCAGGAAGGAATCAGCAAGGCGTCGTAAGGCGCCTCTGCCATCAGGGACATTCATTCTGCAGGGTAGCCAAGGTTGGAAACTATGAGTAGCCAATTACATACCGCCGAGAAGATCGGCGGTACCTCAATGAGCAATTATGAGGCTGTACGCGATAACATTATTGTCGCGAAGTACAGCAACGAAGAGCTTTATCAGCGCATTTTTGTTGTGTCTGCCTATGCCGGCGTAACCAACGAACTGTTGGAGCACAAAAAAACCGGCGAGCCCGGTGTTTACGCGCTGTTTGCCGATGCGGAGTCAGACTGGGCCTGGGCAGATGATCTTACCAAGCTGATCCAGTTCATGACGGACATTAACGGTGAGCTGTTTGAAGACCCCATGCTGAAGCAGCAGGCGGATCAGTTTATTACTGATCGCATTGAAGGGGTTCGCGGTTGTTTGATCGACCTGCAGCGCCTCTGTTCTTACGGCCAGTTTCAGTTGGAAGAGCACCTGCTAACGGTTCGTGAAATGCTTGCGGGCATTGGCGAGGCGCACAGTGCCTTCAACACCACCTTGAAGCTGCAGCAAGAGGGAATCAATGCACGCTTTGTGGATCTGACCGGCTGGCGCGACACCGAGTTGCTGCCGCTGGATGAGAAGCTGAAACAGGCGTTTGATGCGGTGGACCTCACCCGTGAGCTGCCCATTGTTACCGGCTACGCCCAGTGTCAGGAAGGCTTGATGCGCACCTTCGACCGGGGCTACAGCGAGATGACGTTTAGCCGAGTGGCGGTTATTACCGACGCCCGCGAAGCCGTCATCCACAAGGAGTTTCACCTGAGCTCTGCCGACCCCAACATTGTGGGCGCTGAAAAAGTGGTCCCGTTGGGTCGCACTAATTACGACGTGGCCGACCAGCTGGCGAACCTTGGTATGGAGGCGATTCACCCCCGTGCCGGTAAAGGTCTACGCCAGGCAGAAATTCCACTGCGAGTGATGAACACGTTCGAGCCAGAGCATACCGGCACCTTGATTACCGGTGACTATGTGAGCGAAAAGCCACAGGTTGAAATTATTGCTGGCGCCAAAGGTGTGTTTGCAATAGAGGTGTTTGATCAGGACATGCAGGGCGAACCGGGCTCCGATCGTCGTATTCTGGATATCCTGAGCCGCTTTAAAGTGCGCTTTATGGCCAAGGACACCAACGCCAACACGATCACCCACTATGTAGGTAGCACGCTTAAGCACGTTAAGCGGGTAGTGAAAGCGCTGAAAGGGGAGTTCCCTAACGGTGAAGTCAGCACCCGTAAAGTTGCCATGGTTTCCGCCATTGGCAGTGATATGAAGGTGCCAGGCATCCTCGCCCGGTCGGTTAAGTCGTTGGCAGATGGAGAAATCAGCGTGTTGGCTATGCACCAGTGTATGCGCCAGGTTGATATGCAGTTTGTAATCGATGAAGACGATTACGAAAAAGCGATCATTGCATTGCACGGTGTTCTCATTGAACCGCACAACCATGAATACGCGATTGTAGCTGCCCAGTCTTAATGGCAGCCAGGATCACAGTGCCAGGGAGCGGCACAGGCTATGCTGGGGGCATGCAATCAAGTGGTCGTTAACCATGCCCACCGCCTGCATAAATGCGTAAACAATCGTTGGTCCTACAAAGGTAAACCCTGCCCGTTTAAGCGCCCTGGACATGGCTTCGGATTCCGCAGTGGTGACTGGTACTTCCTCAATGCTGCGCCAGCTATTCTGGATGGGGTTGTCTTCCACAAACGACCAGAGAAAGCGGGAAAATTCAGTGCCTTTCTCCTGCAAATCCAAATACCCTTTGGCATTTTTGATAATCGACTGAACTTTCAGTTTGTTCCGCACAATCCCCGGGTTTGCCAGTAATTCTGAAACTTTTTTGTCATCGTACTGAACGATTTTTTCCGGATCGAAATAATCGTAGGCAGCCTGATAGTTTTCCTGCTTGCGCAGAATAGTGATCCAACTTAGCCCTGCTTGCTGGCCGTCCAGGCAAAGCTTCTCGAATAGCGCCAGGTTGTCATATTCGGGCCGGCCCCAAACCGTGTCATGGTAATTCACATAAAACGGATCGGTGCCGCACCAAGGGCAACGCCCGGAAGCGGGCACGGTTTCGTTTTTGTCGGCAATGGGCATATCTCGTTACTCCGGTGCCGTTATCAGCATTTTGAACGAATTCGGCGCTGAAACATCGGCTCCCAGTGTGTATCCAGTGGTTCCGCTTTGCTCAGATTGTAATCATCGGGCGGCGGTTCCAGCAATGTGATTGATGGCCACGAGCCAGGCTGATCATCGGCCGTTTGCTTGTATACCAGTGTGGCCAGGAACCCCTCTGTGTAAAAGCAGCAAGCCTGCCAGTGGTCATCTGGCTGGTCACCATAAAGCTCAAAGTTTCGGCGCACTTCCAGGGACTGTAAGTTACCAGCAATACCCCGGCCAGTGGCTTTTAACCAGGCCTCTTTTAAAGTCCAGGTCCGCAAAAAACTGTGAGGATCGTCTTCTTTGAACAACCACTCCTGTTCAATGGGGGAGAACCAGCGCTTAACCACTTTTTGCCAGTGGGGGTGTCGTTTGCTGGGCTCGATGTCTATTCCCAGCGCAGAGCCGTACTGAGTGCCGCAGGCCGATAGCCCGTGGCTGTGGCTCAGCGACAGGTGCCAACCTGCGGGGCTGGCGGAGGTGGTTGGGCGCCCCTCCTCCGGCCAGCACTGGTCGGGCCTTACAGAGCCTGCTTTACCCAGCGCCTGGCGTATCAGCCAGCGGCTGGTGAGGAACTCCGACGCCCGGGTGTTGCTGAGCCCGGCAAACCTCTTGCGCTCATGAGCCGTTAGCCAGTCAGGCGCAATGGCCGGAACTTGTCCGGTTTGGTGGCACAGCTTGATAGCCGGCTTCTGCCGAACGCCTGTGGAATCAGGGTTGAAGTCGCTGGATGAGCCAGTCATCGCCTTCCTTTACGTATTCAAATCGATCGTGGAGGCGGCTGGGCCGGCCCTGCCAGAATTCGATGCGCTCGGGCACCACTCTGTAACCACCCCAAAAATTAGGTAATGGCACTTCGCCTTCGCTGAATTTGCGTTTCATTTCCGCCACTTTTTGTTCCAGAAGCCCGCGAGACGTGATGGCTTTGCTTTGCTCGGAGACCCAGGCACCAATTTGACTGCCCCGTGGGCGCGACGAAAAATACTTAAGCGATTCGGTTTTACTGACCTTTTCAACCTTGCCCTGAATGCGCACCTGGCGATTCAGACCAATCCAGGGAAACAGTATGGCGGCCCGTGGATTCTCATCCATTTCGTGAGCTTTGCGGCTTTCATAGTTGGTATAGAAGACAAAGCCCCGCTCATCGAAATACTTCAGCAGCACCGTACGCAAGTCGGGCATGCTGTCGGCACCGGCCGTAGCCAAAGACATGGCGTTGGGCTCAAGAATACCGGCTTCCCGGGCCTCGCCAAACCACCTTTCGAATTGCTCAACCGGGCTGCCGCTCAGTGCTTCGCGATCCAGTCCCTCACTTTCAAAGTCGCGACGCATATCGCCGATATCCATAACCTCGGGCCCTCGTTGTCTGATCATCAGGCGTGTTCTGACGGGTGGTTTACGAACGTTCAGGATATAGAGTTCACATGCACCTGTCAGCGATGGCGGCATAGTGGCTGACAAAAGGGGGGTGGGCCGACTATCCTTATGTAGTGGCTTTATCAGGAATGCATATCCGAAAGGAGAAACCAGTGGCCCATAGCCGTCAGCACAGTCATCTTCCCGGAAACCTGGTGATCGGTGCGCTCGTACTCATCGTGTTGTACAGCCTGGCGGGGTTTTTGCTGCTGCCCTGGTGGTTGAAGCGTGCTCTGCCTGATCAGTTGGAGAAACACATGGGGTGGCAGGCTGAGGTTGAGGATGTCAACAGCAACCCGTTTGCGCTCAGTGTTGAGGCCCTGAATCTGTCGGCCCACGATGGCGATAACGAAAAAGTGGTTGGCCTCGATCGCCTGTATATCAACCTGAACTTTTTTAAACTGTTTCGAGGCGTTGTCGGATTTGAGGCCATTGAACTGGAGGAGCCATTCATTCGGCTGGACCTGCTTGAAGACTACAATGTTAACGTCGTGCGGGATTTTCAAGCGGCCAGCGCAGGCAAAGACAGCCCGTCACCAGAGCAGACTGAACCAGAAGAAGATCAGGCACCGCCTTCGCTGTATTTTCAGCAGTTCACGATTAACGGGGGCGAACTACTATTCCGGGATTTTACTCAGCCTGAAAGGGCAGAGTTCCGGATTACACCGCTGGACCTTACTCTGAACGACCTTGCCACCTGGCAACGAGATGGCCAACGAAGCGACTACCATCTGCAGGCGGCCCTGGGAAATCAGACCATTGAGTGGCAGGGTAGCCTCAGTGTTGCACCGCTGTTTTCCAGCGGCAGCCTGGCTGTTTCAGGCATGGATCACAACATTATCGGGCATTTCCTGGCGCCCTACCTGCCCTATGACCTGCGTGGCGGTAAAGTCACTGTGCGCTCAGATTATGAGCTTCAGTTTGCCGATACCCTGTACCTTTCCACCAGCAATGGCCAATTGTCCGTGAAGGAATTGGCGGTTGCTCTGAATAAGCAAAGCGAGCGGCCCCGCTTAACAACGGCAGCCATTGCGATAAAGGATATCGGGTTTGATTTGAATGCCCGTGAAGCCAGTGTCGGGCCGATTTCCTTCGAGCAGCCTGAAATTGCAGTGGCCCGTAACAAAGCGGGAGAGATTGACTGGGTGGCCGCGCTTACCGCTTTTGCGAACAACAATGAAACGGAAGAAACGACGGCAGGCGTATTGCAGCCAGAAGCGAATGATCAAGCTTTCCGCTGGTCGTTGGCAGGTATGACTGTTTCTGATGGCCGCGCGCTTTGGCAGGACCAGCAGCCGGGCCAGCCGGCAGAGCTGGCGCTGGAGCAGTTGTCGCTTTCCACCGGAGGTATCAGTAGCGAGATGGAAGAGCCCATGTCGTATAAGCTTCAGGCAACTCTTGCCAGCGGCGGGCAACTCTCGTTGAACGGCCAGGTGACGCCTGAGCCATTTACTCTGGAAGCGGCTGTTTCCGGCGCAGACATCATGTTGCCCGCGTTTGAGCCTTATGTGCAGGAGACGGCCAATCTTGCAGTGGCTGACGGCAAGTTGGGACTGGATGGGAATCTGGATCTGGATGGCCAACAGGAGCCCTTAACAGGTACTTTCAGCGGCACGGCTGAAGTTGCAGGCCTGAACCTTCAGTTGCCGGGCAGCAGTAAACGGTTGATATCATGGAAAACGCTGCGTTTGGCGCCCATTGAATACAATGTATATCCGGCCAGGTTGGAAATTGGCACCATCACCCTGGCTCAACCCGCCATCAACCTGGTTCGTAACGCCAATGGCGTGCATAACGTAGAGCAGATTGTTCCAGCGCCAGAATCTGGCGAGGCCCCTGCAGAACCGCAACAGGATGCAGGCGAAGAAAGGCAGTTTATCTTTCGCATTGGCCAGTTAATGCTCGAAAAGGGTGAGCTTGACTATACCGACCGAACCCTGGACCCGGCTTTTACGACCACGCTAGACCAGCTAAATGGCACGGTAACTGGTCTTAGTAACGTGTCGCCCCAGCAGGGAAAGGTTTCCCTGAATGGCCGTGCAGGTGGTAGTGCCAGCGTTGAGTTTGATGGCGACATTGGCACCTTGGGTACAGACGAAACAAGCAATTTGAAATTAACGATGAGCGGCTTGTCGTTGCCTGGCCTTTCACCCTATCTTGGACATTATTTGGGCTACGGAGTAGACAGCGGCAAGCTGAATCTCGATTTGGATTACGAGATTACCGGCAGCCGGATTGATGGCTCGAATAAAATCGTTGTGGACCGGTTGGGGCTGGGGGAACCCGTAGCCAGTGAAGATGCAATCAATGCACCTGTGAAGCTTGGGCTCGCCTTACTCAAGAACAGTAACGGCGTTATCGAAGTAAACCTGCCAGTCAGCGGCAATATGGATAGCCCTGAGTTCAATGTTGATCAGGTGGTTATGGGAACCTTTGTAAATGTGCTTGCCAAGGCTGCAACGTCACCCTTTAGTGTGCTGGGTTCGATTGCAGATCTTGCCGGCTTGAGTGGTGAAGAACTGGGCCAAATGAGCTTTGAGCCAGGCACAGCCAAACTTGCTCCGGGCGAGGCCGATAAGCTGGCCGTTCTGGCGGAGGCGCTGCACGACCGCTCCGAACTGTTACTGAATATCCGGGGTGGCGTGTCGCCTTCTGCCGATGGCGTGGTGCTTTTGCATGATGAGCTGGCAAAGAGCCAGGATGGAGGGCTTACCGAGCAGGACTGGAAGGAGGCCCGCGAGGCCTATCTTGCAGGCGAGCGAACACTGGCAGCGCCCGAGGCACTCACGAATCTTGCCAATGGCCGGGGGGCGATGGTTCAGGACCTACTGCGAGATACCCACGGGGTTCCGGCTGAGCAGTTGTTCACGCTGGACCCGTCCCGTGACGCTGAAGTGACGGACGATGGCAACGTAGTCGTAGAGTTTACTCTGGACGTTCGCTAAACAATTGCCGTCTTACACCAAACAGCTATAAAGGAACTCGGCGCGTGCCACATGCCATGAGTCATTTTTTTGCTTACGTTTCCCGCCTGCGCTGGATCAAACGCTGGGGGCTGATGCGCAACGCCATTGAAGAAAACGTCGCTACGCATTCCTGGGAAGTGGCCACGCTGGCCCACGCATTGGCGTTAATTCGCAACCGGCACTTTGGCGGGCAGGTGAATGCCGACAGAATCGCTGCTGCGGCGCTCTACCACGATGCAACCGAAGTGATCACGGGAGACATGCCCACACCCATCAAATATCACTCCAGGGTAATGCGCGAGGCTTTCGGTGACATTGAACACAAAGCAGAGGCAGAGTTGCTGTCATTGCTGCCGGCGGACCTGCGTGAGGATTTTTCACCGTATTTGCGGGAGTCCCGGCATACGGCACAAGAGCGCGAGTTGATCAAAGCGGCAGACCGTTTGTCAGCATGGCTTAAATGTCAGGCAGAAGTGCGTGCGGGTAACCGGGAGTTTGAACCGGCAGAGAGGCAAATCAGGCAGAAGCTTGAGCAGGAGTCGTTGCCAGAGGTGATGTACTTTCTGGATGTATTTGCGCCCAGCTACGATGAGCCGCTGGACAACCTGCTGGGCTGATGCCAGAAGGTTGTCCAAGGGTTTGTGAAGGCTTAAACGTTGCCAGCACCGCCAACCAGCCCGCCACGCAGGCCGTCTTTTTGCAGCGACTGACGAACCACATCTTCAGGGCTACCGGCCAGCTCCCGGAACATACCCATGGAGCCCAGCAAAGCAGACGATTCGTAGGGCACAAACACCCGTTCGCCCTCCTGGGCCATGGTCGGCAATATCTTGATGTAGCTTTGCCCCAGCAGATAACCGATAACCGTTTGCTTGTTTTCTTCCGAATCGCCCATGGCGCTAAGCACCAGACGAATCGATTCCTGTTCACCCTGAGCCCGTAAAATGGACGATTCTTTGTCGCCCTCAGCGTTAAGAATGGCAGATTCTCGCTGGCCCTGGGCCTTGGCAATGGCCGCTGTTTTCTCACCCTCCGCCTCGGTGACTGTGGCTCGACGCTTACGCTCGGCGGCCATTTGCAGGCGCATGGCGTCTTCAACTTCTTCCGGCATATTTATGTCCTGAACTTCCACCCGGGTGAGTTTTACACCCCATTTAGAGGCTGCTTCTTCCATTTCGGCCTGAATGGCATTGTTCACCTCAGCCCGGGATTCAAACAGCTTATCCAGCTCCATTTTGCCCACCACCGAACGCAAAGTGGTTTTAGCCAGCACTTCTACTGCCTGGCTCATGTTGGCCACTTCATACACGGCGCGGCGAGGATCGATGATCTGGTAATAAAGAGCGCCGTTGATTTTCACGGTGACGTTGTCGGTGGTTACCACCGGCTGTCCCGGGAAATCCATAACCGTTTCCCGGCGGTCTATGCGGGTTTCATCGCTGGTCATCGGGTGGTACTCCTCGCCCATGCGCATGTAGCGAATCATGGTGATTGGGCGCGGCCGTTCAACAAACGGAATAATGATGTTCACGCCGCTTTCCAAAACCCGATTGAAAGAGCCCAGGCGCTCAATAACCATCACTTCAGACTGGCGGACGATAACCAACCCTTTTGCGATAATGAAAACGCCGATGGCGACAACAATCAGGCTGATGATCAACCCTGGTGTGAGATAGGATTCCATGTTTACAGTTCCTTGTGTGTGTCTAATTGTACAATGGCGGTGGTGCCATCGAATTGTTTGAAAATAACGTCGGTTCCTTCCGGAAGGTCAGTGGCGCCGGTTGTTTCGTCCCGCAGGCGATAAAAATCGCCGTTGACTTTGATACCTGTCGCGCCGTCGAAATCCCGCTTCAGGGTGTGATAACGCCTGCCCTGCTCAACGCCGGTACCTGTGGTGCCGTAAGCGACGCCTTTGGGTGAAAATCGAGGGCGAATCCAGCGGATAGCGATAGGCACCAGCACGCCCGAGAACGCGCCCATGCCAACAAGCTGCCACTCGAACGATAGGCCGGTGAATGCCAGCACAGCGGTTAAAGCTGCGGCAATGCCCAGTGCGAGCAGCAGAAGCACCCCGGATGTCAGTTCAGCCAGGCCTAATATGAGGGCCAAAATTAGCCAGAAATGCGTAAGGCTCCATTCCATACAGAAAATCCGCAGATTCAGGGTTTAAGAGATCCAGGAGGCAGAGGCCACTGGAGAGTCGGAATTGTACCCAAAAGTTGGGGCCGAGTCAGAATGGCTCAAGCACCATGCAAAGCAGATTGCCATAGTCGGATTCAGGGGCTGGCTGAAATTTCCGTAAGGGGGCAGAAGGGCCACTGGCTTGGCTGCCCAAGTGCGGTATTCTTACAGTTGTTATTCTGACACCGGAAGGAGCCGCATTTTATGTGCGAACTACTGGCCATGAGCGCCAACACGCCCACCGATCTTTGTTTCAGCTTTACCGGCCTGACTCGCAGAGGGGGCGACACCGGCCCACATAAAGACGGCTGGGGCGTGGCGTTTTACGAAGGCAAAGGTGTGCGGGCCTTTCACGATGTGGATGCAAGTTCAAACTCCCGGCTCGCCGAAGTGGTTCAGACCCACCCTATCAAAAGCGAAGTGGCTATTTGCCACATACGCCAGGCCAATGTGGGTGAGATCTGTCTGGCTAACACCCACCCCTTCAAGCGCGAACTCTGGGGTCGGTACTGGGTATTTGCCCACAACGGGCAACTTTCTGAGTTCCGGCCATCACCGGGATTTTACGAACCGGTGGGTGACACAGACAGCGAGGCGTTATTCTGCGATATACTCAATCATCTGCGCGAGCACTGTGATCGAAACGATCCGGTTGAGGGTTTGACAGAGCATTTGGTTAAGCTGTCGCAGATGTATGCGGCCCAAGGGGTTTTTAACCTGTTGCTGAGCAACGGCGATTGGCTGTTCACCTATTGCACGACCAAAATGGCCAGCATTACCCGCCGCGCACCTTTTGGCCCGGCAAGGCTGAAAGACGCCGACGTTATTGTGGACTTCGAATCTGAAACCACCCCGAACGACATTGTAAGCGTGATCGTTACCGAACCATTGACCAGCGATGAACAGTGGGACATCTACCAGCCCGGGGAGTGGCGGTTATGGCGCAAGGGGATTGTGGAAGCGAAAGGCATTGCGGTGAGCGGGGTTGCCCAAGAGCCGGGGTCGTAAACCCTGCATCCCGGCCCGCCACTGTGCCCGCAGGACTTGCGGAACAAGGGGGCTGGCCCCATATATATAAAACCACGAATTTAATCGTCACCGGGTCCCTTTATGGTTAATCGACAAAATACTCACAGCGTGTTGCTGGGATACTTAATCTGGATTTTCGGGTTTCTTGGCTCCCATCGTTTTTACTACGGCAAGCCCATAACGGGAACAATCTGGTTTTTCACCTTTGGCCTGTTTTTCATCGGCTGGATTATCGACCTGTTTTTGATTCCATCCATGGATGCGCAGGCAGACAGTCGGTTCCGTGAGGGTGACATTAACTACAGCATTAGCTGGTTATTGCTGACCTTTACCGGTGTTTTCGGTTTGCATCGAATGTACATGGGCAAGTGGTTTACCGGCATTATTTACCTGCTGACCGGTGGCTTGTTCCTGATTGGTATTCTTTACGACTTCTGGACGTTGAATGAGCAGGTTTCAGAGCGTAATCGCGATGTGAAGAGGTGGTGACCAAGACGTTTTTGACACGTTGGAAGGGTTCGCAGGCCTGACCACCAGCAGTACCGGCTGAGATGACGGTGCGAGTCATATCCGAAACATTCAGGTGCGTGGCGTTACCAGTCATCAGACCCTCATCAATGGCATTCGCATGTATAACACCACGTTCTCGGGCAGTATCGTGCGGGGCGTCGATAATCTGGAATCGGTGGAACTACTGCGGGGACCGGCGGGCCTGTACTACGGTTCGGCCCAGCCTTCAGCAACACCTGAAGATGCCTGTTACGAACTCGCTGGGCTGACCCGTGCGCAAGGCGTAGAACTGCGCTTATCCGGGCAGTTGATGGATGGCTGGGTTGCACAAGTCGGCTATTCGTTTACCGATACCAAATACGTCGATACAGACAATGAGTTTGCCGAGGGCCGTAGCGTGAAATACACCCCCCGCCACAGCCTGGCGCTCTGGAACAAGTTTCGCGTACACCGCAGTGCGTCGCTGGGTGAGTTCAACCTGGGCCTGGGCATGAGGGCCTGGTCGGAAACACACGATTCATGGACGGACACAGGCACCAACTGGAACCCCGGTTATGGCCTTGTGGATCTGGGCGTGTTCTGGGACAAGGATCTATCAGCGAGTAAGCGGCTGAAGGTGTCGCTCAACATCAGCAATCTGTTTGACAAGCAATGCCGAAGGCTATGAGGGAACCCAGCGTGCCGAACTCAGCGCCGCTACGGGCGAACGCATCCGGGCGCGTGAGACGCTCGGAGGCAACGTTTTATATCGCTTTCACTACCAACTGCACGCCATTCCAAAACTTTGGGGGCGATGGATTGTCGGGCTTGCGACCGGCTTCATGCTGGTGGCACTGATCAGTGGTGTCATTGTCCACAAGAAAATCTTCAAGGATTTTTTTACGTTTCGGCCGCGCAAGGGGCAGAGGTCCTGGCTGGATGCGCATAATGTCACCTCGGTTCTGGCACTGCCTTTCTGCTTCGTGATTGCGCTCAGCGGCTTGATATTGCTTGCCACGGAGTTGATGCCCTGGGGTGTCAACGCAGCCTATGATGGCGACCGCCAAACCTACAACGCTGAGAGGCGAGGTCTTGGTACGGCAAATAACGGGAGCGCAGCCACTACAGGCCAGGGTAAGGATGTGCGCTCGCAGCCAGTCCAATTGGCGCCAGCGCCGCTCACCAATATGCAACCGGTATTGGCGGAGGCCGAACGCCGCTGGCCCGAGCGCGGGGTGGGTACTATTGTGGTGAACCAGCCGGGCACCAGTCAGGCCACGATCGAATTGCGCGAACAAGGTGGTGACAGCATGGTCAATCGTGGGATGGGTGAGCGCCTTATTTTTAATGGTGTAAGCGGAGAGCTTCAGCAAGCACCGGGCATTGCTGCGCCACCAGCTGCGAAGGCTGTTTATAACGTGTTAACCAGTGCCCACATGGGTCGGCCTCGCATCCCTTTGCTGCGTTGGCTGCTGTTTTTTTCTGGCATTGTTGGCACAGCCATGGTGGCCACGGGCATGGTGCTCTGGATTATCAAACGCTCACCCAAGCGTAAAAAACTTGGTTATACACCCTGGACGCATCGCTTCGTCGAGGTAATGAATGTGGGTGGCATTGCGGGGTTATCGCTTGCCACGGCCGCCTATTTTTGGCTCAACCGGCTTATTCCCGGCGAACTGGCCGGCCGCGCAGAGGCAGAGGTGTACGGTTTCTTTACGGTGTGGTGTTTGACCTTTGTATATGCGCTGGTGCGGCCGTACCGCCAGGCCTGGCGGGAACAAATGGCGCTCGCTGCGTTGATGTTTGTACTGCTGCCGGTGATCAACCCGCTCACTGGTGGCAATGGCCTGGTGACTGCGATTGCAGCGGGGCAATGGAGCGTTGCCAGCTTCGATCTTGCCATGCTTTTGCTCGCAGCGTTGCATGGTTTAGTGGCTTATAAGCTGCGTAACCACCTGTCAGTAGCCCCGTCGCACCGTCGAACACCTAACACACAACAGCAACCAAGAGCTGAGCAGGTGGTTACAGGAGGCCCGCTATGAGCACCTGGCTGGCACTGGCGCTAAGTTACGCAGGTTTTGCGTTTCTTGCGATGGCGATGAAACGCTATGCGCTGGACATGCTGGGGTATGTTTTGACCTTGGGGAAACAGCGCGCCGCACGGGTGACAGGAACAGCCCTGCTGGTTATATCTCTTGTGCTGTGCGTGCACGTTTGGGGAAGTTCGGTAGGTAGCACAGTTTGGCTCGTGTTGCTGACATTAAGTGGGCTGGGGTTGGGGCTCCAGCTAACGTACAAACCGCGTCAGGTTATACTGTTTGCCATGGTGCTGGCCTCACTCGGGTTGACGGCAAGTGTTTTTATCGCTTTATGAGTGCGCGCCATTTAAAGCTGCCCAGGTGCTCCTAACCAGCTATCTGTCGCAGCATCTGCATAGGTACCCGGTAACGTACACCCCGGAATTTACCGGTGCCATCCACAGTGCAAGTCTTGCGGTTGACCCTTACAATTTCACCTTGAAAGCGGCGCAAACCGTGATCGAAGCACACCGCTTCACCCACATTCCAGCCTGTCCTCTGAGGCCCTGAGTTCGACAACTCAAAGGCTTGCCCTGGCAAAGGTATTGCGGCCCTGCCCGCTCTGTCTGCCAGTTCTTTGCGTACCGCCGCCGCTCCGCCACTTGCATGCATTTCATCAAGAATTTTGTAGAAGTGCCGGTTGTGAACGGAACCACGGAATCGTTGCCCTGCGCTGTGTTGCAGCAAATGCGCAAACTCGTGACAACAGGTGTGTGCCAGCAGGTTAAGCGTGCTTAGCTCGCCGCCAAAATAACCCCGCTTGTGGATCTCCCGGGCAGAGAGCCAGCCACTGGCTGTATCTGGTTGGTGTTTGGCCTGAATCATGCGCAGGCCATAGGTAATCTGGTGCTGCTTGTATTGTGGATCAAAACGGTGATAGGTGGCTTGGCCAGAGCCGACTCGGCAAATCAAGGTACTGTTGGAATCACGGCTTTTTACCCAAGCGGCGGCGGGTTGCCAGAGAGTGCTTTGCGTAACGTCGCACATGAGTTCGCCGAGTTGATGCGTTTGAGATGTCGGGTGTTTCATGTCAGTCGAAGGACTACACGCCTCATGATTTAGTAAATAGGGAGAGATATCATACCAGCTAATTTACTAGATTCTCGGTGACGAGCCAGGCAAAACGTCGCCAGATAACCATAAGTGGTGGCAGTTTGTCTGAATGCGGCGAATTAAATTCCGGGCGAGACAGACCTGGCAATCTCATCGAAGATATCTTCCGGGACGGGCTCAACCCTTTTCCTTTTGATAGGTGGAAAAAGAGGGGGTCATGGCTCCCCTCTTTTTGACATCAAAGCGTAAGTTACGCCTCGATTGGCGAACGCCAGTCGTCTGCACCGGAAGTACCGGCAACAGCGTGTTCCCAGGTTACTTTACGGTAGGACAGAGAAACCGTAACCAGCTGCGTGAAATCAGCGCTGGCCGTGTCCTGGCAGTGGGGCATGCTGCAGTTGATGTCGATGATGGTGGCGTCTTCCAGGATGGTAGAGAAGAAGTGCTCCTGCTTGCCCTCGACAGACGTGCGGTACCACTTAAGTTCAACCTTTGGCAGCATTTCGCCGGAAGCCAGAGCGTTGTACATCAACGGTGTGGATTTGTTCAGTGCCGATGTAAATTTGAACGGCTTGTGTACACGCTGACCGGAAGGCTGGCCGGACTGGGGGTCTGTAGGCACAGTGACAACGTGGCTGAATTCCTGAACCAGTACTTCGTCTTCGTGGCCTTCAACGTAAATGTTACCAACAGAGTCGGAAGTGAATGCACCAGCGGTAATGTTGCCCTGGGTTTTGCCTTCGATAGCGATATAACAAGGAGTTGGCATAGTCTGCTCCGTGACGTTTGAATGAGTTTTTGTCCTTGGGTGTTCCCTGGACGACAAAGATGTAAACAAACTCCATGCCAGGTTTGAAAAGTATTTTTAAAACAATCGTTAATGAATATTTTCTGGGTTGGTTGGCCATGGCGGGCAAGCTTGTGCCCGGCTTTTGAGCGAGGAATTGCTGACCGGGCGAAAACTTGCCCGGCGAGGGGTTAACGCAGGCTGAACCTGACCGGCAGTGCGTAACTGAAGGTGCGGCCAGCCATGTCATCTGGCACAGGTGGTAAAGGGGCTGCTTGTTCAAGCATCGCGAGGGCTGCCTTATCAAGCAGAGAGTGGCCGGATTTTGTGCGCAGGCTATGGCCGATGAGTGAGCCGTCCCGGCGGAACTTGAAGGTTATAACGGGGGCGCCTTCTTGCCCCAGCCTGCGAGCGCGACGGGGGTATTCGTAAAACCGGGATAGATGCCTGCTGAGTGTCGCAAGATAGTCATCGACCGCTGAGGGGTTGCCTGCATTTTGCAAGGGTACCGAAGACTGCGATTGAGCTTCGCCACTTTCTTGCGATAGCTCAGGCGTCTCGCTTGCGGACGTTTCTGGCGGATTCTCTGGCTGCTCCTGTGGTGTTGTTTCTTGCACTTCAGGCACGGACTCCGCTACCGTTTCTGGTTCTGGTTCTGGTTCTGGTTCTGGTTCTGGTTCTGGTTCTGGTTCTGG
>NZ_JBQDCO010000019.1:0-57656 GCF_052091845.1 Marinobacter sp. | reverse complement strand
TTTCTGCCAAGCTGCCGATTTCACGCTGGCAGCGCGACCTGACCGACTCCACGGTACTGCGCAACCTGGGCGTGGGTTTTGCCCACAGTTTGATCGCCTATGAGGCTACTCTCAAAGGTCTGAACAAGCTTGAAATCAACCCCGCACGCCTGGATGAAGACCTCGATAAAGCCTGGGAAGTGCTTGCTGAGCCAATCCAGACGGTGATGCGCCGCTACAACATCGAGAAGCCCTATGAGAAGCTCAAAGCCCTGACCCGTGGCAAAGCCATGACGCCGGAAGTAATCAGAAGCTTTGTAGAAGGCCTTGAGATACCTGAGAGCGCGAAAGCAGAACTGATGGCCCTCACACCAGGCAACTACATTGGCAACGCGGTTGACCAAGCCCGTAACATTTGAACTGAGGACCTACACGCATGGACATGCTTGGCGGACTGTCGCCCTCTGAATTTCTAAAGGATTACTGGCAAAAGAAACCGCTGGTCATCCGCCAGGCATTTCCCGGGTTCCAGTGCCCTGTTGATGCAGATGAACTAGCCGGCCTTGCCTGTGAAGAAGGTGTGGAATCGCGCATCGTTATAGAGAATGAGAGCGGCAAGCCCTGGCAATTGCACAACGGCCCTTTCTCTGAAGAGCGCTTCAGCCAGCTCCCTGAGCAAGACTGGACACTCCTTGTTCAGGGCCTGGACCACTGGGTGCCAGACATAGCAGACCTGCTCGAACATTTCCGGTTTGTGCCCAACTGGCGTCTTGATGACATTATGGCAAGCTATGCACCTAAAGGTGGCAGCGTCGGCCCACACTACGACCAGTACGATGTTTTCTTACTGCAGGCACAGGGGCACAGGCGCTGGACGTTTGGCGGCCATTGCGACGCCACCTCGCCGAGGGTCGAAGGCACGCCTCTGCGTATTCTCAACAACTGGGAAGGTGAGGAGACCGTGACACTGGAACCGGGCGACATGCTGTATTTGCCACCCGGCATTGGTCATCACGGTGTGGCTGAGGACGACTGCATTACCTTATCAGTCGGCTTTCGCGCGCCCACCATCGACGACTTGCTTACCGGGTTCACCGATTTCCTGTGCAATCAGCCAGACGCCGCGGATCACCTGAATGACCCGGACCTGCAGGTTCAGGATAACCCGGGCACTATCGCTCCTGAGGTGATTGACCGGCTGCAAGCTGTGCTGACTGAAAAGCTCCAGGACAAACGCCAACTGGCGTTGTGGTTTGGCCAGTACGCTACAGCACCCAAAAGCCTGGAAATTGTGGCGCCTGCCGAGGAACCTGCCTCCCATGACACGGTCGCAGCGGCCATACAGGCTGGCGAGCAGCTGCGCTGGAACGAAGGTTCCCGTTTTGCGTATCATGAGGAAAACGGGCAAACCGCTCTGTTTGCCGACGGTGAGCAATTTCTTCTCAGCGGAGAGGCTCGCCCACTGGCTCCTTTACTGTGCGCCGGTGCCCGCGTCGATATGGGCGCACTGGCCCGGCTTGCCAGTGAGCCGGCGTTGCTCGGCTTGCTTACAACTCTCTATAATCAGGGCTCTGTGTATTTCGAGTAATGACATGACCATTCGGATTCGAAAATACAGCTGGCAACTTGCCCCGCAACAGATCTGGAGCATCCGCAAAAAGGTATTTGTGGAAGAGCAAAAAGTGCCTCCCGAGTTAGAATGGGATCACACCGACGAAATTGCGGATCATTTTCTCGCGGTGCTCCCCGACAACACCCCGGTAGGCGCGGCCAGACTGTTCTCAACCCTGGGTGAAACCGGCCACATCGGGCGCATGGCTATCCTGCCCGAATTTCGCGGCCGCGGCATTGGTGAAGCCATGCTACGGCACCTCATCAGCGCATCCGCAGGGCAGTATCAGGAACTGAAGCTCTCGGCCCAGCAGCATGCCGTTGCTTTCTATCAGCGCGCGGGGTTTCATGTTTGCTCAGAACCCTACTATGAAGCAGGCATTCTCCACCTGGACATGCGCTGCCTGGCCCCCGCGCTGCTTGACGCACAAACGAACGCCGGGCGGCGGTGTCCTATGATATTGGGCGAGGATGCGCCCTCCTGGCTCTTCGAAGACGAATACAGCATGCTTGATCTCATGGATTCTATGGTCGGTCAGGCAAGCCGACGGTTGCGGCTTTATGACCGGGCACTGGACCACGATCTGTATGATCGCCAAAGATTCAGGGAGTTGATATCCGGCCTTGCACGGCGGCACAGATTTAGCGAGATTCGCTTGTTGATCCATGACGAGCAGCCACTTGTAAAGCGACGTCATCAACTGGTAGAGCTTATGCGCAGGCTGCCCAGCCGTATTGAGCTCAGGCTAATCAACCGTGACTACCCCCACGAAGACCAGCCTTTTGTGCTCGCAGACCGGCAGGGCGTGGTGCTCCGGCACGGTTTTTCCGGGCCCTCCGGCTTTGCAGGGTTCGCCGACAGTGGCCGGGTAAAGCTACTGTCGGAAAACTTCCAGCGTATGTGGGACGCCGGGCGCCACTCGCTTGAACTGCGCGAATTACCGCTGTGACTGATGCGCAAACGGTGTATCGGCAGACTCAAAACGGGCACCAAAAGGCGCGAACTCCACATCAACTTCTTCTGCAACACCGGAAATGAGCCGGCGCAGCCATTGATGGTCTGCGTTATGCTGCAACAGTGGGCTCCAGGCCATTTTCAGCTCAAAAGGTGGAATCTCAAAGGGCGGAACCTTCACCACAAGGTTGGCGTTGTCTTTTTGCAGCCAGGCCGCCCGGGACGGCAGCGTGGCTATAAGATCGTGTTGCTCCGCCAACAGCATAGCTGACTGATAATGCCGGGTGAACACCGAAATCTGGCGCTGCCGTCCCATTCTGGAAACCGCCTCATCCACCCAGCCAAGACGCTGTACGTCTTTTGGGTTTACCCCGACACCCACACCAAAACCGGTTTTACTGACCCATATGTGGCTGGCATCCAGGTAGGTATCAAGCGTAAACGGTTGCTTCAGTATCGGGTTGCGGGCGTTCATCAGGCAAGCGAAATATTCGATCCAAAGGGTTTTCTGGTGAAACGACTGAGGAATTTTGTCGAAGCGGTTAATAGCCATATCAAGGCGTCCCTGCTCCACATCCAGAAAACTCACATCACTTGGAGTAAGCACATCCAGGGTGACATTTGGAGCTTCCTGACGAATTCGCCGCAGTACCCTGGGCATCAAACAGGATTCAGCGTAGTCACTAGCCATGATGCGAAACACCCTTTGGCTTTCCAGGGCGGCAAACGGTGTTTTCTCCTGCACCGCCTGTTCAATGTCTGACAGGATACTGCGCACCAGGGGTTGTATTTCGCAGGCCCGTTCAGTGGCCGTCATGCCCGCACTGGTTCTTACCAATAATGGATCGCCAAACAGGTCACGTAATCGGCGCAAGCTGTTACTCATGGCAGGTTGGGTAATGCCCAAATGGTTCGCGGCCTTGGTTACGTTGCGCTCGCGCAACAACACATCCAGATAAACCAGAAGGTTAAGGTCAATGCGAGAAATATCCATGAATCACTCCTGGGCACAATCAAAACCATCAGCGGCACCTGACCGCGCACACCATTCACCTGCACAATATACAGGACAGCAACAATTCATAAAATAAATAAGTGAAACGAACTTTCACATTTGATTTCAGTTTCAATGCCGTATTTCTGCTAATCTTTCTGCGACTTGCCGAAAAACAGGCATACCGAACCAGAATTCTGACCAGGCTATAATCTGCCCTAAAAAGCTGGAGTCGTTACCTAAAAAATGAATACCACTACTATCATTCTTGCTTTGGCGACCATCGTCCTGATTTCGATCGCTGTTCTTGTTGTCAGCCAGATGCGCGAAAAGGCGAGAATTGAACGTGTTCGCCGAACGACCGCTTTAGAGGATAACTACAAGCGTTGCGCTAGCCTGCTTGCCGGGCTCCCGGGTCAGTACCTGACTAGCGAGATTAAGTTACTTTTGCTCAAGCGTATGGAAGATATCTGCAACGACTTGTCCGGGCTTAAATCCAACCTGCCCGTTGAGCAATGGCGAGAATCAGCTTTACAGTTAAAAGCACTGATACAGGAAAACCGCGAAGAGGTTCAATCAGTCAAAATCGACTCATTAGACAAAGCAAATGAGGTTAAAGAGCTGCTTCAAACTCTTTTCAAGGTGATTGAAGCCATGCACAAAAGTGGCCGAATCGATAGCAAAACAGCCCAAAAGAACCTGAAATATATCCTGTTTTTGGTACACAAAACCCACGCAGACCTGCACGTGTTCCAGGCCCGCGATTTTATCCGTCAAAATGAGATTCGCAAGGCTATTCACGCCTATCATCTGGCCAGCGCAGAAATAGGCAAGTCCAAAGACAATCCGCTTGCTATGAAAGCCGTAAAAAGTTTTCGCACCCGCATAAAGGAGTTGGAAGCCAGGGTTGCAGGCGGCGAAGACACCAGTTCCGAATTCGATTCACAACTTGATAAACAATGGGACAATTTTCTTCACGATGACGATTGGAAGAAGAAGGCCGACTACGACGATTGAAAAGTTAATCCGGACACCAAACCGGATCAGGAACAGAGATTGTAACACTTGTGAATAGCAGCTTCAGAAACCGGCTCTCATACCGACTCACCCGCAACACAGTGCTGATCGCCATGGTGTTGGGCCTCATTCTGAACCTGGTACAAATAACCCTGGATTATTTCGGCGCCCAGCGTTCCATGGAGGAAGATATTCAGGCGCTGGTTGAAATCAGTCACAGCCCAGCCTCCCAGATTGCCTATAACATTGATGTGCGCCTGGCAGAAGAATTGCTGGATGGTCTTGTCAGGCACCCTGCAACTATTGATGCCAGAATCATCGATAGCGAAAACGTGACCATGGCTGCGGCCAGCAAGAGCAGCCCGGTATCGCCCTATCGCTGGATCAGTGATGAATTGTTTGGCTCCAGCCGGGTTTTCAGTAGAGAGCTGCACGTATCACAACTCAACAACCTGCCTCTGGGCGAACTGGTGGTAACCTTTGATACCTTTCATTACGGCTTGCAGTTTCTGGAGCGTGCCAGTTACACACTTATCAGCGGGCTTCTGAAAAGTCTTGTTCTTTCCGCTTCGCTGCTCGGTATTTTTTATCTGATTATCACACGCCCGATGCTGAGTGTTATCAAAACCCTAAATCAGTTCAAAGCAGACTTACCAGAAAAAGTTCGCCTGCTTGTTCCGGCAGGCCACCAGCATGACGAAATAGGCACAATGGTGGGCGTTATTAACCAGCACCTTGAAACCATAGATTCCACCCTGATACGGCTTCGCTTAGCTGAAAGTGCCATGAAGAACTATTCCAGCGAGTTGGAACAGGACGTTGAAAGCCGAACCCGGGAAATATCAGAAAAAAACCAGGCGCTACAACGGGGCAACCGGGCGCTGGTAAAAGCCAAAGAAGACGCCGTGCGCAGAGCCAAGTCCCGGGCAAATTTTTTGGCCAGCATGAGCCATGAAATACGCACTCCACTGAACGGTGTACTGGGAATGCTAGGGCTTGCGCTGGAGGGCGAGCGGGAATCTTCCAAGCGTCAACAGCTTGAAATCGCCATATCTGCAGGGGAAAGTCTGCTTGGCATACTTGATGATATTCTGGATATTTCAAAGGTAGAGGCCGGCAAGCTCAACCTTGAGAACATTTCATTCGATATGCACGGCCTGATAGCCGAATGTGCAACGCTTTACGCGCAACAGGCTCACAGGAAAGGCGTTGAACTGATTGCAGAGATAGACTCAGGATTTCCGAGCTGTTTTTCGGGAGACCCGACCCGGATTCGCCAAATTATTAACAACTTACTCAGCAACGCCATAAAGTTTACCGATTCCGGATATGTGCGTATCACAGCCCACTACGCCGGTAGCACTCTGACCTTCGAGGTGGCCGACACAGGTATCGGCATGAGCAAAGAGGGCCTGCGGCGGATATTTTCACCCTTCTCCCAGGCAGATACGCAAACAACACGCTTGTATGGCGGCACAGGCCTGGGGCTTGCCCTTTGCGGCCAGCTAATTGAACGCATGCAGGGTGAAATCAAGGTTGAGTCCAAGGAACAGGAAGGCACCCGGTTTACCGTCATGCTGCCCCTGCCCGTATACAGCGAACTGAATACAGCCCCTCCTCAACAGAGAGCTAAACCCACCGAATTGCCAGAAAACAGCCCCCAACCACAACGATCACTCCGCATACTGTTGGTTGAAGACAACGAAGTAAACCAGATGGTAGCCGGTATGCTCTTGAAAAAGATGGGGCACCAGGTAAACACTGCCGCAAACGGCCAGCTGGCTATGGAGACGTTGGAACATCAGCGTTATGACCTGATACTGATGGACTGCCAGATGCCTGTTATGGACGGCTATGAGACCACGCGCAAAATCCGCAAAAACCCCGAGTGGAACGACCTGCCAGTGATAGCCGTTACCGCCAACGTGATGCAGGGAGACAGGGACGCCTGCTTTGCCAGCGGTATGAACGACTATATAACCAAGCCTTACAATCGCAAGAAGCTGAGTGCGGCCATTACCCTTTGGGCGCCTCCCCACTAGGCGAGCACTACAAAAGCGCTTCGATATCGGCCTTGATGTCTTCAGGCTTTGTGGTGGGTGGATAACGCCCCACGACCTTGCCCTCGCGATTGACCAAAAACTTGGTAAAATTCCATTTCACTTTCCCCGAACCCAGAAGCCCTTTCGCCTCATCCTTAAGAAACTGAAACAGAGGGTGGGCATTGTCGCCGTTAACATCCACCTTCGAGAACATGGGAAAATCCACACCATAGTTCAGGCTACAAAACTGGCTAATCTCATCCTCACTCGCTGGGTCCTGATTCATGAACTGGTTGCAGGGAAAACCAAGTACTTTTAACCCCTTGTCGCCCAACTCTTCGTGTAAGGACTGCAGCCCTTTAAATTGTGGTGTAAAACCACACTTGCTAGCCGTATTCACAATCAGCAACACTTGGCCTTTATAGTCGGCCATTTGCGTGTCATTGCCTTTGATGTCCCGGGCGGTGAAGTCGAAAACTGAAGGACTGGCCACAGATGTCTCCTTGAAAATTATGAAAGTCGCAATAAACAGGCAAAATTAAGGCTTAAGGCATACGCATAGCGCCTTTGATAGTTTCAGGATATATCGGGACACTCCCCCGCTGCAATCGATCAAAGAGGCGTGGATTTACAGAATACAGTGCTAACCCGCCATAATTGATCACAATTCCCCTGTTGCCGATACCCTTGCCTCCGCTAGAATAGGGGTTTGCCTGAATAACAGATGCCTGTTTTTTACGTTTACTGACTGAGGAAGCCCGGGTCTTATGCAGAACTACTACAAATCCGCCAAGCTGGATAACGTGTGTTATGAAATCCGGGGCGAAGTAATGCGCGAAGCACGCCGGCTGGAAGAGGAAGGCAACCGGGTACTCAAACTCAATATTGGCAACCCTGCGACGTTTGAGCTGAACGTTCCCGAGGAAATCCAGCAAGACGTTATCTACAACATGCAGCAGGCTCAAGGCTATGTCGAATCAAAAGGGCTATTTTCCGCCCGCAAGGCAGTAATGCACTACTGCCAGCAAAGCGGCATCGACAAAGTAGATATTGACGACATCTATTTGGGCAATGGCGTTAGCGAGTTGATCGTGATGTCCATGCAAGCCATGCTCAACACGGGTGACGAGGTGCTTATACCCGCACCGGACTACCCGCTTTGGACCGCTGCCGTTACGCTTTCCAGCGGCAAGGCGGTGCATTACCACTGCGACGAAGAGCAGAACTGGTTCCCTGATATCAATGACATTCGCAAGAAGATCACACACCGTACCCGGGCGATAGTACTGATCAACCCGAACAACCCCACGGGTGCGGTTTATAGCACCGAACTACTGGAACAAGTCATAGAGTTGGCGCGCCAACATAACCTGATCGTGCTATCCGACGAGATCTACGACAAGATTCTGTATGACGGCACCAGGCATGTGCCCACGGCCTCCCTTGCCGACGACGTGCTTTTCTTTACCTACAACGGCCTCTCCAAGAACTATCGAGCCGCTGGTTATCGCTCTGGCTGGATGATTATCAGCGGCGCCAAGCACCTGGCCAGAGATTTGATTGTTGGCATCGACATGCTCTCCAACATGCGCCTATGCTCCAACGTTCCAGCACAACTGGCCATACAAACCGCGCTGGGTGGCTACCAGTCCGTCAACGACCTGGTAGCCCCGGGCGGACGCCTGTACGAACAGCGCGAAATCGCCTGGCGAATGCTGAACGATATCCCTGGCGTGAGTTGCGTGAAACCTCAAGGGGCGTTGTACTTGTTTCCCAAGCTGGATCCGAAAAAATTCCCTGTGGTGAACGACGAAAAGCTGGTGCTGGACTTGTTACTTCAGGAAAAAATTCTGTTGGTTCAGGGCTCTGCTTTCAATGTTGATGACAAACAGCACCTTCGGGTAGTATTCCTGCCCCGTAAAGACACGCTGGAAGACGCAATGGGAAGGCTGGGGCATTTCCTGGAAAGCTACCGGCAATAAAGGAACACGCTGATGGCTGATATCCATATTGAAGAGTTCTATAAAGACGTGGCCATAGCCTTAACACAGCTTTATAGCGCCTTCCCCCGGCGGGTAAATTTATTCGTTGAAGATATTGCTGGGCCAGACGAAACAGATGAGTTTGGCCTGCACAGCAAACGCCACATGGCGTGCTTCGGCGCGCTGCTTTGGCTGGCCGAGGAAGGTTTTTTGCGGTATGTGGATACTATTCGGCAGGAGGCTCTTGATCAGGCAGTGCTTACCCAGAACGCGTTTACCCGCCTGAGTTCCCCCGCAGCAGACGATCTTGTGCAGGAGCTAACAGGGTCGGAAGACCCTATTGGCGCAACCCTGCCACCGTCTGTACAGGAAGATCTCTCAAGTCACATACACCTGGTGCGCACAGCTCTGAAAAGTCGCGATGCCGTGCGTATTGGCTACGCTATCCGGGCCTCGCTCTTTACAGACAAGGCGTCAGAACGGTAGGCGCTTCCGCCTCAGATCTTCAGTTTGAAACCAATTGCACGGAAGCTGTCATGCAGGGATTTGCTCGTGCCCTTTAACTGTACTTTCAAGCTGGAACATTCCCGGCGCACAGGATAATCCCGGCGCAGCTGATCAAATGCCGCACCACGCTCATCGACGGGCAATCCCATAGTATGGCGCAAGCGCGCATCATCCTGGCGTGGATCATAGCAGGCTCGCAGTGCTATTCGAATGGCATCGTGCTCATCGGCTGCCCCGGTAAAAGCCACTTTGCTCAGCGCCGGTTCAGGCAGAAACTGGCCGGCCTGCTTGCGTAATGGCAAGCCCATGAACCGGCTCATAGCCTGGTAAATCATTTCCGTTCCCTGAACCTTGCCTTCAAGGCTATAACCACCGATATGGGGCGTCGCCAGCCAGACTTTGTCCAGCAAATCAGGGCTGATCTGTGGTTCCCGCTCCCACACATCAAGCGCTACCAGCGGCGCGTTAACCTGATCCAGCCGTGACTGCAGAGCGGCACCATCGATCACTTCCCCCCGACCGGCGTTGATCAGAAGCTGAGCGGAGGTTAAACCAGCCAACTCCCGCTCACCGATCATATGGTAAGTAGGGTGCTCAGACTCGCGGGTCAGCGGGGTATGGAACGAGACCACATCACACGTAAGCGCTTCGCCGAGGCTTACAAACGTATCGGTGGACTCCGGCTCGCGTTCGGCTCTGGGTGGATCGCAAAGTTTGACATCAAACCCTAAACGGCTCAGCTTTTCCGCCAATTCTCCGCCCACGTTCCCAACGCCCACAATACCGACACTGAGCTTCGACCAATCGCCCAACACGAGGCGCTCTGCATACAGGGACAACACTGCTAACACATACTCGGCCACACTGTTGGCATTGCAGCCTGGCGCGGCAGAAAACTGGATATTGTTTTCTTTCAGCCAGTCAAGGTCAATGTGATCGGTGCCAATGGTGGCCGTTCCCACAAAGCGTACACGGCTACCTTCAAGCAAAGCGCAATTTACCGGCGTGACCGACCGAACCAATAACGCATCGGCATCGCGTACATCTTCGGGTCGCAGGGTGCGGCCTGACACTCGGCGGATTTCGCCGATATCGCCAAAGAAAGCGTCCAACAGTGGAATGTTCTCATCTGCGACGATCAACATAGTAGCTGCCAGCCTTCTCAGTTCCTGCGTGGGCGGGAGGGACGCCCACCCGGCCCACGGCCGCCCTGCCCCTGGTGAGGCCGGCGTCCGCGTTTACGGGTAATAGGCGGATTCTCCATTGCCGTCATCAACACTTCATCCGGCACGGCGGTTTTCAGCTTCTGGCCAATATAGGATTCAATAGCAGGAAGGCCGAAGGAATCGTCCTCGCCCGCAAAAGTAACAGATACGCCCGTGCTGCCCGCTCGGCCGGTGCGGCCTATGCGGTGAACATAATCTTCGGCGCTATCAGGCAAATTGTAATTGAATACGTGGGTAACACCGTTCACGTGAATACCGCGCCCTGCCACATCTGTGGCCACTAACACCTGAATGCTGCCCTTTTTGAACTGCTCAAGCGTTTTCAGGCGTTTGTTCTGGGCTATTTCACCAGACATCAGGGCAACCTTCACGCCCTGGTTGCGCAGATCTTCTTCCAGATCGCGACATTGATCACGGCGATTTGCAAAGACCAGGGCCTTTTCCACCTCCGGTCGCTTCAGGTAGTTCACCAGTACCGGAAGTTTCTCGTCGTCGCCCACCAGATAAACCGTCTGCTCAACCCGTTCGGCGGTTTTCTGCTCTGGCTCAATTTCTACAAACTCCGCGTTGCGAGTCCACATAGAGGCCAAGTTGAGAACGTCCTGATTGAATGTGGCACTGAACAGCAGTGTTTGGCGATCGTCCTTCGAGGTGCATTTGCGAATAATGCGCTTAACATCCGGTATGAACCCCATATCCAGCATTCGGTCTGCTTCATCCAGAATCAGAATGTCCAGCTGATCAAGGAAGACATCCTGGGAGCCAAGGAAGTCAATTAACCGACCAGGGGTAGCGACCAGGATATCAACAACACCGTTATGTAGCTGTTCACGTTGCTTGTCATAATGCATACCGCCAACCACTGTCACCACATTGTGGCCCGTGTGCTGGCACAACTCCTCGGCATCCTTGGCAATCTGCATAGCGAGTTCGCGGGTGGGTGCCAGCGCCAAAACCCGGGGCTCAGACGCAAAACGATCACCTTCCGGTACAGGGGTTTCCAGCAGGCTTTGGATGGCCGTAATAAGAAACGCTGCCGTTTTGCCGGTTCCGGTCTGAGCCTGGCCTATCAGATCTTCACAGGCCAGTGTCCAGGGCAATGTTTCGGCCTGTATTGGTGTGCAGTATTCAAAACCAATGGCAGCAATGGCGTCCAGCAGGCGCTTATCCAGATTCAGATCGCTGAATTTCAGATCGCCGGTGTGCTTTGAGTCAGATGTCATGGAGTCTCAGTTTGCCTCATAATGTTCTTTTCAGAATATAACGGAACCACACGCCCTACGTCATCACGCCAGGCTTTACTGAAAGTATCGTTGGTTCCATAAAACGATGTCAGCGTATCAAAAAAGGATTGTGCTCGCTTCGGCAGGCCCCTGGCCAGATAGTGTTCGGCTTGTGCCAGCACATTGCATTGGAACTCGTAACCATCAGATGCACCGTCACCAGACAGGTTATCCACGCTGATATGAAAACGAGAACCCGCGGCCACGGAAAACAGCCACTCGATAGCCTGAGGCTTTATCTCAACATGCTCAAACGCTCTTTGCTGCTCGGGCGTGCGGCCATCCGGACAATACCAGTAACCATAATCGTGAAGTGTGCGCCTATGCTCACCCGCCACACACCAATGACTTACTTCGTGTAGGGCACTGGCATAATAACCGTGGGCGAAAACAATCTGTGCAGGTTCTTTGGCATTGCCTGCAGGCAGGTACTCGGGTTCATCGTCGCCTCTGACCAGTATTGTCCGGAATGCTTCCCGGAACAGGTCATTAAACAGCATGATAAGATCGTTTGGACAGTGATTCATCAGGGCGCTATTGTGCGACTTTAACGCGCTCAATGCCAGAGGGAACTTTTGCAGCACCACTGTGTCCATCGGTTGTCTGAACATTACCGACCTACAAACCATCCGGCACGGCCGGCTATCTCATGTCTTGAACCAACCGGGAAACTGCGCACTTCATGATCGCTCCATCCTCCAATTTTCGCAGCACTCAGCGCCCCACCGCTCCATCCATTATGCTCCTGGCGTTTGCCCTGCTGCTTACTGCAACAAATATGTCCTGGGCCATTGGCGATAACAGTTCGCTATTTGGCAGCCGAAACAGCGAGTTTCTCCAGGTGGATGACGCCCTCCCGTTCAGCCATACCACAGAAGAAAATACGGTTGTGCTGTCCTGGGATATAACGCCCGGGCATTACCTTTATCGCGACCGCATCAGCATAAAAGCACTGGATGAAGGCGCCAGCGCCGGCGAGTTGGAATATTCCCGAAAAGGCACCGAAACCGAAGACGAATTTTTTGGCAAAACAACCGTTTTTTTTAATCCTGTAGAAGCAACAGTACCTGTCACCCTTCCCGCCAACACCCGGGAAGCGCGCTTCGAAGTAACCTATCAGGGCTGCGCCGAAGCAGGCCTGTGCTACCCACCTCAAACCCGGGAAGTGCTTTTTTATCAAAGCCTGGACTCTGCCGCAGGCTCAGCGCCAGACAGCCAGAGCAGTGCCGCGCAAACCGACAGTACGCCAACCGTCAATACCGACTCGGCAACGGGGCTTGCAGGGTTTCTCTCCGAACAGCCCACACTGGTCATCGCCGGTGTATTCTTCTTGCTTGGCCTGGGGCTGACTTTTACGCCTTGTGTGCTCCCCATGGTGCCCATTATCTCGTCTCTGGTTTCCGGGCAAAATACCCACTCAACCCGACACGCACTGCTGCTTTCGGGCAGCTATGTGCTCGGAATGGCTCTGACCTACGCCTCCGCCGGTGTTCTCACGGGGCTCCTGGGCGCGAGCTTTAACCTGCAGGCACAGCTGCAATCGCCCTGGGTGCTCGGTGTCTTTTCTCTGATGTTCGTGATCTTTGCCCTGTCCATGTTTGATGTGTTCGAAATTCAGCTACCGCGTTTCATTCGCGAGCCACTTAACGATGCAAGCCAAAGCCTTACAGGCGGCCGAGTGATCAGTATTTTCGGCATTGGCGCTCTATCCGCGTTAATTGTATCGCCCTGCGTGTCTGCCCCACTGGCAGGCAGCTTGTTATACATATCCACCACGCAGGATGCGGTGATCGGCGGAATCGCTTTGCTGGCTCTCGGGCTGGGCATGGGTGTTCCGCTCATTCTGGTGGCCGTTGGCGGCCGTAAACTGCTGCCAACTACAGGGCACTGGATGACAACCGTAAAGCACTTTTACGGTGTGATGCTGATCGCGGTCGCTATATGGTTAATTGAACGCCTGGTTCCAGGTTGGGCCGGCCTCACACTTTGGGGACTATTGGTTGCCATAACCGGCGTGCAACTAGGGGCTTTCGACGGCGCAAAATCCGGCTGGGAGCGCACCCGAAAAGGTTTGGGGCTGGTCTTTTTTGCCTATGGTCTGGCATTGTTGGCCGGAGCCGTAGCGGGCGCCACTGACCCCTTAGCCCCCCTGGACCCTTTCGTCGCAAAAGCCGCACCTGACGGCTCATCGGGCAGCTCGGCAGGCTATAACAGCAGCCACGCAGACTTCGCCCGTGTGGAGGCACCTTCAGAAATCGAGGCCATGCTGGCACAGGCGCAGAAAAAGGGAAGCCCGGTTATGCTGGATTTCTATGCAGACTGGTGCATTTCCTGCAAGATTATGGAGCGCAATGTATTCAACAAACCGGAAGTGGTTCGCTCGCTGGAACCATTCACGCTGCTCCAGATTGACCTCACAGATAACACCCCGGCCCAACAGGCGATGCTGGATGAACTCGGACTGTTCGGGCCGCCAGCAATTCTGTTCTACGACAGCAGCGGTGAAGAGATTGCCCCCCGGAGGGTTCTCGGGGAAATGAACAAAAGCCAGTTTCTGGACCATATTAACGGCCTTTCCTCTGCCCTCTAGTGCAATCTTATGGCTGATACCCGCCCCTGCGTATCAGCCTCCACGGCGTATAAGATAAATAAAACGATCGTCCTGCTCTGTATGGCTCACTAATTCGTGGCCCAAAAACTGGCAAAACCTTGGTACGTCGCGAATCGTTGAAGGGTCTGTAGCAACCACTCGCAGAATTTTTCCGGGCGCCACGTCATTAATTCGATTATGAAGCATCATCACAGGCTCCGGGCAAAATAGCCCGCGGGCATCCAACTCGGCATCATACTCAGTAGTTGTCATACGCCGTCTCCTTTGGTCTGGTCTGTATTTTCGAAAAAACGTGCTAAATTATTGTTATACCATTAAAACAACTGGAGGATTTTATGATTCGGGTTCTGATTGAACGGCATATTGCCGAATCCCTTGAAACTGCCTATGAGGAGCGCTCCCGTAAAGTGCTACAGCGTGCCGTTGCTGCACCGGGGTTCATTTCCGGAGAAACACTGGTTGCCAGCGATGACCCAAATCATCGGATCACTCTTGCCAACTGGCGCTCTGAAGCCGACTGGAACCGTTGGTTCCTGTCTGATGACCGCAGAGAGCTAATGGCCGAACTGGTTCCCATGATGGACACGAATGAAGCCATAACAGTGCTTAGGCAAAGCGACGCTTAATTTGAGCACATTAAGCCTGTAACAACTTACATAATTTTAAAGTGTTTAACAGCATAAATTGTGTACGTTCGCTACACTTCCGAACTTTGATATTTTCGGAAACTACTGATGTCACATTTTGTGCGCCTGCTTTTTCTTCTGGCCTGTTACGCGGCTCCAGCGCCCACTTTTGCCCAGACAACAACGCCAGCTTCAGAGTGCCCGGTACTGGATGCCAGTGATTCCGAAGCGCGCAATTCATTGATGTATTACGTATGCCACCATCAATCATCACCAGGAGACCCGGCGTATAACGCAACAAACCCGGGTGAGCTACCAGAAGACCTGGAGTGGGCGCCTGCCCGTGGGCATGATTTGGTTTTCAGCCGAACACGCTCGGTTTACTGGATTCAACTGGCTGTCGAAAATAACAGTAGCGAGCGCCGGCTATGGTATCTCAACCTGAACTACCCTCTACTGGATGAAGTCACGTTCTGGCAGAACAATAACCCGGATAGCGCTGTGATAACTGGTGATCAGCAGCCTTTTAATTCGAGAGTCGTAGATTACAGATACTTCCTTCTGCCGATCATGCTGAACAGCGGCGAAGCCCGCTCTATTACCATGCGCGTACACAGTAGTGGCGCACTGAACATTCCTCTTAACCTGCAGACTCCCGCTGAACTGCTCGCGGAGAGTAATCAGTTGGCGGTCACCCACGGGCTGTTTTATGGCGCCGTGTTGGTACTGGCGATTTTCAATCTTCTTCTATTCTTTAGCTCGGGAACTGTTTATTACTTTCACAACGCCTTTTATATGGCTGCTATGGGGCTTTTTCTATGCTCCATGGGTGGCTTTGCCAACCAGTATTTCTGGCCAACAAACCCGGAGGTCGCCAATACCGCCATCCCTGTGACCCTCATTTTATGCGTGCTGGCCATGGCTCTTTTCGGGCGCTCATTTCTTGAAATAGAGCCGCGCACCCTTGCAGACAAAACGCTAAAAGCCATTACCTGGATTTGCACCGGCTTTACCGGCCTAACCCTGGTGATCCCTTACAATCAGGCCGTTCTTTTCAATACCGGGCTCGGGCTAGCCGTCATGTTTATCCTGTCCATCATTGCTTTAAGCCGATGGCGCCAAGGCTATCAGCCAGCAAAATGGTACGTTCTTGCATGGGCAATGCTGGCAAGCGGGACCGTCGCATATTCCCTGGCAGCGTTTGGCCACCTTACGGATTTCCTGGCCCGGGAGTCGCTGATGCAGGCTGCTTTCGGTGGGCAAATCATACTGCTTAACTACGCTATGGTTCAGCGCTGGCGGCTGCTGAACAGCCAATTACTTGCGGTGGAGCGAAAGGCCAGAACGGATCTGGAACTCCGGGTACACGAGCGCACTGCTCAGCTGCGTTCAACCATGCGAGAACTGGAAGACGCCAACCAGAAGCTGGCAACGCTGAGCCTGAACGACCCGCTCACTGGCCTGTTCAACCGACGCCACATGGATAGAACCCTACCTAACTTATGCGCTGAGGCGCGCAGAACCAGCCGGTCATTATCATTAATTCTGCTCGACGCTGACCACTTCAAGGCCGTTAATGACACTTGGGGTCACGGCTTTGGCGATACATGCCTGCAATTGATCGCCGGTACTCTGTTGCGCCATGTAAAACGCCCACAGGATGTTGCAATCAGATTTGGCGGCGAAGAATTTGCACTACTGCTGCCCGGCACTGACATTGAGGGTGCGCAAAAAGTATGTGCAGCTCTACTGGAAGAACTCCGTTCTTCTTCGATTGAGGCACCAAACGGTGAAATCGCCTCGCTTACAATGAGCGCTGGCATAGCCTCGTTACTCACCAACGAGGATCAACAGGCATTCTTTGAACGTGCCGACCGTGCTCTATACGAAGCAAAAGCCCGGGGTCGAAATCAAACCGCTGTCTCCGAACATTAGCGCGATTACTTTCACCCCCAATGCTACGTTTTTTGCTCTTGATCAAGTTTCCCAAGTTCAACTTTCAGCGCACTGGAGCTATTATAGCGTATCAGCTGCAAGGCGCTCAGAAATGGCGCCATGCCGCTGATTCGGGCACACTTGATAGATGTCAGGAGTTGATCCGCATCATTGCAAACAGCTAATGCTTTCTCCATACTTGCGCCCGCATAATTCCCCACTTTGAACCCATTGGTAAGGCTATGAGCACACAAAATCCGAACCTGACATACAACTATAAGGTGGTAAGACAGTTCGCCATCATGACAGTGGTATGGGGTGTTGTTGGTATGGCCCTAGGCGTGCTGATTGCAGCACAACTGGTCTGGCCATCTCTCAACCTCGACCTCCCTTTTACCCACTTTGGTCGCCTAAGACCTCTGCATACCAACGCGGTCATTTTCGGCTTTGGCGGTAGCGCCCTGTTTGCCACGTCCTATTACGTAGTTCAGCGCACTTGCCAAACACGCCTGATTTCCGACAAATTGGCATCCTTTACCTTCTGGGGCTGGACTGCCGTTATTGTTGCCGCAGCTATTACCCTACCAATGGGCTTAACCAGCACAAAAGAATATGCTGAGCTCGAATGGCCCATCGATATTCTGATTGCTGTGGTCTGGGTTACTTACGGTGTCGTGTTCTTCGGCACGATAACCAAGCGAGCCACGCCACACATATACGTCGCCAACTGGTTCTATGGAGGGTTTCTCCTCACCATCGGTGTGCTGCACTTTGTGAATAGCGCGGCGATACCGGTCAGTGCTTTCAAGTCCTACTCAGCCTACGCCGGTGTAACCGACGCAATGGTACAGTGGTGGTATGGTCACAATGCTGTGGGCTTCTTCCTGACCGCTGGCTTCCTGGGCATGATGTACTACTTTGTTCCCAAGCAGGCCAACCGCCCGGTTTACTCCTACCGCCTGTCCATTGTTCACTTCTGGGCACTGATTGCGACCTACGTATGGGCCGGTGGTCACCACCTGCATTATTCCGCCCTGCCAGACTGGGCACAGACTGCCAGTATGGTTATGTCGCTTATTCTGCTTGCACCCTCCTGGGGCGGCATGATCAACGGCATGATGACGCTGTCCGGTGCCTGGCACAAACTGCGCACTGACCCCATCCTGCGCTTCCTGGTGGTTTCCCTGTCGTTCTACGGCATGTCCACTTTCGAAGGCCCCATGATGTCAATCAAAACGGTAAACGCGTTATCCCACAACACTGACTGGACTATCGGCCACGTACACTCTGGTGCACTGGGATGGGTTGCCATGATCAGTATCGGCGCAGTTTATCACATGATCCCGAAACTCTGGGGCCTCAAGGAAATGTATAGCACCAGCATGATTAACACCCACTTCTGGCTGGCAACAATCGGCACCGTGCTTTACATCGTCGCCATGTGGGTGAACGGCATCATGCAAGGCCTGATGTGGCGTGCAGTAAACGAAGACGGCACCCTCACCTACAGCTTCGTTGAGTCCCTTGAGGCGTCTTACCCAGGGTACTTTGTACGCTTCCTGGGCGGCGCCATCTTCCTGACCGGTATGCTGTTCATGGCCTATAACGTCTACATGACCGTGCGCCAGAAAGAAGCGGTTGCCCAAGACAATGCGGCAGTTCAAGCGGCGTAACGGAGAGAGAGCAAATGAGACACGATATTGTCGAAAAAAATATTGGTCTGATGATCGTTTTTATCATGCTGACCATAAGTGGTGGCTTTCTTGCGGAAGTAGTCCCGCTTTTTTTCCTGGACGAGGTTAATGAGCCTATCGAAGGCCTTGAGCCTTTGTCCTCGCTGGAACTGGAGGGGCGTGACATTTACATTCGCGAAGGCTGTCACGTTTGTCATACCCAGCAAATCCGACCTTTCCGTGCTGAAACCGAGCGATACGGGCACTATTCTGTAGCCGGTGAGCTTGTTTATGAGCGCCCCTTCCTTTGGGGCTCCAAGCGAACAGGACCAGATCTTGCCCGTGTCGGTGGTCGATACTCAGATGCCTGGCAGCGCCAGCACCTGTTCAACCCGCGCAGTGTTGTTCCTGAATCCAACATGCCTGCTTTCCCGTGGCTGTTTGAGAACAAGGTGGACCACAAGGGAACGGCAGCCAAGATGTCAACCCTGAAAGCGCTGGGTGTCCCTTATACCGACGACCAAATCGGCAGTGCGGCTGACGATTTGGATGGCAAGTTTGAAATCGAAGCCCTGGTTGCGTATTTGCAGCAACTTGGAACCGTACTTTCAGACAAGCGGTGATTTGATGGATATTAACGAGTTACGCGGCGTTCAAACCCTTCTGCTGATCGCTATATTCATTGGCATCATCTGGTGGGCATTCAGTGCCCACCGCAAAAAGCCGAACGACGAAGCAGCTAACCTGCCGTTCGAGGATGATGAGGTGGACAAGCGTACTCTTGAACAGGAAAAAACGGAGAAAAAACGATGACTACCTTCTGGAGCATCTGGGTCACTGTGATCGTGCTCGGTACGGTCTTCGGTTGCTGGTGGCTGCTGTTTGCAACCCGCAAGAGCCAGCCAACCAATACCGAAACCGAACGCACTACGGGCCACTCATTCGACGGTATCGAAGAGTATGACAACCCCCTCCCAAAGTGGTGGTTTTACCTTTACGTAGCCACATGCGTATTTGCCCTTGGTTATCTGGCCCTTTACCCGGGCCTGGGCAACTACGAAGGCCTGCTGGGCTGGACATCCACCAACCAGTGGGAAGCAGAAGTGGCCGAAGCTGACGAAAAGTATGGCGAAATCTATGCCCAGTACGGCGAGACCCCGGTACCCGAGCTGGCCAAAAACGACGACGCACTGAAAATTGGTCAGCGTCTGTTTGCCAACAACTGCTCTGTATGTCACGGCTCTGCCGCACGCGGTCAGGTTGGCTTCCCCAACCTGACCGACGATGACTGGCTGTGGGGCGGTACGCCGGATGCTATCCTGGCAACCCTGCACAATGGTCGCCAGGGCAACATGCCTGCCAAGGGTGTTATGCCCAGCATGACCAGCACGCAGGTAGACCAGGTGGTAAACTATGTATTGAGCTTCAGCGGTCGTGAGAAAGATGCAGCCGCTGCCGAGGCCGGTAAAGCTGTGTTTGCTCAAGCATGCACCGCTTGTCATGGCCCGGAAGGGAAAGGCATGCAAGCCATGGGCGCACCGAACCTGACTGACAACGTCTGGCTCTACGGGTCGACCTACAAATGGATCAAGGAAACCGTTGTTAACGGTCGCCAGAACGAGATGCCAGCCCAGGGTGGCCGCCTCTCGGAAGATCAGATCCAGATTCTGGCTGCATACGTTTACAGCTTGTCAAACTGACACTCCAGCCGGGCCGCATGGCCCGGCATGGTCTGTTCAACCCTGTGCCTGCGCACGCGGGCACAGGGTTGAGAAGATCTGCAGTAGCCGCAAGGCCCCTCTCGCGTTTATATAACTCCACCTGGAGGTATCCATGAGTAACCAAATTCCTGTCACACAGGTCGACCCCTCCAAGGAACCTTCGGGCGAAAAGAAAACGGAAACCGTTGAGCTTTACGCCAGTCGAAAGAAAATTTATGCCAAGGAAGTAACGGGCCTGTTCCAGCGCATCCGAACTGTCAGCCTTCTGGTGCTTATGGGCATGTATTTCTTGTTCGTTTGGTTGACTCTGGACGGTGCCCCGCTCATTCACTTTGATCTTCCCGCCCGGGAATTCCACCTGTACGGCGCTACCTTCTACCCCAAGGACTTCTTCCTTCTTTCGGGTATGCTGATCATCTGCGCTTTCGGGCTGTTTTTTATCACCACCCTGTTTGGTCGGGTTTGGTGTGGTTATACCTGCCCACAAACTGTGTGGACCTTCATATTCATGTGGGTGGAAGAGCGCATTGAGGGCAGCCGGAACAAGCGGATGAAGCTGGACAAGGCTCCAAACTCCCCTGAGAAAATCTTCAAGAAATCAGCAAAACATACAGCCTGGCTCATTATCTCCCTGGTAACCGGGCTGACGTTTATCGGGTACTTTTACCCTATCCGGGAGTTGATTGCCGACATTGTCACGCTCCAGGCCAATGGCTGGGCTTATTTCTGGGTGGCATTCTTCACCGTTGCAACCTATCTGAACGCAGGCTGGATGCGGGAGCAGGTTTGCTTGTATATGTGCCCGTATGCACGCTTCCAGTCTGTAATGTTTGATCCGAACACACGCATTGTATCCTACGACCCCAACCGTGGTGAGCCTCGCGGTGGCCGCAAAAAGAACGTGAACCCGGAGGAAGCGGGCCTGGGCGACTGCATTGATTGCGGACAGTGCGTGCATGTGTGCCCCACCGGAATCGATATTCGCGACGGCCTGCAGTACGAATGCATTGGGTGTGCGCTCTGCATTGATGCCTGCGATGAGATCATGGACAAAATGAATTATCCGCGGGGCCTGATTCGGTACACCACCGAGAACGAACTGGAGGGCAAACCATCGAAGCTGCTGCGGCCGCGCACATTCGGGTACGGCATAGTGCTGGTGGCCATGATGTCCGCCATCGTTTTTGTTATAGCTACCCGGGTGCCCGCTCAGCTTGATGTCCTTCGGGACCGTGGTGCCCTGTACAGCTTCAATGGTGAGGGACGAATCGAAAACTCCTATACCCTGAAGGTCGTCAATATGTCTGAAGTGCCACAGACGTTTACCCTGTCTGTTGCGGGCATGGATGACATTCGCATTCTGACCGAGGCTCAGGTGACCGTAGACAGCGGTGAGGTTCGCTCACTGCCCACCGTCGTAGACGTTTCACCCGAATCTATTCCACAGTCGAACACTGAAATTATCTTCCACGCACAGTCTGAAACGGATGCTTCACTGAAGCTGGAAACCGAAAGCCGATTTGTTGGCCCAACCCAATGACCCTCTCCAGGATCACAGTTGGGCCCCCGTCCATAGAAGAGACTGCGTATTATGAATGAAGAAGTTTCCGTCGCACCCTGGTATCGCCAGCCCTGGTTCTGGTTTCTGACCATCGCACCACTGTCCGCAATCACTTTTTGCATTATCATGTTTGTTGTCGCTTCGAACATGGACGACACGATGGTGTCGGACGACTACTCAAAAGAAGGCCGGGGCATTAACCAGGAGATAGCTCGCGACGTGAAAGCCAGAGAATTGGGCGTGAATGCTGATTTGGCGTTTGAAGACCGGGCTATTTTGCTAACGGTTAATACCGAGCAAGGCTCTGCGAGCTACCCCTATCTTGTGCTGAATTTGTTCCATCCAACACTGGCCCAAAAAGATCGCACCATTCAGTTCCGGAGCGATGGCAACGGCCACTACACCGGGTCGTTGCTGGACGACATTGATGGGCGCTGGTATTACGAGCTACGCGGGCCTGACAATCAGTGGCGGCTAAAAGGTGAAGCCTGGCTACCCAGCGATAACAAGCTTCACATAACCTCTGAAGGCGCCGCTCAAGGGTGAGCCCAAGGGACTGTTTCCATTGCGGTGAACCCGCTGCCGGGGAACCGCCAATAACATTTCAGATCAGCGGGGAGACCCGCTTCTTCTGCTGCGAAGGCTGCAAGGCGGTGTGCAACATCATACACACGGAAGGCCTTACCGGTTTTTACCAACTTCGCACAGAGCCAGCTGTAACACCAAAAAAACTAACCGGTGGCGAGCTGGACCGGCTGCGGGAGCTGGACCATCCCCTGGTGCAGCAAGCCTTCGTGTCGCCGGTTAAGGCCGGTCAGGAAGCACAGCTTCTGATTGGCGGCATTACTTGCGCAGCCTGCATCTGGTTACTTGAAAACCACCTGAAGCAGCAGCCCGGCGTACTCTCCTTCTCGGTAAACCATACGACACAGCGAGCAAGGCTTGTATGGGCCCAGGATAAGGCCAGCCTCAGCAATCTGTTGATTGCCATTCACGAGCTTGGCTACAGTGCTCGCCCCTACCAATCCGACGAAGTGGAAGACCAGCTGAAAGCGGAAAACCGCTCCATGCTCATTCGGCTGGCGGTTGCAGGTATCGGTACATTCCAGAGCATGATGCTTGCATTCCCTCTTTACCTCGAACTGATCAGTGGTGTGTCCGCTGAGTTTGTGGCATTTTTTCGTTGGTTTAGTCTGCTTGTTGCCACGCCGGTGGTGTTTTACAGCGCAGGACCATTTTTTCGCAATGCACAGCGCGATATCAAGACCCGCCACCTTACTATGGATGTACCCGTCGCCATTGCTATCGGCCTTGCCTATGGAGCCAGCGCCTGGGTAACGTTTGCAGGTGGTGAAGAAGTGTATTTTGAATCTGTGTGCATGTTTACATTTTTCCTGCTGCTCGGCCGCTACATAGAGGTTCAGGCGAGATATCGTGCAGGGCTCACTGGTAATGCCATGGCCGGCTTTCACCCTACAGTAGCCACGCGAGTCAATGAGGAAGATACAGAAATCATACCGGCTCACCAGGTAAAACCGGGAGACGTGGTGAGAATCAGGCCAGGGGAAACCCTCCCCGTTGATGGCACCATTCTCCGTGGCCAATCTACCCTCAATGAATCCGCTCTCACCGGCGAATATCTGCCCGAAACCCGGGTGCCCGGCGATACTGTTCATGCCGGAAGCATCAATGGTGAAAACCCGCTGGACGTAAACGTGGAAAAATCCGGTGCACAAACGCGGCTTTCGGGCATTCTGCGAATACTCGATCGCGTTCAATCAGAAAAGCCGCCGGTGGCGCGCATGGCAGACCGCATTGCCGGCAAGTTTGTTGGCCGGGTGCTCATTTTAGCCCCCCTCGTCTGGATTGGCTGGTGGCTGGCAGGGGCAGATAACGCCTTTGACATTACGCTTTCAGTGCTGGTGGTTACCTGCCCTTGTGCGCTATCTCTGGCCACACCTACAGCCATAACTTCAGCCACAGTAAAACTGCGGCGCCTGGGCTTCTTACCGACTCGAGGCCATGCCCTGGAGACTATAAACGCCATAGATACCGTGGTGTTTGATAAAACCGGAACACTCACCCGGGGCGAGTTGAGCCTGATCAATACGCACACGGTTGGTAGCAAAGACAAAGACAGCTGCCTGCGCCTTGCTGCCGGCCTGGAGCAGCATTCTGAGCACCCGATTGCACGGGTTTTCCATGGTCGCCCGGCGACCGCCATAGAGCATGTTGAAAACCACCTTGGCGGCGGGCTTTCCGGCACCTTCGGCGGTCAGTCTTTTTATATTGGCCACAGGGGTTTTGTTGCAAAACACACGCACGCCCCCGAACCTGAAGCTGAACAACACTCAGGTATGGAGGTCTGGCTGGCGGCAGACAACGAGTGGCTGGCCTGCTTTCGGCTTGACGACCAGCCCAGAGACGACGCAGCCAAAGCCGTCGAAGCCTTGCAGAATGCCGGCATTCGCACACTGCTTCTGAGCGGTGACCGGTCTGGCCATGTTCGTCAGATCGCAGACATGCTCGGCATTGATGAAGCAATCGGGCAGGCTTCGCCGGAACACAAATTAAACGTTCTCAAGAGGCTGGAATCTGAAGGCCATCAGGTAATGATGGTTGGTGATGGTCTTAATGACCTGCCTTCCATGGCCGGCGCAGGCATCTCGGTTGCCATGGGCACAGCCGCCGACCTCACTCAGCTAAAAGCAGACGCGGTATTACTCAACGGCCAACTTATGCAGTTGGTTGAAGCGATAAATACCAGCCGCCGCACCAGAAGAATCATTCGCCAGAACATGGCTTGGGCTTTGGTTTACAATGTCTGCGCCCTGCCGCTGGCGGCAGCAGGATTGGTTCCGCCTTGGCTCGCCGCCATAGGCATGTCAATCAGCTCGTTAATAGTCGTGCTCAACGCCTTGCGCCTGGGTAAGTAAACCCGCCCAAAAACCCTGTCAGGGTGACGGAATTTGGCGCACAGAGTGTGCCCTGATAACGTACCTGTATAGCTTTCACTAAAAGGTTTACGCTATGGAAATCGTAATACTCCTGGTACCTGTCATGCTGATTCTGGTAACCATGGGTATCCTGTTGTTTTCTTGGGCAGTTAAAAATGGCCAGTACGACGATTTGGAAGGCCCGGCACACCGGATTCTTTACGACGACGATAAAGACCTGATTCCGGAAGAAGCCCGCTTAGACAAATCAGACGCCGCAAAGCCCCAACAAGATAACCAGGACAATCCAGAAGATTCATCCAAGCATGAGCCCTGACCTATACCTTAGCTACCCCAGCGCATTTCTCATTGGTTTGCTTGGCAGCACCCACTGCATAGCCATGTGCGGCGGGATCAGCGCCTCTCTCTCCATGGCTTTGCCTGTTGGCAAGGGGTTCCGTACACGGCAAACAGTGTTATTGCTGGCCTACAACGTTGGCCGAATCGCAAGCTACGCACTGATCGCTGCGCTGATCGCCCTGCTAAGCACAACCGCTGCTGATCAGTGGGCACAACTTGGTTGGGTGTTACGCTCAATTGCAGGTTTATTGCTGATTTTCATGGGTTTATCAATGGGGCAATGGTGGCAGGGCATTCGCTATGTGGAGCGCGTTGGCGCCCCTCTGTGGAAGCGCCTGTCGCCCCTGGCAGGCCGACTGCTTCCAATTAATCACGCAGGGCAGGCGCTCGCTCTCGGTGCACTCTGGGGATGGCTGCCTTGTGGGCTGGTATACAGCACACTAGGCTGGGCGGCGCTGCAGCCTACGGTAGGTTCCGCCGCACTCACCATGGTGTTTTTCGGGCTGGGCACCCTGCCCTCGATGCTTGGCGCTGGTTACGCGGCGACCTGGATCAGCGAGCTTAAACGCAACCCGGCGTTCCGAAAGTTCGCCGGTGCCCTGCTGGTTCTTTTCGGGCTGTGGACCCTGCCGTTCATGATGCTGGCCGGTCACTAAACCTGCCCTTTCCGGCAGCCTTAAACAGATTTAGATATTCAGAACATCCAGGCGGCCAAAATCCTGCTCTTTCTCCTGTTCTGGCGTGGCTGTTTGTACCGCCTGGCGCTCTCCACCCAAACGCTTACCCTCGCGGAAGTTATAAAGACGCGTATCCGCAAGGTGCGACGGCTCAACATTACGCAATGCCTTGAACATGGATTCAAGCCGGCCCGGATGCTGCTTATCCCAGTTCTGGAACATCTCCTTGATAACCTGTCTTTGCAGATTTTCCTGAGAGCCGCACAGATTGCAGGGAATAATAGGAAATTGCTTGAGCTCGGCGTATCTGGCAATATCTTTCTCGCGACTGTATGCCAATGGGCGAATAACTGTATTCCGGCCGTCATCACTGTGCAGTACCGGAGGCATGGTTTTAAGCTTGCCACCGTAAAACATATTCAGAAACAGGGTCTCCAGAAGATCATCACGATGATGCCCCAAGGCAATCTTGGTCACACCATGTTCTTCGGCAAAGTTATAGAGAATGCCGCGACGCAGGCGCGAACATAAGCCACACGTAGTGCTTCCCTCAGGTACTTTTTCCTTAACGATGCTATAGGTGTCTTTCTCGATGATGTGATATTCAACGCCTATGGCTGCCAGATAGTCCGGTAGAACCTCTTCCGGAAAGCCCGGCTGTTTCTGGTCCAGGTTAACCGCGATCAACTCAAAGGATACTGGGGCGCTTTTTTGCAGGTTAAGTAGAATATCCAGCATGGCATAAGAATCTTTGCCACCGGATAAGCAGCACATAACCTTGTCGCCTGCCTCGATCATCGAAAAATCAGCAATGGCCTGACCCGCATCCCGGCGCAGACGCTTCTGCAACTTATTTTGCTCTGTTTTGCGAGATCGTTCGTACTCAGAACCAGGAGCCTGTTTGGAGCTATCTAATATCGCTTCGGGCATAACAACCGTATTTATTGAGAAAATGGTCATGGTATTATACCCATCCCATCATTTCAGGGACAGGACATCGACATGGATACGTTGAGTTCGAGCAAAGATGTGACTGGCAAGCGCGAACAGAACCGGCTGCGTAATCGCCAGGCCATACTCACTGCGGCCCGCACCTGCTTTCAGGATCAGGGGTACGAAAATACCACTATTCGCGAGCTTATACAGAAAACGGACCTGGCTTCGGGTACTTTTTATAATTACTTTCGAAGCAAACAGGACATCTTTGCGGCGCTGCTGACGGATTTTCTCAGTGGTCTCAATGAACACCTGCACCAGTCCAGGCGCTCGGCCACAACAGCAGAAGATTTTATTTATCGCTCCTACCTGGCTCTCTACCAGGCAACCGCACAAGATCCATTGGTGTATGAACTTGCCCACCGCAACGATCGCGCCTTAAAAGAGCTGTTCGGCTCTGGTATTCTCGGGTTAATCATGATGTCCCTGGAAAGCGATGTCAGGGCAGCTATTGAGCAGAATATTCTGCCCAAAACGGATCAGGCGTACCTCTGTACAGCCTTCTTCGGTGTGGCTTACGAAACAAGCTTAATGGTTGCCAGGCGCGTTTATCAGCAGCCGGAGCAGGCAGAGGAAGAGGTGCTCAGAGCGACAAAGTTTGCAACCGCCTTGTTCACAGGCGGCCTAACCAAGCTGACCACCCTTCCCTGAACGCTGCCACTAACCTACCATTGGCACTATGAATAACACGCCAACCTCTCCAGACGTTCCCTGTTCAACCACCGCAAGCGTGCCTGGTTCAATGCTGGAACAACAGATTCAGCACCTTCTGGTGGCTGTTGAGCATGAACTGCGTAGCTCAGCCTTTGGTATAGACGAATTGAATCTCATCAAAAAGCTACAAAGGCCGCCCTGGAGGCTGATCGGGGAGCTGGAGTTTCATGACACGCAAAAACTCTATCCAGTGCACTTTTTACTCTTTCACGTGCTTTACCGGCTTAGGGATACCCTGGCCCAGGCGGGTGAGAGTCTGACCATTTCGCCCATGCGAATCAGCATTGAGCCCCAGGATACGGTTGGCGGTAGCGGAATGCCCGGCTCAGTAGATAGCCTGCGTAGTTTCTATCTGGATTTATCCCAGTACGAGTTACCGGAAGACGCCATAAATCAGATGATGGATAATTTCTGGGCCGGCTACCAGGGTTCCGGGCCTGACAGGTCCGACATTCTGCAAGCAGCAAACGTGTTAGGATTCGAGTCGGTTCCCGCGAGCTTTCTTACGGTTAAGCAGGCGTTTCGCCGCGCCGTGATGCAAGCTCATCCTGACCGGGGAGGTGAAACCGAAGCAATCCAGTCCCTAAACGAGGCATTCTCTGTGCTTAAAACGCACTTTGGTCAGATGATGGAGCAGTCATGATTGCACGAAAATTCCGGATGTGCGTGACCCTGAGTTCGCTTTTGTTAGCAAGCCTGACTGCGAGGGCCGACCTGGTCGTACTCCAGTATCATCATATTAGCGATGCCACTCCGCCTTCCACCAGTACCTCCGCATCCTTGTTTCAGGCTCAGCTGGATCTGATCTCAGAGTTGGGTATCGATGTTGTTGACCTGCATGATGCGACAACAAACCTGCTTTCCGACAACCCACCCGCGCAACAAAATATCGCACTCACCTTCGATGATGCCTACGAATCAGTTTACAGCGTAGCGGCCGATATGCTTCAGGAACGGGACCTGCCCTATACTATTTTCGTTGATACAAAAGCCGTGGGTAACCATGGATATATGACGTGGGAGCAGTTGCAGGAGCTTGCCAACCGCGAAGGTGTTAGCATTGCCAATCACAGTGCCGGCCATGGTCATATGGCGAGAAAGCCCGGTGAACCGCAATCACACTGGGAAAAACGGATAACCCGCAGCCTGGATTCTGCGCAGGCGGCATTACAAAAGCAGCTTGGAACGGATTTACCCTTGTTTGCCTATCCTTATGGCGAGTTCGATGAAGCCCTTGAGGCAGAGATTTCCGAGAGGGGTTGGTTTGGATTCGGGCAACAATCAGGGGCAATCGGCCCACTTTCCGGAAAAACCCGTTTGCCCAGATACCCCATGGCCAACGCCTACGGGCAGCTTAATGGTCTAAAGGACAAACTGACCAGCAAGGCGTTTCCCATCGATACCAATACCCTGCCTGATGGCATCATGGACACCAACCCGCCGGTGCTCACCCTGCCTCTCGCAGAGGGAATGAAACCTGCCCGGCTAACCTGCTTTGCATCAGGCATGGGGCGCATTGATTTTGACGTGTCAGGCGACCAGATTTCAGTACAAGCTCCCAAGCCCTTCAACAGTCGTCGATTCCGTTATAACTGCACCCACCCCGCAGAGGACGGCAGTTTTTACTGGTTGTCTCAACAATGGCTAGATCTTAGCCAGCCCGAAGACTGAAGCGCCTACCGGGCCTCAATCATACTTAGCCCAAATTCGCCGGTGGTTACATGAGGAATCTTGCGAGGGCCACGACGTGTTTCAACAACTGTCTGGCCTTCAAGGTCTTTTTTGCGCGTAAAAATCAGCATCCAACGTTCCGCCTTAACCTCCAAGACGGGAATCCGCGCTTCCAGGTAGCCTCGGCGGTGCCAGTTTTCTGGTTCAAATTTTGAAACCAGATCTGTAACCAGCCGCACCGGAACAAGGTCGCTGTTGAGAAAGACCACCGACGGCACAAAAATACCGTTATTGGCATAGGAGCGAAGCCGCATAACCTGCCCCCCGGGCTTTTCTCTGTGTGGTAAAGAAATCAGTTGGTAGGGGCTTTTGCCGGTGAGAAACCCGTGCACGGGCGAGTTTTCTGTCAGGTGAATGCCAAATTTTCGGCCTTCCTGCCAGCGCTCATGGTTTTCGGTCTCAATCCCCTGGCAACAGGTGCCGGCAAAGCGCTCCAAATAATTGTCGCCGTTTTTTTCGATGCCCAGAATGGCAAAGGCATCCGGGTCGTGCCCAGCTACGGGATCAGCGGAAACAAGCATGTCGGTCGCGCGATACACGTTAGCCGGGGTGATCGTTGCGGGCGGCGCAACCCGACCTTTTTCCTTATCTGTACGCGTATCCGGCTGATAGGCGGTGTTTCTAACGTTACCTTCGGCATCCCGCCAGGTAAAGTAGGGCTGCTGCTCGCCCTCGCGCACATACCCTTTGCGCCGGAGCGCTTCCGCATCCGGATAGTTCGTTGCGTTAAACTCCTCATCGGTGGTTTTTTTGTGAGGTTCTTCTTCGGCTATAGGTGAATAACGCACCCGACCCTGCTCGTCTACCCAGGTAAAGTAGCCCTCTTTGTCTGACACCGTTGACCCACCCACCTGGCAACCCGCGAGAGCCGCCCAGAAAATGATACATACAACCGTTTTTAGCCCTTGGTTTATATTCACCAAAATGCCCCTTTTAGTGAGGCGCACAATATAATCAGAATTTCGTGCGGAAACTGAGACCAGCCATAACAACACGCAATGATGTTTTCACATCCAGGCCAGCGTAGGGGTTATAGATAATATTGGTAATGTTATCGCAGTTAATGTTGCAGCTGGTATTGGCCGGAATGGTCTCAACAGAATGCAAATAGCTCAGGTTCATGTCAATTTCAGTATTTTTATCCCACTTGTACCCCATACCAATGCTGTATAGGTTGGCACCACCAAAAGGCGCCATGACAGAGCGCTGATCGTCCGGTATCACCGAATCCCGGATCTCTACACCGGCTCTCAGATCAAGCCGTGATGACGCATGAAATTCCATTCCGAAGGCCCAGTTCCACTGGCTTTTAAAACCCAGGGGCAGCTTGAGTGTGTTTGGAGTGGCATTGTCTGGAGACAAAATACGCGCTGCGTTGAGGAATTCCAGGTTGCGGTCAAAGCGGAACAAAAAAGCATCCCACTGTTTGTAGTCCGTCCAACCCACATCGGCGTTCAGTGTCAGTTTTGGGTGAACATCCACACTGATCCCGGTTTGAAAGTGTTGCGGATACACCAGATCCATACTCACGTTGCCCGCTTCCCGGGGGGCGCCAGAGGGCAAACTGAGAATAGCCGAGGTAATGGCACCTAACACCGACCCGTTAACGCTCTGCCAGAACCCGGACCAGTCGTCAGTATATTCAATCTCGAAGGTGCCCTTCATGTTCATTTCAGCTTCGGAGGTGTAGCTTGCGCCCCAGCTGAACCAGTCTCTTGGCTCCCACATAACACCCAGGGTGTAGGTAGGTGATAGTGTTTCCTGAACATTAATGCTCAAAGCACCGATATCATCCCAAGGGCCGACGTTCCCCCCACACAGAGCCAGCCAAGGCTGCAGTGGCTCGTCGCCACTTTCGCAGTTGAACGCGTCCTGTAAAATTTCTGCTACGCCCAGCAAGAGGTTAGGCGCCCGCATGTATTGATCTGCAGCAATCCCCATGTGGGATAAATGGATTCCCGCGCCCACAGACCATTCATCGTTAATTTCATAGCCTACGGTGGGTGCCAGATAGGTAGTGCGCTGCAACGCTGTTGCCTGAGGCTGGTACCGGCCCGGATCGTTTTTATCACGGTAAAAACCTGCCGCCAGGGGCAGATAAAAGGCGTTACCAAATGTCAGTTTGGAGCCCGGCGGATTAATGCTGAAGCCCGCAGAGGGCGCAATTGCCGGCCCTTTCGGGGTGCGAAGAATGCCAAAGCCAGGCACATAAAGCGCAACGTTATTGGTATGACTGTGACTATTGGCAACGGGATCACGCTGTTTGCCTGTGTCCGGGTCAATTTCCAGACCATCTATTCCAAAAATCTCATAGCCATCCGGAGCCGTGAAATCAGCATCGATATCCAGATAGATGCTCATCAGGTTCACTTCCAGTTGACGGCCATCCAGTTTTGTCAAACCCGCCGGATTGTAGTGAATGGCCATGATTCCTGGAGGATCGGCCGTGACAGCGTTACCCAAAGCCAGTGCTTTCGGGTGAATGGTCAGGTTCTGTGCAAGCTGAGCCTGGGCTCCACACGAAAGTGTCGCGGCGACCATTGCCGCAAGTAACTGCCGCTTGTGGCTGTTATATCCCATGAAGTCTTTCCCTTCCCGTTAAATCGTCAGCGGCACCAATCACTCTTTGAGACCGGAGAAATTAATGGGCAGGGACACTCCCAGGGAGAAATCCGGAGCATCCTCAGTCAGACCAATGCCAAGGCTGGTATTGATGATCGTGGTATCGCTAACACGGGTTCCCAGCGAAACACTCAGGAATCCGCTCATCTGGTCCTGGGCAATGGCCTGGTCGCCATTGGAGAACGTGAGAACGGTTTCGTCGCTGTAACTTAACTGCGCAGAAATGCTCAATGAAATATCGTAGGACAGTGAATAGGCAAACCCGGTAGAACCAGAAAGACCAAAGCCTGGCTCAACCTCATTCAGCAAGCGAGCACCCCGAACCTGTTGAAGATCTTCTGCCGGCAGGTTGTATGTGGCGCTTACAGAACCAAAAATCACCACCGGATCAAGTACCTTGGACAGGCTCGCGCCACCTCCGAGGGAGTAATAGCCACTGCCGGTAGAAAGCTGCTCCTTAATATCAATCTCGTAGGGGCTTACACCCGTTTTACTGGTAAATGTGCCGAAAAGGGTTGTCGACATTTTCCCGGGCACATAGGCAAACGGCTGCCAGCGGCCTGTCAATGAGATATCGCCAAAGTCGTACACATTCAATTCATCTTCGGTGTCGTACTTTACAACCAGGGGTATCCGTGCCCCAACAGTGAAGTTATCCAACAGCCCATAGTCATAAGAAAACGCATTGGTGAAGTTGTGAGTTGCCGAGGGAACCACATCCAGATTTCGAACCGAGCCGTTTGTAATAGCAAGGTCCAGGCGCTGATCGGCCGTGTAGGAGTAATCAAACGAATAATTAAGAGAATGGGTGCCTTTTTTCTGCAGGGAATAATTTTGCTCAGCTGCCTGGAACACTTCCTCAAGCTGTTGCGAAGAGTCTTTGTCGCTCTCCTGTTTTGCGAGCGCATCTCTCGCCTGATCTACACTCTCTTCCTGCGCCTGGGCAGTACCCGCAAGCAAACCCGCCGCGGAAACAAGGATAAGACCTCGCACAAGCCAACGTTTCATCCTGACTCCCTTAATTTTTGTTGGTAATAGCCCTGCGCCAGGCACTCCGCCCGGCCAATGTTAGTTACGACGGTAATGTAATTGCTTTCGAGTATTCTCAACACTGCCGTCGGGATTGTTCTTTTGACGCTCAAGTAAATTCTGGATACGCCTGGCGGTAGATTCATGGAACACTGGCATTTTCTGCAATGCCAGTAGGGTCATGGTCTGATCGTCTACAAAGCGCAGATCTTCTTCTTTGAGTTCGAGGTTATCCAAAGGCTTGTCACTCCCCGGAAAAACAATAAACAACACATTGTCGTGCCACTTTTCTTCAAACTGGGCCAGGGTGAAAGACAGGTTGCCAACGGCTGGATCAGCCACATACACACGGCCATCGCGAATGGTTCTAAGTACTACAAAGTGTTTGAAGCCTGCATGCTGGATAGGAACGATGGCCGGGTGGTCCAGGTCCATCAGATCGTCGGTTGTTGCGCGAAAACCGCCAGAGGGATACCCGAGTGCCGTCACAAGGCGCTTCATATCGAGCATGGAAAAGGCCCGACGCGACACGATACGGTCGCTTTCGCCGTAATGCAGCAGGCCTTCCATTACCTGCCGCTCTGAAAGGGTTCGACCCAAATAGAAATTAAGTACGGTTGTGAGTGCGGCGCTACCGCAGCTGTAGTCGTATGCCTGACGGACAATGTTACGAAAATTCTGCTCGACCAAAGGCTCAATGCGAAAGCCTGTGCGTAGCTCCACCGGGCTGGCATCGACCTTTTGCTCAACCACAATCGCGCCTTTTTCATAGGGCTCTACCACGGTAGCCTCCTGCACCATGGCAAATGTGAGAATGGATCCAGCGAGCACCAGCAGCATGTCAGATTAACTTCCTGTTTTTATTATCCGTGACATTTATCGGATTACATATTGTTACGGTAAGATACCGAAAGAACTGATGGCTTAAAGATAACTGTGCCTCAAATCTGGCCCTGCACCTGTCGCTTGTTTGCACTCTGGTTAACTGCCAGAGAAATACTGGCGTACCCCGCATCTACACACGTAGACATAATTTTCTTAAGCAAATCGTAAGGCAGTTCGCGGTCTGCCAGAATGGTGATAGCCCGCCCTGCTTCCGGTGCCGGCTTGCCAGACCGGCTGGCCTGGTAATCCAGCTCTTGCTTCAAGCCTGGCTCCACCTGCCCTTTCAAAGCCCTGAGTACTTCGCGTTTAATGACCACCTGCCCGTTTACCAGAATATCCTGATCCGTCACCGTTAGCGCCAACACCTCTCCCGGCGGTTGCACAGAGGAAGAATTCGGCAGTTTGATAGCACTGCTCTGGTTGAGTACCTGGACATCGGAAGAGGAATTAACCATCAGGAAGAACACAAGAATCGTGAAAATATCCATCAGCGACACCAGGTTCATTTTGCTTTGATGTTTATTGCGCCTATGGTGACGCTTCAGCCGGCGGGCTTTGGCAGATTCCTTCATGTTCGCCCTCCAGCACTCTGCGCTTCTTCAGCCCCTTGTATGGGGTCCTCGCCCAAGGACACTTCAGGAAACAACTCTGCCTCTACAAGACTACCTGCAACCACAGCATCGTAGGAGCGCACCGTATCCATTACGGTAACCAGCGTCTGGTAATTGGTGCTCTGTGACGGCAGGATAACCACGTCTTTTTTATCAGGTACACGGCTTTTCAGGATTTTCATTACCTTTTTGAGCCGGCGGAAATCATACTCGCCCCCGGTTTTCGCAATGGTCTTGATCACGCCCTCTTTGTTGTCCGCAATCACCAGACGATCAACGTGGATCACCACCTGTATCTGCAACTCTTCCGCCTGTTCCATCGTTATATTTTCGCCAGTGGGAAAGTTGAGCTCCAGAACGCTGGTGTGCGCAAATACCATGTTCAAAAGCAGAACCGGTACCAGCACAATCATAAGATTCATGAATGGCGTAATGTCCAGATCTGGCTCGCTCTTTAATCGACGATGTCTCCGCCTCATAACCTGAGATCCTTCAGCTGAGTATCAGGCCGGAGTGCCGATGGGTGCAGATGCAGTGGTCAAGGATGGCGCAGCTTGCGGTTGCGCATCAGGATGAGACCCGGAACTATCGCTAAGCAGGTTAAGCACCTTGATGCCAGCCATTTCAAAGCTGTCTATAATCTCATTGGTTTTAGTCTGTAAAACGGAGTGAATCAACAAGATGGGTATCGCCGACATAAGGCCGAAAGCCGTGGTGTTCATGGCCACGGAAATACTTTGCGACAGCAAGCTGGCTTTTTGCGCAGGGTCGGCAGCTGCAACGGCGGTAAATGCGGCAATCAGCCCGATAATGGTCCCTAACAAACCTAATAATGTTGCGATATTAGCCAGGGTTGCAAGGTACTGTGTACGCTTTTCAAGACGGGGCATTACATCCAGCAGCCCTTCTTCCATGGCGTACTCGATGTCTTCACGCCCCTGGCGGCGAGCCAATCGCTGAAGCCCGAAACCGATCATAGTGGCCATCGCGGTACCGGATTCCTGAGCGTAACGGAGAGCCCCGTTGAAATCGCGCTTCGCAATCATTTGGTGCAGGCGGTTAAAGTCCCTTCGATTAGCAATCTTCTGGGCAGACAGATATACGTATCGCTCAATGGCCACAATAAGCCCGACAACCAGAACAGCGGCTATAGGGAACATAAAAAAGCCACCTTCCTGAAAAAAGCGAACGGCAGTATCGATCATTTTCTGGGCACTCCATAGACAAGGCGTTAACCCAGTCTATGCGCTACTGAACTTTAATTGTGGCAAGAAGCGGGCAGTCTTTATTGTGATGTGTTTTGTTTTGCACTCGGGCACACACATACCGTGACATACGTCTCACTGTCACCCTTTGCAGGTCACGACCCCAAGCCATCTGCCATTGCGCATCAGCGTTCAGATAACCCCTGTTCATGGCTCAGCACGGCCTGCTTGCGCCTAATGCCCCAACGATACCCGGAAAGACTGCCATCACTACGCAACACCCGATGGCACGGCACAACCACCGCCAGAGGATTGGCAGCACAGGCGCCAGCGACGGCTCTTGACGCAGCAGGCATTCCCATACGCCGGGCAATGTCTCCATAACTTGCTGAACTGCCAGACGGAATATCTCGCAATGTTTGCCAAACACGGCACTGGAACTCAGTGCCACGGAGATCGAGTGCGACGGAGAGCGGCCTGCGGCTGTCAATCAGATACCTCATTACGCTTGCAAACCAATCGGCACGGGAATCATTTGCGTGGATGAGGATGGCATCGGGAAAGCGGCGAGCCAGCTCCGCTACCAACTCATCCCGGGATTCCCCCGGTAATACGGCACAGACACCGGTATGCGAGCATGCAACCAGAACTTCACCAAGGTAGCAGTGGCCAGCCTGCCAGCTAATCGTTTCATTTTTTGCACCCTTTGCCTTCATGGAAGCCCCCTCCGCCCGGAACGTCAGCGTTCTTCGGTTGCGCTCTATTCGCTAGCGCAGTATGGCTTATGTCGGTGAAGGTGCAAACGCGTATTTCTTTACGCTAATCCAGAGGACATGTCTGGCTCTGACAACCTATCTTTCATCGGTTTCGGCCAAAAGTCCGGCAACCCGAGCCTGAAGTTCGGGAACAACTTCCTCTTCAAACCAGGGGTTGCGGCGCAGCCAGAGATTGTTACGCGGGCTGGGATGAGGCATCGGCAGGAGGTTTGGCCAGTATTGGCGCCAGTTTTTGACGTTTTCAGTCAGGGACTTTTTACCGTCCGGAAGGTGCCAGGCATGGGCATATTGACCGATAACCAATGTTAGCCCTACGTTGGACAGGCGGTCCAATAAGGCATTGCGCCAAGCGGGTGCGCATTCAGGTCTGGGCGGCAAATCACCGGTCTTGCCTGTACCAGGGTAGCAGAAACCCATGGGAAGAATGGCGAGTTTGCTGGCATCGTAAAAGCTTTCTCGAGTCACACCCATCCACTGTCTGAGCCGATCGCCACTGGGATCGTTGAAAGGCAGCCCTGTTTCATGAACACGCCTTCCGGGCGCCTGACTCACCACCAGAATGCGCGACGTCTGTGACAACTGTATAACCGGTCGTGGCCCCCGCGGCAGAGCATGGGCGCAAATCGTGCAAGCGCGCACTTGTCGAAGCAGCTCATCAAAAGGCAGTTGGGAAAGTGTATCCGTCATCGGTTTAAGGTCATCCTAACAGCTAAGATCCGAAAGACTGGCGGCCGCAAGGCATTCGATCCCGGCCCAGTCTTTGTTCGTAACAAGCTCTTCAGGCGTCAGCCAACTGCCGCCTACCGTTTGCACATTGCTCAAAACCAGATAGTCCCCAGCCGTATCCCGACGAATACCGCCCGTCGGGCAAAAAGTTACGTCCGGAAACGGACCACGAAAGGCTTTGAGTGCCGGAATACCACCGGCCACATCTGCAGGGAAAAATTTAAACTCGCGATAGCCCAAGCAGTATCCCAGCATCAACTCTGAGGCTGTTGAAATACCGGGTAACAGAGGTGCCTCAGAGGTTAACGAGAATTCAAGAAGCGATTCGGTGATACCGGGGGTAATGATAAATTGCGCGCCAGCAGCCTCCGCCTGACGATACTGGGCCAGGCAGGTGACCGTTCCCGCGCCCACCCACGCGTCCGGAAGGGCTGCCCGCACATCTTTGATCGCTTTCGCCCCGTGCTCCGTGCGCAAGGTTATCTCCATTACCCGTATCCCGCCATCAAAGAGAGCCTGACATAAGGGTACCGCTTCGTCCGGGTGCTTTATGGTGATAACAGGCATCAACACTGATACATCTAAAATTGCCCGGATACGCTCACGGTGAAAATCGGACAATTGGCTCATAGCAACCTCCAGAGAGCATTAAGGGCTTAAAATGTAGTAATTATATATAAATAATCACACCAGACTGGGAGTAACCCAAGGTTGATGCCTGGGCACTGATACGTTTACTACCCAAATTACCGTAAAATCCCGGTATACTCACCCCATATTTACTACGATTTCACCCAGAAGACAGGGAGTAGCTTTGATGGTCGCAAACCAGGCGCATCGTGACGACAATTTGTTGGAAGATATCCAGTCACGACTGGAGACACTGAATAAGTCCGAACGTAAAGTGGCGGAAGCCATCCTGCGTGACCCGAGCGCGGCCACTCGATACAGCATTGCCGCTTTGGCCAGGGCTTCGAACGTCAGCGAACCCACGGTAAATCGATTTTGTCGAGGCTTCTCGGCCACCGGGTTCCCCGACTTCAAGATTCGTCTGGCTCAGAGCATTGCCACCGGCACGCCGTATATCGGCCAAAACATTGAACCTGACGACACAGTTGCAGAGTTTGCCGATAAAATCATGCTGAGCACAATGTCTAACCTGGACAAAGCCCGTCAGGCGCTGAACCCCCGGGCCCTGGCAACCGCTATCGACTATCTGATTCAGGCAAGGCAAATCAACTTTTTCGGCATGGGTGGGTCTGCGTCTGTAGCGTTGGATGCCCAGCACAAGTTTTTCCGTTTTAACATACCGGTTATGTCCTATGACGACACACTGATGCAGCGCATGGTCGCTGCCGGGGCCAGCGTTGGAGACGTTATTGTGATGATCTCCTACACCGGGCGCACCAAAGAAACCGTCGATATTGCGCGTATTGCCCGCGATAATGGCGCTACTGTTATTGGCATTACAACCCCGGACTCACCGCTGGCAGAAACCTGTACAACAACCCTGGAAGTGACGGCGCCGGAAGACATAGAGGTTTATATGCCCATGTCGTCCAGAATCATCCACCTTACTGTTATTGATATTCTGGCTACGGGAGTGACGCTCAAACGCGGCGCAGACTTTCTTGGGCACCTCAAAAAAATCAAAGACAGCCTGAAGCCTACCCGCCTTCCGCCAACCTCCGACTGACTCAAAGTCTTATTAAAGTAAATAAAAAACCCGGGCAACATAATTGTTACCCGGGTTTTTTATTTCAGCCGTGCTTTAAGGCCGGGATACTTCAGCCGTGCTTCTCAAGTACTGCTGATAGGCTGCGTACTCACGCTGCCCCTCAAGAGAAGCCAGGAACGTACGCAACTGTTTCAGTTCTGCGCTTCCTTCTTCAGCTTCGCCTTCGTTTACGGCATCCAGTGCAATCACTGCAACACCGCTTTGCGTCATCGCGGTGCCGTAACTCGTCTCGCCTTCGGCTGGCCGCGTCAGGGAGAAAGCAGTCTGCATTACGCGCTGATCAGCCCCCTGGGCATTCCGTGCCTGATCGTTAAACTGCTGCCAATCGCCCGCATTGAGATCAGCCAGCGTTTCACCTTTCTCCAGGTCGGCAATGATGGCTTCAGCCCGGTTAGCAAGCTGTTCACGGGTCTTACGTGCCTCGAGGTTTCTGCGAATATCGTCTCGCACATCCTCAAGCGCAAGCTTTTGCGCTTCGCGGTATTCACCCACGCGGGCCACCACCGAGACATTATCGCCAACATCGATCAACTCGGTATTATAACCGTCCTCAAGCACGTCGTCCGAGAACAACTGGCGAACCAAACCCGGGTGATCAAACGGCGCCTGACCGCCTTCTTTGGTAACCCCTACCGCCTCACGAACCTCCAGACCCAATTCCTCTGCAGGGCCAGCCAAATCGTCTGCGGCATAGGCGGAATCCGCCAGCTCGGAACGTACTTCGGCGTATTCTTCCTGAGCACGCTCACGGGCAAGCTCATTACGAAGCTGTTGCTCCAACTCCGCCAGCGGCGGAACCTCTGACCGGCGCACATCGTCCAGGCGAATCAGGTGCACACCAAAACCGGTTTTAACCGGATCTGATACCTTACCTTCTTCCAGGGCAAACAAAGCCTTTTCAAACGCCTCGTCATAGACACCACGACCGGCATAACCAAGGTCACCGCCTTCTTTGGCAGACACGGTGTCGACAGAAAACTCCTTCGCAAGGTCGCCAAAGCTCTCCCCAGCGTTTAAACGCTTCTGGATCGAGGCCATCTTCTGTTCAGCATCAGCACCATCTTCAATCAGAATGTGAGAGGCACGGCGCTCTTCCCGGGCCAGGTCATCAGCACGTTGCTCGTAGTATGCTTCGAGGTCACCTTGGCTGATGTCGACTTTGTCGGCCAGGGCGCCTAACGACAAGGTTATGTATGCGGCATCCACTTGATCTGGCTGCCTGAACGCATCGCTGTTTTCGTCATAGAAGGTTTCAATCTCTGCATCGGTCACTTCTACCTCACCGGATACAGCTGTTGCCGGGATCTGAACAACGCGAAAGTCTCGCGTCTGATTTTGAATGCGCGACAGTTGTGCGACATTCTGATTTGCAACGAGACCACTCTGGATAACCCCACTGCGGATCTGATTAACCACATATTGCTTGCGCATGGCTTCGCGGAATTCCCCCACACCCATGCCCAGGTTGCGTACCGAAGAGACAAAGCGATCGCGGTTAAACTCACCGTCAACCTGAAACTGCGGCATTTGGGTAATCAGAGCGTCGACATCCTCATCATCGAGCACAAACCCCTGAGCCCTGGCGTCCTGAATCAGTACTTGTTCCTGAATCAGGGTATCCAATACATCTTTGCGGATCTGATCTTCATTCAGCATAGCCGGGTCGGGACGTTCCATCTCCGACAGTCGACGCTGGCTTTCCATTTGGACCACCCGAAGGAACTCCCGCTCGGTAATGTCCTCATCGTTAACCGTTGCCACCTCCGGCTCGCCGGAGAAACCACCAACAATGGCGTCCATTCCCCAGATGGAGAGAGACACGATCAACAGACCGATAATGATCTTGGCTATAGTGCCTTGGGCATTTTCCCGCATATCTTGAAGCATGTTTCTCCCGAACCCCTTTGCCGGTACTCTCAACGTAAAAAGGCGCACCCTGTCGGAATGCGCCTTGAATTCTTCTTGGCGCCCCTAAATAAAGGAGCCGCCGGAGAAAGAACCGTTACTTAACAGCGTCTTTCAGAGCTTTGCCTGCCTTGAACCCCGGCACTTTGGAGGCCGCAATCTTGATCTCGGCACCGGTTTGCGGGTTACGACCCGTGCGCGCTGCACGATCTTTCACTGAGAAAGTACCAAAACCGATCAGAGTAACCTGATCGCCTTTTTTGAGGGCACCGGTGACAGAGTTGGTCATTGCGTCCAGAGCACGGCCAGCGGCTGCTTTGGAAATATCTGCTGATTCTGCAATTGCATCAATTAGTTCGGACTTGTTCACACTAAACCCCTTCGCTTTCAGGTTGAAGATGTTATAGGTCGGTTTGTTTTTTCTGGGACTTTCCCGACTATCGCATAAGCGGTCGGAGAATTCCATTCTTCGGTTTTCTTATTCCTTTCGGCATTCAACCGGTGTTTGGAATAGGCACATACTGCGCGGGAGCCCTTGGTATTGGCTGCTTCACGGCGAAACAGTTATACCAATGGGCTCTCCGGCATGTCAACAACTCATCCAAGCTTTAATGTGTATTTATGCGTTCTGCACTGTCACCTTCATCATCCCGGGGCTTACCTGACCCTGTTTCAGATGATGAACCGGCGGTATGTGGCTCGGGGGCGTAGGCCAGTGCAATGTCTAAAACATCATCAATCCACTTCACCGGAACAATCTCCAGAGATTCCTTTATATTTTCCGGTATCTCCTTGAGATCTCTAACATTTTCATCAGGAATGACGATGGTTTTTATGCCGCCTCTATGGGCCGCAAGAAGCTTTTCCTTGAGGCCGCCAATGGCCAGCACTCGACCACGCAGCGTTATCTCGCCGGTCATCGCAACGTCGGCACGCACCGGAATTTTTGTCAGTGCAGAAACGAGAGCTGTGCACATCCCAATACCGGCACTGGGACCATCTTTTGGCGTTGCACCTTCGGGCACATGCACATGCAAGTCGTGTTTTTCGTGAAAATCGTCTGCTATCCCCAAGCCCGGAGCCCGACTTCTTACCACGGTAAGCGCGGTTTGAATCGACTCCTGCATGACATCCCCGAGAGAGCCTGTTTTCACAACTCGCCCCTTACCGGCTGTGAGCGCGCACTCAATGGTCAGTAGTTCACCACCTACCTGTGTCCAGGCCAGACCAGTGACCTGCCCTACCTGATTGGTTTCCTCTGCCAGCCCAAAGCTGACCTTGCGCACACCTGAATAGTGCTCAAGCATCGTTGGCTCAAGGGTTATAGTCGCCTTATCACCGGCCTCCACATGCTCGCGAACAACCTTTCTGCATATCTTGGCAATTTCCCGCTCCAGTCCGCGCACACCCGCTTCGCGGGTATAGTAACGAACCAGATCACGCAGTGTATCCTCAGGCAGCGTCAGCTCATCTTTGCGCAGGCCGTTCGCTTTTATCTGTTTGGGTAACAAGTATTTAAGCGCGATATTGACCTTCTCGTCCTCCGTATAACCCGGAATTCGGATAATTTCCATCCGATCCAATAGCGCAGGCGGAATATCCATGGAGTTAGACGTACAAACAAACATGACGTCGGAAAGGTCGTAGTCTACCTCCAGATAATGGTCGTTGAACGTGTGGTTCTGTTCAGGGTCCAGCACTTCCAGCAACGCCGAGGCCGGGTCCCCACGATGGTCCATGCCAAGCTTGTCGATCTCATCAAACAGGAACAGCGGGTTTTTAACACTCACCTTGGACAGTTTCTGTAATAACTTACCGGGCAGCGCACCAATGTAGGTTTTACGGTGACCACGAATCTCAGCCTCATCGCGCACACCGCCAAGTGCCATTCGCGTATACTTGCGGTTAGTGGCCCGGGCAATGGATTGCCCAAGTGAAGTCTTACCAACGCCGGGAGGCCCTACTAAACACAGCACTGGCCCCTTCACTTTCTTCACACGACTTTGCACCGCCAGGTATTCGAGAATACGCTTCTTGACCTCGTCAAGGCCGTAATGGTCTTGATCAAGAATCTCTCGCGCCTTTTCAATATCGTGGCGTACACGGCTACGCTTTTTCCAGGGTATGGCCAGCATCCAGTCTATATAACCGCGCACAACTGTGGCTTCGGCAGACATCGGCGACATCATTTTAAGCTTATTCAGTTCTACTTCGGTCTTCTTGCGGGCCTCCTCGGGCAGGCCCGCATCCTCCAGCTTTTGCTCCAGCTCTTCGAAATCGTTATTACCTTCGCCCAGGTTACCCATTTCTTTCTGGATAGCCTTCATTTGCTCATTCAGGTAATACTCACGCTGACTGCGTTCCATCTGTTTCTTTACACGGCCACGGATGCGTTTTTCAACTTCAATCAGGTCGATTTCGCCGTCCAGCTTTCCAAGCAAAAGCTCAACGCGGCGATTCAGATCCAAAGCTTCCAAAAGCTCCTGCTTCTCCGGAATCTGCATTTCAAGGTGAGCGGCCATGGTGTCTGAGAGGTGCTCTAACTCCTCAATGCCCGTCAATGCATTTGACACTTCTGAAGGCACTTTTTTCGAAAGCTTCACATACTTTTCGAACTCATCCATCAGAGTTTTCAGGAGCACTTTTTCTTCACGCTCAGGCAGGTTTTTTTCGTTCAACAGAGTCGCGCGACCGGTTAAATATTCCGCTTCGGAAATATTACTGATCGTTGCCCGGTTGTTACCTTCTACCAGCACTTTTACAGTGCCATCCGGCAGGCGCAACATTTGTAGAACGGTAGCCAGCGTGCCCGTATCAAACACATCGTTTGGGCCTGGCTCATCTGTAGAGGCCTTCCGCTGGGCCACCAGAAGGATTTCTTTGTCTCCTTCCATCGCAGCTTCCAAAGCCTGAATGGATTTTTCACGGCCCACAAATAAAGGGACCACCATGTGCGGAAACACCACGACATCACGAAGTGGAAGTAGTGGGTATTCTTGCACGGTATCTTCGGGTATCCGAGTCATAAGGAATCCTCTGACGGTGTTTGTCTCAGCATATCACCCTTCATTGGGGCGGCCGCCGGAATTGCAATCTTTTTACCAAACAACACGACACTTGGCCCTGCTAACACAAACCATTAAAAAAGGGGCTTTCGCCCCTTTTTTAACTCTACATATTATCTCACTCAGCGGTGACAACCTGATTAGTCATCAGGCACAGCCTTGGCATGATCAGTATTTGCATAAATCTTGAACGGTTCAGAATCGCCCTTGATCACGCTTTCGTCGATCACAACCTTGGAAATATCATGCTCAGACGGGATCTGGTACATGGTATCCAGCAGCGTCGCCTCCATGATGGAGCGAAGGCCACGGGCGCCGGTTTTGCGCTCCAATGCTTTATCAGCAACTGCACGCAGGGCGTCCTCACGGAAATCCAGTTCCACGCCTTCCATGTCAAACAGCTTTTGATACTGCCGTGTGAGAGAGTTTTTCGGTTCTGTCAGGATTTGAACCAGTGCGTCTTCATCCAACTCGTTCAGAGTGGCAACAACTGGCAAGCGCCCTACAAACTCCGGGATCAGGCCGTATTTGACAAGATCTTCTGTCTCAACGTGCTTGATCACATCGCCCATATTCTTACTGTCGTCATGGCTGGCAACGGATGCCGAGAAGCCAATACTGCTCTTCTCAGTACGATCACGGATCACTTTATCCAGGCCGGCAAACGCGCCGCCACAGATAAACAGCATGTTACCCGTATCAACCTGCAAGAATTCCTGTTGCGGATGCTTGCGCCCACCTTGTGGCGGTACGGACGCCACCGTACCTTCAATCAACTTCAGCAAAGCCTGCTGTACACCCTCACCTGAGACGTCTCGTGTGATGGACGGGTTATCAGACTTGCGTGAGATCTTGTCGATCTCATCGATATACACAATGCCGCGCTGGGCCTTGTCCACATCGTAATCGCATTTCTGAAGCAGTTTCTGGATGATGTTCTCAACATCCTCACCAACATAACCGGCTTCGGTAAGCGTTGTGGCATCTGCAATCGTGAATGGTACATTGAGCATGCGCGCCAGAGTTTCTGCAAGCAGAGTCTTGCCACTACCCGTTGGGCCAATCAGCAAAATATTACTTTTGCCAAGCTCCACATCGCCCTTCCCTTCGCCGTAGCGAAGACGCTTGTAATGGTTATAAACCGCTACCGCGAGCACAACCTTGGCGCGATCCTGGCCGATGACATATTCATCCAGTGTGTTGCGGATTTCAGCCGGTGTCGGGAGACGGTCACTCGGCTCCTCCTGTGCATTCTCCTGAATTTCTTCACGGATAATATCGTTGCACAGGTCGACACACTCATCGCAGATGAACACCGAAGGCCCTGCAATGAGCTTACGGACTTCATGCTGGCTCTTTCCACAAAACGAGCAGTAGAGCAACTTGCCGTTATCGTCGCCTCTGCCGTTTCTTTCATCTGCCATTGAAATACCTCTGATCTCGTTTTGCCGGCGCGTGAAGTAACTGTGCGCCGGCCAAGGGTGATGCATTTACTGCCAGTATTATTTATTCGGTACGCGCTTATCAAGTATCGAGTCGATTAACCCGTACTCCTTAGCCTGGGCTGGGTCCATGAAATTATCACGGTCCGTATCCCTTGCCAGCGTCTCCAGATCCTGGCCAGTGTGATGCGCCAGAATGGAATTCAGAGTGTGCCGTATCTTGAGAATTTCCCGTGTATGGATCTCAATATCGGTTGCCTGGCCCTGATAACCACCCAAAGGCTGGTGAATCATTACCCGGGAATTGGGCAAGCAGGCGCGCTTTCCTTCAGCACCGCCCGCCAGCAAAAATGCGCCCATGCTGGCTGCCTGCCCCACGCACAAGGTTGAGACATCAGGCTTGATAAACTGCATGGTATCGTAGATAGACATGCCTGCGGTTACAGAGCCGCCCGGGCTGTTTATGTACAGGTGAATGTCTTTATCCGGATTTTCAGATTCCAGGAAAAGAAGCTGCGCCACGATCAGGTTAGCCATGTGGTCTTCCACTGGGCCCACCATAAAGATCACACGCTCCTTGAGCAGACGGGAATAAATATCGAACGAGCGTTCCCCGCGGGCAGTCTGCTCGATAACCATCGGCACCAGACCGGAACTCGTAACCATTGCGGGACCATCAATCGGTTTCTGCATCATGATGCGCCTGAACTCCTTATAAAAAAATAGGACGTAGCTTAAAAACCACGGCAATTTCAGTCTTCTTGCATCTTCTACTTTGCCAGTCGCCGGCCTTGATGGAAACAGCCGGACACACCGGCTGTTCGTTGACTCAGGCCAGCCAGGCCGGTCTCAACCCGGCCATCGCGCTATTCTCTGTCTGGCCTCAGCCCTGCTGCGCCTGTCCAGCTTGAATAGCTTCTTCGTACTTGACCTTCTTGTCCTTGACCTTGGCAAACGACAACACATGGTCAACAACCTGATCTTCCAGCACAGATGACTCGATCTGGCTCTTCTGCTCAGGGTTACTACTGAAGTGCGCAATGACTTCATCTGGTTGTTCATACGTTGACGCGATCTCCTGGATCTTTTCGTCGACTTTGGCCGGATCCACTTTCAGGTCGTTGGCCTTAACCACCTCCTGGAACAACAGGCCTGTTTTCACGCGGCGCTCAGCCTGCTCCTGGAATATTTCCTTGGGTAGCTGCTGGAAATCCACCTGCCCACCGAAGCGCTTCACAGCATCTTGGCGCAAACGATCGATTTCCTGATCCGTCAAGGCGTTGGGGATGTCGACCTCGGTCGTTCCCAGAAGACCGTCCACAACGTCATTCTTGACCTTGTTGGCTACAGCCTGCTTGAGCTCGCGCTCCATATTCTTTTTCACTTCTTCACGGAATGCGGCTTCGTCTTCGGCTTCGATACCGAACTTGGTGAAGAACTCGGTGTTCAGCTCAGGTAGCTGTGGCTCTTCAACCTCGTGGATCTTGATATCAAATTTGGCCGGCTTACCCTTCAGCTCTTCGGCGTGGTAGTCCTCCGGGAATGTCACTTCAATTTCAAACTCTTCGCCCGCTTTACCGCCAACAATGGCTTTTTCAAAACCAGGAATCATCTGATCAGAGCCCAGGGTCAACTTGTGCCCCTCAGCCGCCCCACCTTCAAACTCCTCACCATCGATGGTGCCTTTGAAGTCGATCGTCAGTACGTCCTTGTTCTTGGACTTGCGCTTGACAGATTTCATGGTGGCCTGCTGACGACGCAGGTTATCGATCATGGTATCGATATCCTTGTCAGTAATTTCAGAGGCCAACTTCTCGATGGAAATTTTGCTCAGATCGCCCAACTCAATCTCGGGAAGAACTTCAAATATAGCAACGAACTCAAGGTCCTTGCCGGCTTCCATGGTTTTTGGCTCAAGTTTTGGCCAACCCGCAGGGTTAATATCCTGCTCCTGTAGCGCCTTAATATAGTTGTCACGCATGACGTCGCCGACGATTTCCTGGCGAACACTGTCACCGAAACGACGCTTAACCACGCTCATAGGTACCTTGCCAGGGCGGAAACCATTCAGGCGCACGGTACGCGCGGTTTCCTGCAGGCGTTTCTGAACCGCCTGGTCAATTTCCTGGGCGGGCACACTAATCGTCATGTGACGCTCAATGTTGGAGGTCGTTTCTACAGACACTTGCATGGAAGATCCTCAAGTTTCGGGTTCGGTATATGAATGAAATTTAAACTAAAAGTCCATCCCGAAGCAGTTCCCCCGGAAAAGACACAAAATTAAAAGCCGGTAGTTTATCACGGTTTGCCCTTACGAGAGAATCGCCTACCAAGGGTAGTTTCAGGGATCGTGACCACAACGACACTACAAACAGGAGTTTGGGACGAAAAAAGAAAAACAAAGGGGTGAACCACCCGGATTTACAGAATAGGCGCCGCATTTTGAGGAACTAGAGAAAGAAAATAAGACAGACAAGTAAAAAAGGCCCTTAGAGATCGTCTAAGAGCCTTTAAAATATGGTCGGGTTGGGGAGAATCGAACTCCCACTCCTCTCGGAACCAGAACCTAAATCTGGCGCGTCTACCAATTTCGCCACAACCCGTAATTCTGAAAATCAGTGTCGGTAGTCTTTTGAAAAGTGGGGTGGACGAAGGGGATCGAACCCTCGACCGCAGGAGTCACAATCCTGAGCTCTACCAACTGAGCTACGTCCACCACATCGGGAAACAACCTTGCGGTAACTTCAACAACCAGATCACTAACTTTCTAACTTCGCTTCTTGCGGTGGTTCGGTTCCCATCAAGCGAACAGCTTGAATGGTGCGCCCGGCAGGACTCGAACCTGCGGCCCTCGGCTTAGAAGGCCGATGCTCTATCCAGCTGAGCTACGGGCGCGTGACCGTTCACCCATCTGAACATTCAGAAAATGGTCGGGGTAGAGAGATTCGAACTCCCGACATCCTGCTCCCAAAGCAGGCGCGCTACCAGACTGCGCTATACCCCGTCTGAACTGAACAACGTGTTGCATCAGCTAAGTTGGCGCGCATATTACCGCTGCAAACAGGTTCCGTCAACAAGGAAAATCAATTTCTTACACAGACACGCTCTTTGCCCCGAAAACCCTCCTGAAATAACGGCGGCACAAGAGTGTCCTCAATTGGAGTTAAAGGGCAAGCGTGAGACAATGCCGCCTCTTTTATTTACCCATACCAACCGACAAGACGAAACATGAGCGCCAAACTAATCAACGGAAAAGAGATTGCCGCCGGGGTCAGACAGCAGGTCGCTGCTGGCGTAGAAGCCCGCACAAGCATAGGGCTGCGCGCCCCTGGCTTAGCTGTTGTACTGGTAGGGAGCGACACAGCTTCTGAAATATATGTGGGCAACAAACGAAAGGCTTGCGATGCGGCAGGCATCCTGTCGCTCTCCTACGATCTGCCATCAGACACCTCTCAGCAAGCCCTGGAGGCTTTGATTGATGAGTTGAATGAAAACCCCGCTGTTGACGGGATACTCGTGCAGCTTCCACTACCCGAGCAATTGGATGCCGACCCCATTCTGCTGAAAATCCGCCCCGACAAAGATGTAGACGGCTTTCATCCTTACAATATAGGCCGCCTGGTACAACGTAAACCGGCGCTCAGGCCATGCACGCCCGCTGGTGTCATTACATTGCTGGATAGCGTGAACACCCCTTACAAGGGCCAGCACGCAGTGATTGTAGGCGCCTCAAACATCGTAGGCCGCCCCATGACCATGGAACTGCTACTTAAGGGGGCAACCACGACAGTTTGTCATCGCTTTACACCCAACCTGGAAAAGTTCGTTCGCGAAGCCGACATTCTTATTGCGGCCGTGGGCAAGCCCGGGCTAATTAAGGGTGAATGGGTAAAACCTGGCGCAACGGTGATCGATGTGGGCATCAACCGCATGGAAAACGGCAAGCTACAAGGTGATGTCGACTTTGCAACTGCTTCTGATCGCGCAGCCTATATCACACCGGTGCCTGGCGGCGTTGGCCCCATGACTATCGCCACGCTTCTCGAAAATACCCTGTACGCTGCGAACGAATTGCACAAAGGGTAACCTCGCCACGCTGAGAGCCGTGCACTTCAGGCAGTTAATCAGCCACAAAAAAACCCGCCGAAGCGGGTTTTTTTGTTTTCAGTCGTTATTACTGACCGAACTTTTCCTTCGCCTGCAGACGGTAGGCGTGCAGAAGTGGCTCAGTGTAACCACTTGGCTGCTCACGCCCCTTCAGAACCAGATCCATAGCAGCCTGGAACGCGACGCTGCCTGAGAAGTCCGGCGCCATTGCCTGATAGGTCGGATCGCCGGCGTTCTGCTTGTCAACAACCTGCGCCATGCGCTTCATGGTCTCTTCAACCTGCGCCTCGGTGCAAATGCCATGGTGCAGCCAGTTAGCCAGGTGCTGCGACGAGATGCGCAAGGTAGCACGATCTTCCATAAGACCTACATCATTGATATCAGGTACCTTGGAGCAACCCACACCACTGTCGATCCAGCGCACAACGTAGCCAAGAATGCCCTGGGCGTTGTTGTCCAACTCCTGCTGAATATCGGATTCTGTCAGCCTGGATGGGTCTTCCATCACAGGCACCGTCAGAATGTCATCCAGGCTGGCCCGTTCACGGCTTTCCAGGTCTTTCTGAATATCAGCCACCGATACCTGGTGGTAGTGAGTCGCATGCAGCGTAGCCGCCGTTGGCGAGGGCACCCATGCGGTATTAGCGCCTGCTTTGGGGTGACCAATTTTCTGTTCGAGCATGGCCGCCATCAGATCCGGCATAGCCCACATCCCCTTACCAATCTGGGCAACGCCTCGAAAACCGGTTTCCAGTCCAACGTCAACGTTCCACTGCTCATAAGCACCTATCCACGCAGCCTGCTTCATTTCACCCTTGCGAATGAATGGCCCAAGCTCCATGGAGGTATGCATTTCATCACCGGTACGATCCAGGAAGCCGGTATTAATGAACACGGCACGATCTTTGGCAGCGTGGATACAGGCTTTAAGGTTAACCGTGGTGCGACGCTCTTCGTCCATAATGCCGATTTTCAGAGTGAAGCCGGGCAAACCCAGAGCATCTTCAACCCGACCGAAGAAATCATTGGTAAATGCAACTTCTTCCGGGCCATGCATCTTGGGCTTCACTATGTAAACCGAACCGGTGGCACTGTTCTGAAACTGCCCACCGCCCTTTAAGTCGTGAATGGCGATCAGTGAAGTGAGCATGCCGTCCATAAGCCCTTCGGGTATTTCACTGCCATCTTCTAGCAGGATGGCCGGGTTAGTCATCAAGTGGCCCACGTTGCGGACAAACATCAAACTGCGACCTTTCAGCTTCAGCTCACTGCCATCAGTTGCTGTATAGGCGCGGTCTGCGTTCATTTTACGGGTCTGGCTTTCACCGCCTTTATCGAAGGTTTCTTCCAGATCACCTTTCATCAAGCCCAGCCAGTTGCTGTAGGCCAGAGTTTTATCATCAGCATCAACCGCAGCAACCGAGTCTTCGCAATCCATGATTGTCGTCAGTGCAGATTCCATCAGCACATCTTTAACGTGCGCACCGTCGTCCTTACCAATCGGGTGACTGGCATCAATCTGAATTTCGAAGTGCATGCCATTTTTAACCAACAGGATGCCGGTAGGGGTATCCGCCGCACCTGTGTAGCCAACAAAACCAGTTTCGTCTTTTAGTCCGGTCACGCTACCGTTCTGCAGCTTAACGGCCAACTTGCCGCCGGCAACCTGATACAAGGCCGCATCTTTATGACTTCCAGACGCCAGCGGAGCAGAGCTATCCAGTAGATTGCGTGCAAACTCGATAACCTTGGCGCCACGCACCGGGTTATAGCCGCGGCCTTTTTCAGCACCCTCTTCTTCAGAAATCGCATCGGTGCCATAAAGCGCATCGTAAAGGCTGCCCCAGCGAGAGTTGGCTGCGTTCAATGCAAAACGGGCGTTCATGATCGGCACCACCAACTGGGGGCCAGCCATGGTGGCAACTTCAGGGTCAACATTGGCGGTAGAAATGCGGAAATCTGCCGGCTCATCTACCAGATAGCCAATCTCCTTCAAGAAGGCTTTATAGGCGGCCATATCCAGCTTCTGGCCCTTGTGCTCGCTGTTCCAGCTATTCATTTTTTCCTGGATTTCGCCACGCTTGGCCAACAGCTCACGGTTACGTGGTGCCAGATCGTTAACGATCTTGTCGAATTCTGCCCAAAATTTATCTGCATCCAATCCGGTGCCCGGAATTGCTTCGTCGGTTACGAAGTCGTACAAATTCTTTGCGACCTGAATACCGCCAAGTTGCACACGTTCTGTCATCGTTTTTAGCCTCAATGAGTTAACCTATCCCAACAGCCGCAGCAGTCGGGTTGGGAAAATGGAAGGCCGTATTATACGGGAGATTCCCTACAAGGTCATTTCCCGGAAAACAATACGGCTTAAGCTATATCAATCAGCTGCGCCGCCAGCTTGTACCTTCACGGGAATCATCCAGAACAATCCCCTGCCGCGCCAGCTCATCCCGAATACGGTCGGCCCCGGCAAAGTCTTTCGCTTTGCGGGCATCTGCACGGGCCTGTATTTGCGCTTCAATATCTTCTGCGCTTAGTTGGCCGCCGGTGTCTGCCTGGAAGAAAACGTCCGGGTCCTGCTGCAGCAAACCAAGAACGCCGCCCAATCGCACCATCACTGCCGCCACATTTCTGGCGTCATCTTCACGCCCCTCCCGACGATGCTGGTTGATGTCATTGGCCGCCGCATGGAGGACCGAAATCGCACCTGCACAGTTGAAGTCATCGTCCATCAACTCCACGAAGCGCCGATCGTGCTCTGTTTCAGGAACATCGTCAGAATTAGCCGGCGCGACACCACGCAACGCGTGATACAACCGCGCAAGGGAGCGCCCTGCTTCAGCCAGATTATCTTCAGAATAATCGACCTGACTGCGGTAATGGCTGGACACTAAAAAGAAGCGCACAACCTCCGGAGGATAGGTCTCCAGGATCTCCCGAATGGTGAAGAAGTTACCCAAAGACTTGGACATCTTCTCCTTGTTCACGCGGATCGCACCTGCATGCATCCAGGTGTTTACGAACGTATGACCAGTTGCACATTCAGACTGGGCAATTTCGTTTTCATGGTGGGGAAACAGCAAATCCGGCCCGCCACCGTGAATATCAAATGTATCACCCAGGCAACGGGTGGACATGGCAGAACACTCAATATGCCATCCCGGACGACCATTTCCCCAGGGTGATGACCAGCTAACCTCGCCCTCGTCAGCGGCCTTCCATAGAGCAAAATCTGCCGGGCAGCGCTTGGCCGCTTCCACGTCAACCCGGGCCCCGGCCAACAAGTCTTCAAGCTTCTTCTTGCTGAGTTTTCCGTAGCCCTCAAAGGATTCTACAGCAAAGTACACATCGCCGTTATCTGCAGCATAGGCATGGCCTGACTCAATCAGCGTGTTGATCATGGCGATGATTTCATCGATATAATCGGTCGCACAGGGCTCAGCATCAGGCGTTAGCACGCCCAGGCGGGATTCATCCTCGTGCATTGCTGCAATCATTCGACCGGTCAGCTCGGTGTACGGCTCTGCGTTCTCCTCAGCCCGACGAAGAATCTTGTCGTCGATATCCGTTATGTTGCGCACATAGGTTACGTCGTAACCCCGGTTGCGCAGATAACGTGTCACCACATCAAAAGCGACCAACACCCGGGCATGGCCCAAGTGGCAAAAGTCGTAAACCGTCATACCGCACACGTACATGCGAACCTTTCCCGGCTCGATGGGCGTAAACGTTTCTTTTTGCTGGGTGAGCGTGTTGTAAATTCTGATCACTGCTGGTCTCCCGAATGCTAACCCTGTTTACTTTTTATTTACCCCAGGAATCCCGCAAGGTAACGGTGCGATTGAATACCGGCTTGCCGGCTTTGGCTGTCAGCTCCTGATCGCAGAAAAAATACCCCTCCCTCTCGAACTGATAAGGCAAGTCTGTGCGAGGCATGGCGAGGTTCTTCTCTGCACGCGCACCTTTAAGCACCACAAGTGATTCGGGATTAACGTGATCGACCAGATCGCCGTCTTTATCGCTGTCTGGAGACTCGTGATTAAACAGCCGATCGTACACGTTGATATCGCACTCTACGCTATCGCTTTCACACACCCAGTGAACAACGCCGTTAGGCTTATAGCCTTCGGGATTAACGCCCAACGTCGCCGGGTCGTACTCGCAACGCAGCTCTGTAATCTCACCGCTGGCATCGCGGACCACTTCTTTGCATGTCATCACATAGCCACCGCGCAGGCGAACGGCTTTATCAGGTGCCAGGCGTTTCCACTTGCGGGGAGCCTCCTCCACGAAATCTGCCCGATCGATATACAGTGTCTGGCTCCAGGTCACTTCACGCTGCCCCATATCCGGGTTCTGCGGATGCACAGGCAACACCAGGGTTTCTGTTTTGTCAGCAGGGTAATTGGTAAGCGTCACCTTAAGCGGGCGCATTACACACATGGCGCGAGGTGCGCGGGTGTTCAAATCCTCGCGAATGGCGAATTCCAGCATGCCCATATCCACAGTGCCACCCGCCTTGTTCACGCCGATCATATCGCAGAACGCCCGCAGGGACTCAGGCGTGTATCCACGGCGGCGCATACCGGAAATGGTCGGCATGCGTGGGTCGTTCCAGCTGTCTACAAACCCCTCATCTACCAGGCGCTTGAGCTTGCGCTTACTGGTAATAGTGTAATTCAGATTAAGCCGTGAGAACTCGATCTGCCGCGGATGGCACGGAGCAGTAATGTTATCCAGTACCCAATCGTATAGCGGCCGGTGGTCTTCAAACTCCAGAGTGCACAGGGAATGGGTAATCCCTTCCATGGCATCGGAAATGGGGTGAGTGAAATCGTACATCGGGTAGATGCACCATTTACTGCCGGTTTGGTGATGGTCCGCGTAACGAATACGGTAAAGAATGGGGTCGCGCATGTTGATGTTGGGCGAGGCCATATCAATCCTGGCCCGTAACACCATCTCGCCATTGCTGTACTGGCCGTCGCGCATGTCCCGGAACAGCTTCAGGCTCTCGTCTACAGGCCGGTCGCGATAAGGGCTGTTTTTGCCAGGTTCCTTCAGGCTGCCACGGTATTCTGCCATTTCATCGGCAGACAATGCACACACGTAGGCCTTGCCCTTCTCGATCAACTCTTCGGCAAAGTAATAAAGGGAATCAAAGTAATCAGACGCGTAATGCACCTCGCCTGCCCAAGTGTAACCCAGCCATTCTACATCCCGTTTAATGGCCTCAATATACTCCTGGTTTTCTTTTTCGGGATTGGTGTCGTCAAACCGCAGATTGCACGCGCCGGAAAATGTTTCAGCAATACCAAAGTTAAGGCAGATAGACTTGGCGTGGCCGACATGCAAGTAGCCATTGGGCTCAGGCGGGAAACGGGTGACTACCTGGCCGGTATGCTCACCTTTAGCGACGGCATCTTCGATCAGGTTCTGAATAAAGTTGTGGGCTTTCTTCGACTCGGCGCTCATACAATCTCTTAAAAGAAGTGGATCATAAACGCGCTATTATACTCATAAATGAGGGCCGGACTCATGCATCGCCGGAAACTCTTGAGTACAATACCGGCTTTAGTCGACTTAAACCCAATGAACAGGAAACCCTGATGATTCTGCTGACCACTAATCACGGCGATATCAAGCTCGAACTCGATTACGAAAAAGCACCCGAAACGGCTCAAAATTTCGAGCAGTATGTCCGTGACGGCTTCTACGACGGCCTGATTTTTCATCGGGTAATCAGCAACTTTATGGTTCAGGGTGGCGGTTTTGAGCCGGGTATGGTTGCCCGCAAAACGCGCGCGCCCATCAAGAACGAAGCCGACAATGGCCTGAGCAACATGAAAGGCACTGTTGCCATGGCCCGCACCATGGACCCGCACTCCGCCTCTGCCCAGTTCTTCATCAACGTTGAGAACAATGGTTTTTTGGACCATACAGCAAAAAATGCCGAAGGCTGGGGTTACTGCGTGTTTGGCAAAGTTGTAGAGGGCATGGAAACCGTGAACGCTATCCGCGCAGTACGCACCACTATGGATGCAGGCCACCAGGACGTGCCCTATGAAGACGTGGTGCTGGTAAAAGCCACTGTTACAGAAAATGGTAAAGAGGACGGAGGCGCAGCGTGACCACGCTGTTTATTTCCGACCTCCACCTGGAAGAATCACGCCCCGACATTACCGGGGCGTTTCTTGGTTTCCTGGAAAAGAAAGCGTCCGGTGCAGAGCAGCTATACATTCTGGGTGATTTTTTTGAGGCCTGGATTGGTGACGACGAGCGCACGCCGCTGCAGGAGCAGATTGCAACAGCATTGCGAGCGCTCAGCGATGGTGGCACCCGCATCTTCGTGATGCATGGCAACCGGGATTTCCTCCTGGGCGAAGACTTCTGCGCCCGCGCCGGTGCTACCTTGCTGGACGACCCTACCCTCATCGATCTCTACGGCACCCCTACTCTATTAATGCACGGCGACAGCCTGTGCACGGCCGATGTGGACTACCAAAAATTTCGCACCAACATGCGCAACCCGCAGACTCAAAAGCTCATTCTGGCCCGTCCTCTTAAAGATCGCCAACAAATGGCCCGACAACTCCGGGAAATGAGCATGGCCACCAATCAGGGCAAAGCCGAAGACATTATGGATGTTACCCCTGAAGAAGTTGTGCGTGTTATGGAGACCCATAATGTGCCGCGGCTGATTCATGGCCATACCCACCGGCCGGCTGAACATAGCCCGGAAGTACATGGCAAAACCGCGAAGCGGATTGTCCTTGGTGACTGGGATGAAAACGTGTGGTGGTTGATAGCCAAACCTGAGCAGCCGCCGGAGCTGAAAAAAGCCCCGCTGACCGCTTTCTGAGGACACAGCACTGGCCCTGCCAACGCGAGGATCGCAAATCATGAAGCAACGCCCGACCCGTTACCCAGTTTTAACAGGATGGCTGGCCGGGCTTTTTCTACTGTGCTTTGTAACAACGCAGGCCTTCGCCGAAGAGTCCGAAGAACCTGAAGAGGCGCGCCCGGCGGTACAGCCGGAACTGCAAGCGGGCACAGACGCGCCCCCGGACACCAAATTGCCGGACTCGGTCGATGCAGACATTCATCAGCAGGTCCAAACGCTAGGTGCCTCACTCGATCAGCGTCAGGCTGCAGTCCTGGCGAGCCGGGAGCGACTAGGCTATGCCGAATCTGTCCTCAGCCGCCTGAAGGATGAGTACGAAAGTTTCGAGCTGAGGCTCGAAAAGGCAGGGCTCAATCTAACCGCAAGCTATGCCGACCTGTTAAAACAGCGTCTTGAGCGTTTACAGCGGCAGAGTATTGCCGAAGATCTCATTGAAGGCATTGAGAACAAACTCTCTGCAGCAAGAGAAGAACAACTGCGGCTGGAGGAATTTGAGGCCATTGCCGAACCCGAAAGCGACGCCCAAAGCCAACTGCTCAGCCGCCGCTCTGAACTACTGCGAGAGCTTCACAAAGCGGTGACCGACCACATTGATGTTCTCAATGAATATTTCAACACAGCGTCGGCACTTCAGGATCAGGTTCAGGACTACCAAACACTCTTGCAGCAGCGACTATTCTGGCTTCCCAGTGCCGCCGTGGTGAGCAAAAAAACCGTCGGGGGGCTTTATCAATCTGCCAAGTGGTTTGTTTCGCAATTAAAACCTGAAGCACTGAGTGATGCCATTAAAGAGTCTGTGAATGAACGTGGCGGCCGCATAGCGTTTTTAGCCCTGCTTCTGGCTGTGCTTTTAATAAGGCGCAAAGCAATAGCTGACCATCTCCAAACCAACGGTCGCCATATCGGAAATGTAGACCAGGACCGAACAGCGTATACACTGCAAGCACTCGTCAACAGTTTTTTACTGGCGCTACCTGGCGTACTTGTATTCGCTCTGGCAGCCCTGGTTCTGATGAACGGCAATGAATTTTTCGCCGCACTCTCAAAAGGCTTTACCGCAGCCGGCTTTATTATGTTTTTGCTCGCGTTTATCCGCAACGTTGCCCGCAAAGGCGGGCTCGGGGAAAGCCACTTCCACTGGAACCCGAGCTCTCTACTGGTTATCCGCCGGGAAATTCCTTTGCTGATGGCCTTTGTTATTCCCGTCACAATCATCACCACCTCAACAAGTTCAACGCCTGAAGGTGCACAATTTGATGACAGCCTTGGGCGCCTGCTTTTCACTTTGGTGTCCATTGCACTGGCAGTATTTGCACAGCGCATTATGTCGTCTGTGAGAGACTATAAATCCCATGGGAACTTCCTGTTATTTCTCCACATTATTGCGGTTTCCGCACCCCTTGTGCTGGCCGCCGGCTCGCTATTCGGCTATCACTACACCGCCTTGCAGCTAGCCCGGATTTCTCATGAAGGGATAAAAAGAAGCGGCTAAAAGTGCTATGAT